>CAWBTP010000006.1:0-196723 GCA_963791795.1 uncultured Acidimicrobiia bacterium
TTTCTGGGATACCCTCTTCGAATGCATCCTGAAGTCGAAAAACTCCTCAAGCTCCAGGAAACCGACCTGCAGGTTCAACATTACTACGGCAGAATTGAGCTTCTTCCCAAACAGCTGGCCGCTTTGGAAGCCAAGCTGAACAGCACATTGCAGGCGCTGGAGGCTAACAAGCAGCAGATTGCCCAGGCAGCCTCGGACCGGAAGAAACTTGAAGGCAATATCCAGGATCTGGAGCAGAAGAACTCGAAGTATCGCGGGCAGTTAACTGACGTCAAGACCAACGAGCAGTACAAGGCCTTGCTTCACGAGATCGAGTTCAATGAGAAGGAAGTGCGCAAGATTGAAGACGGGATACTGGGACTGATGGAGCGGGACGAAGCACTTCGGCAGGAGGCGCAGACCATTCAGCAGAGGTTGCAGCAAGAGAAGGCTCTGGTGGATTCGGAAAAAAAAGCTGCCGAGGCCGAAGTGAGCAAGGATCGCGAAATTCTGGCTGAGTTGCAGCGCCAGCGAGACACTCTCACGCAATCGGTGGATGCCACGCTGCTCAACACCTATCGGCAGATCACTAAGTTTCGCAAGGGAACGGCGCTAGCCCGCGCCACGCAGGACTCCTGCCAGGCCTGTCACGTCCGTATTCGGCCTCACGTGGTGAGCCAGGTGATGGCGGGAGAGCAGATCATCACCTGCGACAGTTGCAACCGCATCCTCTATTGGAAACCCGATGCTCCGTACGAAGTGACTTCGTAGTCATCCTCCCACTTCGAAATTTTCGGATGAAATGGCCCTCCTCCTTGCCTTGGCGTTGCTCAGCAGCGTGTTTCGCTCTGAAAATAGAACTGGAAAGTGGGAGCCGCTGTCCCCAGCGGCGATCTCCGGTCCTTTGCCGAAACGACCGGTCGCCGCTCGAAGAGCGCCTCCTACATTCTCATGCTCTCTGGCGCCACGCATAAGCACCGAGCGCTCCTTGGAATATGTCCCATGAAGCGATGCATCGCGTACATTGACGGCGGATCGCGCGGCAACCCGGGCGTTGCCGGCTACGGAGTCGCAGTGCAGGATGAGAATGGAGAACCGTTGGCCAGTCTTTCCCAGCATCTTGGGATTCGAACGAACAATTTTGCGGAGTATTCTGCTTTGATCGGCGCCTTGCAGTACGCTTTGGCGAACGGATACGAGGGGTTGCGTGCCTACGCGGATTCTGAGCTGATGGTGCGGCAAATTAACGGGGTCTACAAGGTCAAGAGTCCCGATCTGCAGCCTTTGTTCAGAGAGGCGAAAGCGCTGATTTTCAAGTTGAAATCATTCTCGATTCATCATGTCCCTCGGGAACAGAATCGCGAAGCTGATCGGTTGGCCAATCTGGCCATGGACGGTGGGCAGAAGAAGGAACCCGCGCGCGAGGGATCGCCGCGTTCGTTGCGCATTCTAGCGGTATATCGCGAGGGCTGCTTCCATCCGTCTGAATCTGTCGAGATCCCCGAGAACACACGAGTTCAGCTACAGATCAAGATTCCTGAAGACATGTGAGGCTTGGGAGATCCAGCGGGATTCCCAGCGGCCGGATGCCGCTGCCACTGAAGACGGCCAAAAAGCCTCAACCAATCACCACTTCTCGCCCAACGCCACGTAGGTCCATCTCAAATTCAATACTTACAATCGGCGGCCGGGCAAAATACCAGTTCACGCCTTGAAGCTGCGCCGATCCCATCTTTTCCAAAACCTCCGAATTCAGCCAGGGGCAAACCGGATGGACGGTGAACAGGTTCGTCTGCGTTACGTCTGCCCATTGAGCACCGAGACCTTGAATGCGCCCATCCATCAGGCTCATGACGAAACGCGCCTTCTCGCGCAGCGCTTCGGTGGTTGTTTCGCCCTTCCTCACCACATCGTGAGGATCCAGCGAACCCTCCGGTAGCTCTCCCGCTCCCGCGACAACAAACGAAGGCTTTGCATTCGCTGCCACGACGGTGTACGAAAAACCGAACAGGCAAGGCTCGGTTGGCGGGCCAAGTTCGGGGGCCACGTTCGTCCTAGCAATGGGATTCAGTCCGTCTTGCAGCAATTCCCAACTCTTCAGAATGCCGACGTAGCGAGCGTTGAAGTCTGAAAACCCCTGGAACGTGAAAGGCTGTGGCGACCTCAACTCGATTCCGCAGAGCGCGGCCCGTGGCCGGTTCAAAGACTTCAAGTGCGCATCAATGGCAACGAACCCCGCTGCGACTGCAATCGGAGTGCGCAACCGGGCATGTTCAATCGCAAATCCTGAATGCGCAATGGCTCCGGCGGAATATGGGCTGATTCCTTTGAGAAATGAGTAACCACCACGTTTGTTTTCGACGAGCATGAATGATCCTTTCTCCCCCTTGCGCAGCGCATAAGGGGGAGCCAGAGGGGGTGTGACCGAGGTGGAGCAAAATTGAAGCCTTGGCGCACAGACTGTTCACTCTGTCTTCACCCAGTGAATTCCAGATCTCTTTACCACGTCGATTAGCCTGAACTCTCTTGCCAACTCATAGAACTGGCGCAGTCCTGCCAGATTCTCTTCATCCAACGAATAATCGATATTGCGATTGATGTATGTCCGAATCAATTCGGCTGGAAGTTGCAGTTGCCGCGTTTGCTCTTCTACAATCTCTTCGCTGTGCGCCCGTCCATAAGCAAATGACCTCTGAAAGGCGGCGGCCTCCGGCAGTCCTGCCGACTCGCGAACACCCCAAAACGCAAAGACAAACGGTTTTCCAGTCAATGCACGCCACTCTGTAGCGAGATCATAGCGAAACAGAGACGTTGGCTCGGATCTGAGCGCCACGTCACCGATGATCAATGCGGCGTCATTTCCGGCCAGCATTGCTTTCAAGTCCGGGCCATGGGAGTTGATGATTGGGTCAGCATTGAATCGAGCCCGCAAAAGGATTTGCAGCAAACAGACGGAAGTCCTCGATGAGCTGTCCGCCGCCAGGGTCCTGATCTGTTCGGCAGGTACCTTGCTAAGCAACAGAACACTCTTGACGGCCTCCTTTGATGCGACCGATAAGTCAGGGACAATTTTCAGTCCTTCGATTCGCTGATACTCGATTGCCGGGATCAATCCGGCATCCACTTCGCCTCGTGCCAGCAAATCAGCGCACCGCGATGGCGGTGAGAGGTCCAGATCGAAGAGCTCGCGTTCGGCGCCGTGCAGGAATCCCCAGGACAGGGGCAACGCATTGAGGTAGTAGACGATGGAAAGTTTGGGCTTTTTCAATCAGTTTCTCTGAAGTGACTCTGACGGTGCATAGCCAACTGACAACTCGCCACAGGGGAAGGAAGCCCGCTCGGAGTCGCGAACCAAACCATCTGACAGGCGTCTCACTCTGCGGGCTGAGCACGCGTGCTCCCAGCGTGACCCCATCAAACTCAGCCAAGATGCTCTCGAAAAAAACTGAGCATTCGATCCCACGATTGCTTTGCGTAGGTCGCGTTGTACACCTCCGCCCGCGTGTCATTGAAGAACGCGTGACTTACGCCCGGGTAGATATGAAACTCTGGCTGCTTACCCGCGCTCTTGAGCTGAGCCTCAAGTTTCCGCGCTGCATCGGGAGTCACGGAACCATCTTTCTCAGCGAAGAATCCGAGCACCGGTGCTTGCAGATCGGCAATGTTGGGATGAACATTCGGATGGATTCCGTAGAAGTTCACGCAGGCACCAACGTTGGCGTTGGCGCATGCGGCATACAGAGACAGCTGACCGCCCATGCAGAAGCCTACGGTTCCCACTTTTTTCCCTGCAGTCTCCTTTTGCCCGAGTACAAACTGAATGGCGCCACGGAGATCCTTCTCAGCGCGGTCAATGTTCAACGCCATAAACAGCTTTCCTGCTTCATCAGGGCTCTTGGCTGTTTTACCATGATATAGGTCGGGTGCGAGCGCTACGAACCCGTCGCGCGCAAATCGGTCGGCCACATCCTTGATGTGATCGACCAGGCCCCACCATTCCTGAATCACGATGACACCAGTGCCATTCCGCGACTCCGGGTTCGCCAGGTATCCGTTGGCAGTGCTTCCATTGCTTGAGAACTCAACCATCTTGCCAGTCATAAGGCTCTCCTAACCACACCTGTTGAGGACCGGCCTATATTGCCACGTTTGAAACCGATTCGGTAGAGTCGTTGCCAGGACCGGCTCTCGGCCTCGAGTGTCCCGTCTCTGGCTTGTGTCGTGAAGTGGCTCGAGTCTGGTGTGTGGTTGCAGGCTCGTTGTCAGGTAGGCCGCGATTCCTTTCAATTTGTCGATCTTTCCGATACAGTACCGCGCTTCAGCGACGATACTGCAGCGCATTTTCAATCATTCGACGAGGAGCTATCCGCGCGTGACTTGGAGTCAAGTTTATGATCCGTTGAACTTTTGGCAGCTGTCTACGTTTGTTTCGTCGCTTCCAGTGCTGACGCTGTTTTTTGTCCTGCTCGTTCTGAAACAGCGCGTCTGGATTGCGGCGCTGAGCGGCATGATCATGGCTGTGGTTTTGGCTTCCCTGGTTTTTGGGATGCCCGCATCCTTGATTTCCAATGCGACATTCCTGGGAGTTGTGTTTGGACTGGTCCGGATTGCGTGGATCATCGTTGCCTCCATTTTCCTCTACCACATTGCCGTGGAAACCGGCCAATTCCAGGTGATGAAGGAATCGATTGCTGCCCTCTCTTCCGATTCGCGCCTGCAAGCGATTCTAATTGCATTCTGCTTTGGAGCGTTCCTTGAAGGCACTGGCGGAGGTGGAGCTCCTGTGGCGATTGCCGGTGCCTTTCTCATCGGTCTAGGGTTCCCGCCATTCCAGGCTGCAGTACTCTGCCTGCTTGCCAACACTGCCCCGGTGGCTTGGGGTGGCGTCGGGAATCCGATTCGTGTTTTGGCCGGAGTCACCGGACTTCCAGAACAGTCCCTGAATGCCATGACGGGTCGCATTCTCCCGCCGTTTTCGTTAATCCTGCCGCTGTGGCTGGTGCGCAGCATGGTGGATTGGAAGAAGACGTTCGAGGTGTTGCCCGCGCTGCTGGTCTGCGGGTTGTCCTTTGCCGCCATGCAATTTTACTGGTCGAATTTTCTCGAGACTGGACTCGTGGATATTGCATCGGCCATTTTCTCGCTGTTGGTCATGGTGGCCTTTCTGCGCTTCTGGAAGCCCAAAAATATTTTGGAACTACACCCGGAGAACGAAAAGGCTGAACTCCGGCATCATTCCCTGGGGGTCATCCTTAAGGGTTGGTCTCCCTTCATTCTGGCTTCAATATTCATCCTCATCTCTGGGCTGCCGACACTGAGCAAGTATCTGAAGTTCGATGCGCTGACATTTCCCCTGGCTGGACTGCACAATCAGGTTGTGCGTGTCGCCCCCGTGGTGAATCAGCCTACGCCCGAAGCGGCGGTTATGGACCTGAACGTCTTCGCAATGCCCGGCACTGCCGTTTGCGCGGGTGCCCTGCTGGCGGTTCCGTTCCTCGGTATGTCTTTCGGGCGGGCTTTCCAGATCTTTGGACAAACCGTCCGGCAGTTGATTCCGTCGCTGCTGGCCATCAGTTTTATGGTCGGGTTGGCGTTTGTGACACGCTACTCGGGTATGGACACCGTTCTTGGCTTGAGCTTGACGCGGACTGGCTGGGTCTATCCCTTCTTTGGCACGCTTCTCGGTTGGTTGGGTGTGGCCTTGACTGGCACCGATGCTGGCTCGAACGCGCTCTTTGGCAATCTGCAGAAGGTGACGGCCGAGCAACTGCACATCAGCCCTGTGCTGATGGCCTCAGCTAACAGCGCCGGGGGAGTGATGGGCAAGATGATCGATGCGCAGAGCATTGTCGTGTCGAGCGCCGCGACGCATCAAGAGGGGAATGAGGCTGCTATCTTCAAAGCAGTGTTCGTGCACAGTATCGTCCTGGCCTGCCTCGTCGCTTCGCTCGTAATGTTCTATGCCTACGTCACTCCCCAGGTAATCCCGTGAAGAAATGACGAATGACGAAGCTCGAATGACGAAAGAAGCCCAAACGCAATGACGATAACCACATTGGGGCTTTGGGCTTATCGTTGATTTGGATTTTCTGTTTTTGGAACGCAAACTCGCCCTCTTCCGGAACGCTGGATTTTAGGCCCGCGCTAATAATCTCCCGGTCCCTGGCGCTTTCTTATGTATAATAAGTGAGCTTTTGAACGCTTTTAAGAATGAGGTTGGCTGATGGTGAATCGAAACAAATTCTTTGTCGTTGTGCTTTCAACGATCTTCGTCTTTTACGCCGTAGTTGGGGGGTTGCTCGGGAGGGCTACTGAACGAGAAGGATCCTATTCCCAGCTTTCGGTTTTCAACGAGGTTTTGGCGAAGATTCGCAATAGTTATGTGGAAGACCCCAATCTTGGGGAGGTCTTCAACGGTGCCCTGCGCGGGCTACTCGAGTCGCTGGATTCGTACAGTACCTATCTTTCACCTGACGAGTATTCCCGCTACAAGAAGCACAAGACCAACGGCAACGGTGGTTTGGGCTTGGAGCTTTCCAAGGAGAAGATGCTGGGCTATGCCTACGTCATCCACCCGATCGAAGGGGGACCGGCCGACAAAGCGGGCGTAAACCCGGGCGATGTCATCGAATCGATCGAAGAGGTGTCAACGCGCGATATCAGCCTGCTTCAAGCGGAATACCTGATGACTGGAAATCCGGGGTCTGTCGCCAAGTTGAAGATATTGCGTCGAGGAAAGGCAGAGCCTTTGGAACTGACCGTGACTCGCGACCTGGTGAAGGCTCCACCGGTCAAGGCGAGCCTCCTAGAGAATAAGATTGCGCATCTGAAGGTTTACCGCTTCACCCCCGGCATCAGCGAAGACGTCCGGCTGAAGTTGCAGCAGTTGACAAAGAATGGCGCCAGCCGTGTGATTCTGGATGTGCGCGACTGCGCCGGCGAAGAGTTCGAAGAAGGTGTGAAGGTGGCCAACTTCTTCCTAGACCACGGCGTCATCACCTACACTCAGGGGCAGAAGTCTCCAAAGAAGGAATTTGTGGCCGACCCAGCCAAGGCCTTGTCGAAGTTGCCTTTGGTCGTGCTGCAGAACTATGGCAGCGCGTCCGCGGCCGAGATTGTGTCGGCCGCCATCAAAGAAAATCGGCGCGGCGATGTAGTCGGAGTGAAGAGTTTCGGCAAAGCTTCCTTGCAACAGTTGATTCCGCTGGAGAGCGACTCGGCAGTGCTTCTCTCGACCGCGAAGTTCTATTCCCAGTCGGGCAAGGTGATTCAGGGCCAGGGCATCACACCGGATGTTGAAGTCCGCGACGGTCGTGAAGGGATGTCGGCGGAGGGTGATGTCGATGACGAGGATTCGGACGACACGCCAAAGCCTGCAAAGCCCACTTCGCAGGAAGATCTGCAGCTCAAGAAGGCCATCGAGCTGTTGAGCGCCCCAGCCGCTGAAAAGAAGGCTGCTTAGCGCGCAATCCCTAAAGATACCGCTTTTCAGAGGGCAGCCCCGGCTGCCCTTTTTTGATGGCTGGAGCCAGTTGTCCGGCCATCCGGCCTTTCGATGCTTATTCATCTCGATCACATCAGCAAGAGCTTCGGAAGCAAGACGGTCCTCAAAGACGCAAGCTTCCAGTTGAATCCCAACGAAAAGGTCGGGCTCGTCGGCCGCAACGGGACTGGAAAGACCACGCTGTTCCGAATCATTGCGGGCACTCTCGAACCGGATAACGGCCACGTCGTGCGCCAGCCTCAAGTCCGGCTGGGATTCATGCAGCAGATGACTCACGTCGAACCGGAGAGGACGGTGTTTGAATCTGCCGTTTCCGTCTTTGCACACATGGAGGAGCGGGCCAGAGAAATGGAGTTGTTGGAATCGGAGATCGAGTCCAAATCGCAGCACTCCGACCTGCATTCGCTGCTTGACCGCTACGGGCACCTTCAAACGCGTTGGGAGATGGAAGGTGGCTATTCCTACGAAGCCCGCACCAAGGCGGTTCTCTTTGGCCTTGGTTTCGAAGAACGCGACCTGGAAAAAAGCGCGGTGGTACTCAGCGGCGGAGAGTTGAACCGGCTGAATCTGGCCAAGCTATTGCTTTCAGATCCCAACCTGTTGCTGCTGGACGAACCCACCAACCATCTGGACATCTCGGCCGTGCGCTGGCTGGAGGGATTTCTCAAGGACTACGCACGGGCGTTTGTGGTGATCTCGCACGACCGTTATTTCCTCGATGCCACAGTGACTCGGATCCTGGAGATTGCTGAAGGAAAGGTAGAGGAGTACCCCGGCAACTATTCCTGGTATCACCGTCGAGCGGGAACACCGCCGTGAACTCCGGCTGAAAGCATACGAAGAACAGCAGGAAATGATTGCCCGGACGGAAGACTTCATTCGCCGAAATTTGGCGGGCCAGAAAACCAAACAGGCCAAGTCGCGCCGCAATATGTTGGAGCGGATGGATCGTCTGGAAAGCGTTGCTTCGGGCAAGCCATCGGCACGATTTCGTTTCGACCTGAATTCGCAGAGTGGCGACATCGTCTTCAAGCTGACGAAAGTCGCCGTAGGATACGAAGGCAAAGTGCTGGCAAAGAACATCACGGGTACGGTTTTTCGGGGCCGCAACGTCGGTATTATCGGCCCGAATGGTTCGGGAAAATCCACGCTTCTGAAGACACTGCTCGCCAGGCAAACGCCACTTGCGGGAAAAATTCAGGTTGGACAAAAGGTGGAGCTGGCTTACTACGACCAGCAGCTCTCAACGCTCGATCCCGAAGCAACGGTGTTGGAAGAAATGCGCGCAGTTTCCCCACTGGCCACCGATGAGACGCTGCGCGGCTACCTGGCTCGCTTCCTGTTCTTTGGCGATGATGTGTTCCACAAGACCGCATCGTTGAGCGGAGGTGAAAAAAGCCGGCTGGCCTTGGCCAAGCTCATTTTCGGCAAAGCCAATACGCTGCTCTTGGACGAACCGACGAATCACCTCGACATTCCTTCTTGTGAGGCGCTGGAGGAAGCTCTGCAGGACTTTCCCGGGACCGTCATCATGGTGTCGCACGACCGCTACCTGCTGAACAAGCTGGCCGACCAAATTCTCTTCCTCGACGGAGAAGGTACTTGCACAGCATTCGAGGGCACCTACGAAGAATTCGCGGTTTCCCAGGAAGCTCCAAAGGAACTGCAAGCCCCAACGAAGCCCGCCTTGCCCATGCCAAAGGAAGTTTCGGCAGCACTCGAGAAGCCGAGCTCCAACGGACAGAAGTTCAGCAAGAACGAGCTGGCAAAACTAAAAGGCCGATGTGAGTTTCTAGAGCAAGAGATTCAGCGGATTGAGAGCCTTATTGAATCCAACACCAGCCAACTGAGCGATCCAGAGGTTGCCCGGGATTTTGTCCAGTTCAAACAGCTCACCGACCGCCACGAAGATCTCAGCACCCAACTCAGCCAGCTTTACCAGGAATGGGAAAAATCACTGAAGCTTCTGGAAAGCGCGTGAGTATCGCTAGAATCGTCCTCGTCGTCGTACACTTTCTCGCCCTCGAACGAAACGAGGTCGACGACTAGAACGAACGACGGCACGGGAACAAGGTGGGTTAGGGCGGACGTGGGACGTGGCAGAGCAACCCCCCCTGAAGTCCCCCCATGTCCAAGGGGGGGACGAGGTCTAGCAAGGTCAGCTCAGGGGCAAGCGAGAGGTTGGCCCACTCGTCACCCCGGCGAAAGCCGGGGTCCATTCCTTTGTCGGAGCTTGTTGCCACTCGACTCGGGCCTAGGCGAACAGGCCGTCACTCGATCGATGCGGACAGGGGGAAGCGTGATTTATGAACTCGAGGATGGTCATGAAGCCATCAATGCGCTTGTCATGCATCGCAGCCATGTGCTGATCTCGTTTGACTCGGCGCGAGCCTGCACATGCATGGCTCCTGCAAGTCCGGCTGAGGCCCTCGAGAAAGCATCAGCCGCCTTCACTGGGAAGAGTTACCAAAATCTATCAGTCGCTTTGGGATGCCGCAGGCGTTACGCGCACCGGTAATCACCGGGTCAAGTTTGAAGTCACGAAACGATGGAAGGGGGCCCGGGCAAGAAGCGTTGTGGTCGTTACCCGACTTACTGGGGAAGCCTGCGGGTTTCCGTTCGAGGAGAAGAGGGAGTACTTAGTGTACGTGGCCCCTGGCCCATCCAATATCGAGACCGGTATTTGCACGGGGACAAAGAGTATCGTTGGCGCTGAACCGGAGATCGAGAAGCTTGATCGGTTAGCGAGAAGAGTTCCGAGGTGAAACCCTAGAAGGCGGCGGATCCCGGCGACGGGCAGGGAATTACAGTTCAGCAACGAAGAGGAAGAGGAAGCATGTGCCGAAATATTAAGACACTATTCAACTTTGAACCGCCGGTGACGGACGAGGAAGTCCGTGCAGCGTCGCTGCAGTTTGTGAGAAAGATCAGCGGCTTCAATAGACCCTCGAAGACGAACGAGGTGGCATTCTCATCAGCCGTTGAGGAGATTGCCAGGATCTCGAAACAACTTCTCGTTTCTCTAGAATCGAACGCAGCGCCGAAGAATCGACAGGAAGAAGCTGAGAAAGCGAAGGCGCGTGCTGCGCTAAGATTCGGCTCATGAGGGGCGTTCAGAAGCACGCGTTCTTGCTCTCTGTGGTTCCTTGCCGCTTGAGAAAGAAGTCGTGTCCAACTTGACCAGCGATCTCTTGGGCGCGATGAGTCTGTAGCTTTCGAAAATCATTTCGCGCACCTCCTCCCAATCTTTGACACTGTCAGTCTCCAGCGAAACCCAGCCTTTGTGCCCTACGTAAGGTGCGCGCGAGAAGCCAGGAACCTGAACAGCAAGGTTGGCATGAGCCATTTCCAGCTTGAACCCGACGACGCGCTTGCCACCCTCCTCACCATAGCCTGCAAAGATCTTCTCACCGACTCGAAAATGGGGCTTACCCCAAGTCATCGTCTCCTTCGTGTCAGGCAGAGACAGGCAAACCTTCCTGATCTTCACCAGGGCTGTGTCGATTTTCGCCATGGGTTTTTCGTCATTCCGGCCAAGCGCAGCGTGAGCCGGAATCAGGCGCCAACCGTGACGACAGGCTTCCCGCTCCCAGCAGAAGATTGGGGCGATGACCGACTTGTCTGGCTATTGAATACTCCGATTCCAAGGCTGCGCGAGCGTTGGACGATTTACGTAGCGATTCATCGAGAGGGTGAGACGTGATCCGGCACCCGGAGCCAATCGAACGGTGACCAAGGGCGATTGCAAGGGCGTGTTCTTGCCGTTTGCAGAGACCGCGGTGAACTGATGCTCGCCATAGCCGCCGGCCTGCACATCGAGCACCCTGGGTTCGAGTTGGTTGGTATTGACGAGCGTCACAGTTACAGAGTCCGCGGTCAACTTCTCCACCAGAGCCGCAACACCTTCCGGCAGACCAGACCGTCGCTTCTCTGGATCAAAATAGCGCAGCCGGCTGTGGAGGACCCAAATGCGTCCTGCGGCAAAATAACCTCCCAGCGTGAGCTGCACCAAAGTGTCCGTAGTCGCCGGCACGATACCCTGAAGATAGTCGGCCAGACGCGTGTCGGGCGAGGTTGCATCGTTGCGCATCAGTTCCATGCGCTTTCGGATGTGCTCGAAATCGTCAGCCATCTCCTTTTCGGGGTAAGTCGGGTTTTTGCCTTCGAGAAAGCCAATCCAGCCCCGGTCGGTGGGGATGCGTTCAAGGTCCCGCCGATCCATCGACCAGAGGTAGATCTCCGTGAGCCTGTCAAGAAAGAGATTGCCGGTGTATTGGTAAAACTCTGGTTTGCCGTTGTGTTTGTACCCACGCGGATCGCCGTACATCTGAGGCAGCAACGTCTTGCCGTTCTCAACTTTTTTTTGCTGGTAGATCAGATCCAATTGTTTGCGCAAGACGCCGACATAAGATTGATCGCCGGTGAGCAATAGCGCGTTTGCGAACCCCGGCCAGGCGTCATGGAAATTGTTACGGTGGGCGATGCGCTGCAGCTCGCCGTCGAAGATAGTGAAGTTCCAACCATACGTGCCTTTCCACCATTGGCCGTTGTGTTCGCCTCCCGGTTCTCCGTTCAGGCCAACCGTTGTGGGAATCATGCCCCCGGTTTTCTCGGTGCGCTCTTTCCACGCGTTCATGTATTCGAGAGTCCAGTTGCGATACTTTTCTTCCTTAGTAAGCGCGTAGGCATTCAAGCTGAGCAGGGTTGCTGCCGTGTTCAGGTGACTATCGCCAACCGAATCCAGGTACTCCTCGCAGTGGGCCAGCATCCGCGGATACCACTCCATGAGGTTCAACATCTTCGAGGTTCCCGCCTCGTTATGCAGCAGGTGAAACGTTCCCGGAACCGGATCTCCCACCCAGTCGTAGGTGGTGGCCTTGCGCATCATGGGTCCCTTCGAGCCCGTCCAAATGCTTTTGATGATCTTCTTTGCCGGGTCATAGTTTGGTGCCTCAGGGTCTTCGTTCATGTACATCCCGGCGAACCGCTTCATCCGCTGCACCAGTGCAGGATTCGTTGGTTCTGAGAAGCCCCAGAGAAGGAATCCACGCATGCCTTCACCGGTATGAAACCAGTCCGACATGGTGATGAATTCCTTGTGGTACGCACCATTGGTCGCGAGCTCTGTCTTTACGGTGCGCAATTCCTTGTACTGGAGGAGATGGCCTTCCAATCCCTTCCTGTAGAGATCCAGAACCTTGTCCGAGCCGCCCAAAGCATGCAGCAGAGTCCAGTTGAAGTAGGTCTCGATGGCATCGTCGGGGCCGTCCAGGGTTCCCCAGCGCGGGGTGTGAAGCAGGTAGCCGCGCGCATCCATATACTTTTCCGCGAACGCTTCCACCGCCCGCGAGTTGGCCTCGAGGAGCGCCCGTTCCATGAGCGCCCACGCTGGCGGACTCATAGGCGTTTCCACTTTCAGAGTAACTTGTGCGAACACCGCTTGAGACATTAGAAGGCCGGCGCACAGGCCGAGCACTCGCTTCGCCAAGGGAAAATGTAGCTGCTGTGTTTGCATCATGTCTCCTCCTACGGGAGCTCTTGATTTTTCCCTGCCGTTCAGGGAGTTTTCCCACCTTCATCGGAGTTCAGATAGTACTCCTCAAGACCCGACCGGACGATCTGGAATGCTTGCTTCGGCGAATCTGCGAAGTCAAAAAGCTTCAGATCTGCCGCATCGACTGTTCCCCAGCGGACAAGGGCATCAAAATTCAGCAGTTCGTTCCAGTACTTCGAACCATAGAGCAACACAACCATCTTTTTGTTGATCTTGCGTGTTTGTATTAACGTCAGAATTTCCATTAGCTCGTCAAGTGTTCCAAACCCACCCGGAAAGACGATCAGCGCTTTCGCCAAGTAAGCGAACCAGTACTTACGTGTGAAGAAGTAATGAAACTCGAAGCTCAGTTCAGGACTGATGTAAGGGTTCGGAGCCTGCTCGAAAGGCAGGCTGATATTAAGTCCCACAGTCTTGCCGCCGGCTTCACGCGCGCCCCGGTTGGCCGCTTCCATGATTCCGGGTCCACCGCCGGAACAGATCACGAAACGGCGAGCCTTCTTCCCCAGAGAAAGGGCCCACACGGTGAGAAGCCGTGACAGTTCTACAGCCTCGTCATAGTAGGTCGCCAACTCCAAGCGTATTTTGGCTTGCTTCAGCACTGAAGCATGGTCGTCTGACTTTTCCACTTTCTTGCCGTCAGTGAGCAGGGCCTGATACTCCTCCTCAGCCTGACTCTTTGGAATTGCGCGCGCGGAGCCAAAGAAGACAATCGTGTCCTTGATCTTTTCTCGATGAAAGTAGGAGAGGGGTCCCAGGTACTCAGAGAGGATACGCAGCGACCGGGCATCCGGGGAGTGCATGAACTCGGAATCCCTGTAGAACTTAGGCGGGCGCAACGGTGTGTTCATGATGAGGTCTTGGTGAACCGTCTAACTTGCAGAGTGAGAGCCTTCCTGGGATTGTCAATGAGAAGCGCCACGGACGTGTTCTGTTGAGATGCCAGCTCGGCGCATCAGGGGAACGAAATTCGCAAAGGCGAAAGTGTAGGAGCGATAGTTCCCACCTTTGGGTTCACCAACGTGGTACCAGCCGGAGTCCTGCGAAATAAGGACACGGTTGGAGAATCCCTGGTCTAACATTCCCTTGACCAGCTGAAGATGCTTTTCCGCCGAGGCTTCGCTGATGCCATCAAACTCCACCCAGGCACCCTGCTCCGCAGCGTTGAGATGGTGTTTTACATTGCCTTCACTCTGGGCGTGCACCCAGATGAAGGCGCCGGGATGTACTCCCTCTTGTTTCAGGACTTCCAGCTCTTCCAGAGCTGCCACGCCATCGCCAGTGTGGGAGGCGATGGTCAGCCCGGTTTGGAGGTGCGTTTTGGCGGCGGCTCGCACCAGCTTGGCGTCGATTTCCGAGAGCGGGCCCGGATCCACGCCGATTTTCATGATGCCCGGACGAATGCCAGTGCCGTCGATACCTTCCTGAAACTCGCGAGTCCATCGAGCCGCCAGTTGCTCCGCCGTTTCCTGGCGCGCGATCGCCGGCACGTATTTGTCGTTTGCGGCACCATAGAAACCGGTGTTGGTGATGATGTGCAAGCCCGAGGCGCTGGCCAATCGTTTGAGGAGACTTACATCTCGACCGATAAAAGCAGGCGTGCATTCCACAAGTGTTCGGCAACCCGCGGCCGCGCAAAGACTTGAGGTGTGGCAAGGCGGTCTGAAAGACTTCCTCGGCGTTATAGCGCTGAGGACTCACCTTGTCGGCGCCTACGAAGTCCACCAGCACGTGTTCATGCATCAGGGTCATGCCCAGAGCGCGCGATGAGCGCTCGCCGAGCACGGTGTTGACTCGCTCAGGCGGAGCGGCGAAGGAAAGGCGCGATGATGCAGCAATGAACCCGGTCGGCAGCGTCTTGAGGAATTGGCGACGGTCCATCATATTGATTCAGGACTCAATTCAGCAATCGTGCGGGCCGGGACCACTGATATCGTGTGCGGCGGCAGATTGTAATCGGAGATGATCTGACGGCATCCTTGGGCTACGAAAACCCGCAGACCCGCGCAAAACACAGGTCTGCGCTACACCTTGATGATTCGGCGCCATCTTAGGCTGGTGCCGGCAAAGTGATGGCCGCTTCGATCCTTCTCGATCCGAAGGACACCGTCACCAACAGCTTGCCATCAGTGTCGCCATGGCCGCCGGTGAGGTTGAGATCCAGGTGATGGAGTTCAGACTGCTTTGAGAAAGACTTGGTATCGAGCGCGATTGCTTTGCTGAGATCCGGCTTCTGAGGGTCGCCAGCTTCAGCTTCCGGAACCAGGATTAGAGTCCACTCGTCAGCGGACTTTGCCTTTGCGCGAAGGAGATAACTGCCCGCCCCCAACTTGGTGCTTCCCACGGTCATCTCGCCCGCGACGTTCAACTTGGCGCGTCCACAATGGAAAACGAATCCTTCCTTGATTCCTTCCAGATGTTTGGCGTTGTAGGGCAAGGTAAAGTAGGTCAGTTTCAACTCCAATCCTTTGACAGAGGCAGTGACCGTTTTGTTGAAGTGCGGATGCGCGATCATCGTACCGGCGAGACAGACGACCATCAAGCTGACGGTGAGCATGTTTGTTTTCTTCATGAGTTTCCACCTTTCATGGTTTCAGGGATATTGGACTCTGGAGTTCCAGCATTCTAGTACGAACAAAGGCAGCGAGGTTAGTGGTAGTACCACGGGTCTCCGCACAGATCCAAACTAGCGACCTCGACATCACCAAGAAACCTACTTCGCAATAACCGCCGATGGGTTCGCACCCGTTGTGATCACTGCGAATAGCGCGTTGCTTCCTGAGCCGACAGCGTCGGTCCGGACGACTGAAACGTCATTGGAGCCAGAATTTAGCACGAAAAGGTAAAGGTCGTCTGGTGTGAGATACATCGACTCAGGCTGCGCGCCGACTGCAATCGAAGCAATGACTGAGCGGTTGTTCGGAGGATCAAGAACCGAAACGGTATTTGATCCATAGTTGGCGACATAGAGGCGCTGTGCGTCGCGCGAGATGACGCCGCGGATGGGATTCTTGCCAACTGAAAACGACCCGTTCAACGTGCGGTTGGAGGTGTTGATTACGACCACCGATCCCGCGTCGAAATTGCTGGCGTAAATTTCACCTCCATCGGGCTTTATCACGAGGTGCATCGGCGTTCGTCCGGTGACGATGGGTTCAAGAATCGTGCGCGTTTGGAGGTCGATCACTGTGACGTCTTGATCACCTGTGTCCGCGACAAACAGTTTCGACTGGTCAGGCAAGATTTCCAGAAACAATGGTCCGTTGCCGGTTGGAATAGACTCCTCGAGCGTCTGAGTTTCAAGGTTGACCACGCCTACCGAGTTGGCAGTCTGCTGTGCCACCCAAAGCTCCTTGCGTGACTCGGAGAGCTTCAGGGCCACCGGCCCTGCCTTAGTCTTGATCGTCTTCACCACCGATAGAGCCTCGCAATCGATTACCGCGATGGTGTTCGACGCATAGCAGGCGACAAACGCGTGGCGGCCGTCTGACGAGAACACCATGTCTGCCGGACTCTTGCCGACGGAGATGGTCTTTTTGACGACGTGGGTGTTGGCATCGATGACGCTGATCGAAGCAGAGCCGAGGTTTGCGGCAAACACCAAGTCATCAATCGGGCTGGCTGCCAGACGTCCGGGCGACTTTCCGACGGTGATCGTTTTAATGTTTCTGAAACTCTTGAGATCGATGACTGAGACGGTATGGCTGCCCAGATTGGCGACGTAGACATGCGTGAAAGGAGGGATGGTACCGGGGTCGAAGTCATCGCCACAACCACATTCAGCGACGACGACAGACGCCAACAGCAAGTGCCACAACCAGCGGCGCAAGCCTTGATGGAGCATCATGTCTCTAAGGGAGAAAGAGCCGGTTGGAAAGGAGAGTTCTCTCGTGGAGTTCGGTCAGTCCACGCGGCAGTGCTCGCCCAGCCAGAGGGTCATGAGCAGCAGGTCTATTCGTCGCTCGACTTGTCCTCATTCTCTTTGTACATGAAGCGAATGCAGTGCTTGAAGACCAGGAGATTGGGTTCCGTTTCCCGGTTTACCTTGATGCAGTTGCGGTCATACCACTCGATGATTCCGCGCAACTGCTGCCCGTCGTCCAGCACCACAACCATCGGGGTCTTGTTCTGCATCTGCTTCAGGTAATAGAAGCTTTCTGCGTTGGTTTGTTCCTGCGGGGCGGGCTTTCTCTTCTGCGACGAGCGCACCGTCATCTTGTCCTTCAGATCTGCCAGCGAAGGACGAATGAGGCGACGATTCATGTAGTCTTCGTTAGGCTTCTTGTCTCTAAAAGGTGGTCGGTTCATAAAGTTGATGGAAGCGGCACGCTGTCGAAAGGATTCTTCTGCCGTGCGGGTTCGATGAGTTCTGAAATTCCAAGTGCGTCCGGCGTGTTCCTAGAAACCCACCCCTTCGGATTTCTTCAACCTGCGGGAGTTTGAACTTCGGATTCTGGGCAACAGTTCAGAGGAGAGCAAGGCGGTCGAGTGCATCGACATCACGATCTCTCTCTTGGTTAACTCAAGTGAAGAAACCGTAACATAAGTGTGGACTACCAACAAGGATAAATCTTTCCGAAACCCCGCAACGGAATCAAAAAGTGGCAATCTGGCAAAGCAGGCAGAAACCTCGATTCATTGGTTCTGCGCCACTCCGCCAAGATGAAGAAAAAACTGGTCTGCGGCCAAACTTCGATTCAAGTTTCGCCGCGTTCCAGCTTCCAGGTGGTCCAGCGAGCGGGTGGCGCCTGTCAACTGACCGAAGGAATACTTCGTGGATAGGCCGTTGAGTTTGGCGAAGAGGTCGGCGTGCATGATCGCGCTGGCTTCGGCCCCTGCCTTCAAAAGAAACAGGTCGCGGAGAAGCGTAAAGAGAATGTCAGTCTTAGAACCAAACTCCGCCTGTCTTCGCTTGTCCAACCAGCCGGTGGCAGCTTTCATTGCATTGGCATAAAGGAAATCGCTCGAGCAGGCCTCCAGCACGCCCATCATTTCGTCGCGCTGCCTCCGGTATTCTGCCGGATCGAGGGTGAGGGCTCTGCCAAGACTGCCTCCGGCGATTCGTGCAAGCAGCTGTCGTTCGTCGGCAGAATAGGATGTGCGTCCTTGCAACAGTTGCTCGATGTCGTTCGGCGACAGGGGAGCGAACCGGTACGTTTGGCAGCGCGATCGAATGGTGGGCAACAGGTCATTCGGCCGGCTGGTAATCAATATGAGAAACGAGGTATCAGGCGGCTCTTCCAGAGTCTTGAGGATGGAATTGGCCGACTCATCTCTGAACTTTTCGGCTTCGTCGATGATGAAGACCCGGCGCCTGCCCTCGAACGGTTTAAAGAAAACCTCACGGCTGAGGCTCCGCATCTGGTCAATCTTGATGAACTGACCGTCGGGCGCAACATTTCTGACATCCGGATGGGCGTTGTCTGAGATCCTCTCGCAGCTTGGGCAACTGTCGCAGAAGTCGTTTTGCAGCCGAATGCAATTGGAAGCTTTTGCAATGAACTGGGCGAGAGTCCATTTTCCAATGCCGGTGACTCCGGCGAACAACATGGAATGCCGCAAGCGCCCGGTTGCAAGCTGAGTGCGCACGGTCTCCAGGACGGAGCGGTTCCCCAGAAAATCTTCAAACGGCATCGGATATCATCCTTTGGTCACTTCGACTTGGGATCGACTGCTCTGCATTGTCAACCAAGTCATCTTTCAGAGGCGAATTCTTCAAGGCATCCCTGCTTCGTTCGCCAAGCGCAAGATCTGCTGATGCGTCTCCTCCACCGGGAGCTCACCTGACACAATGCGAAAGCGCCTCGGGTCCTTCCGTGCGATGGTCAAGTAGCCCTGCCGAACCCGCTCGAAGAAGTCTAACGACTCCATTTCGAACCGGCTCTCATCAACAGCCCGGTCCTGATTGCGTCGACGCGCGCGCGCAATGGCCACAGCCGGGTCCAAATCAAGCAGAAACGTCAGATCAGGCAGCCTTTGACCGATGACTGCATGGTTGAGTTGTTCAATGAAGTTCAAATCCACTCCTCGTCCGTAGCCCTGGTAGGCAAGGCTGGCATCGGCGTAGCGATCGCACAAGACCCATTGCCCGCGCTCAAGTGCTGGCAGAATGTTCTGACAAAGATTCTGGTGGCGGGAAGCGTAGTAGAGCAAGAGCTCGCTAAGAGGCTTCAGGTTCCGGGTGCCGGAATGCAGCAGGATCTGCCGGATCGATTCTCCGATCTCTGTGCCACCGGGTTCTCTCGCAATGACAGTATCAATTCCCCTCTTAAGCAGATGCTCGTGGAGTAGACGCAGATGTGTGGTTTTCCCGGAACCGTCGATGCCTTCGAAGGTGACAAAAAGATTCATGAGGCGTCAGAAATCAAGAGGAAAAAGAAGGACGAAGCACCAATGAACGCGCGAGACGCTAACACAGAACACGGAGGTGGAACAAGGCGCCTGTCCCAACGGTCTACCTGCGCATGGAACTCACGGAACCACGACGTAAGACCGGCCGCCTGGGAGGTTTCACTAAAGGAACTAACCCAACCCAATTTCGCGCAGGTAGGCTCTGGTTCGCTTGGCAATTGGTAGGGGCTTCTCGAAGGGGGCAGGATACATGTCCTGCTCGACGATCGCGAAGCCGTTGTAGTTGACCTCGCGCAGGACGTCTCGGAACGCGGTGAAATCGACGGCTCCTTGAGACGGTTCGCAAAACATGTCCATGCCCACGGCAACGGCAAACGGGATCTTTTCTGCCTCCACTTTCTGCTGCATGTGCTTGTCGACACTTTTGAGATGGAGATAGGCAACGCGCTGGGAATGACGGCGCATGAATCTCACCGGATCACCATTTCGGTAGGCATGGTGTCCCGTGTCGAGGCATAGGAAGACCTTCTTGGGATCCGTATCTTCCAAGAACGCCTCGATCTGATCCTCATATTCCACATGGCTGTCTGCATGCGGATGAAACACCAGCGTCAACCCGAAGCGATCGCGCGCCATGTCGGCAACCTTGTGCGTCGTATCGATCAAGCGCTTCCATCCATCTTGATCCAGACGGGCCGGAGCCACGCGTTCACCGGTGAACAGGTTGGTGTGAGTGTCAT
Organism: uncultured Acidimicrobiia bacterium; assembly: GCA_963791795.1. GTDB lineage: Bacteria > Acidobacteriota > Terriglobia > Versatilivoradales > Versatilivoraceae > VFZK01. The sequence continues at coordinate 20,129 of CAWBTP010000006.1, forward strand.
CGATAAGAAGCAGGTATTTCGCACCCAGATCTGCCAGCAACTGTCCGGCTCCCACGACGTCCTTTTCAATTTCAGGCCACAGCGCTTTGTCTTCCAGAGCTCGCATGACGAAGGTCGCGGAAACTTTAAGTCCCCTCTTACCGAGCTCGGACCTCAGTTGGTTCAGATCCGTGGGGAGATAGCCATAAGGCCCAAGTTCGATCCACTCGTAGCCGGCTTCAACGATTTCATCCAGAAAGCGATTCCATGGAGTTTGTTTGGAATCGCTGGGGAACCAAACTCCCCAAGAGTCTGGAGCGCTGCCTATTTTGATATTCATTCCGGGATTTCTCTCTTTCTGAAAATCAATAGTGGAAACGCTGCCGGCGCTCTCGGTCGCGTTCGTATTCTGCCCTAAGCTTCTGCGTCACCGGATCCTGGCTCACCTCGGCTACAGCCACGTCCCACCAAACCTCTGAGCTTGGCAAGGATCGATACTTCTCGGTTTCCACGACAATCACGCAGGGTCGCGTTTCACTCCGGGCTTCCTGCAATGCCTTTCGGAGCGCTTCCGGGGTGTTCGCATTCCAAGCGCGGGCGCCCATGCTCTCCGCATTCTTAGCGAAATCGATCTTCAGGTATTCACCCTCGAGCCGGTTGGTCTTCCCGTCCCGAGCGCGAAATTCGTTGCCAAAGCTTTGGCCTGCGCGGGCCATCTGGAGACCCCGGATGCACTGGTACCCGTGGTTTTCAGAAATCACGATGGTGATCTTCAACCCTTCCTGGACGGCCGTTACGATCTCGGTCGGGTTCATCAGGTAGGTTCCGTCCCCGATGTAAACGTAGATCTCGCCGTCCGCTTGGGCCAGGCGTGCTCCCAGTCCCGCAGGGATCTCGTATGCCATGCACGAATACCCGAATTCCAACTGGCACGCTCGGCCATTCGTCGCGTCCCAGATCTTCATGAGATCGCCTGGCGGACTTCCAGCCGCTGTAATGATGATGTCGCCTGACTTGGCTTCGCTGTTTAACGCGCCGATGAGTTGCCCCTGACTCATGGCTTCGCCCGTCACTTGCTGGAACACCTCATCCTTGAGCTGGCGTTCCCACTTTTCTTTCAAAACTGTGATCTCCTGAACATAAGCAGCATTGGGCTTAACTCCCGCGGCTTTGGCACTCTGAGTCAGGGCTTGGAGCGATTCACGAGCATCGGCCACCAATGGAAGGGCGCCCTGCTTGTGGGCATCATGCCCTGTGAGGTTGATGTTCAGAAATCGCACGTCGGAATTGTTGAACGCTGATTGCGACCCGGTGGCAAAGTCGGTCAGCCGGGTTCCCACACAGATCACCAGGTCGGCCTCACTGGCAATCTTCCCGGCACAAGGCGTACCCGTAACTGCGAATCCACCGAGTTGCAAGGGAGAGGTATCGCGAATAGCACCCTTTCCCCCGAAGGTTTCGGCAACCGGAATTCCGAAAGCATCGGAGAACGCTTTGAGCTGGTCCCAAGCCTGAGCGTAGTGGACACCACCACCGGCCACAATCATGGGCCGCTTGCTTTCCAACAGCATTCCCACAGCTTCCTTGATTCTCTGCGGATCGGGAAGCCGGCGTTCAATGCGCCAAACCCTCCTGTCAAAAAGACTGGCCGGGTAATCGTAGGCATGCGATTGAACGTCCTGTGGCAAGGCCAACGTCACAGCGCCGGTCTCGACCGGATCGGTGAGGACCCGCATCGCTTCGGGAAGAGCGGTCAAGAGTTGCTCCGGCCTGGAGATTCGGTCAAAGAAGCGACTCACGGGACGGAAACAGTCGTTGACACTCACGTCGGCAGAAATGGGATGTTCTAACTGTTGTAAGACGGGGCCTTGGTGCCGGGTGACGTAGTAGTCGGAAGGCAGCAGCAGTACCGGCAGACGATTGATCGTTGCAGTCGCCGCTCCCGTAACCATGTTGGTTGCCCCGGGTCCGATGGAAGAACAACACGCCAAGGTCGCCAGCCTTTGGCTGGCTTTGGCGAAACCGATGGCCGTGTGAACCATCGACTGTTCGTTGCAGGGTTGGTAGTAGGGCAATCCCTCGCCGTACTCGTAGAGGGCTTGGCCGATGCCAGCGACATTTCCATGGCCAAAAATGCCAAATGCAGCCGGGATCAGTCGCCGAGCTTGACCGTCGCGCTCGCTGTACTGTACCTGGAGGTATTTGACGATGGCTTGAGCCATTGTCAGGCGAGTTTTTTCGGTTGCGTGTGCTTTTGACATACGTGTTCTCCCGAAAATCCCATCCCCAGGAGGGGTGGCGCGGAGCGACAGCGGTCGCTGCGCGCCGGGGTGGGGTTGGCTTTCGTTTCCAAGAACCCCCCTGAAGTCCCCCTTGTCCAAGGGCGGACGATGCTTTCATCACCTGCTCGGTAACGCCGACCGGACAACCCCCTGGCGCTGCGCATCTTTGTCGCTTCGCGCCGCCCCCTTTGGTAAGGGGAATGTCTAGCCGTCGACTCCGTGAAAGACGACTGTCTTCATCTCCGTCATTTCTTCAACAACATAACGCGGACCTTCCTTGCCAATGCCACTTTGCTTGAATCCTCCGTACGGCATCAAATCGGCACGCCAGAGTGGCGTCCAGTTGATCATCACATTGCCACTCTGAACCCGTCTTGCAAATTTTAAAGCATCGTTGATGTCTCGCGTGAAGATCCCTGCGCCGAGGCCGTAGCGGCTGTCGTTGGCGAGCTGAATCGCCTCGTCAACACTTTCAACAGGAGAGACGGCCACCGCTGGGCCAAAGAGCTCATCGCAGGATACCCGCATGTTTGGCTTAACGTCGGCAACGATCGTCGCAGCAAAAACCGCTCCGTCGCGTTCTCCTCCGGTCACGATTCGAGCACCCTGACCGACGGCTTCCTTGATCCACTCGCCGACACGTTCAGCATCTTGCTCTGAGATCATGGCACTCAGCCGTGTTTCTTCCTCAAGGGGATTGCCTACCTTGATTGCTTCAACTGGCTTCTTAGAGCGTCCAGAAATTCCCCATAGACCCTGCGGTGAACGAGCACACGCTGGGTGGAGATGCAGACTTGGCCGGCGTTCACGTAGCCACCCAGAGCAGTGGCTGCGGCGACTACTTCCAGGTCAGCATCGGGCAACACAACAAGGGGGCTATTGGAACCCAATTCCAAGGAAAGCTTCTTGATGCCGGCAACCTGAGTAATCTTCTCACCAACTGAGGTGCTCCCGGTAAAGCTAATCTTGCGGACTCGGGGATCGGCACAAAGGCGAGTACCAATAACGGACCCTGCACCGGTGATGCACTGCAGACCGTTTTCTGGCAGACCGGCCTCCAGGAGAACCTGCGTGAGTTTGAGAGCCACCAAGGGAGTCTGGCGGGCAGGCTTGAGGATGACCGCATTCCCAGCCGCCAACGCTGGGCCGACCTTGTGGACGACCAGTAAGAGCGGGTAGTTGAAGGGGGTAATGGCGACAACAATTCCGCAGGGAACTCTCAAGGTGAACCCCAGCTTCCCTTTGGTGGCAACTTGTGCGTCCAAAGGGAGAGTCTCGCCACGAAGCTGACTTCCTTCAAAGGCACAAAGCCTCAACAGGTCGGGCATTCGCCCGACCTCGCCGCGCGATTCACTCAGCGGCTTACCCTCTTCAAGACTGATTGTCCTGGCGAAGTCCTCTAATCTGGCTGCTAACAAATCAGCGGCTCGATTGAGAATTTGAGAACGCTCGTACCCCGTGAGCTGCCCCATGATCACGGCGGCACACTCCGCCGCATCAAGAGCCTGGTCTACCTGGTCAGTCGTTGCTTCAGGCACTGTGTCGACAACTTCTCCGGAGTATGGAGACACGACCGGTGACATCACCGGCGATTCCACCCAGCTTCCACTAACGTACATTTTCATGCGAAATAGGACTCCTTTCAGAACAGAGCGATCGCTCGTCCAACTCCTCCATGGCAGCCCCGGATTTTAGGCGCCGCAAATAGCAGGTAGGCCCGTTCCGGTAGCTCTCGCAGGTTCGTCAAGTACTCCAAGCCCACCATACCCCTGCTTCCGAGAACCCAGTAAGTCATCAAAGCCCGCTTTGGATTCGCTCCACCTAGTGTCGGGCCGTCCGTAGCCACGCAACGAATGCCCTTTCCATCCAGGTATAGAATCGCCGCTGGACCCGGGGCTGGCCATCCTTCGCTTTGGCCATTGAGTGGAGATTCCATGCATTCCTTGAACGCACTCTTCTCGGTGCACCGCTCGCTGTAGTCGCTCCGGAAGATGACGATCTCTCCGGGACGGAGTGACCCCTGCTGCCTCTCAAACTTCTGGATGTCGGCCACTGTGATCTCAGCGGAATCGGGCCAATGGGACTTAGGGATCTTGCCCATCAAATGGCCTACTGATATCACCCGAACCCATCCACAGGTTTGAGAAATAGGGACCTGCTCGCCAGTAATCTGGCTGGTGCCCCTGGCGCCATACTGCTTCTCATAGTCCGCGAGCCATCCCTGAACTTCAGGTGAATAGTCCCGATTGTTGAATTCAGGTCCGGGTAACGCGTAGCTCGGGGGAACCAGATGAGTCCCCGCATGGCTGTCCATGATGTGCGTCTGCTGATGGAGACCAGTCACGGGGTTCAGCAGGAAATTGACGGTTAGGTAAGGTTGTCGATGATGACCGACACCAGCACCGGACCATGCCAGGGGCGCATCGTCAGTGAGGGTCAGCGACAAGTCAACGACCCTCTTTTTTCTCGCTGATTCGACTAGCTGCTTGGCCAGCGGGTCGCCAGCGATAGCAAACGCACGGCTTTCACTCGTGGCGCCACCAGAGTGCTTCGGTGCCAAAACGCAGTAAAACGCGCCGGTGGACGGAAGGCTATCCAGACGCGTGGCTCCTTCAGTCCATATCATGCCGTACTTGAGCCCAGCGAGATGGGTGGGCTCCGCCAGATCGGGAATGGGGCCCATGCTCGGACTGTCGGTACCCAACGCCAGGACGCCGCGACGGCCGAGATAGTCCATCGTATCTGGATGAGGGTCCGGCCAGCCCGGCGTTTTGCCTTCAACCGGTTCTGCGGCAAACCGCCTTCCGGCTGGAAATGGCCGAAAATACTTGTCACTATAACCACTCCGGAACAGTACGATGTCGCCGAATCCGAGTGGTCGGTGTTTCTTTTCCCAATTCAGTATGTCGTCTTTGTAGATGAGACTGCTTTTCCCGTTCGGAGCTTTGTCGATCAGGGGACTGACGTCGATGACACAGGCTTCACCCACGAACTGCCAGGCGGGCACCTTTTCGCCAAAGACCAGGCCTAATGGGCCTGCGTTGGGTAAATTGGTAGCTGGCGCAGGGATTGAGTGAGGTGGAAAGTCGAGCTGGGTTCCGGTGTTGCCATCGATGGTCAGGATCTCGCTGTTATAGGCACTGAGGGGGCCGATGCGCAAATAGGGATTGATCTGAAAAAAAGGCCAGTTCGCGGGCCACGTCACCGGATACTCCGGCGCCACCAGCAGTGAGAGGTCCACGAACCTTGGGTCTTCCACGGCTTGGAAGCCTTCACCTGTCACCGCAAGGGCCGCAACCGAAAGCGCCGCGGCTAGCCAATGCCCCCAAGGTGAAGAGCTGGACAAGGACACCTTCATTGGACCTTCCTCGCTGAACGCCACGCCTTGAAACAGAGCATTGATCACGAACGGACGCGGGAATCGAAAACATCGGGACGAGACGGGCGACGTCTGCCAGGCAAGAAGCCCAGGCAGACACATGCATTTTTGGATTGAAACAATCCTTGACGAAGAGTCTCAAGCTATCATTCTTCAGGAGACGACATGGAGAATTTTTTTAAAGTAGCCCTGGTGGGCCTTGATAACCAGACGTTGCCTGATTCGGTTGTCATCGGACTGGCTGAACAATCAATCAACCTTGTCGTTCACGAATGTGAGAACCAGGAGGAACTGGCTCAGTGGGCAGGTGACGCGGATGTTGTTTGGGTGTTTGGTTCCAGTCGCTGCTTGCACGGACAGATGAACCCTGAAGAATTGGCTATCGTGCCGAGGTGCGGCGCCATCATTCGGACCGGCAGCGGTACCGATAATGTGCCTGTTGCCGCGGCAACCAAGCTGGGTATTGTTGTCGCCAACACGCCCGACGCTTTGAACGACGCGGTTTCCGATCACGCGATCGGCTTGCTTTTCGCAGTCATCCGTCAGATTGCCCTTCAAGACCGGAACGTACGCAACAGAATCTGGGATCGGATACGAGGCCTTCCGAACTGGCATCTCACAGGACAGACCCTGGGATTGGTGGGGTTTGGGCGAATCGCACGCACAGTGGTTCAGAAGCTCGTCGGTTTTCAGATGACGACACTCGCCTTTGACCCCTTCGTGCCGCCGGAGGTTTTTGCGGCCCACTCAGTCCACAGCGTTTCGTTGGATGAGTTGTTCAGACGATCTGATTTTGTCTCGATTCATTGCCCTTTGACTCCGGAGACACATCACCTGATCGGAAGGACTGAGTTCGACAAAATGAAACGTGAAGCGATTCTGATCAACACTTCTCGAGGTCCTGTGATTAATGAACCAGCATTGATCGCCGCGTTGAAGTCAGGACAGATTGGTGGGGCGGGACTGGACGTGCTGGAGAAGGAACCTCCTGATCCGGACAACCCATTGCTACAGTTCGATCACGTAGTCCTTACTCCTCACCTCGGTGGTTACTCGGATCAGTATCTTCCCAATTGCTGGCGGCTCTCCATGGAAACTGCAATAGACCTTTCGAAAGGTAAATGGCCGAGATCGTGCGTCAATCCCGAAGTAAGCCTCGCTGGAAACTGACACGCTGAAATTTGATGAGCGGTGTCGGAAGCTCAACCGAAGCCTGGATGTTGTCTTGTCGTCTCGGCTCTTATGCGATTGCGGTCCTTAGATCGGCTCCCCTCGCCCCAACGCGGGAGAGGGGCTGGGGGTGAGGGGGATCCCTCTTTGCTGATTCAACTACTGAACCAGGCTTGGGTCAGAAACTCCAAAGAATCCCGAGAGCATGAGCCGTAGGCTCGCTCTCTAGCCTTTATGGATGCCGTGGGTTTAAGATTCTGGTGCAACGGGTCGGACCTGTTCCCAGCTCCGCGTTTCCCACGAACGTTCTACAGCAGCTTGGACGTTGGCCACAGCCCGCGCCTCGGAAAAGCTCGGTTCAGACAGTTTTCCCTCTGCGATCGATTTCAAGAATTCGTAGGCTTCGATGATTTTGAGGTCATCGTATCCCAATCCGGTTCCGACGGCAGGATTGAAGTGCGCGTGGTAGGGGTGTTCCGGCCCGCTCAAAACACGCGTATAGCCTCGCTGTGTGCTCTCGCCTACAGAGAGGGAAAGCTGTAACTCATTCATCCGCTCGAAGTCCCATGTCAAAGAACCGCGAGTGCCATGCGCCTCGAAGGCCATCTGACACCGCGGCCCGTTGATGACTCTGCAGGCCTCGAAAGTACCTCGGGCTCCATTCGCAAACTCCACCAGCGTACCGACGTAGTCTTCGTTGGTAACCTTGTCTAGTTGGTCCTTCGGTGCTGACATTAAAATGAGTCCCTTGTCCCGCAGTGGCCAGGGGACGCTCCGCTATGAATGTGCGACGCATCCCAACAACCGCTTGAATCGGACCAGCGATGAAATGACTCATATCGATCACATGCGACATGAGGTCACCCAAGACTCCCAATCCGGCGAGATCTTGTTGAAATCGCCATGACAGAACTCCTCTGGGATCGCTGGCGTATCCCGCAAAGAAACGGCCTCGATAGTGAGTGAGATTGCCCAGCACACCGTCCTGGATCAGCTTCCGTCCATACTGCACCAACGGTGCCCACCGATAGTTGTAGCCAACGAAAGTCATGACGCCTGCCTGGCGGGCAAGGTGCTCGATGGCTGCAGTTTCCAGGGGATTCCTGCCAACCGGCTTCTCGCAGAAGATATGCTTGCCATGGCTAGCTGCATGGCGGACGATTTCGAGATGCAGGTTGTTCGGAGCAGCAATATTCACAACTTCGACACGCGGGATCTTCAATGACTCTTCTCCAATCTGTCGTCTGCTTCTCAAAACCAAATCGGCTCCGAGCAGTGCTGGATCGGGCTTCGACGTCATCGGCACAAATAATGAGCTTGGGATGAAGCGGACACTCCGGAAAACGCTCGACGATCTGGCGGTAAGATCGGCTGTGCACTTCACCCATCCAACCCATGCCAATGACCCCGACTCCTATGACACGTGGCATTGCAGTGGTCCCCTGTTGTGATCAAGCGTTTCCAGAGTGCGTCAGCTTGCTAATAGAATCCCACGAAGACAAACTACGACCGACTGCCCGGGCACTGGGAGATCTCGTAGAGTCGCTCAGGCGTTTTGCACAGGAATCTTATTTCAGTCTACTGGCCCCCAAGCCGACAGGCTCGTAATTCCACTGCCCGTTTACCTTCACGCCGAATTCCAGCCCCTTCTGATCTGAGGAGAGGATCACACCCTTGGTGACGTCCTGGTAACCTGTCACTTTGAACTCGGGCGCCTTTCGCGTCGTGCGGTGGAGAATGGAGAAGGCCATGAAATCTCGTGTCGAAGGCTCCCAGTAGATCACTTCTCCATTCCGAGTACACTCATAATGCGCTGACACGGCAGCCTTCAGGAAGTCTCCCACCGGGGTGCGAACCCAGATCTCGGGGACCAGTTTGCTGCTTCGATATGCCCTTGGGTCTTTCGCTTCCTCCAGCGACAAGGTGACAAACAACAGCGTGCCCTCTCCGTCGACAAGATAGATCTGGCCAGTGTCCCGGCCGCGCGCGGCCACATCTGATTTCAGGTCGAGGTCACTGGAACCGCCCCGCATAAAATCGAGCAACACGTATTTCACTCCATGTGCGAACGGGCCGCGCAGCTGCCCTCCTTGTGAGATCAATGCCTTGGTCCCGTTCATCGAGTGAATCGTCAACACACCACTGCCGGGTTGCCATTGCGAATTCTTCTCACGTCGCAGCACCGTGAGTTTCCGAGTCTGCAGGTCATAGGTTCCCAACACGCTGATGTCGGTTACGTAGTCCGGAATGCCGCCATCTGGGAAAGCTCGCCAGCCGGTGGCTGCTCGATAGGCAAAATGATGGAACGAAAACAGCACGGTACGTTGATCATCCGCGAGCCGGGCGCTGACGAACTTGCTGCGATCCTGGAGCGGGCCGTATCCCAGGTGACAGGAGGTGAGGACGAACAGGGTAGTGATAGGAATAAAGTGGCGCTTCATCCTTTGGGACTGAGTAGAAGAGATTTGTAGAAAAAGCTGTGCGGATCTGCTAGTGAGCCCCCGCAAGTTGGTGCGGCAGGGAAGAATCAGCTCCCTTTCATCAGTCAGGTCAAGACGATTCCAGGACCTCGCGCACCTTCTGAGCCAGCAAGGCGGGTGTGAAGGGTTTTTGAAGGAAGAACATCCCGGCCTCAATCACTCCATGATGAACAACTGCGTGATCGGCGTAGCCAGACATGAAAAGAACCTTGACCTCTGGTCGCAGGAGCTGAATCCGGCTGACCAGTTCGTTACCACTCATGCCGGGCATCACGACGTCGGTCAGCACAAGATGAATCGGGCTCTGCTGGGATTCAGCTATTTGCAGGGCCTCTTCAATCATTCCTGTGCCTAGAACCCGGTAGCCTCTCTTCGCCAGAACCTCGCACGCAAGTTTACGAACCAATTCATCATCTTCGACCAGAAGGACCGTTTCTGATCCACCCATCGCCGAAACGACCACTTGACGGGTGACCGGCTCCGCAGGTCCATCCACCCGGGGAAGGTATACCTTGAAGGTCGTGCCTTTGCCGAGAACGCTATAGGCCCAGATGTTGCCACCGCTTTGCTTTACAATTCCATAGACCGTCGACAGACCGAGACCGGTTCCCTTTCCCAATTCCTTCGTCGTAAAGAAAGGTTCAAAGAGTCGCGCTAGGGTTTCGGCATTCATGCCCACGCCCGTGTCACTCACCGCCAGCATCACGTAGGAGCCAGGTCGAACGGCAACGTGTCCCCGGGCGTAAGCCTCATCGAGGTGTGCATTGGCGGTTTCAATCGTCAGCTTCCCGCCTCTGGGCATGGCATCGCGGGCATTCAGCGCCAGATTCAGAATAACCTGCTCAATCTGACCCGCATCTACCTGCACGGCATCGAGTTTGGCTGCCAGGGCTGTGCGGAGCTCAATGTCTTCGCCAATCAAACGGTGAAGCAGATTGCTCATATCTGAGACGACTTGGTTGAGATCGAGAACCTTGGGTTGGAGAATTTGCTGGCGGCTGTAGGCGAGCAGCTGGCGCGTGAGAGAGGATGCGCGCTCCGCGGCCTTTCGAATTTCGTCCAGGTTGTTTCGGCGGTCTGGGTCTTGCGAAGGCGCCGCCGACAGAAGGTCGGCGTAACCAATAATTCCGGTTAACAGATTATTGAAATCGTGAGCGACTCCACCGGCAAGCCGGCCCACGGCTTCCATTTTCTGGGCTTGGCGCAGCTGATGCTCCAAGCACCGCCGTTCCGTAATGTCTTGAGCCAGCACCAACCGGGCGGGCCGCTCGTCGAAGAATAGCCCGTGCGCCGTGACCTCAACTTCAATCCGCGTCCCGTCCTTTTTTCGATGCTTCAAGACATTCGTTCCGGTCGCCCGGTGCTGCGGGAACTCAATCTCGTCCTCGAGGTCCTTAAGGGTCATGCCTAGAAACTCATCACGCGAATACCCGTAGTGCTTGACGGCTGCTTCGTTAACGGCCAGGAAAGCCTGGGAGTCCAGGGCGTGGACCCACATGGGCTGCGGGTTGCTTTCAAACAGCATCCGATAACGCGTTTCACTCTCCCGGAGGGCCTCTTCGGCCAGCTTGCGTCTTTCGTCCGTTGCATGAAGGGAATCTGCGGTTCGCCAAATGAGCACAGCAAAAACAACGAGGTTCGAGACCGCATACAAGGCCAGCCACACAATCGTATTGAATTTCCCGGCTCGCAGACCTTCGACTGTCAGCCAGCCCAGAACAATGGGCGCTACGATTCCAGCGGGGAGAAGGCGGCGTGCCGTCGTGCCACCCATGCTGTGACTGGTGACAACTGCCAGCAAACCTCGCTCCGGGTGCGCGAACAGCACCCCGAGGCTGAGCAGCAGGAACAGCGCGATCGAATGCATCGCCAGACTTGCAGGGGCAGGAATCGAAGAAATCGACACGGCGGCGTAAGCAAATGCCACCAGCGCAAGCAGGGATATCAGTATGGTTAGCAGTGAGAGCCACTGAGAGGGACGATGTTTTCGGACCTCTGTGTTCAAGAGAAGCAGTGAAATCCCCAGCATCAGGAACATCAACGCACTCAGCGGGGGCATGCGGGCCGGCGCTCCGGCGTAACTGGCGAAAATGGCGAATAGGAGTTCGTCGATTCGTACTGGCCAGCCCAACCAGCGTTCACCCAGACTCAAAAGACTGAACGAGACGACGGCGCCTGAACAGAACATGGAAGCGCGGCGCTTCCAATGCCTCGGGTGTCTCCCTTGCATGAGCCAGAGCGAAAGACCCGCCAAAACAAAACAGACTGCTGTGTCGACCCGCATCGTTCCCAGCTTCGAATCGATTGCCTGCAGACCTGGTAGGGCCATCACCCAACTGATCAGAACGAAAGCACCCACAGCCAAGGCGGCGATGGCCGATTTTCGAGATAGAGTTCTGAACGAAGAACCAAGACCCATATCAGTCGAATTGTGCATTTAATAGCCCAACATGATCTGCCGTTGTTATCGGTCCCTGGGTGTAAATACCTTATACATCTTGCGTTGAGGACTATGGAGGGTAGGCAGCAGGTTAGGCTGGAAGGTTTGCAAATTTCAACACAACAAACTCCGTGGCTAGGAAGAGTGGTTGGCTACTCCACATTCCCAGGCATGCAGTGATGCCTAAAAGCATCGAGGATGAAAATTGTTCGATCCCCTTTCGAGAGGGGAAGCGAGGGCCGTTAGGTACTGGGGGGTGGGTGGTAGTTGGAACATAACGAAACCCTCCCCGGCGCTTCCGCGACTGCTGTCGCTTAGCTGCCACCCCTCCGGCGAGGGGATTTTCAGGACGGATCGTTCTTGGCCTCTTGCAGCATCCCTTGGTTAGGATCGCTAATTCCCTTATCAGAGATGCCGTGCCAGTTCAGGACATTGACTCGGAACGGGCCTCCCTTGCTGGGGCGCGACGCATCGAAAAGGGACACGGGACGCTATTGCAACGCATCCATGAGCCTGGTGTGAATGCGGCGCACTCGCTCTACCTGGCCCTTGGCGGGAAAACGCTCGTAAAAACCGTCGGCTCGAAATTCCTTGTTCAATTCCACCCAGGGGCGAATCAAGTCGCGGAAAGGGCGTGACGTTTTATCCTCCTTCCAGGCCTCAACAACCTTGCCTTCACGCAGCAGGTCTCCGAATACACGGATGAGCGCCTTCAACGTCACATCCCGCGTGAACATGTACTTGTCGTTTTCGCCCCAAACAGTCTCCATCACCTCGCGGACGGCTTTCAGGAAATCACGAAGGAGAGGGTAGGCCCGGTCCGAACGCGAATGGAAGTGCTTTTGGAAAAACTTCGATTGCGAATGCACCACCTTATGAATCTCGTTGAAGAGTTCAGACTGAAGAATCCATTTCTCCTGACGACTGCGGCCTCCCAGACGATTGATTCGGTAACGAAGAGGCGAGTCGGCTTCTTCATACAGATGATTCACGAGGCGCGCGGCAAATTTCTTTTCCGGGGTCTCCCAGGAGACTCGCTCATACAAGTCCACCAGATGCGACTTGTTGATCTTCGTATGAGTCGAGTTGATGATGACAAACATTTCCGTGGCAAAGTCGGCACTCTTGCCATCGAACAACACGCAGGGGACTTCGATCTGGTCGATCTGGTCCGGGTGCTTCTGCTGAAAGAAGTACAAAGCCGCCAGACGGTGCTGACCGTCAATGATCAGAAATTTGCCTTTTGGCTCGCTCAAGTTACCCATGGCGGCGAACGATCCCACCCGTTCAAATCCCAACACTTCGTCGGTAAAGAGCAGGACCGTGCCTGGTATGAGAGGCTGAGTGACCGCAGTTTCGTAGAAGTTTACAATCTGGCGCACCTTCTGCCGGTTGAGCAGGCGCTGGAAGGCCTTCTCGCTTTTCTCGATTCCCGTAATAAAGGCGGCCACCTCGTCGTCACCAGGCTCTTCGGCTTCGATCCGTTCTCCCTCGTAGTAGTAGCGGCTTGTAAACCGCACCCGGTCGAGCAGGTCTGCGGCCTTGTAAGCAATGAAGTAGAAGGCACCTTCCTTTTGCCGTATCTGTGTTGCCAGCATGGATGCTGAGCCTCCTTGAAGATTGTTGGTTCAGGTAGCAGCATTTAGCTCTAGAGACAAATGTATTCAAAGGGCGCCCAGGCCGCAACCTCTTCTTGATCTGATCGCCATCCCACCTGACAGCAACGAAACAGAAGGGAGCGGAGAAACCACACGTCGCGGCTGTAGAGCGTGTGCGAATGAGATGGCCTCATGCTGATGAAGCAAGAGAGCCAAGAGATTTGTTGGGTCTACACCGGGAATTGGCTGCATTTTGGATTGTGCCTGTGACATGGCAAGTACCTCCTTGTTGCGTTCGGCTGACGTTAGGAATGGGTCGAGAAAAAGGGGCCTTTGGCTATACTCCCCAGTGTGGGGAGAAGCAATCACGGCCCGCCTCACGAGCTGTTCAGAAACTCAAATGAACCTAACCACAACCCAGCGGTTGCGTCGGTTGAGGAAGTAGAGTAGCCTAGCGGCGAATCCACAAGTCAAGTGTCTAAAAGCGGACAAAACCGGCTGGAAGAATGTTCTAAGCTGGGACTACTGGAAGCGCGATAGAAGGTCTGCGGTAAGCTTGAGGTTGTGTCAGACGGTTGCACGCCGAATCTCGCGTTCCAGTTCGATCCTGGCAGTCCCGACAGTGAGAGTTCCACAGCGCTTATCTTGAAACAGAGCTTGTTGTGCCAGGCAGGATGACCTTTCCTTGAACCTGGCAATCGGCCTCGATACAGAGGATGCCTGTGTTGAACAGAAGAGGATTCTTCCGATCTACGGTTGGGGCCCTGACAGCATCGGTCCTTGCCCCACGAAGCTCCAAAGCCGTCCTTGCATCACCTTGTCCCTACCTACAAAACGTTGGGCGCGACCGCGCCACAATAACCTGGACAACTGAAGGAGCAGGGCCGGAACGGGTGTGGTTCGGTTGCGGTGGTAGTCCGGTGCAGAGAAAGGCTTCGGTGGTTCGGGAACTCTTGCCTGCAGAAACGGATCTTGGGGCGCCTCGCTACCGGCACACAGTGGAACTTGCCGGGTTGGAACCGAACACGGAGTACTTCTACGGATTTCTCGCGGATGATCTAGGGCTTGCAACGAACGAGCCACTGAGCTTCCGAACCGCCTGCCCGGGCTCGCTTTCATTTCTGGCTTTCGGCGACAGTGGATCAGGTGGCGCAGAACAACAGATTCTGGCCGGATGGATGAGGAAGGAAAGCCCGTCGCTGGTGCTGCATCTCGGCGATCTTGCTTACCCCAGGGGCGCCTTTCAGGATTACCAGGATTACTATTTTGCCCCCTGCCGCGATTTAATGAAGCGGGTGCCATTCTTTCCTTGTCCCGGCAACCACGATTACATGACGCGGGATGCTTTTCCCTATCTCGCGCTGCATAACTTGCCCCAGGTTGCGTCGGTGCCTGAGTCAGACCATGGGCGCTACTACTCCTTTGACTGGGGTGGCGTGCACTTTGTTTCTGTGGACAGCAATGCCCCGTTGGTGCGTGCCGCCGGAGGCCAGGGGCCGATGCTGGATTGGCTGGAGAACGATCTCAGCGCAACGCGTCAATACTGGAAGATCGTTTACTTTCACCACCCTCCGTTCGCTGGCGGGCCAAATGAGAACGATCCACTGGCGACTTTGGCTCGGAATTGCCTGGTTCCCATTATCGAACGTCATGGCGTCCAACTGGTCCTGAATGGCCACGAACACAGCTATCAGAGAACCTTTCCGTTGGCGGGAAAGCAGATGGTGACGAAAGGCAACGGCACCGTGTATGTGACGAGTGGCGGTGGGGGTTACGGTTTATACGCGGCGCACTCACACCCACTGGTCGCCGTTCGCCATTCGGTGCATCACTACCTTCGCGTCGATGTTGCCAACTCCCGGCTTAACGTGAGTGCCATTGGTCTAACGGGAGAAGAAATCGACAGTTTCGATTTAGCCCCGCTGCCCGAAGTCGGCGATTCCGTCGAAATTCTTTCCACCTCAGATACTCTTCCGATGCGCGTCCTCAAGATTCGCGGCAGAAATCTGGCGGTCGTGCCTCAATCCGCGTTCGAGGCCGCTCAACCTTTCGAGCTTCTGGGGACTTCAGTTACCGCAAATGGACAACCTTTGCCTCTGCTCAAAGTATCAACGGTAGAGATCGAGGCGCAGTTTGCCGCTCCGCTGGAAGGGCAGCTTGCGCTGGAAGTCACAACTCCGAACGGAGTCGTTCGGAAACAGGTCGCCGTACTGGGCACCCGACGGGGCAGGGAGCACGGCGATCCTGAGCTTCAAAAGCGTCAGGCCGAGTACGAAGGCTTGCTGACGCATCGAGACTTCGCGCGTGATTGATGCCGTCGCAGGATACGGCGAACTTCAACCCGCGGTCAGAACGTGGGAGGCGCGCTCCGAGCGGCGACTCACGGATCGCAGTTTGCCACCAAGAAGTCGGCGTCCAGAGCACTTATCCCAACTATTGAGGATTGTAAATCTAGTGACACTTCGACGAGCTGGATGTGAAAAGAAACCCATCGCGAGCATCGGCTCCCCTCGCCCCAACTCTGGTAGATCAACTCCCGAAACTCGGCTCTGGATGAGGATCTTAGAAGACTGTGAGGCCCTCCAGCAGTGTGCTCGCCCCCTCACCCCTGACCCCTCTCCCACGTTGGGGCGAGGGGGACCGAAGTCTGTCGAGTGTTTCGAGCGACAAAAAGTGTCGTCACCATTCTGTAAGTCTCACTAGTTCACTCATTCAATATTCAGGCTCACGGCCTGAACTCCTTCGAGTTGATTCAATTCCCTGACTAACTCTGCCGGCGAGCATCCCGGACGGAGTTGAGTGCGATAGGCGAGTTCAAGAGCAGCCCCTTGCCGCGCCGTTGTCGTTGTCTGCAGCCGACAGGCGTTCAAATATTTGCTGCACAGTCGAGTCAGCGCTCCGTCTGCGTTCTCTCCGATCCCTAATTTCACTTTGAGCTCGTAGTTTGGGACGTTGCCGGTGTCGCGCGCAGCCTTCGGCCGGGTGGCGATCGCTGCGATGCTTCCCACCAGCAGGCCAACCATAGCAGCCTGGAGATGGCCGCCTCCAGTCGCCATTCCGATTACCACCGCGAAGATCACAAACGCCGTGTCGCGAGTGTCTTGGACTTCAGTGCGGAAACGCACCAGAGACAAGGCACCCACCAGGCTGAAGGCCCTGGCCACGCTGTTGCCGATGACCTGGGTCACCAAAGCAATCAGAATCGCCAGCAGCACCAGTGTGGACGCTAAAGCTTCGGAACTCGCTCCTGTGCGGGCCAACGTGCGGCGGTAGAGCCACGCAATCGCGGCGCCGAAAAGGAATGCGAGCATCAGTCGCACCAGTAGCACATCGGTGGAGATATCGAGACCATTGCGAAGGTTCTGTTGCAACCAGTCCATATGACATTCCTCATGACTAGACAGAGCGCATGCACGCCTCAACCCCGAGGCGGTACTTCGAGATGGCTGCGGGGCTCAAACCCAGGTCTCGAATCGCCCGCTTGAATAGCGCCGGCAGCAGGCCTCGATACTTCAGCTCGAGAATGCGTCTGCCAGGTAACAGATCCAAGCACCCGTGAAAGGAGGGAACTGCCCATTCGGTAACCGGCAAGCAGCGGAGTCGCCTGTCGAGCGTGAGGCGGAGAGGGTCTTTCGGATCTCCCGCGACATAAGCGGCACGTTCGTAGGCTACTTGGCAGATTGGTTGAAGGCGACGGGCCCGCAAGCGCTTGTGAAACCAGCGACCGGTCCAATCCGATGGTGTGTCTGGATCTTGAAGGAGTCTCGTCTCTGTTTCGAGGACCGAGACTCTCCGTTTCTCAACGCAGTCTCTCTTTTTGCGCTTTCGCTCCAGGTAGACTGCAGATTCGTCACCGTAGCGGCGTAACCTGAATTTGGATCGGGCCGCGGAACCGCGGTGGCAAAAGACATCCAGCGCAGGAGTGTCGAGGTAGAGGCTGGAGATCCGATAGGCGTCGCCCAGAGATGGCTCCACGTGAGGATCGGGAGCCATGTACTGTCGCGCCCAGGCCAGAACTTCCGCCGGCCCGGTTTTCATCAATGAGAAATTTCAGTTCATAGGCCTGCGAAGTTGAAGTGTGCGGCGTCTCTTCCTCGATGCCCGCCACCGCAGCGACCTCGGCCTGACTTTGAAAGCAACTCAATTCCTGAATCATTGTTTATCTCCGCGAAAATAGGGTCGAACGTGGCCGCCAAAGCCGACCAGAGTTTGCAGCTTCTCCGAACTGTTCATGCCGTCTTGAAGCCTCCTTACGTTTACACGTCCCTTGAGGCCTCCAAGGCGGCACAGACACTAAAACGCCACCTGAAACCGGACAACCTGCCCCCAAAAGAGCTTCTGCCCAGGCACCGGGCTGCGCAAGATGTCTTCCAGGTCTTCCCGCACCGCGTTGGCTTGGATCTTCGTGTGGCGGTTCAGGTGCCAGTTCAGACCGAAGGTCCAGATCTGCTCGCTGTTGCCCAACAGGTTCGCTGCTCTCGGGTGCACGAAAGCGGGCCCGGGATGAGAGCTGCTCCCTAGCTGCAGCTTTTCACATCGCACTGCCGCTTCCACTGCCCCCCAGCCTCCCTCGCGGAGAAATGCACGCCTCGGTTCAATCCCTCCCGCCTTCTTTTCTCCCGTTAAGACCCACGTGCCGCTGACGTACCAACCCCGCGCCATGAGGTTTGGCAGGTCCTGCCTTCTCACCCCCTGGCCACGCCGGGTATCTGACGACTGGAGAAATTCCCCCTTGACTGAAAACGGTCCGGAACTCCAGTCCAGTTCTGCTCCCAGGCGAAGGCGCCTCCCGTTGACAAAAACACGGCTGAAAAATGTCTCCCGCGAGAGTGTGCGGCCTCGCAGGCTGTTAAGTCCTTCGGGCAGCTCACTGTGGGTTATCGCGAACCCGGTTCGGAGTCCCTTGAGCCAATTCGGCGCAGCAACCAGGCGGAGCGGCGTTCCGGTGAACCGCGCCGCAAACGTACGCTGCCCGTTTCCGGCGTTGTCACCATCATGGCGGAAGATGCCCACCTGGTAATTCAATGCGCGCTTGAAAAACCGGCCATGTGCCATGAGACCTGTGTCCCGGCCGGGTGCGACTGTCTCACTGACGCGAGAACGAAACACATAATCGAAATCCGTGATCCGGGTTAGCTGATCGAGTCCAAAGGGCACTTTAAATCTGCCGCCTTGAAACTCAAAGGTGCGATGCGCCCGGTAGTTCAGGGCAACATCCCGCCAGGGTTGGTCCGAATCCTGAAACTCCCGCTCGACCTCGTACTCAAAACGCTTGAGGAACGATCCTTGAATTCCAAACCTCGCGCGTCGTAGCATGAATGAAGGCTCGCCTGGGTTTCCATCAAGTGAGAACGTGCTCAAATCCGCCTGGAACCGCGCCCGGAAGTCGACTCGCAAAACGTTGCCGAATCGGACTGAGGGGTATTCCTTCATTACCCACCGGATACCGCCCTCTTTGTTGCTTGCGATTTGCTGCGTTTGTGGGCCGCCTTCGCGCCTGACAGATTCGCAGGGATAGACTGAAATACGCCAGTAGAAGAAGCACCCAGCTCGTCGCGTGCGACCGTTGCAGCCGGCGTTCTGATGGCAGAGAGTTCGATGATATGCGCATGGCAGAGCCTCTCATTGGCTGCGGGCTCCCTCAATGCCGTCCAGAACACGGGCTCCGCGCCAGCGCAGGAAATTGCGGACCTCGGCCACTGCCGCTTCGAACTGCTCGTTGTCCACGGGTTTTCTGTGGTCTTCATAGACTGCCGTAAGGATCTGAAGGTAGGCGTGCTCAAGTTCCTGCTCAAGCCAACCTTCGGCTTCCTTGGCGGCTTGCCGCAATGAATCCAAGTAGGATTCGTAGAGCTCGCGTTGAGACAAGCGCCCGCCTCGTCAGAACATTCGAATCCGTGTTGAACCCGATAGACTGACCCGGATTGCCGAACGTCACATCCTTGTCCCAAGGAACGAACTGAAATCGGGTTGTTCCCGCAAAACGATAAAGATAGAAGTTATTCATACCCCATAAGCCCAGCAGGCCGTCAGCATCAGCCAGGTAGTTTTCGACGGCGACGTGCTTGAGGAACTGCTTGAGATCAAGAAACTCGGAAACGCGTTCGATGAATTCCTCATCCGACGCCTCATTGGTTACCTGCACCATTTGCCCAATCGGCCCCAGACCCGAGTCGTCCTGATTCGTCCGAAGCTCAAATCGCGCGGCTGCATACCTCTCCCAGTCGTTGCCCTTCGACTCAAAATAAAAAGCAGGCTCCATCCAACGGTATTCATGCAGAGTGCCACTGTCTTCTCCAACGCTCTGCTTCAAGAACTGACTGTCGACGGCCTCCACCATGGAGTACAGGCCGCCATACTCGTCATTGATATACAGCCGCACGTAGGCTTGGCGTGGCGCAGGAATACCCATGCGGCGGAAGAGCAGCATGCTGAGGCGTTCTCGGAGAAACGAAGGATCCTGGAGCGAGTTGTCCAGAACCAGCTCGGTCAGTCCAACGAACCGTTGGTCCACATATCTGTTGAACCTTACGGTCAGGCCAGGCTTGACGCTGCTTCGACTTCCTAATCCTCTGGACCGGACTCCGATGTTGGCAGCTGTCAACCCCCGCCAATAGAGGTCCGCCAAGTACCAGGTATTCTGCAGGTAGTGAGCCCGCAATTGAGACCAGTCGTCTGGGTGGATGTACAAACGCAGCTCCTCGAGAACGGAAGCGTCGAAAAGGGTTTCCGAATCCTGTGCAAGGCAGGACTTGATGAACGAGGGAAACAGGAGCGCACCGAAGAGGAATAGCCACCGAAGTTGAATCGGAACCTTTCCCGCCTTGGCACTTCCTCTTTTCCAGAGGACTGTTCGCGTCTGTTGAACAGAAAGCATGCCCCCTCCCACACGACCATGCTTGGATATGCCCCAAAAGAACCGCGTTACTTGAATTGGTTGGGTGAGCCCATCGAATTCATCATTTACTAATGCCAATTCCTTCGGAAAGATTTCAAGGCAGGGGCCACTCGGGGACAGGGCTTCGTCAACGTCCCCCTTAAAAAAGGGGACAGCGGTTTCGCAGAAACCGCTCAGGGGTTGTTGTTCCGGTTGGCAAACATGCGAGGACCGCCCCAAGGCCTGCGGCCTTGCGGCGTTTCTTTTGAGGGGGAGTTGGCGGCCTGCCCGCTGCTTTGAGGCTGACTCTTGACTTTGAGAGTCAACCTACGTGCCTGGTTCCAAGGCACTGCTATGGGAAAGAATAGGCCACTATCCGAAAGGATAGCGGGATCGCGGGTAGTTATCCCAGGTAATCTCAATCTCAACTGTTCAGAAATGATCGATTAGTATCCTTCCTCGTGATGTCCTTTACGAAGATGTTTTTTCTCAAACGCAGCGCGCTTTTTCTGATCTCTCATGGCAAACGCCGTGCATGAATTGTCTTACGAGGTGACACGCGAGTTCTGGCTATCCTGCCAAGTGCAATGCTATGCTCCATTCCAATTCAAAACCCTGACTAAGCTCCCATACGAGAGGAAGGAGCCGGTGCCGTTAGCGTCAGGTACTCTACTTCGCCATTATGAGATTCGTTCCAAAATTGGAGCCGGAGGCATGGGTGAGGTTTACCTGGCCAGCGACACCAAGCTGGGGCGAGATGTTGCCTTGAAGCTCCTGCCCGAGGAGTTCGCTCACGACCGTTACCGCATGCAGCGCTTCATTCGAGAAGCTCAGGCTGCCTCAGCCATTAACCATCCGAATGTGTGTGTCATTCATGAAGTGGGCGAGACCGAGGACGGCCGGTCCTTCATTGCGATGGAGTACGTCGAAGGGGAAAGCCTGTCCGCTAAGATTGGGGGACGGCCGCTGGCTCCAAAAGAGATCGTCGACATCGGCATGCAAGTGGCGGATGGCCTAAGCGAAGCTCATGCCAAGGGGATAGTCCATCGCGACATCAAGCCTTCGAACATCGCCATTACACCGCGAGGGCAGGCCAAAATTCTGGATTTCGGTCTGGCCCGGATCTCCCCGCTAAGCCGGCAAATCCCGACTGAGGATCGTTCCACTCAAGTCAAGACCGAAACTGGAATCTTGCTGGGCACTGTGGACTACATGAGTCCTGAGCAAGCGCTCGGCCGCGAGCTGGACGCCCGTAGTGATATTTTCAGCCTCGGTGTGGTCTTGTTCGAAATGGCCACGGGCCGGAGACCGTTTTCCAGCAATAACCCGCTGGAAACCATAGATCGCATCGCCCATGCCGAGCCCGAGACGATTACTACGTTGAACCCGAAGATGCCTGCAGAGCTGCAGAGCATCGTCTCGAAGTGCCTCAAGAAGGACCCCAAGCAACGTTACCAGTCGGCCAGAGAACTGATGCAGGAACTCGCAACCCTGGTAACCCTGAAGGAAGAGGTTCGGCCGAAACTCCATCGCCGGCTGACAATGGCTCTCGCCTGTTTTAGTGTCTTGTTAGTTTTGCTTTCAATACCCTCGACGCGGCGGGTGATTTCAGAATGGTGGGGCCTGGTTCCTTCTGAAAAACGACTGGCAGTGCTCCCATTCCGCGTAGTCGGAGATGATCCTGACAGCAAAGTCCTTGCCGATGGCTTGATGGAAGACATCACCGGTAAGCTTTCCCAACTCCAGCAGTTTCATGAGACGTTGATCGTGATACCTGCCGCTGATGTCCGCGAGCGCCGCATCACAAGCCCGAGCGAGGCTCGGGCGGCGTTTGGCGTGACCTTGGCGATTACTGGTAGCGTGCAGCGAGAAGGAAGCCGTGTCCGATTGAGGATGAGTCTGGATGATGCCAAGACGCTGCGACAGCTCCGCTCCTCAGTGGACGACTATCTTCGTACCGGCCTCTCCCTGCAAGACGACGTCATTGTCAAGCTAGTCGACATGCTGAATTTGGAATTACGGCCGAAGATGCAACAGGTCCTGGCAGCAGGCAGGACGAATGTCCCCGGTGCTTACGACTTCTATCTGCAAGGCCTCGGGTATTTAGAGCGTCATGACAAAGTGGAGAACCTGGATCTGGCGGCCCAACTGTTTGAGCGAGCGCTTCAGAGCGACCCAGACTACACCCTCGCCTATGCCAAGCTTGGAGAGCTTTACTGGCGCAAGTACAAGGCCACTTTGGATACTCAATGGATTGAGTCTGCTGTCGCCAAGTCGCAAAAAGCGGCTGAATTGAACGATCAATTGTCATCTGTACACGTCACACTGGGTTTGATTTACACTGGTAAGGGCTGGCACGACCGGGCACTCGCTGAGTTCCAACGGGCCTTGAACCTCGACCCGGACGACAACGACGCTCTCCGTGGCCTGGCGAGCACATACGAGGAATCCGGGAATAGGAAGCAAGCGGAAGAAACCTATCTGAGGGCTATTGCCCTCAAACCCGGTTACTGGGGCGGTTACGCTCGTTTGGCACGTTTCTACTATTCGCAGCGCCGGTATGAGGATGCTCTCTCCTATTACACTCGAGTGATCGATCTCACACCCGACAGTTACAGGGCTTACAGCGATCGCGGAGCAATGTACGTGGCGTTGGAACGTCGGGAGGAAGCCCGCAGGGATCTCGAACGATCGCTTGAGATCCAACCCAGTTATGGTGCCTATTCAAATCTGGGAAGTCTGTACTTCTCCGACGAAAGGTACAGCGATGCTGCCGCCAAGTATGCCAAGGCACTGGAATTCAACGCCAAGGACTACAGGCTTTGGGGAAATCTTGCCTCAGCCTATTTCTGGACACCTGAAGAAGACCGGAAAACTGAAGCGAGATCTGCCTACGAGCAAGCAGCTCTACTCGCTGAAGGAACCCTCAAGGTTAATCCGCAGGATGCCTCTGTACTTACCAATCTCTCCCAGTACTATGCAATGTTGGGTCGACGTGACAAGGCTATTCCCTTGTTGAGTCGAGCTCTGGAACTGACGCCCGCTGACAACAAACTCGCGTTTCGCGCGGCGGAGATCCATGAACAACTGGGAGACCGGCAAATGGCGTTGAAGTTCATTGCCAGAGCTTTGGCACTTGGGTACTCCAAAGCAGTCATCGAACGGTCTCCAAATCTGCGCCAATTGCGGGCGGATCCCGGTTTTCAGAATCTGTTGCAGCAGAATATGAAACGCTAGCGCTAT
This sequence comes from uncultured Acidimicrobiia bacterium, assembly GCA_963791795.1. Taxonomy (GTDB): domain Bacteria; phylum Acidobacteriota; class Terriglobia; order Versatilivoradales; family Versatilivoraceae; genus VFZK01. The sequence goes on from CAWBTP010000006.1 coordinate 43,577, forward strand.
TGAAGTTCATGCCTGGTGACCAGGGTAGTTACATTTAACTCTGTGTCTGTGTATAGGATCTCGATTTCTGTAAGTCGGTAGGGCCTGAAAGCCAATTTGATAAGGAGGAAACTTCGATGACCCAGGAAAAAAGGACGAAAAATCCATTTGATCATCGTTGCCAGACGAGGCATTTTTGCTATAAGGCCGGGAAGACTCGTCGTTCGCCGGGGCGACGCGGTCATCTGGCTGGCACTCGGGTCGAACGCGCAGGTTTTCATTCCAAATAGGCAGCTTTTCCCGGAACGGATACTCCACGTCGCTGACATGGAGGAAGAGAACAATGAAGACCTCATTCTTCCCGAGGATGCTTTAGATAGCGAACTTCAGACGCTTTTTCAGAGGGTCAATGGCTTCGTGATTCCAGACAGCGTTCCCTATGGGATTTATCCCTATTCCATTTTCTGTGACACGCCCAATGCGTTTGCTGAGGGTGGATCTGATCCGGAACTCATTGTTGGATATTAACCAGTATCCGATGAAACCATAGTCGGTCCTTCTCCTGCCAAAGAGGAAACGCGCGCAATGCTATCTTTCCGCACGTCGCGCGGCACGATTGGACCCGATGGTTGCCCTCCGTCACGAGTAGCGCGTAGGAAGGATCATCTCAACTCCGATTTCTTCATAGTTGCCAAGCCGATTCCCGTCGCGCCGAACGAGTTGCCGACATAAAACATCCAGAGTTCGTCGCCTTGCTCAATGACATTTGCGTACGACTGGTGATGTGAATCAAAGCCACCAGGCGTGAGAGGCATGATCTCTTCGTCGGCAAAGCGCTTCCAAGCGAGGCCATCGCTGGAGCGAGCGTAATTGAGGCGATAACCCCCTCCGTTTTCCATCGTGAAAACACTCAGCCACATGTGATACGTGCCATTGATTCGATTGACGGCTGGTTTGGATACCACGGCTTCGTAGGATTTGACGGCATCCAGCCGCGGAGAGAGGATCGGCCTTCTGGTCTTAACCCACTCGATTCCATCCCGGGAGACGGCGTGGCCGATATGCACGATGCCGCGTTTAAATCCAGGGCTAATCCAGTCCAGGATGGCATAGCGTTCGCCTGCCGTGTACGACATCTGGTAAGTCTGCAGACCGGTTTGCAGAACAGCTACCGAACCCGTCACACCTGCATCGTGTTCTCCCTGTGTTCCGAGAGGGAGTAGAGGTTCCTTCAACACCTTCCAGTGGATACCTTCATCGTTGCTGATTGCCAACCCGGTGCGGTTCGAGATCTCATCAGGCGGCGCCCAGGATCCCCAGGTGACGTAGTACATGAGCCATGGGCCGTCGTGTTGCCGCATCACCCAGGGAAAGCTTGGTCCTTTATCGTTGATATTCCCGGTTGGAGAGGGCCCTAGTACAGGCTCTTCTGTTACAAGCTTCCATTCGTAGGGATTTTTCGGAGAGGCTTCTGCGGCGTAGATGTATTGGTGACCCTGGCCAGTGGCCCAAAAGTACATGCGCAAACGGCCGTTCTTCAATTGCACAACCGAGGGTGCCGAGACGCGGCCCTGATATTTGGGCCCGGCAAACCCTGGAGCCATGATTCGACCCTTCTTGATCCAGCGTTGAAAGGGCCTCTTGTTGGTGACTTTGGCTTCTATTTGAATGATGCTCCGGGTCGCCAGCACGGCCAGCAGCCCGAAGGCCAGGAACGAAGGTCCCTTGTTCATTGAGAGGATCTCCGGTTCGCTTTGTTCAGAATTCCCGTCGATCGTTTCCGAAAGTGCTGCTCAGCACGAGTTCCGCTCCCACAGTTTATGGGAAACCGCTCTGTTGCGCTGGTCCATTTTCGGGTGTGGGCCATCATCTCAGGCACATTGGGGGATTCTGCCTGGGCGTCCTTGCGTTATACTCCTCTCGCGAGACTCGCGACAGCTCAGGCATTCAGCGATCAGGGCCCACGGGACTTCCAAGCGAACCGACACCCAGCCCTCCTTCGGCCTTGTCAGCAAAGGTTCACTGAGCTCATTGATGTTCAACAACACTCAACAGTAGAGGATCCTGCATCCATGCATTGGCTATATCTGGCAGTTGCCATCCTGTCGGAGGTTGTGGCCACGTCTGCTCTCAAGGCGGCGGATGGTTTCTCTCGCTGGTTCCCGTCATTGCTTGTTGTGACCGGCTACGGTCTCTCGTTCCACTTTTTGTCTTTGACGCTGCGCACGATTCCTCTTGGTATCGCCTATGCCATCTGGTCCGGTGTCGGCGTCGCCCTGGTTTCGCTGGTCGGTTGGGCGATCTATCATCAATCGCTGGACACGGGGGCCTTCGTCGGCATTGCACTCATTGTCGCCGGGGTAGTGGTTTTGAACGTGTTCTCAAACGCAGTGCCACATTGACGTATGGCAGGACGAGCAACATCGTGATAGGAGGCTGGAATGTTCGGGATACACATCTTGCGCATGGTGATCTTGTTGTTTTGCGTCTTGCCGCTGCAGAGTGTTGCGCAGTCGAATCACGTCATTCTGATCACCGTTGATGGTCTGGCCGCCTACCATCTCTTCGACGAGTCGTTGGAGATTCCCAACCTTCGGCAGTTGATCGCACAAGGGACGATGGCAGAGAGCAGTGAAACGGTGTTTCCGAGCGTAACTCACCCTTCGCATACAACTCTGGTGACAGGAAAGACTTCCCATCGAGCATGGCGTGCTCAATAACAATATGCGCAATCGGGTGACCGGCGAGAACTATCACGTGACCAACAAGAAGAGAGCCGAGTCTGTGAAGGTGCCAACCCTGTTCGATGTTGCCAAGAAACACGGCCTCAAGACCGCAGCTTTCTTTTGGCCGGAAACGAAGTCGGATGCGGCTATCGACTTCAACATGCCAGAGGTCCTCGATGTGAAGAATCGACCCGGGCCGCAGGCGTTCGATTCACCATTTTTCACAGAGCTTCGCCAGGCCAAGGTGCCCGCGGATCTTTACGAGCGCTACTATGATGATGTGCAGCTCCAGGGCGTCTCCGATGTGGCTTTGGCCGAGGCCGCAGCTTATGCGATTCAGAAGCACCAGCCGCAGTTTCTTGCCATTCACTTTCTGGCGACTGACAAAGCCCAGCATGAGTATGGTCCAGCGCACTATCTTGCCAAGGCGGCCATTACCCACGTGGATCGCTGCATCGGAATCCTGCGAGCCGCGGTGAAGTCCGGCGGCCTGGGAGATCGGACTACCTTCGTGGTCGCCGCGGACCACGGGTTTGCGAGTGTGTATCAGGAAATGAATCTGCACCCGCTATTCAAAGAGGCAGGGTTGTTGGATCGGTTGACCTTGCATCCCGACAAGTGGGTTTTGCATGTCGAGCTGAACAATAACTTCAAGCCGGAGACGGATGCAGCGCGGCTTGACCAGCTCCTCAAGAAGGCCGCGAGCCTGCCCGGCATCAATCGCGTCATCGCGTCTGCCGAATTTCCTGCTTATGGTCTTCCTCGCTATGAAGACGATCCGCACATGCGCGGGCAGTACATGATTGTCGCCAATATCGATCAGCACCTTATTCTCGATCCGGCTAGCTCGTCCATGACGCCGCGCCCGATCAAGAACGCCTACCATGGGCATGGCTATCTTCCGTCGCACCCACGTATGTATCCGGCGCTGATTCTGAGCGGCAGGGGAATCGGCAAGGGAAAACAGGTCGGTCACGTTCACAATTTGGATGTGGCACCCACCATTGCTCACTTGCTGGGGCTTAAGGTGCAGGGCATGCCCGGACGCATCTTGAAAGAGGCTCTGTCTACTCCGTAAGACCCAAGAGCGGTGAAGAAAACTGGGAGGGCGAGGCTCCTGCCGAGCCGTGCAGTCTCAAGCTCCTGATTCAGCCAGGCTCGGCGGTAGCCTCGCCCTCCCTCGACATCGTTCTGCCCAGTCTTCACACTTCAGGATCTGGCGACCGCGAGGGTCGCACCGTAGGATTCCGGATAATGCTCTTGAACACTTTCTCCCTGTCGGTAGCCTCCATCCTCAGTTTCAGCTTCGCGTTGACGCTCTCGGCAGCCGGCCGAGATTCGCTGGTGCTGCGTGGTGGCCAGCTCTTTGACTCCGTGAAAGCTGAGCTCCGACCGGTGGGCGCCGTCGTCATCGAGGGCGACCGCATCAAGGCTCTGGTGCCTCCTGGACAGCGAATTTCAATTCCTCGCGGCGCCGGCGTAATCGACACTCGCGGAAAGTTTTTGCTGCCGGGCCTCATCGATGCTCATGTGCATCTGGTTCACATTCTGAACAGTGCTCATCTGACGGGCGATGAAATCCTGCCGTTGTATCTTGCCAATGGCGTAACAGCACTTCGTGATGTCGGAGACGAAATTGTCGCACAATCGTTGGTCGCCAGACATAGCAGGAATCACCCGGATGCTTCTCCGCGAGTTTTTCTGGGCAGCAATTTGATGGACGCGGATCCTCCTTACCACCCATTCATCAGTCGTGGGGTTAAGACGCCTGACGAAGTTCCAGCGTTTGTTGACGACATGCTGAAGTGGGGGGTGCACACCTTCAAGATCTACGTTGGCACTCAACGACCCGTGGGCAAGCGACTCATCGAAGAAGCACATCGTCACGGGAAATGGGTAACCGGCCATCTGAGTAAGTACCGGGCGCAGGACGCCGTGGAAGATGGGATTGACAGTTTGGAACACATCTCAACGGTTTTCGATTTCGTCTTGCCGGAAGACAGGCCTGTGATGCCGCCCCTGCACGAGCGTGGTCGCTATTCCGAGCAGGACCTGGCAGCCTTGCGCCATCAGGTACAGCTGGTGGAGGCTAAGGCCGACCTGGCGCATCCACGCGTGCAGAATCTGATTGAGCGGCTGGTTCAGCGGAAGGTTGCCGTGGCTCCCACCTTGGTGGTGTTTCGTAACTGGATGCTACTGAGAGATCTGCCGGAGGTCTACGAAAGCCCAGATGTGACAGCCATGCCGAAGCGACTGCAACGAACCTGGCATGAGTCCAGCCGAACTGGAGCGCCAACGCCAGAGAGCCTGGATCTGCGCCGGAGAATATTCCGCAAGCAACAAGAACTCACCGAGCGACTCTTCCATGCCGGGGTCTCCTTGCTGGCTGGCACCGACGCTCCGGTGGCGTTCTGTCCACCCGGGTTCGCGATTCATCAGGAGTTGGCACTGTTGGTGGAAGCAGGGGTCGCGCCGGCATCAGCATTGCAAATGGCCACGCTGCATAACGCCAGAGCACTGCAACAGGAACACAGCCTGGGCAGCATCGAGGCAGGCAAGCTGGCGGACCTCGTGATTCTCGATGCCAATCCCGTGGGTGAAATCCGAAACTCTCGAAAGATCCACAGCATCATTCGAGGAGGTAAGGTGTGCGATCGGCAGGCATTGTTAAGGCTTGTGCCCGCAGAGTAGAAGATGGAGGTTGGTTGAGTCAGAAGCGCAGATGCAGCAACGTGGGAGATTGGTTTGGAGGAAGTGTGAGAATAAACAGGCTGTCGTACTCGGAGCTCCCTAGCGCCACCGGTTCGATTGCTCCGAATTGCTTCAGGACCTTTGGGACCGTGCTGCGATGCCCGACAACCATGACGACCTCTTTCGGGTGCTTGCGTCGAATCTCTTTGACGACACCGTCGATGTCGGTTTGCTCATAAGCGAACAGCTTGATCTTCAGCAGATCGGCCAGAGGGGTGGCGGTTTGAATTGTCCGCTTGAACTGGCTGGTGTAGATGGCAGTGATGCCGACGTCCTTCAGGACATGGGCGAGCCTCTTGGCCTGAGCCTCTCCAGTCGGCGACAAAACCGCGTCGTCACTGTTGTCGATCTTGTCTGCATGCCGCACGACGACGATCGTGCGCTGAGCCAGGCAGGGTAGCGACCAGACGAACAAGAGGAACAAGACGGCGATCGAGAGGAATGAGCGTTTGTGCATCAATAGAGTCCTCATTTTGAAGTGAGAGTTTTTGCAGAGTTCTTTGCGGCGGTACGCTCGATGAAATGTTCGTACTCTTGCCCTCGGCTTTCGGGGAATGCAGGCCGAGCAGGAGGACGAGTACGACGACGAGGGCGAGCCCTCACCTACATACCTGCTTCATTATCGACAGTTTTGTCCGAACCGCAAATCGTCTATCCGTGACCTTGCGCAAAGTTTTGCTAGAATACGCCTCCAACACCATCTACCCTGTTCGATCAAAGGGGACAGAAGTTGGCTCGAGAGCTTCTGCCGCGGCCCACACCGGCAAGAGTGGAGAATAGTGAACCACCCAAGATGAAGCGCTTTCTGCTTGTCGTTTACCTGCCTGCGAAAATGGGTACTTCTGCTTGCAGCTGGAGCCCTGGTTCAGGCGAACTCCTCAGCTCCACTGCGCATCGGAACCATCCGCCAGCTCTTCGTTGATGAGTTCCTCATTGCAAGCAAGCAGAATGTCAGTCTCAGGCTCAACAACCCGGCGACTCGCGAAGTGGTTTTGCGGGCTGACAAGCCGTGGGAAGGGCAGAGCCTGACCTATCCTTGCGTCTTCAAGGACGGCGACAAGTTTCGCCTTTACTACCGGGCAAGCGGCCCTCCTCTTGGCTCTCCACCTAAGCTGGAACAGGGCGACAAGAGACAAATGATCTGGAGCTACACCGCCCTGGCTGAAAGCGGCGATGGTATCCAGTGGACCAAGCCCAACCTCGGTATCGTCGATTTTCAAGGCAGCAAACAGAACAACCTGGTTTGGCCTGTCGATTCCCAACCCGGGTCGGACCTGTTTCCTTTCAAGGACGCCAATCCCCAGGCCTCGCCGGACGAACGTTATAAGGCACTGGCAAATCTCGGAGAACACCAACTGTTGGCGCTAGGTTCCCCGGACGGCATTCGCTGGCGCTTGCTCCAGAAAGAGCCGGTGATGGCCTATCTTTCCGGTAACCCGATGATGGACCCTCCGAACCTGGCCTTCTGGGATGACAATCAACAGCAGTATGTCGCCTATCTACGCAACTGGCTGAATTATCGCATCCGTGGCTTCCGGCGCTCCACGTCAAAGGACTTTCGGCACTGGACGACACCCGTTGAGATTGATTTGGGCGGAAGTGAAATCGAGCACCTCTACACAAACATGACGACGGCCTACGAGCGAGCGCCGGGCATCTATTTCATGTTTGCCAAGCGATTTGTTCCCTGGCGAAAGGCCGACGCCAACTGGCCCTATGACGGTTTGTCGGAGACGGTTTTGCTTTCCAGCCGCGATGGACAACGTTTCGAACGAGCCTTTATGGAACCGTTTGTGCGTCCGGGTCTGGACCCGCTCAACTGGCACGACCGAGCCATCATGATGGGCCGGGGGATTCTTCAAACCTCGCTCACAGAACTCTCGCTGTACTACTTTGAGCACTATCGTTCGGATTCCATTCAGTTGCGTCGCGCAACACTGCGTCCCGACGGATTCAGCAGCGTTTCAGCACCTTACTCCGGTGGTGAATTCACTACAAAACCTCTCGTCATGGAAGGTGCTGAACTGGAATTGAATTTCTCTTCCTCGGTTTCTGGATGGATTCGAGTGGAGATTCAAGACGACGCTGGAAAACCCTTCCCGGGGTTCAGATTGCAGGACTGTGACGAGATCTTCGGGGACCAGCTTGAACGTGTCGTCACTTGGCGTCGAGGGCATGCCGACGTGCTCGATGAAAGTTTCAAGGAGATCCCCAACAAGCCGTCAGACTTGTCACGAGCGCTTAGAGGGAAGACTATCCAGTTGCGCTTTGCGATGAAAGCGGCTGATCTTTACTCGTTTCGATTTCGGTAGACGTCACGAAACTCCCCTCCTTGGACAAGGAGGGGAAGCCATGGCCCATAGGCCGTGGCCGGGGTGGTTTTGAACCTTCAAACGGAGGTGCATCATGAATCGTCGTTACTTCATTCAATCGTCACTCGTGGCGGCTACTCTCTCCAAACACTTGGTTGCCGCCAGCGATAAGGTGAACCTTGCCTTGATGGGCGTTCGCGGGCGAGGCAGGAGCCTCGCTGAGGATTTTGCTGTGCTGCCGGACGTGAACATCCCCTATCTTTGCGATGTTGACGAAAACGTCTTTGGTCCGGCAGCCAAAATCGTCGAGGAGAAGAAAGGCGCCAGACCGCAGCTCATTGGAGATATTCGCAGGGCATTGGACGACAAGAACGTGGACGCCATCGTAATAGCTACCCCCGATCACTGGCACGCTCCGGCAACAATTCTTGGCTGCCAGGCAGCCAAGGACGTTTATGTGGAGAAGCCGTGCTCCCACAATCTGAAAGAGGGTCGCCTCATGGTGGAAGCCGCCCGCCGCCACCAGCGTGTGGTTCAACATGGTACAGGGTATCGCAGTTTCCCGAGTTTCATTCGCTCTGTAGAGGCCGTGAGGTCGGGCAAGATTGGGAAAGCTCTGGCAGCGAAGGCGTGGGACGTGCAAATGCGCGACGACATTGGGCACAAGGAAGACAGCCCGGTGCCGGCTGGCGTGGATTTCGACGCTTGGACTGGACCCGCCATGATGCTGCCTTTCAACGAAAACCGGTTTCACTACAACTGGCATTGGCACTGGAACTATGGCACAGGCGACGTAGGCAACGACGGTGTGCATCAGATCGATCTGGCCCGCTGGGCGCTGGGAGTTGAGGAACCGCTCGAAGTGTCTGGCATGGGCCGGAAGTTGTACTTTAGCGACGATCAGAGGACGCCCGACACGGTCAATGTTACGTTTGATTACAAAGACAAAGCCCTTGTCTTTGAGATGCGGATCTGGAATCCGTACGGCATGGAGGGCCAGCAGAATGGTGTCGCGATCTACGGCTCCGAGGGCGTGATGCATATTGGCCGTTGGCCTTCAGAAAAGGGCGGGCGCAAGCATGGTTATCGAATCTATGACCGGAAGCACAAGCTGGTGTTGGAAGATTGCGAGTACGAGGACCAAAATTGGCATGCCCGAAACTTTATCGACTGCATCCGAACCCGGAAAGCGCCCAACGCAGAGATTGCCATCGGCCACACCTCCACTCTGCATGCTCACCTGGCCAATATCGTCGTGCGCACGGGTCAGCCATTGAAATTCGACGCCAACCTGGAAACGATCTTCGGCAATGAGTCTGCCCAGAAGTTTCTGGGCCGGGAGTACCGCCAGCATTGGGCTACACCCAAGCAGACGTAGCTATCCACTTCCGCTCCTACCAGCACTGCAGAAGGAATTACTGAGGACCACAAATCATAGTGACACGTCTACAAGTTGGTGTGGGACAGCTACAAGTCGGGAGCATCGGCTCCCCTCGCCCCAGCGTGGGAGAGGGGCTGGGGGTGAGGGGGGCTACCTCTCAGCTGAATCAATTCCTGAAACGCAGCCCTGGATGAGGTTCCCAGAACGTTCGCTACCGGTGGATCTTGTTTTTCTGGAATCATTGCATGCAATACATGATATAAATGCACCAACGCTGAAAGCACCCGACTCGATCAACAGGATTCGGCTGAGTTTCGAATGGCGGGTTTCTCTCGACGTATGAATCCCTTGAAGACAGAAGAGACGGTCGGACTCAACACAGTGCGAGTTCCAAAGTCGATGGAGCTCTACGACCGCGCCAAGTTGCTCATTGCCGGGCGAACTCACTTGTTTGGGCGGCGAGCTGAGATGCACGCCTACGGCATCTCACCGGTGTACAGTGAGCGGCAGCAGGGCGGCCACTTTTGGGACGTGGATGGCTACAAGTACATTGACTTTAACATGGGAGCTGGAGCAGTCCTGCTGGGCCACGCCTACCCGACCGTGGTACGGGCGGTTCAAGACCAGGCGGGGCAGGGAACCGGGCTCACTATTAACCATCCGCTGGAACTGGAAACTGCCGAACTCCTGGCTGAACTCGTGCCCTGCGCCGAAATGGTTCGGTTCTGCAAGGGGGGAGGGGAAGCCAACGCCGTGGCAGTCCGGATTGCCAGAGCTGCGACCGGGCGCGATAAGGTCGTTTTTTGCGGCTACCACGGCTGGCACGATTGGTATCTAGCGGCCAACCTGGCGGCGGAATCAACTCTAACGAAGCATTTGTTGCCGGGGATCACGCCAGGAGGTGTGCCACGAGGACTTGAGGGAACGGCGCTACCGTTTGAGTTCAATAACCTTGACTCGCTCCGGCAGGTTCTGGATGCCCATTCGGGAGAGATCGCGTGTGTGATTCTGGAGGCAGCGCGGAATTACCTGCCTGAGCCGGGCTTTCTGGAGGGCGTTCGAAACCTGACTCGGCAAGAGGATGTCGTTCTCATTTTCGACGAAGTCGTCACTGGCTTCCGTCTCGCGCGCGGAGGTGCCCAGGAGTACTACAACGTTGTTCCCGATATCGCTACATTCGCCAAATGCATCTCGAATGGGTTTGCTTTGGGTGCCGTAGCAGGGAAAAAAGAAGTGATGGAAGTGGCCGTGGACAGCTTCATCAGCAGTGTCTACTGGGCCGAAGCTACCGGGCTCGCCGCCGGGAAGACAACCTTGCGAGAGTATCTGAACCAGCCTGTTTGCGCCGCTGTCCAAGATTTCGGCCAGACGTTTGTGTCAGGGGTTCGCCGGGTCATAGAGGAATGCGGAGTGCCGGCGACAGTGGTCGGACTGCCCTTTTTCCCGTCTCTAGCGTTTCGAGATCTTGCGCCGGAATTGCTTGACCCGCTGGTGACTCTCTATATGCAGGAAACTGCCAGGCGGGGCCTCTTCGGAGGGCCGGGACACTTCTTCTGTCTGCAGCATACTCACACGGACCTGACAGCAGCGGTGGACATCATTGGGGCGGCCTTGAGCATCATCCGCAAGGCCCTCGACGAAGGCGACATTCAGAAATATCTGGAGTGTCCGGTGCGACAGTCCGGGTTCCGGCGTCTGGTCTAGCGTGACAAGCGCTCCCAGGTCTAAATAGCGCAAGCCTCTTTGTTCCGGGTCTTCGTTCAAGCGGATGACATATGGAGTTCATTCTCGTGGGGTATCGTGGCGGTTCCAAAGGGTAGGCGCGGAGACGGGCCAAAGATGAACCCGAGGCCCGCAGATCCGCAACAGGCGCACGCGCCGCAGCGTTTGTGCTTGACAATCCCAAGCGTGGGATGCAACTGTCATTCATTGCATACAATTCATCGATGATTAAAGCCGAGGAGTGTTCCGGATGACCTTTCCCGAGAGGAAGCTGACTCTCAGCGAGCGCGCCTACTATGAAATCAAGAGGATGATCGCGCAGCGTGAGATTCTGCCAGGAGCTGCGCTGGTTCTGCAGTCGCTGGCAACGAAACTGGGAATGAGCCGCATGCCGGTTGTAGAGGCGATCCGGCGTCTGGAGCGGGACGGATTAGTAACGTTAGTGCCCCAATGGGGAGCCACAGTCAAGGTCTGGTCGCTGGACGAAATCCGGGAGGCACACGTCCATTCGCAGGGCATTGGAAGGCGAAGCGGCGCGGCTTTTTGTTAAGCGCGCCACGGCGGAAGACAAGCGCCGTCTGGTTGAACTCAGCGACAGGTTCGACCGATGGGCCACGAAAGACACTTTCAAGTGTGATGAGGCTGATCTCGACTTTCATCTGCATGTCGTCCGCAGCACCCGATACCAGAGACTCTACGAACTGGTTGAGAATTCCAAGATTGAAACCGCAATTATCTCGGGAATTTCCCTCGCGCTGAACGAGAACATGGACAAGAGGGTGAAAGGGTATGCGAAAGGCGTTGGGATTCACAAAGCGGTGGTGAAAGCGCTCTTGGGCAAGGACCCGGAAGCAGCCGCAGGCGCGATCTGGAAACATATCGACGCAAGTCTGGATGGCATTCTCAAACTCGATCAGCAGATGCGATCCCTGCAGCAACGCCGCACCGGTACACAATGAGCAACGACTAGCTTGAGGCGGGAGTTTGCAGTGTAGGAAGAACATCGTCCTACACTCGCAATACTCATCCATTGGGGTTTCGAGGTTCCATGATTTGGTTTCTCTGAATTTGTCGGGTTATGTGACCTAGAAGCTCTTCGAGGGAGGGACAATATGAAAGGAAAATGGCTGTTTCCTGTGCTGTTGTGGGGCTTGGTGTTTTCTCTTTGCGACGTTGCGGTTGCACAAAGGACCACCGCCAACGTCTATGGACTTGTCAAGGACACGTCAGGTGCGGTTGTTCCGGGAATCACAGTCGCGCTCGCGAATGAGTTGACCGGAACTGAACAAAAGACCACCACGAACGAAGGGGGAGAGTTCTCCGCGACGTTCTTGCCGGTCGGTCGTTACACGATCACGGTCAGTGCCCAAGGGTTCAAAACTTTCGTGCAGAAAGGCCTTGAACTCACTGCAGGACAACAGATCCGTTACCCCATCACCCTGGAACTTGGCGAGATCACCGAAAAAGTGGAAGTCACTGCCGAGGCGCCACTTCTGCAGAACGCTTCGGTGCAACTCACCGACAACATCACTCCGCAGCAGATTCAGGATCTGCCCCAAGCACGACGGGATTTCACTCAGCTACTCAGCTTGCAGACCGGCATGGTGCGCAACAGCACTGAGTATATCCAGATCAACGGGCTGGCGGGAGTCGGAATCACCGTGACTGTGGATGGCGTGGACGCGGGTGGAGATTCCGAGAGCTCATCGCTCTCGGCGTTCCAGGGCGCCAACGTCATCAACGTCCTAAGCCAGGAAGCGATCCAGGAAGTGAATGTTGCAAAGGGAGTGATTTCGGCAGAGGTTGGCCGGGCCTTTAGCGGCAATATCAATGTCATCAGCAAGGGCGGAACGAACGAGTTTCATGGTTCCTTGTTCGAAAACTGGCAAAATGATGTTCTCAACGCCCGCAATGCACTGCTGACTCCAGCGCAAAGCAAACCCCCGATTCGGTTCAACCAGTTTGGCGGTTCGATCGGCGGGCCTGTCATCAAGGACAAGGCGTTTTTCTTTTTTGCCTACGAGGGCTACCGGCAGAGCAACTTTGTGCCCCTCGATAGCCCAGATGCCGACTCCTGAATTCAAAGCTCAAGCGATTGCCGCCGTGCCTGCTTACCGAGACATTCTCTCAATCTTTCCGAACCCAACCGAACCTTACGCGTCCGGTGCAGCCAGCGCTCTTTGGCGAGGTGCGTCTGCAGACGATGGGGATGACGATCACTACGTCTTCCGCGGCGACTATAACATCAGCGCTAATGATCGTTTGTCTGGCCGGTACACGCGGGGAAGACCCTTCAGGAACCAGCCAAACCCTCTTCCAACGAATCGCCAGTCGTACACCTATGCGTCCGACATGGCTAACCTGAGCTGGGTTCATGCGGCTCCTAGCTGGACCAGTGAGACTCGGGCGGGCCTGAACTATACGGACGCCGACCGATTGGGACAGGCTTATGTTGCGCAAGTTCCTGGCATTGATGTTCAGGGCGCCGGCTTCAACGTTGGGGCAGAATTTCTGACGCTGACCGGCCACACTTACAGCATCGAGGAAATTGTGAGCAAGCCTATCGGGCGGCATACGTTTAAGTTTGGAGGCCACTACTTCGTTCAGGCGACTGGCCGCTTCGACGAAGAGATTCCGCAGTTCCGTTACACAAACCCTGCGGCTTTCCTGGCCAACACTCCAAACCGGGCCCGGTTCACCTTCGGCGTGCCGCGCTTTTATGGCCGGACCTGGAACCTGGCAGGATTTCATCCAGGACGACTTCAAAATACGACCAAACCTTATCCTTAACCTGGGAGTTCGTTACGAGTATTACTCGGTTTTCGGGGACAAGGAAGGGTATCTGCTCAACGCTGGAAATCCAACCAACGCCTACGCAAATCCTCCGATCTATCGTCCCAAGGGTTCGTTCTACGAACCCGACAAGAACAATATTCTGCCACGTGTTGGGTTTGCCTGGAGTCCGGGACAAGGCAAGAATGTTGTTCGGGGTGGTTTTGGGATGACCGTTGCGCCATTCAATCTGAGGAATTTCTATACCTTGGCTGCAGTTGATCCCAAGGTGATCTTCCGCTACGACTTTACAGGGGCCGACATCACTCGCCTTAACCTCAGATACCCCCTCACCAACGCGCAAATGCTGCCGATCGTGAGAGGCGAAACCGTCGCACGAGCCTTCGAGATCTTTGCTGAAGACAACCCAAATCCCTACACCATGCAGTGGACCCTCGACGTCCAGCGCCAACTGTCGCCTACCTTGGTCTTTCAAACAGGTTACGTCGGAAACAAGGGTTTGAAGATCAGCCAGTCACACACGACGAATATTCCTGACCGGATCACGGGTGCTCGGCTCGTGCCGACGGTGCTCAACGTGAATGTGAGAGACGCTTCCGATTTCAGCACCTATCATGCGTGGCAAACCTCTTTGAGAAAGAGGTTCTCCCACGATCTTTCCTTCAACGTCAACTACACCTGGAGCCGGAACATGGCGTTGTCTCAAGGTGACTACTGGGGAGGCAATGATCCGGAAGTGCAGGACGAGACCAACTATCGAGCCGATTATGGTCCCATCACCCAGAACAGGACGCATAGCATGACTCTGGATTCCGTTTATGCGTTCCCATTTGACCGCTGGCTGAACGCCAATTCCGTTTTGAAGCACGTCGTCGGAGGCTGGCAGTTGGCAGGTATCGTGGGAGTGGCCAACGGACAATGGATTAATGTGGTTCAACCCAGCACATACCTTCAATCTCGGCCTGACTATGCTGGAGGTGATCCGTTTCTGAACGGAGCGGATCGATTCCGATATTTGAACCCGGCAGCGTTTGCGAGAGTTCCCGTGAACTCCGCCAACGTTCCAATCCGGCCGGGCAATCTGGGCAAGAACGCACTTCGGGGCCCCGAGTTCTGGAACCTGGATCTTTCAATCTCCAAGGACTTCAAGTTCTACGAACGCTACGGCCTAAAGTTCCGCGCTCGACATGTTCAATGCCACCAACAGCGTCAGGTTGGGCAATCCGAATACGGACATCACGAATACGACACTTTTTGGTCGTGATCACGGCTGTGCAGCCTGCCAGAACGATGCAGATGGGATTGAGATTCACCTTCTGAGCGCGCGATCTCTACGCGACAAGCCGCACACAGAGCCTGACTGGTCCTGTGTGCGGCGACTCTTCTCGCCTGTGCCACTCCCAAGCACTTCCAAGACAAACCTGTCGCTTTGGTTACCCAGGAATAATGATTCGTCCTCGTTCTCGCGGTTGTCCTCGGCATTGATTCAGAACGAGACCATAAGACGGCGAGAACGTAGATAAAGGATTAAGTCAGATGCGAGTTGTGCCTGCTGTCATGGTTTTTGTCTGTCTTGGTTCAGCGTCCCTGCTGGCCAAAGAGAAGATCATGACTCTGAGCTGGGGTGACGTTATCTGGCAGCATCGGGGGCAGGGTATCGCCCAGATCGACACTCCTGAAAAAATTCGCGAATCCATCAAGACTTGGAAGGCAAAGGGAGTTGATAAGGTTCACTTCCGCGTGGACGACTTTCGCATTCTCTTGTTTCATCAGTTCTACCTGCCACCCACCAGCAGTGAATACAACAAGGAAGCGGCCAGGACGACGAAGGAAGCCTGGGAACGAAACCTCGTGCAGGTGGCCGTAGAGTCCCTGAAGAAGGAAGGCATCGTCGTAGACATGTACATCACGATTCTTAGACGAGGGTTTACCCCACGAGATGCTCTGGGGCGGCGGAGGTTTCTTTCCGTGGCAATCCAATTTCACGCGGGAGAATCCGCAGTTCCTCTCCGTTGACCGCAGCCTTCCAGGCTCTCCCCACCGGTACCAGCATGGAGTTCTCGAGTATGCCTACCCCGAAGTTCGGGAATACATGCTGAAAATGGTCACAACATTTTCCGACCGGTTCGATTTCGATGGTGTCTTTCTCAGCTTACGTACCCACTCTCCTCCCCCTGAGCATGCCGACCAGTTCGGATTCAACGAACCCGTTGTGAAAGAGTACGAGCGGCGCTACGGAAGGAATATCCTGCTGCAGTCATTCGACCTCGAGAAGTGGCGCGATCTCAGGGGCGAGTACCTGACTGCTTTTCTTCGAGACGTCAAGGCGCATGTGAACCGGAAAGGCCAGAAGCTGGCGATCGGAATCCCACAAGGCGAATACCTCGGTCCTCCGTTCGGGAACATGAAGCTGCACTGGAGGCAGTGGGTTTCGGAAAAGATCGTCGATGAACTCGTGGTTGGCCATATTACGCAGGAGCGGTCGCGCTATCCAAATCTCGCGCAGCGGGCTTACGGATACATCCAGAATCAGGAAGAGAACCTGAATCTTCCTCCGATTGAGCAGGCGGTCGCCGATTCTTACGGACCGCTATGCCGCAAGAACGGCGTGAAGCTCTATGTGGATCCCGAGCGCTTTTACTATGGGTTCGACCATCCTGCTGTTGGCGCCGCCAAACAGCCGCCGGGAGTTCGAGAGCGGCTCATGCAGAAGCTGGAAGCCATCCCTGAGTCTGACGGGCTTGACCTATGACTATAGTGACATCCTGGGGCTCAAGAGAACCGACTGAGCGAGAGCACTTTCGCACTGCATTAGAGCTTGACGATTTTGCTTGATGGCCGGCGTGCGCTTGAAAGGCAGCGCACTCTACGCTCTGAGTGTGGGAGCCGCTCGTGCGTCCGCTGACGCCCGAGCGGCGACTGGTTGTTTCACCCGAGGCCTGAGATCGCCGCTGGGGACAGCGGCTCCCACTTTCTGCTTCTATTTTGGACGAGGACTCCTCTTGTCCGACGAGCTACGTTGGGTTTTTCCAGGATCACCACAAATATCTGGAGGCACACTCATGAATCGCCGCGATTTCTTCTATACCGCCTTGGGCGCAGCCACTGCTGCCTGGGCACGAATTGCCGGGCCGGAAGGATTGCTGGCCCAGGCGCGCGAAAAGGCGAAACCTCTAAACCTGCAGATCACCGACCTCAAGACCTTCTTTGTCGACACGCATTCGGACGAGAATTTTGTCTTCGTCAAGATCTACACCAATCAAGGCATTGTGGGGCTGGGCGAAGGCACGCTGACCGGAAAGGAAGCGACCGTTGAACAGGCGATTCTTGAACACAAGCGCTACCTCGTCGGGAAAGATCCGACGGATATTGAGTTCCTCTGGCAGGCCATGTATCGCGGTCCACGATATCGAGGCGGCGCGGTGTCTGATGTCCGCCATCAGCGCCGTTGAAATCGCGCTTTGGGACATCCTGGGTCAGGCTCTCGGTCAGCCCATCTGGAAGTTGCTGGGTGGCAAAGCACGTGACAAGGTTCGCATCTATCCACATGCTGAAGGGGGAAGTCCTGAAGACTATGTAAGGAACTGGCTCAAGCGAAAGGCAGAAGGATGGACGGCCTGCAAAGCGGGTTTCATGAATGCCGATGCCAATAACATTATCGACCCGCGTCGGGCCGTGCGGGAAGCCATCGCACGGCTGAAGGCCGTGCGCGAAGCAGTCGGTGAGGACTTTGACATCTGTATCGATATCCATGGAAAGCCCACCACAACCATGGCCGTGGAGTTCTGCAGGCGAGCCGAGGAGTATCGGCCAATGTTTGTAGAGGAAGCCACGCAGCTGGAAGACATTGGTGAACTGGCTCATCTGCGGTCGCACACCAGCGTTCCATTGGCCACTGGTGAACGGCTGGTTACGAAGTACGCTTTCAATGAGATTTGCAGTCGCCACCTGGTGGACTATGTTCAACCCGACGTGGTCCATTGTGGTGGAATCCTCGAAATGAGGAAGATTGCGACCATGGCGGAAGCCTTTCGGATCGAGCTTGCGCCCCACAATCCACAGAGCGAGGTAAGCACAATTGCTTCTTTGCACGTCAACATGTGCTCACCCAACGGCACCATCCTCGAGATTGGAAGTGGCCAATCTGACCGATGGAAGGAGCTCTTCTACGGAGGGGCCGTGCAATTTGAGAAGGGTTATGCCTTGGCGCCGGATCGGCCCGGACTGGGCATCAATCTGGATGAGAACGTCGCCCGCAAGTTCCCATACAAGCCGAAAGACTGGAGGAGCCATCGCTTTGCGGATGGTGCCATTGCCGACCGGTGAGGGGTAGGTGTCGGGTTTCAGGTGTCAGGTGTACCCGGTGCGCGGATAGTAAAGGCATTGCAGAAAGAGTTGGTTCTTGACTCGGCCCGCACAAAAAGGGCCAGGATCTTTCTTCGCTCGAGGGAAGGGTAGTGCAGGTAAAGTTCCAGTTGCGCGGCGCTAAGTTGTATTCCGATGCAGTTCTTGAAAAAGTGAGTGATTTGGAGTGCGGTGGAGTCGGGCAGTGCCCGCAAGGGCCGCTTTGCTTGCCTGTGGCTTGACGCGCGCGAGTCACGACAAACATTCTCCTCTTGTCGAAGCTGGCGGTTCCAAAGCAGGTTAAAGGCTTGCCTGCCTCATCCCAATTCACAGCATCGGGTTTCCGAGCGGTTGCCAAGCGTCTATCTTTGCACTGCTCACCTTGAGCTCTGGAAACTGTGGCAGGGAAGAGCCCATGCGCGGCAGCATCCATGAGATGAGCAGCGCAAGAAAAAGTTGCGCGAGAGCAGAACGGAAAGCGTCGGACAGCCAGAATGAACGGCGCACGGTTGCTGTGGGCTTTGTCTGCAACCCTACAGTTCGCCGGGACATCCTTGGGACAAGCGTCTCGTGTTCACTTGGCAACGTGTGACAGACGTTGAGGAGAGCTACGATCAGTTCACCAGCCGATTGGTAGCGCGCTTCCGGTTCTTTGGCGAGCATCTTGAGAGTCAGGTGGTCTACTTCCGGCGGCACCGAGGGATTGAAGCTGGACGGTGGAGGCGGATCTACGTGAATGACCTGGGCGCCTATCTCCAACAGGGTCGCCCCGTTGAAGGCAGGCTTTCCCGCCAGGCATTCGTAAAGCAGAGTGCCCAGAGAAAAGAGGTCACTGCGCGCATCAACGGGCAGACCCCTCGCTTGTTCAGGAGACATATACCGCACCGTACCCAACATGGCTCCAGCTTCCGTCAAGAGAAACTGAGTCTTTGCTTTCCGCATCGCCGCCTGCCCCGGTTGAAATTTTGCCAGCCCGAAGTCGAGCACCTTCACTTGTCCGCGAGGTGTCACGAGGATGTTCTGCGGCTTGATGTCTCGGTGGATGATGCCCTGAGAGTGCGCTTCGGCCAACGCCTCGGCTACCTGGAGAACAACTTCCAACGATTCTCTGAACGGTGAAAGACTTGCGCTGAATCTTCTCAGACAGCGGCTCGCCTTCGACGTATTGCATCACAATGAAAATCTGGTTGTCTTCTTCCAGGTGTTCGTGAATGGAGCAGATGTTGGGGTGGTCTAGTTTGGCTGCCAGTTGTGCTTCTCTGATCAGTCGCTTCTTGGCCTTCTCATCCGCCAATGATTTCGATGGCAGACATTTGATGGCCACCTTGCGCTCCAGCTTCGTATCTTCTGCGAGGTAGACTTCACCCATCCCGCCAGCTCCGAGCTTGGTGAGAATGCGATAGTGAGAGATCATCATCTGTGCGTTCACCGGGTGTTTCCTCTTTCAGGGGTATTTCCCGATTGAGACTCGTTGTGACAGCTACCCTGTTCGTAAGTGGCGATCATGGGATTGCTCTTCTAGTTCTTAATGACAACGATGCGAAAATCATTTCATCATCACTCAGAGCCTGATGCGGGCGAGATCCCTGAGCAAAAGAACAGGACTGGCAACCAGAGACCCGGAATGCGTATTTGGCCTTTGCCATTGCCCGGCGCCTCGCGCCGCTGGCTCAACGAGAGGCATTGACGACAGTGTTGCAAGATCCTTACCTGGCCCGGTTTCAGCGGGACTGAGTTTTCGAAAGGAGGCAAAGGACAGAGAGCAGACGGAGAAGGACGCGGTGAGCCTACTTGGTCATGACTCCAAAGGTGTAGCTGCCGAGCGGATCGAATTCTCCGGCACTTGCTCGCACCGCTAAGTTTCAGGGAGTAGTCGCCACGGGGAAGGTCATTGGCGGCCAAGAGTCAGAACGATAAATTGGTTGGGTCCCGATCGTTCTGGTTTGAGCTTGTTGCGAGCCAATATCTCAGACCCTTCTTCGTCCTGCAGCACCACGCGATAGTTCTCGTATCGGTTCTCACCCAACTCAAGCCTCAATTCAACCAGGCGAGTATCGGAAGAGACGGTCAGTCTGTTCGAGGTCCCGAGAATCTCGGACAAGGCCGGGCTGTGAGGATCGCAAGAGCAACCAAAGTGG
Source organism: uncultured Acidimicrobiia bacterium (assembly GCA_963791795.1). GTDB lineage: Bacteria > Acidobacteriota > Terriglobia > Versatilivoradales > Versatilivoraceae > VFZK01. The sequence continues at coordinate 63,723 of CAWBTP010000006.1, forward strand.
ACAAAGACTCTCAGGAGGTTTCTGGCTGCTGGGCCTGCGCAAGAACTAGTTGCTGTTCCAGTTCCTGGCTGCGCCGGCGTTGTGCCTCCAGTTGTTGCTGGAGTTGTTGTTCCCTCTCCTGGAAACTGCCCTGCTCAGTCCGAACCTGAGCAACCTCGGTTTGAAGTCGCTGGATAGTGCCAGCCATCCACAAGCAACCTAAAAACGCACCCAAGATCGCGACCGGCAGGCCATAGCTCAACGCAGGGCTCTGAGCGCGCAAGCGTTGCCCACAAGGTCTGCCAGAGCGAAGACTTTGAAGGTTCTTTTTCTTTTCCTTCGTTTGCAACTGCAACATAGCTTCGGAACGCTTGAGCGAATCTCAGCTTCTGATGGCGCTCGGGTGATGACAGGAAGTGTTTCTCGAAGCCCTCGCGGTCCTTGTTGGACAACGTATTCCTCAAGTACTCATCGATCAGTTCGTCCTCAAGAACTTCCAACTGCTCTAACAAATTGGCCTGGGTCATCAGCTTCTCCTCGAGCCGCCGTTGCACGTCTTCCGCAAGCTTGCCCAGCAGATACTGGCAGAGTTGTTTTTCTTCGGCGGTATGGTGATTCACGGTTTCTCAAATTTCGCAATGGTGACAGTCTCTGGGACTTGTTCCAGCCCTCAGTCGAAACCAGGATGTCCGAAGGGCAAACAAGGAGTGCTAGTCAGGTTGGTAGCACGCAAGCCCTCAGCAGGCCCTCAGAACATCTTTTCATGTTCCTCTGTCTGCTAATGACTTAAAACCGAATCCATTTCATGCCAAAGCGCTCGCCGCGAGGCTTCCGCCTGCTTTCAGGCATTCAAACACGCATTCTTGGAGACTTGCGCGTATCCGGCAGGCCTGTATCCTTAACGCATTCAAAGCGATGCCCAGTTGCTGGGCAAGCTCCTTCCTGTGATCAATTTTTGAGTGTTTCTCTTCGCGGTAGTATTCCAGAATCAGCTGGCGGTTTTTCGCGGATAGTCGCTGCATGCAGTGCTCAAGGCACTCGTCCATTTGCTCTTTTCGTTCTGATTCATCCGGCTGAGGCGGCGGTTCGGGTTCAGGCTTCTTGCGGAAATGCTCCAGGCAGACATTGTGAGCAACACCCAGGAAATAGAGCGCCGGATCGCCCGTATAGGAGGGCGCGATTTCAGCAGCCTTTTTGGCCACGCGGTTGATGGTATCGTCGGCCAAGTCTTCCGGCGTCACGCAACCCCGGCAGGTAAACATCTTGATCAACCTGAGCCGGATTTCCTCGTATTTTCTTCCAGCGGCTTCGCGATCTGGGTTGAGCCACAAGAGTAGTTGGTCAAAAGCTGCCTCAGAGAGTTCCCAGTTTTTTGTCATGGAAGGTCGAGCCAACGATTCGAGATTCCGTTTACTCTTGCTTTCTTAAAGTCTCGGGTTTTTGGGGCGATCAAGGCGATGCAAGAATCGGGAGATTAGTGCCTAACCCACGCCGCGATTCCGACACCATTTGCACAAGCCAAAGTGTTGCCGTACATACTATGTCAGTTGACGCGTATGTCAGAACCAAAAAAACTTCATACGTTGGGTGATGCTGCTGAAAAACCTGGAAGGGGAGGACCTGTTTCGGCCGCTTGGAGAGATAAATAGAAGTCTAAGTCGGTGCCCATGATCTCCCGAATGTCTCCCGGCCAAGGAGACCAGTACGATGACTTGCGTGAGTAGTCGGAGGTGTTCGAGCCGTGAATCATTGTGACGTGAAGTCGATAGTCGGGCACCAACACGGAGAAGTCTCGCCGCCCGTCCGGAGCGATAAACGCCATGTCTTCACCCAGCGAAATATCCGGGAAGGGCGAACTAGACCAGTAGTCCCGCCGATATAGGAATGTACACCCGGCAGGTAGACCAAGCGACAGGCTAGGGTGCAGCAGGGCGGGCGTTCGACAGAGCCAGGCCACTTTGGTGTTGATTTCAAAGAACGACAGTTGCGAAAGTCGGCACACTTCGGCTCCTTCAGCGAGTAAGGCTCCAACTTGAAAGCTCACACGGTCCGGATGGTTCCAGTCGTCGTCGTCGAAGTGAGCGATCAAATCGCCCCTGGATCGCTCACAAGCGAAATTTCGTTTGGTGCCGATCGTGCGGTGGTCGCGCCCCAGGTAGAAGTACCGAATTCTTTTTTCATCCGGTGGCAGGAGATCGGACAGACTCGTCTTCCCCATCGCACACGATCACTAGTTCCAGATTCGGGTAGGTCTGTCTGCTGAAAATACTTGATTGCCTGGGGCAGAAAATGTCGCCGCTCGCCCGTGGTCGGCATGATGCAAGAAACCAGGGGAAGCGGTGTCGTCTTGATTGCGTTCAGATAACGAGTTCCTGCTGGAGTCTCCCAACGAGAAACTGGAGCTGGCAGCGCCGAACTGACCTGGCTTTCTCGATAGTCCCCACCAAAGTGGAACGACGCAAACGCTCCGAATTTCGTGTAAGCCCTGCCCGTTCCCGTCATGTAAAGCAAATCGCGATCCAAGCCAATTCCACTGACAGCGCAGTAGCCGGGCTTCGTTCTTTCGGGAGTGTGCCAAACGTGCCACTTCTCCAAAGTCTTGAACTTTCTTCCAGGACAAAGGCACAAGAATTTGATCCCAGGAGACTCGGTCATCAAACCCTTGGGGACTGGCAGGAGCCGAAGATCGCACTGGGATCAACCCAGCGTTTAAGCAGCTTGCGCTTTCTAACAATAGCTGCCGATCGTCTTCCGTAAGAGTGGGAACTTGCATAAGATTCCCGCCAACCCACTCATAAACGTCGTCAAGTCGCCAACCGCAGTCAGGCGAGCCTGGCAGCACGGTCCAGCTACCATCGCCCTGGACGAAGCGCGAGCAGTTGCAGCTTTACGGTCTCCGGGTTCACTGGGCATTTCGAATTGGGCCAGCCGCTAATAACCTCGGGCAGGATTAGCGACACCGATAATAGAGACGGGTCCTGCCATGCAACAGTCGACTGCGCGGTAGGAAGTCTTTCGAGCAGACCCGTCCCACCTTGAGAGGTGACCAGTCTGTCGAAAAATCTTGGCCGCAGCCGCATAGGTCAGATCCAGACATTCCAGCCCTCCGCTGATGGGGCCAAGCACCGCTCGCCAAGCGGAACTCGTGGACCATCTGCCAAACCACTCGCGAATTCTCCTGGGGTTGCAATCCGGTGCCGAAGATACTCGCGGCAATCAAAGGGAGTCTCGTTACTGACATCTGCGCGCAGCTGCCCTCATTTGGCGAAAGCGGAATGATCGAGATCCCGGCCTTGGTGTGGGCCAGGGCTAATTCAAGGAGACTGGGCATGATTCAATCAAGATCCTCATGGAATCGACGGAACTAGGAGGCCTATCTAGCGCACCGCTCTCCATCATTGGTTGCCGCCGGCAGCAGTCCAGGAATCCCAAGGATCACGTTAGTCACAACCAAGTCGCGAAGGAACGCTCATGTCTCAGCTCTTGCGGAGAGACCGGTAAAAGTCCAAATCAGCGCCCATGACTTCCCGGATGTCGCCGGGCCAGGGAGACCAGTGTGATGATTTCTCCAGAGTAGTCCGCCGTATTTGAGTTATGAATCATGGCCACATAAAGCAGGTGGTCCGAAACCAGCACGGCACGGTCCTGGCGGCCCTCTGCCGAGGTAAAGGCAATGTCTGAATCAGCATGCAATATCGGGAAACGGCGAGCTGGACCAGTAACTACGCCGGTACACGTACGAAGCCCCGAAAGAGAGGCCTGGGTACAAACTGGGGTGCAAAAGGGTCGGTGTTCGATTCAACCAGACCAGTCCAGTGCCAATTTCAAAATACAACAACTGCGAAATCCCACAGATCTCGGCGCCTTCCGCCAGCAAGGCGCCCACCTGAAAGCTCAGGCGGTCCGGGTGTGACCAGTCATCGTCATCGAAGTGGGCGATCAGGTCCCCCGTGGCTCTCTCACACCCTAGATTGAGTTTAGCACCGTGGGTTTGGCGGTTACGACCCAGGTAATAGTAGTGGATCCGCTCATCATCACGCGGGATGAGATCGGACATATCGTCTTCTCCGTCGCAAAGGATCACCAGCTCCAAATTCGGGTAAGTTTGTCGCTGAAAACACTTGATCGCTTGCGGCAGAAATCGCCGTCGGTCGCCGGTCGTCGGCATGATGCAGGAGACCAGAGGAAGCGGTGTTGTCTTAAGCGCTCTCAGAGTAGCGCGTGCCTGCCGCAGTCTCCCAGCGAGAAGGTGTAGCTGGTCGCAGCCCAACGGACCTGGCTTTTTCGAAGTCCCCGTCAAAGTGGAACGACGCAAAGGCACCAAATTTCGTATAAGCCTTGCCGGTTCGGATCATGTAAAGCAGGTCACGGTTGAAGCCAATCCCGCTGACGGCGCAGTAGCCTGGCTTTGTTCTCTCCGGGGTATGCCAAACGGCCACCTCCCCGAAATCTCTGACTTTCCTCCAACCCAAGGGGACCAAGATTTGTTCCCAGCTCACACCGTTGTCGAATCCGTCTGGGCCTGCTGGGGCTAGAATCGCATCAGGATTAACCCATGCGTTCAAACAGCTCGCACTTTCCAGCAATAACTGCCGCTCGTCTTCAGTAAGGGTCGGGACTTGGGTAAGGTCCCCGCCAACCCACTCATAGGCTTTGTCAAACTCACCGAAGGCGGTAGCTGAACCTGGCAGTTCGGTCCAGCTACCTTCCCCGTGGACAAAGGCAAGCAGTTGCAGTTTTACTGTTCCGGGTTCGCTGGGGACTTCCAACTGGGCCAGCCGCGAGTAACCTCGGACAGGATGGGCACAGCGATAATATAGGCGGGTTCTGCCCTCAGCAGGCACTCGCAAGGCAGGAAGCTTTTCGAGCAAACTCGCCCCACCTTGAAAGGTGACCAGTTGCCGAAAAAGCTTGACCACAGCCGCATAGGTCAGATCCAAACATTCCAGTCCGCCGCTGATGGGGCCAAGCACCGCCGCCAAGCCGAATTGTCCATCATCTGCAAACCACTCGCGGAGTTCTTCTGGGGTTGCAATCCGGTGCCGAATATACTCGCGGCAATCAAAGGGAGTCCTGTCGCTGCCATTTGGCGTGAGTGCCTCATTTGGCAAAATCGGAATAATTGAGATCCCGGCCTTGGTATAAGCCAAGGCTGCTCAAAAGTGCTGGCATGATCGAGAGGCTCACGAGGGCTGAATGTGGGAGTTCTGAATTGCCTGGATCTGCAGCCGCTGGTCGTCTGCCAGCCCTCTGCCTCGACAGTGCCTCACTTCCATTCCCCTTGCAGCACAAACGCAGCCCAGTAATAAGGTGAGTGCCACTGCTTCTGTTGCCACATCTCCACCTGAGCAGCCCTGAGAGCGGCTGCTGCTGGCATATTGTCTGGAGCATGTGCCGATAGAATCGCTTCATCAACTCGGCTGTGGCCTCATCATCCACTTTCCACAGGCTAGCCACAACTCGTGCTGCCCCGGCATACATGAACCCCCGCACGATTCCCACCAAGCCTTCTCCTCGGACATCCTTGCCCAGTCCAGTGTTGCAGGCGCTCAGCACGACCAGATCAGTCGGGAGATTCAAATTGTAGATATCATGCAGCCGCAGGAAGCCGTCCTGCGGTTTACCCTGCTCATCCACCAGTGACAAGCACCAGGCCGGACAGCTCCGGATGTTCGCTGTTACAGCACCCCATGGGTGGCAAAGTGCACAATTCGATACTGGCCTAATTCGGGACTGGTAGCCGTAGCTCGACTGGCATTGAAGTCTATTGCCTTCATGCTTTGCTCCTGGAGGAGCAACTGCCATGATGGCCTCAGCCTCCCGCCGAGTAGAACAGTAGCGCGGGAAACGCTGAGGCCATCCGCGCTGATATGCCAACATCTCGCAGGGCTCGGTGCAGTTCAGAGGGGGGCGCGGAGAGATGCGGCGACGCGGCGCACGGTTCGGGAGACGCTGGACTGAGGCACGGCGATGCCGTACGGTTGGTACCAGTGCTCAGTAAACCTTGGCCTTCGCTTGTTCGCCTGCTCAGTGTCTCTTAGTCGCCGTGTCAGTGCTTCAGACGCTAGTCGCGGATCATCGGTCTCGAAGACCGGGTCGGCCATCACAGCCACTGCTTTGCTCGGCTGCTTGGTCGATCTCGAGATTTCCCGCCGCAGCACCGCCATCACCGACGCCGACGGCAAGGTGACAATCTCATGATCCACGATCAAAGGCGTCAATGGTCGGATTCCTTCCTCAGTGGCTGCCCTTGACCGCTTGTCCCTTGTCCTTGCCCTCCTTGACTTTCCCCTTTCGCCTTTGCTTCCTTGCAGTCTCGGCTTCGGCAAAGCCCCAAAAGGCAAGTACTGCAGTGCCCCCTCAGCGACGATCAACAATCGCTTCGTTCCAAGCTGCTCAGCGACGGGCCCCAGCAGCATCTGGCTCAGAGACGGCTGCCTGTTCGCCAGTACTGGGCATCGGCCTGACTCACTCGCGTCATGATGCTGCCTGAGCAGTCTCTCCGGCTTTGGGCTGGCGCGCAGCGAGCAAACCGTAGACGCTGGCGGGCGCATTTCTCGATCTCGGCTCGCTTAGGCAGTTCATAGCTGTCGATTGTAGTCGGGGTCACGGCCCAAAGATAACTATGCTCATCGCCCAGGGCGTATTCCAGCAAAAGGGGTTGGTCATCCAGCACCTGCTGCTGGATCTCCTTGAGACTTAGTGGTTGTGGCTGCGTCAGCGCCGCGTAGCGTGGGCTTTTGCTTTTGATCTCCGCTTGCAGTTGGTCGTATTCGTTTGTCAGATTGCGAATCTCTCTGGCCAAGACCTCAGCTTCTTCCTTGTTCGGCTTCCCGCTCAGCAGCTGCATCTGGCGGTTCGCCTTGGCCCTAAGACCTTGCTGCAACGATCGTTCACGGTCCAGCAGAGTGGGGTCGATACCTTGACGAATGTCAGCGCGGGCTTCGGCCAAGCTCTCAAGCAGAGAACGCGCCCGTGCGCGCTCGCTGGCCTGCAGCGCGTCGGCAGCCATTCCTTCCGAGGGACGCTGCTTGTGCATTTGCATGAGAAGATCGATATAAAAATCGTAGTGTTGGTGCTCAGAGGCAAAGTAGGAAGAGCGGAGTTCCTGGCTAGCCACTTTGGTCCGCAAAGATTCAATGATTTTGAGCACTTCTTCAAGCTGCGAGCGCGCTTCGGTGAGGTTCCCTCGACTACGCTCCGCACGAGCGATGTTGTGCAGAGCCAGAGCTTCTGCAACGCGATCTTGCGTCTCTCGAGTTAGCAACAGCGCACGATGATAATAATCGACCGACTTTGAGACCTGTCCCAGCCCCTGATACAGGCGCCCCAGGTTGTTCAGTGTAAAGGCTTCGCCTCGTCTATCACCACAGGCCCGATTGAGCGAAAGGGCCTGTTTGTAATACTTAAGCGCTTCTGCTTTCTGTCCCAAGGACTCGTAAACCACTCCCATATTCCTCGAGGACCTTCGATTCATATAGCCGATCACCCACGGTTCGAGACAATAAGAGAGCCCGATAGTAATGGTCGAGCGCTTTTTGTTTCTGTCCTGACGAGTAGTAGATCTCACCCATATCGGCAAGGAGCGCGGCTTCTCCAGGACGGATGTTTGCCGCTTGATAAAGACGCAAACCGTCCCGATAGTAATCAAGCGATCTCTGTGTCTCGCCACCCATCTTAAACAATGCCCAACCTAACTTAGCTAGGATAGTAGGTTCCCACCTCTTATCGCCCATCGATCTAACGAGCGCCAAGGCACGGTTGAGAAGATCGAAGGCCTGTTGCTTTTCTCCTAACCAGGAGTGCATATGCCCCTTGGCTATTAACGTTAGCGCCTCTCCTCGGCGATCACCTAGGCTGCGAAACAGGATCAGCGCTCGATCGTGGAAGTCCGAGGCCTTCTGCACTTCACCCAATTCCGAGTATACCCATCCGAAATAGTACAGTGCCTCCGCTTGGCCTCGACGGTCACTTAGTGCATCTGAGCCTGCCAGAGTTTGGTCAAAGTACTCAAGGGACGCTTCGCAGATTACCAAAACCGACGTAGTGTACTTTGCCAATACACCTGAGTGACTTTGCTTCCCCCTGCCGGTCGTGATTGGCTCGACTTAAATTGAGGGCTCTTCTGCAGGATTCCATGGCTTTCTGCTTCTCGCCGAGGGGGAGGAAAACGTCGGCCATGCTATTAAGTGTCTCGACTTCACCCTTGGGGTCGTTGGCTTTCCTACTGATCGCGAGAGCCTGTTGGTAGGGGTTAAGTGCTCTCTGCGGCTCGCCCAATAGATGATAGATCTCGCCAATGTTTCTGAGGCTTGTGGCCTCTTGGATTCGTTCACCGGCTGTCCTCCAGTGCTGCAGGGCGTCTTTGTATCTTTCAATAGCCTTGCGGCTGGATTCGGCTTTCCATTCGTTCCGTAGTTCTTCTGCCTCGGCAAAGGCTTGTTCAGCGGCAACTCGGTGAGTATCCAAGGCAGTAGCTGGTCTTACTTCTTCAACCTTCACCTGATAGCGGCCTGGTGCCGGATCGTTTTCGAGCGAGCGGACTTCTAATCGGTAAGTCCCGGATACCTCGGCAATTGCGGAAACGGGTCTTGGGCCATTTTCACGACACGTGGACTGAGATAGCTTTTGCCCGTCTGGGGCATATAGAGTCGTGGCTAGCTCAGTCCCTGATCGGGTGATACGTAACTGGAGGTATTGTCCCGTATTGAGAATAATCTTGTAAGAGTGTCGTTCCCCTGCTGGGAGAACCCGGTCGATTGGCTCGCCATGCCAGCACTGGCGCATCAGAGTAACTGCGTTCTTGGCTGCCTGAAGCGCCGCCGGACTGTCTGTTGGAGGATGACAGGTCGGTACGGCCACTGATCTGACACAGGGCAAGGGTCAGCGCGATGAGCGATAGAGTGATCTCAACCTTGCTACACCGTCGAATGAAGCCGTACATGATTTGAGTCCCGCTCCTGGTGGAATGGGCCCGGGTTACGAACAAGCGAAGGCGAAATCTCACGCCAAACGCCGCTTTGAAGTATGACGAGTCCGTCGCAGCTTCCAGAGTTTCATTGCCTTACCCTTCCCTGACCGCGAAGAACTGTTACTTGTCATCGATTCCAAGGTTTTCTTTAATGACATTTTTTCTCTTCTTCTTCATCTCGGACTTGGTAGCTTGTTGTGTCCCTACAATGCGGGATGGGACGACGATTGGTTGGCCCTGAAGATTCTGGAAGTGCTTACGTATTGGATCTGTAGCTTTTTCTTTCGGCTTCCAGACAACAGATGGGGGTTTGCTATATGCCATATACAAAGGCTGTCCTGGTCCCTGGCCACCCGAGCCGCCGTACTGGCCACCCGAGCCGCCGTACTGGCCACCTGAGCCGCCATAGAGGGTTCTCGGTGAATACAGGGTTTTAGCTGAATACAAAGTCTTTGCCCCTGAAGACGTTGTTTCCTCCGAGGCAAGCGCTCGCATTATTTCCGTAAACTTCTCAATGAACTCACGCCAATCTCCGTGTGTGCGCTCGTTGAAGTTGAGCTGTTCATACCCTTCGGAAAACTCGTCGGGAACAGGATTCCAGGGAAAGTAAATGGATAGCCCGTTGGATTCTTGATAATCCGGGCCCACATAGGATGAACTGCGTACGATCTCGACGACAGCTGGCTTCACAGAACGCTCAAAGAAGTCCGCGAGGTCTGGGTCACTCTTCAACTGTTCGCAAAGGTCGCAGAGATCAACGTATTGGTCGAACTTGTAGGATTGGGTTCGTTGACGGGCTGAGATGACGAAGTCTCGGCCCGCACGAGTTTCCAGTTTGTCTTTAAGAGTCGAGCCCAATCCTCTGATTGCGTTGGCTAATGGGTCAGAACGTTTCTTGTCAAGGCTGCAGGCTGAGAGGTCAACAGACAGACCCGCCAAGGCGTAGTCAAAGTAGTAAAGAACGTAATCGGTGACGATCTGCTTGGCGAAGGTTTCGACGAATTGATCGGGTTTTAACTCCGGAGGAGCGTTTTTTTTCGTCGAATCGGCGATCATTTTGACCAGTGAGCTAAGAACTCTGTGGTAAGGCCAGCCACCACTGGGCTCGAAACCCTCAGCTCCGATTACATAGTCAACGTTTCCTACTAACTGATAGTACACCTCCGTCATGCTCATCAGACAACTATCCAACCCGAGAATATCGAGTCGACGCCCCTTTTTCTTTCAAGTCTTTTATTTGCTGCCGGAGTTTGTCTCGCTTCGTCTCCTTTGATTCCTTTTTCAGATTCGTCTCAAGAAGCCGTTCGCCCGTAAGTTCTTTCCGCACGAGTTCAAAAACGTCACCCAACTCGTGGAGAGTCAGAGAATCTCGCGCGGTTTCGTCTTTCAAGAGGAAGTCTTCTACCGCTCCACTTCCATGACCTGCCAAAACGACCATATATCGGTCCGCTGCATAGGTTTCGATACCCCAGGAAATGAACTGCAGTAGCGTCATAGGATCGCCGGTGTTTCTGTTTAGGGGGTCTTTCAGACCTTGCAGCGTTTCTCTATATTCGTTGAACCGATTCTCTTTTTCTTCGCCGGCTCTCAACTCAAAAACCGTCTTCCTTACGGCACTTAGGACGGCACTTAATTCTTTGCGACCTTCATCCGTCTCGATATACTTCTTGAAAAAATCCTCCTTGAATCCGTTGTTGTGTTCTTTTTCTTTGACTTCCACCCCCAAGAAGACGGTTTTCTTGAGCTCATCAAGGTCAGTCAATTTTTTGTGACCTTCTAGCGTCTTGATACAGTCCTCCAGCCCCCTCGGGCTGTTCCCTTGGAATAATAGCGTCCTGAACTGATCAAGGAGGTTCCCCAGTAGCTTTCCGTTATTGTCAACGATCTTCGTTAGCTCGATATCTACGATTTCCTTCAACTTCGTCTCTTCACTCAAATCCGGAATCTTATCATCGTCGAGTATCAGCCACCCGTCTTCACTGTCTGGGAGCTTATTTTTCCTTGCGTCAGCACGTGCCTGAAGGCTTCCTCTGTTGATAACGTAACGTTGAGTTGGAATGCCCTGACCGGGGTCATACTGTGCGACAACCACAACGTCTTTTTTAGGTCCCACCTTGTCCTCAAGCTCCTGCATTTCCTTGAGGTTCCACAGGAAGTCGACGCTCAGATTGTTGTCAGCGCCCAGGTAGACCATCACAGTCCATTTGGTTGCCATTGCAGTAGCTCCTTAGCGATTCACTCCGATTAGAGAATTCAGGCCAGCCCCCAGTTTGTGCAAGACACCCACTGCAGTAAATCCCTTCGGACATCAGTCTGGTTAGAGATCACTGGGAAAGTCGCCAGTTTCGAGTCAGGAAAGAATTTTTGTACCTACGTACGACCACTCTCATCAATCGATGGCAAAATACGTCCAAACCGATTTGAGAATCCGAAGGGAGCACTGCTCCGGTCGCTGAGAAGTATGCGGATTGCGCCTCGCCTGCAATGAGTCGAAGCGGCTACTGGGTGATCGAAGCGCGAAGCCAGAGATCCCCAGCCAGAAAAGAGAACGCACCAGCCCTTGGGAACGACAGCAAGCCACGACGCCCTTTCCTTGTTCGTTCAAATATCAATGACACCAATTGAAGAAACATTTCACCCCTAAACGAAGGAATCCGGCATTCCGCGCCATCCAGAGTCCGAATTCGCGTTGTGTCCTCGAAAAAACGCTGCTCTACATTCAATCAATAGGAAAGGACTGCCTTGCGGCGGACTTTAGACTTCCTTGATTAACAATTGCGGATGAAAACTCGGAGTCAGGATTCAGGATGAAATTATTTCTTCTATACGAGAAATTGTCCGGCAGTCTATCGCTATTCCTATCAGCTTGTAAAGGGTTCTGCTCAGTAATTCTTGTTCTCAGCAGGTGACTCGGGGCTGGTTCTTCGACGACGGCACTGACCCCTCGAAGCTGGTCGGTTGGATGACTCTCGACGTGGTCGAGCCCACTCCATCAGAGCCCGAATAACACCACAGGATCCAAAGAATCTCACCAACGGCTTCAGCCACGCAGATCACGAAAAGAAAGTGCCATAAGGACATCGGCTGACTCCCTGAATACGCCGTATTGATATGTGATGCCTTGTTACGTTGATATGTCTAAAGCACGCAATCCATTTCACGACCTTGATTAAAGCAGGTGAATCACGGAAAGGATTCAGACACGGCGGGTGGGCCAGGTAGTAAGAAAGACTCGGGTCACGCTGACTGCGGTACCGGTATCCGGCTGCCTGCGCAGTTGGGGCCAACGAGACGGCTGTCGCTCCCAGAGAGGGACCACCACGAACCAAACCGCATATCTAATGCAGCCAGGCGCAGCCGAAGCGCTTGAGTTCCGAGACACAAAGCAGCTAGACGATCCCACCGACCCACGAAACGTTTTCCCCTTCCCACCATAAACAGACAAAGCGTCTCATGAGAATCCAAACCGTGAGCGGTTGATAAAAAAGGGAATCCCGACCGAGGTGTGAAGCAGTTGGTTGCGCAGCCAACCCACCGGATTGAAGTCAGGCCATCGGCGAGCTTCAGCCGCAACCAAATCAAGACCTTAAGGAGGTCCCATGTACAAGCATGCCTATCAAGTGCTGATAGCACTCACTCTCTTTGCCGGGCTGATGGTTCCAGCGACACAAGCGCAGTCCATCATGCTCAAGGCAGATATTCCTTTCGACTTCGTCGTGGGGGAAAAACGGCTACCCTCAGGCGAATACCACGTGAAGCCCTCAATCAGGGACTGACGCAAATCCAAAGCAAGGACGCTCACTCCACAGCGATCGTCCTGACCACCGGGATGCAGGCCAGAAAGATCTCGGATGTCGGCAAGCTGGTCTTCAATCGCTACGGCGACCAGTACTTCCTGTCGAAGATCTGGGCGCCTTCGAGCGATTCGGGCCGTGAACTGCCGAAGTCTCGCTTGGAGCGTGAAGTGGCCCAACGTTTGTCGGAAGGTGGACCAACCGTTGTAGCAGCTAAGAAGTAGCTGGCTGGAGAGTGGTTAGGGAACGGCTCGAAGAGCCGTTCAAAGCCAAGATTCGGTCACAGGCAACCCGAAGCATACTAGCTTCGGGTTGCCGTTCTGAAGTAGTGGATAACCCGCGCTTGTCAATCAGTTCAGGCATCAAGAGAGAAAGACCGGATAGGAGTCGTCATGAACACGAACACAGAAAACTTGAGCAGGACTTTCTACTTCGGCCTGTCAGTGGAGGTTGTCCACAGGATGGAGAGCTGCAGTTGGGTCCGTTTTTCTGGGTATGACTCGATTGTAGACACCGATGACCTGGCCCCCGTTCAAAGAATCCAGCCAGGACTAACCAGACCTCTTTCACCGGAGCGGTCGTGTCCAGAGCCTGTTCGCATTCTGCGTGCCAGTGTCGGGTAACACAATGACGCTTGGATTCCAGAGCATTGCGCGACAAGCATCATGCTCACCATCACTTCGGTCGTGCCAGGCAGAATTTCCTTTCCCAGTGATAGTCCTTTTGCCTTTGACCCGCCTCGAGCGGCCTACGGCAACAAATGGCCCAGGACTGAAAGCGGCCAAAGCAATCCAACAAACGCGCCCGTCTGGGGTTTTTCGAGATCGCTCTTAATCGCTACGCCTTGTGGTTGGCAGGGCTGGGTTGTAATCAGGATTGCGCTTCATTTGTTGCGCTCCCACCGAGCGCTGCCATTGCTTGAACTTTTGGTAAAGCGCCTGGGCTTTCGGGGGTGTTGACCGCGCGAGATTGTGCTGCTCGCCGATGTCCTTCTCCAGATCGTAGAGTTCAACGGCATCGAGCGGGTCCTTGGCATCTATTTCTTTTTCGTACCACACGATTAGTTTGTATTGATCGGCAACCACCGCTCCGCCCGGTCGGCCTCCCTGGGGCGAATAGTGCGGATAGTGGAAGTAGAGGGCTTCCCGACTGACCGCGCCGGTTTGCCTCAGCAGCGGCACGAAACTGATTCCATCCAGATCAGGCTGGTCCAGCGTTCGGCCCGCCAGTTGCGCCAGCGTGGGATAGAAATCGTTGCTGATGACGGGGACGTCGCACACCGAGTTGGCTTTGACTTTGCCCGGCCAGCGAACGATCAACGGTTCGCGGAACCCAGCTTCGTAGAGATGGCCTTTGGCACCGCGCAAAGGCTTCAGAGTCTCCGGATCACCAAACATGCCGTTGTCTCCAAAAAAGATGACTACGGTCTTCTCAGCGAGGCCCAACTCATCCAGCTTTGCCAGTAGCTGGCCGATGCCCGAGTCGAGTCCTTCCAGCATGGCAGCCAGGACAGGTCGGTTGTCCCGATTGTCGGCTCCCGCCTTCTTCTCGTATTTGGCGATGCGATCTGGATGATCCATTTCAGGGCGATGAATGGAGTTGTGCGACACGTAGCAGAAGAACGGGTGGTCCTTGTTCTTTTCCAGGAACGCCATGGCCCGGTCGGTAATGCGTCTCACATTGTGAGGATCGTCTTTCGGGTCGGGATTCTCATTCGTCTCCTCATTCGGCTTGTACGTGGTCAGCACGTCGTCGAAACCCTGCGACTTGGGATCGCCCGGGCGATCCAGGTAATTTTTTCTGTCAATGTTCAAGTGCCACTTGCCAAAGTGACCTGAGATGTAGCCGGCCTCACGCAACATTTCAGCAAGTGTGATTTCAGAAGTCGGAAGGGCCTTGTTCCAGTCGGGCGCCAGGAGTTTTGTATTGATCCAGCTGTTGCTGCCTGGAATGAAGTCAGTGACACGCACACGAGCGGGATACTTTCCCGTCATCAGGCTGGCGCGGGTCGGCGAACATATGGGCGCCGCGGAATAAGCGCGCGTGAACTTCATCCCTTGGGCAGCCAAGCGATCGATGTTTGGTGTCTCGTAGTATTTACTTCCGTAACACCCAAGCTGGTGTCGTCCCAAATCGTCAGCCAGGATAAACAGAAAACTTGGCCTTTGCTGTGACACTTGGGCGGCAAGGACAGCGGGGCTAATTAGAACGAGGAATACTGTACGCAATGCCGAGCGGAGGTCGCGATTCGAAGATCGAAGGGTCATATTCTTCCTCAAGTCAGGTTCGTAAGCTGGAATCCATCGCATCTTGATCTCGCATCCATTCCCCAGGTTCGCTTCCGTGTGGAACGAGATCGTTTTGATGAAGTGCCCTGGAGGATTGACTCCTATTATTGTGAGATTTTGGAAGTAATCCAGCACGAATAATGATTGGTGGGGTCGACACGACTGGGGTTGCGGACCTATGATCTCTCGTTGACATCCAAGGCCCATTTGGGTTGAGGCCAGACTGGGCAAATCGAGGTACCGATGGAGCCGACTTGGGAGTTAAGAGCCTACGACCAGGAGTTTTTCGCCAAAGAGTTGGATTCCTTTGTCCCGGACAAGATTTTCGACAGTCATGCTCATCTCTATGAGATCCATCACTGGGCTTCCCGCTCCCTCATCGAAAAGGGCCCGCCGGTTGTAACCCTGGAGGAATTTAGACGACAGATGGAGTGGATTACTCCTGGCCGGGAGACTACCGGATTGTTCTTCGGAGCTGGGCTGAGCGAAGCACGCTACGAAGAGTCCAATCGTTTCGTTGCTGGCGAGATAGCGCGGGATCCTCAATCGCGAGGGCAGTTGATTGTTTCGCCCAAGCTGGACGCTGACCAGGTGCGCACGCTGGTGAAACGCCATCGGTTTGTGGGATTGAAGGTGTACCATACCTTTGCTTCTCGGACGCCAACCTGGGATGCGGAAGTCAAAGAGTATTTGACAGAAGAGCATATGCGGGTGGCTCATGAAGAGGGCCTTTCGATTACGCTCCACATGGTCAGGGCACGGGCCATGGCGGATCCGGCCAATCAAGCGCAGATCCGTTTCTATTGCGAGAAGTATCCCAACGCCCGTCTGATCCTTGCTCATGCAGCCCGCGGTTTCAACCCTCATCACACCATCGAAGGCATTCGTGCCCTGGAGGGTTTGCGAAATGTTTGGTGCGATAGCTCTGCCGTTACCGAGGCCGGTGCATTTGAAGCCATCATCGAGACTCTTGGCCATGACCGGTTGATGTGGGGTTCTGATTTTCCCATCAGCCATTTCCGGGGCCGCTGTGTGGCTATTGGTGATGAATTTCTTTGGCTGTATGAAAACACGCTCGACTGGGATACGGCCGCCGGGTACGCGAGAGTCCAACCGTTTTTCGTAGCGCATGAATCACTGCGGGCACTCAAGTTGGCCGCAACGCGAATGCACCTGAGCGATTCTCAGGTTGAGGATATCTTTCGCACGAACGGATTGAGACTCTTCGGAC
This sequence comes from uncultured Acidimicrobiia bacterium, assembly GCA_963791795.1. Taxonomy (GTDB): domain Bacteria; phylum Acidobacteriota; class Terriglobia; order Versatilivoradales; family Versatilivoraceae; genus VFZK01. The sequence continues at coordinate 79,986 of CAWBTP010000006.1, forward strand.
TTTGTCCGCCGTCCTAGCGGCGAAACTCGCGGAGGTACCCTGTGAATAAATCACCTATTCCCTGTGCATCTCCCCCTCGACTTTCTGCCTCAGAGGTCCCTCTGGCGCTGGGGCGAGGGAAGCCGAAGACCGCGGCCAAACCGGTATCCGTGTTTTGCAAACCTCAATTGAACACCGTGAGAATTCAACATGAACCCTAAAGATCTCGCAGGCAAGACGGCACTCATTACCGGTGGCTCTCGTGGCATTGGTCGCGCAATCGCACTCAGATTGGCTCGGCAGGGAGCCAACGTTGCCATCAACTATTTCAGCCGTGATGGCGATGCGCTTAACACTCAGAGGGAAGTGCAACAGGAAGGTGTCCAGTGCGTTCTTGTCAAGGGTGACGTGTCCCACCCGGCGAGCGTCAACGCCGTGGTTGCCAAAACGCGCGAAGCTTTGGGGCCGATTGATTTCCTGGTGGCCAACGCGGGCATCAGCATTATTGAGAGCCATCAGGAGATCTCGTGGGAGACATGGAAGAAAACCATGTCCACCAACCTGGATAGCGTATTCTTGTCCATCATGGCCGTGAAGGACGAGATGTTGGCCCGGCAGTATGGCCGCATCGTCTGCCTTTCGTCGGTGGCGGCGCTCAGACCTCGACAGCGACAAATACACTATGCTGCGAGCAAGGGAGCGATTGTCTCCATGGTTCGCTGTTGTGCGGAAGCGTTCGCTCCCCACGTTCGCGTCAACTGCATCGCTCCCGGTCTGATTGAAACCGAGATGGGCGCTATGCTCGGCCCGCAAGCCCTTCAGACAATCGTTGAGAACACGCCTTTGGGCAGGCTTGGTCAACCCGATGAAATTGCGAACGTGGCGTATTTCCTGCTTTCAGATCAATCCAGCTTCATGACCGGCCAGACCATTGCGGTCAGCGGTGGCCGCATCATGCTTCCCTAGTGTCAGCCACCGTCTCGGAAGCCCATCCCAAAGCGGGAACCGCCAAGACGCAAAGAGCGCCAGGGGTTCGCAGGAAAAACTCATTTAAGGGCACCCAGCCGACCTGGATTTGAGATCCGTGATTTTCAGATTCTCAGGTTCGCGAGTGATGATTCGGATCTCGCTTTGAGGTCTTGGCGTTCTTGGCGGTTCAGACAACGACCAGCCTGATCGATTCTTGAACCCTGCTTTCACTCAGAGAGCTTGGACTCCGTTTTCCCATCCGATGGAGGAACCCTATATGCCGCGGAAATGGTCATCGCATTGGTCGGGTGAGGCTGGCTCGGGTTCACTGCGAAGCTGGATTTGCCTCTCGCTGTCCCGATGGCCTCACCTGAGAAGGTTTCTGGTGCTGCTGGTTCTGGCGTTCTGCGCGTCTGACTCTACCGCTGCCGATCCACGTTCTGGTCCCGTTCAGTTTAAGGCTCACGTGATCGAGTCTAAGATTCCAGGCGGCTATTCGTTGCTCGTGTCTGACATGAATCGGGACGGGCGACCGGACGTGATCGGCTTGTCGACACGCATGAGCGAGCTGGCCTGGTATGAGAATCCCAACTGGGAGCGCCACGTCCTGGTGCGAGAGATGAAGGGTCTGGTGAATATGGCCGCCCATGATCTCGACGGCGACGGCTTTCCAGAACTGGCCCTGGAAAACGAGTTCAGCATGGTGGCCGCGCAGAGCCAGGGTCTCGTGTGGCTGCTGAAGCATCAGGTTGATCCTCGTGAGCTTTGGAAGCCGACGAAAATTGATGCCCTGATCACGTCCCATCATGTGGCTTGGGCGGACATCGACGGAGACGGCAAAAAAGAGCTGATCAACGCCCCGCTGATTGGACCCAAAGCCCTCGCTCCGAAGTATGAAGATCGTGTCTCGCTCGTCTACTATCGAGTGCCGAACAATCTGCAAGGTGACTGGGAACGCCACACGATCGACGACCAACTCACGGGAGTTTTGCACCGAGTCAGAGTTGTGCAGTGGAATCCAGGCAAGCGCAAGCAGCTTCTGACTGCGGGATTCGATGGCATTGTTCTGCACCAGGCGGTGGGAGATGGGAAGCAGATGCGCTGGGAAAACATTCGACTGACAAAGGGTCACGAAGAAGAAGCGCCGAGGGCCGGGACGAGTGACGTTGCCGTCGGCCATCTGAAGAAGAAGCGTATTCTGGCTGCTGTTGAGCCGTGGCACGGCAACGAGGTGGTGGTTTACGTGCCAAACAAAACGAACTGGCAGCGGCGGGTGATTTTCAGTGAACTCAAAGAGGGGCACGAAGTGTGCGTTGGAGATTTCAACGGAGACGGCCGTGATGACATCGTTGCGGGCGATCGCGCCAAGGGAGAGATTTCCAGTTCACACGTCTTCTACTCCCAGGATGATGCCGGTAGTCGGTGGGGTCATGAGGTCCTCGATCCGATGGGTATGTCCGCTTCCGGGTGTTCGGTCGTCGACATCAATCGGGATGGGCGACCGGATATCGTCCAAATTGGCGGCGCCACCGCGAACATCAAGTGGTATGAGAACCTGGGAGCAGAGAAGCCGTGAAGCCAATCAAGACGCCGCTTCGTGACGCCTATCGAGAGATCGCAGAAGGATAGTGGATTCCGGCTTTCGCCGGAATGACGACTTGACCGCCGTCCTTCAATTCAAGTTCGCAAGGAGATCGCACGTCTGGAGAAGGTGGCGGAGAAAAGCGAGTGCTATGGAAGTACCATTGTGAACTTCGCTCCTCGGAGTAGAACCCTTCAAACCCGCCAAAAGACCTTCCTAGCTGGCTCCAAAAAAAGTAGTTTTTTGCCTCTCAACGGAAATCGATTTTCACACCATTTCTCTTGACGGCAACAAGCCATGTGCTGTAATCACTTAGCCTTTGGCCGGTGTCCTGCAATACGACATGCCGGGAGGGAGAAATGAAATTTATTACGACTCCATTTATTTTCCTGGTCGCAGCACTGATTCTCATCGGCGTGGTGCATGGGGATCTGTGGGTTGCCTTCTCTCGCTTCGACACCTTGGGAGGAGGAGCAAAGGCCGGTTGCCTTTTTGCCGCTTTCGCCGGCTTCTTCGCAGCTCTGTTGAGAGATTAGCTGTCACTTAGCTACAGCCACAAAGAACCAGCCACTGCTTCGTCGAGCACTCCATAAGCTCGACTTCCTTTCATCTTGCAACTCCCCTGCGCAAATTTCTCCCCTTCGTATCCCGGTTTTTACGAATGCAAATGATGGCGAGCCCGGCCGCTACGTCGATCAAGCGTTTACTCTGTTGTCTGTGTCGGGCGTGACCATCGTCAGCTCCCCCAACTCCCATCGGTGGGCGTGCGCCGCATGAAACCGCTAAAGCCTGCAGGAGCGAGCCAATTTCGGGTTGTCCCATCGACTGGCTACACCGGCAGCGGGCCCACAGGCGATCTGCTGACTTTCGAACTCGATGCCGAAGGACGAGCGAAACGTGTAGGAACGCCGAATTTCAATTGGGTGCGCAAGTAGCGGGGGCGCTGGCTTGTTGAAGTGTTCGAGTGAAGACAGAGAAAGCCGTCATTCCGGCGAAAGCCGGAATCCAGCCGCAAGCGCCGGAATGACGAGTTGTGAAGATTCTGACGGAACAACTGGTAACAGGCTTGAACGGGCCTATTTCATGAACGTCAATAGTTCCTCTTCTGTCCATGGCTTCTTGCGGTCTGACGTGACCGAACGGACATCACGCACAGCGTGGGGCTCAACGGGTTGGGTTTGGTTTCCCCACTGACGACGGATGTAGGTCAGCAAGGAAGCGATCTGCGTGTCGTCCATTTCAGCTCCGAATCCAGGCATGGCTTCTGACTCACCCTGCTTGCCTTGAAGGAGGATGCGAATCAAGCCACGATCGGTTCCTTGTACCCACTTCGAATTGACGAGCGACTTCTTCATTCCCTCTCCGCTGGCCAGATGACAATAACTGCATCTTGACCGGTAACTCTGCTCACCGAGTTGCACGATGGTCTGGAGTTCTCCACCCAGGGCCTTCTTCTGTTCCGTGTTGCGCCAATGCTTGGCAATCAACTCCGCCTGCCGTGGATTGCCATGTCTCCGTATGGCTGCCAGAGTCGATTCGCTGATTTGACTGGGCGGTATCTGACCCCGGTCCACGGCATCCAACAAAACCGACGCCCAATCGCTGCGACCGGCCAAGACTCCCTGGGCTGTCTGCTGCAAATAGCGGGGCATGCCCGTAAGGGACGCGATGATCCGAGTTGCAATTTCCGGGGCGCTGAAGTGCTGCAAGCCTCTTAACACCTCGGCGCGAAGACCTTCGGAGGAGTCCTTGTCCAGCAAATCGAGAAACACCGGTATCGGCGGCATTCACCTTCAGGTCGGCAAGAGCGGCTGCAAGCGTCGTTCGATCTGCTACGGGCAAGGTTGCATCGCTCAGCATGCGCAAAGCGGCCGGTGCTGAATCGTTGATCTTCAGTCGCAAGGCAAGGCTCATGCGAACTGCATTCGTTGGTTGCAGCGAACGCCAACTGCGCGATCCTTTGCTGCAGCGGACCGGGATCGAGTTCCACGGAGTCTCCGCGAAGCCCTTCTTCCATGCCACGCATCAGCTGGTCTTCGCGCTTCCATTGTGGGCGCCAGATTCAGCAATTGGCTGCAGATCGTTAAGACTGGCTCGACAACGGCCGGGCACGTAGTTCGTGAGCCAGCTGGAGTATTCGGCCTCGTGCAGCGTGTAGGAAAAACGATCTCCGCGCTCTGTCGTGAAACGCCGGCCCAATCTGGCAGCGATGTGCTTCTTAAAGAGGGGCGCCTCCCAGACGTGCGGCATCTTTCAATAGTTCCAACACAAGGGGCAGATCGTTTCCGACCTTGCTCTCAAGTGCCCACCAGAGCAGAAGCGGAATGTGTAAATCGTCAACATCTTCGCTGCGAAGCAGCAGTTCTCGGATCACCGGAAGGGCATCGCGGGCAGGCAGCCGCTTGCAGGAACTGGCCAATTGGCTGCGAACCCCCACGCTTGTTTCCGTACGAGCCAGTTCTTTCAGCCGGGCTTGAATCGCGGGTCCCACCTTCTTGGAATCGCCGAGGAGGCGCACTGTCCAGATGCGCACATGCTCATCGGGATGCCTCAATTGCTGGAGAGCAAACGCTTCCTCCCAGCCGCCGCTCAAATACACAGCCCACAGAGCCTCCAGTGCCAACTGGCCCTGATTGCTTTGCACCAGCTCCTTGAGAATGGGTATCACGGTTGGGTCGCGACGATCGGCTAGAAGCCGTTTCGCCTGCTCACGGAACCATTCGTTCGGGTGCGACAGTGTTTCGACCAACTGTTTACTGTTCAGCTTGGACAGGTCGAAGGGTTGCACGGGCTTTGCATCTTTCGCTTTGAGTCGATAGATGCGGCCGTTGGACTTGTCCCAGTTGTCGCGGGGACTCAGATGGCTGAGCCGAATGTCACACCAGTCCGCGATGTACACGGCGCCATCGGGCCCCACATGAGTATCCACGGGCCGGAACCAGCGGCTATTCGATAAGACGATCGCTTCGGTGTCCTCGGTTCGAAACGATGAGGTGTCCTGCAAGACCCGGCTGGCCTGCACTCGGTTGGTTAGCGCCATACCCGCGATCATCTGTCCTTCATAACCCGGCAAAGCTCCCCCTTCGTAAATGACAAGAGTTTGGGAGAATCGGGGTTGATAACCCGAGTGAGCCATATGCGGAAAGAAGCCGAAGGCGTACGGATTGGTCAAGGGTCCATGCTTCGGCCAATTCTTGACGTAGTAACCGCCTTGAACAAAGTGAAGACCTCGCGTTGCTCCGTTGTTGGTTCCAACAAAGATGCGTCCCTTGCTGTCGAAGTCCAGGGTCCAGGGATTGCCGCCTCCCTCCGCGAATAGTTCAAAAGCCTTGGTTTCCGGCTGGTATCGCCAGATCGCCTGGCCCAGGAACTCAATCCCTCTTACATGGCCCGTCGTCGTGCTCCCTTGGACGCCATAGAGCCATCCGTCAGGCCCCCAGCGGAGACTGTTTGCCACGGCGTGGGTATCTTCGAGACCAAAGCCGGAAAGGCAGACTTCGGGATTGCCGTCAGGGACATCGTCCCTGTTGCGATCGGCGTAGAACAACAGATACGGCGGGTTCAGAACGAAGACGCCACCGCGCCCCACGGCGACACTGGTGGCAATGTTGAGCCCGGTTACGAAGTCTTTGTGTGACTCAAAGCGGCCGTCACCATCCTTGTCTTCGAGAATCGTGACTTTATCGGCGCCGCGCACGTGATTCGGCGGTGGCTGTGGAACCTTGTCAAAAACTGCGCGCAGGTACTTGTCATAGTTCACAACCTTGAGCCCGGCTGGAAAAGGATACTGAATGTACTGCACCACCCAGAGGCGGCCGCGTTCATCGAAGTGAAGGTTTAGCGGCTGGCGAATCACAGGTTCACTGGCCACCACCTCCATCTTTAAGCCCTCGGCGACGGTCAAATGTCGCAACGACTCTTCCGGAGATGGGGTTTGAGCGTTGCCAGCACCATCGATACCCTCACCGGCTGGCGTGAAGGTTTCGACAAATTTCTCAATTTCAGGAGTAAAGGGCTTGTGAGGTTCGTTCGGTGTGGACTTGCTGGAGGATTGAGTCGCGGCAGGCTTGCCCTGGTCAGTTTCCGGGCGAGCCGGTTGCGTTTTGTCCTCGGCGACAAGGAAAAGCACAATCGCCGCGAGCAGTGCGGAAGTCGCGAAGGATTTCATGGTGGATGCATCTCTCCTGGCAATGAGCAATGGGCAGGCAGCACACGTGATTCAACCTGCGGCCATGCCACCGACCTCGACGCGCAACGTGTTCCTCACTGCAGAACTGGCAGGAATGACCGAACGGAGACTGTTAAAGCAGTTTCTTGATTTGTACTTCGAGCAGGTTACCATCCGTGGCTTCTTTTTCGTGGCCTTGCTGGAATCTGCCAGCGATATTGCCCTCGCGGTCGATCAGCACGATGTACGGGATGTTGAATTTCGGCGTTTGTGGCGTCATGCCCGGAATGTAATTGAGTGCCACTGAGACGTCTCCCAGCAGAATAGGGTAGGTAAGGTTGTACTTCTTGACGTAAGGGGCAACAACGGCCGATTTCTCCTTGTCGTGGGAAATTCCCACGACAACAACTCCGCGGTCTTTGTACTTTTGGTAAAGCTTTTCCAGCTCAACGGCGCTTTTTTGGCAATCAGGGCACCAGGTTTGAAAAAAATCGAGCACCACAACTTTACCTTTGAGGCTAGTCGAACGCAGCGTGTTTCCGTCCCAGGTTGGCAGAATGAAGTACGGTGCCGGCAGCTTGATTTGGACGATTGCTGCTTCCTGCCCATCGGCTGGGAAGCAGCGGAAGAGCAAAGCAAACAACAAGAGCATAGGTTTTGTCTGGAGCATGGACATAAGCGACCTTTCTGTCTTACTCAAACTGGATGAGCACAACCCCTGTTTCGTTTTCCAGAACCTTGGAAGATAAAGAGTTGACCCGTCACTGCTGGCGGATTAGAATCCTGGCCACCGGCTGAGAATCGAGGCCAGACAGCCCAAACACGGTAGCAAAACTTGACAGCACCAACAAGCGATTTGAAGATCGATTCCCCTCTGCCGGTTCCACGCTGTCCAAGAACGTTCGCGCCGCCTGTTTTATGACGATTACCGGAGTGCCAGCGTCAGCGTCATCATTCCGGTACGCAATGAAGAGGACGCGATTGTTGACCTCGTTCAACAGGTCATTTTGGTTCTAAAAGGACTCGGCAGGCCTTGGGAAGTGGTTGTTGTCGATGATGGTTCGACAGACGAAACCCTGAAGCGGCTGGAGCCGTTGGAGGTGAAGGTCATCGCGCATCCCTACAATATCGGGAATGGCGCGGCCATCAAGACGGGCATCCGTCATGCTTGCGGCGAGATCATTCTCATGATGGATGGCGACGGCCAGCACGATCCGAACGATATTCCGAAGTTGATTGAACAGATTGGACCGTACGACATGGTGATCGGAGCGCGCAGCAACGGGTCGCAAAACACGCACCGGATGGTGGCCAATCAGTTCTACAACCTGTTTGCATCCTACGTGGCGCACTTTTTCATTCGGGATTTGACCTCCGGGTTTCGAGCCATTAAGGCCAGCGTGTTGAAGCGCTTTACCTACCTCTTGCCCAACACGTTCTCATATCCCACCACTTTGACGCTGTCTTTGTTGCGAACCGGGCACAGCCTTTCTTACGAGCCCATTGTCACTGCCGAACGACAGGGCAAGAGCAAAATCAAGCCAATGCGGGATGGAGTGCGCTTCTTGTTGATCATCTTCAAGATCGCTACGTTTCTTTTCGCCGTTGAAGATATTTCTGCCTTTCAGCCTGCTGTTCTTTGTGCTCGGCGCCAGCAACTACGCGTACACCTACTACACAGACTCACCGACTGACGAACATGTCGGTGCTTTGCTTCATAGCCTCGTTCCTCTTTTTTCTGTTGGGACTGATTTCCGAGCAGATCGCCCAGTTGCGATTTGACCGGTCTGAGGAGCAGAGCTGACATGTCACTCGGTTCCGTTAAGGGGTCATGAGTCCCTGCCAAGAAGGCCTGCCTCATTCAACTCACCCTGTCTTAGCTAGTTTTCGATTGAACGAACCTGACCAACAGCGACTGAATGAATCCTGAATGACCGTCCTTTGGAAGTATCGAAAGTTCATCCTGCAAAACGCGGTTAACGATCTCCGCCATCGCTATGCCGGCTCAACCATGGGCGTGCTCTGGAACGTTCTCAACCCACTCTCTCAAATCCTCGTTTACACGCTCGTATTTTCCAGTTTGATGAAGGCCCATTTGGCTCATCGTCCCAGCACCACAGGATTTGCGGTCTATTTATGCTCGGGATTGTTGCCGTGGACCGCGTTTGCTGAATCGGTTGTCCGCGGGACCGGGGCCTTTGTGAGCAATGCCAACTTCCTCAAGAAACTTCCGGTGCCCGAGCAAGTATTTGTAGCCCAGTCGGCGCTCGCGAGCACGCTGAATCTGGTCGTTTCGATGGTGTTGCTGTTTGGACTGAATCTTACTACCGGATCGGAGGCTTCGTTGTCCTGGCTTTTGATTCCAATCATCCTGCTGTTGTTTCAGGGGTTCGCTTTCGGTTTGGGCGTGTTGCTGGGCAGCTTGAACGTCTTCTTCCGTGACATCGGTCAGGTGGTGCCTATACTGCTTCAGCTATGGATGTGGCTCAATCCGATTGTATACTTGAAAACCACGTTGCCCGCCGGTCTGCAGGCGGCTCTGGCCTGGAATCCCACGTTTGCGTTCATCGACTCAATCCACGACGCAATGCTAAACCACACCGTTCCAGAAGCCTGGAAATGGGGTAGCATGTTTGGTTGGGCCTTGGGTATGACGCTGGTGGGGTATGCCGTAATGCGGCGGTTGAGGCCAGAAATCAGGGATGTGGTCTGACCTTCATTTCATCCACATCGAGTAGGACTCTCAATGAGTCTCGAGAAGCCCTTACCCGGTTCAGGGTGGAGGCGTGAAAAAGGCGATCTGGATTTCGAACAACCAGACCGCTGGTTCAAAGGCCAGTTTTGCCACACGTTTCCCACCAACCGGGCGATTCTTCCAACGGATGCCTTGTTGGGTTGGAGTCCTCTGACCCCCATTATCCACAAGGAGAGTAAGGTAATTGCCTTTGGCAGTTGCTTCGCGGAATACTTCATCAGGTTTTTGGCTGCCCATGGATACAACAGTTCGACAGTCCCCGTAGAGCGCCACGCGCCACCGGAGGAGAACCTCCTCCTTTCTTTGGGACAGACTTTTGAGAATGTTTTCGTGGTTGTACAACAATTTCGATGGGCCTTTGGCGAGTTCACTCCGCAAGAAGGAATGTGGATTACCAAGGACAAGGTTTGCTTTGAGGCGACCGAAGAGCGTCGCCTGAAGGTGCACAGCACGCTTAGCCAGGCCGATGTCGTTGTTATCACTCTGGGACTCTCAGAGGTTTGGTTTGATCAAATCGAGAATGCATTGTGGCGCACGATGCCGGAACGTTTCTATGACCTTGGGCGCCACACGTTCAAATTGGCGACGGTTGAAGCCCTTGTCAAGAAGTTGTCCAAACTGACCCGCAGAATTGACTTGGATACTTGGTTGGCGGTGATTGGAGACTGGTTGCGAAACGTTGCCAGCAGGGGAATTGGAGAAACCGTGAAAACGACCTTCAATCCCGGACAGTAAGAATGTGATACGGGAACTGCGCCGGGCAGCAGAAGAGCGACTGGCAGTCATCCGAGGATTGGAAAGTTCTGCCGCAAAGTGACTTCAACGGATCGCGAGGTTCGGGGAAACGTGGGAAACCAGGAAGCAGAGGTCTCGGTCTACTATTGCTTCGCGCGGTCCGGAGGTACCCTCGTCAACCGGTGCCTGGGATGCATTTCGGGCAACCTGGTGCTGTCCGAGGTCAATCCGATGAGCTCCATCGCTACGGTGGAATCTCAGGCACGGGACTGGCTTGGACTGGTGCCTGTGCAAGAGTATGAGAAATTCTCAAATAAGACCTACGGTGAGAAAGTCTCATTCCTCGCACACGCTGCGATGGCGTCTCAAAAGCATCTGATCCTTCGCGACTGGACCACCCTCAATTTTTTGGGTGGGATCCATTGGGACTACTTCTTTCCCAGTGGCGTGCTCGAACAGGATTTCTACCTCGAACGGTATGGTCTTCGCCGCAATTCTGCCGTGGTTTCTCGCCGTGCTGCGGGGGTTTACGAATCGCTCACACGATCATTCGCACACCTCAAAGAACTCAGTGTGGATGATTTCGCTTCTGCCTACCTCGCGTATGCACAAGCCGTATCTTCGTTTCCAGTGATTCACTTTGAAGAGTTTTGCGAAGTGCCCGTTCCGACCTTCAGGAGACTGTGCGAAACCTTGCGCTGCAGCTTTTCAGAAGAATTCGTAACGGCGTTCAGCCGCTTCGTAAATTGCACCGGTGACAACAACGTGGCTGTCAAGTCCAGGCGCGGAAGCGCGGAACAGATTCTGCCGCTGGAGGACGATCGGGAGTCACCGGCTTGGCAAGCGGCCGCCAAGGACGATCGCTGCTGGGAGGCAGATAGGCTATTGGGATATGTCCAATGAAATAGATGTGGAAGTTCTGTGGAAGATGATTGCGGCGCGTGATCGGACTCTGGTGCAAGCCCATCAGCTCTTTAAGATCGACTTGCTTGAAAAGGAGGAGGAGATCCATGAGAAAGAAGCTGAGATCCATGAGAAGGAAGCGGAGATTCTTGAGCTGAAGCGCGATGCTGAAGAGCGGTTGCGGATCATCGATCAACTGACGCAGTCGTACTATTATCGATTGGGTTATGTCCTTCTGGAACCCGCGCTCTCGCTCAAGCGATTGATTCGGTCTTGGGGAAAGTGAACACGTCCGGAGGTGGATCATGCCAGATGCAATTGTGGAGAAACTCTGGAAGATCGTGGACTGCCGTGATCAATCGTTGAACGCGGTTCATGAGTCGCAGGCGACGCAAGCCGTCGAGAAGGAAAGGGAGATCGATAGAATGGCACGCTCCTTGGTTGAGAAGGAGCAGGAGATCGCCAGGTTAGCTTCCGCCTTATCAGACAGGGAAGACGAAATCCTGAGGAAGGAGGAGGAGATCCTGAGGAAGGAGCAGGAGATCGCCAGGTTAGCTTCCGCCTTATCAGACAGGGAAGACGAAATCCTGAGGAAGGAGGAGGAGATCGTGAGGAAGGAAGAGGAGACCCTGAGGAAGGAAGTTGAGATTGGTCGGCTCGCCGCGGCGGCGGCGGAGCGCTTGGAGATCATTGACCGGCAGCATGCCGAATTGGAATCGATCGGTCGATCTGCCGAGTATCGATTGGGTTGGGTTGTTCTCAATCCCTGGCAGGTTATCAAGAAACACCTCTTCGGAAACGCGAATCTTCGATGAATCGAACTCCAGGAAATGGTCCTCAGAAGAACACCAGAACCTGCAATCCCTTTGTCTTGTGGTTTACCGGTCTTTCGGCTTCTGGCAAGACCACGCTGGCTGGCATGCTTCACGCTGAACTAGCCAAGTCTGGCCGGCTTTGTTTTGTTCTGGATGGAGACTGCTTGCGCAGCGGTCTGTGCAGTGATCTGGGATTCAGCTCTGCAGACCGCGCGGAAAACTTGCGCCGGGCTGGAGAGGTGGCGCGGCTGCTGGTCGACGCTGGGCTGATAGTCATTGCAGCCTTCATCTCTCCTTACGTGGCGGATCGTGCGCGAGTCCGCAGCCGGTTCGAGAAGAATCAATTCTATGAAATCTTCCTGGAGTGCCCGATTGAGGTCTGCCGCCAGCGCGACCCGAAAGGGTTGTATCGCAAAGCCGACGAGGGCCTGATACGCGCGTTCACGGGTGTTAGCGATCCCTACGAACCGCCACTGGAGCCTGATCTCATCATACGAACCGCGGAGCTTACGGTCCGAGAGAGTGTGGAAGCGTTGCACCGGTTCTGCCTGGATCGCTGCCTCGCGCAGGAGAGCTCGTAATGAGGCTAACAGCGAGTTCTGCCCAATCGACTCGGCAGACGATCACCAACCTCAGCCTATGACCCATCGACCTGCTATCCGGGTTTCCACCCTGGGCAAGCGATACAAGATCTACGACCGCCCCTGGCACCGGCTGAAAGACTGGTTTGGTTCAGCGAGCTCGCCACACTACCGTGAGTTCTGGGCCCTCCGGCAGGTTTCGTTTGAGATCCAGGCCGGCGAATGTCTCGGCATCATTGGTCCCAATGGTTCCGGCAAGTCTACGCTCCTCAAGATTCTTTCAGGGGCGCTGCATGCAACCGAGGGACATTTTGAGGTGCAGGGCAGGGTTCTTTCAATCCTGGAACTGGGAACGGGGTTCAATCCCGAATTGACGGGCCGCGAAAACGTATGGTTGAGCGGCGCCTTGCGGGGCGTGCCCAGGGAGACCATCGCCTCGCAACTGGAGGCGATCCGGGGCTTCGCCGACCTGGGAGAGTTCTTTGACCGGCCTCTAAAGTTCTATTCATCCGGAATGCACGTGCGACTCGCTTTTTCGATCTTCTCTTCACTGGACCCGGAAGTGCTTATCCTGGACGAGGCCTTGGCCGTTGGCGACGCCGGCTTTCAGCGCAAGTGTTACCGGCGCATCGAGTCGCTTCGCGAGTCCCTCGGAACGACGGTCCTGCTCGTCTCGCACGATACCAACGCCATCGTGAATTTCTGTTCACGGGCCATCTTTATCCATCAGGGACGTCTGATTAAGAATGGATCGCCCAAGGAGGTTTGCGAAGTCTACCATCGGAGCCTGTTTGGCGAGGGCATCAGCACGGACGCTTCGCACACCTACGGTGGCGGACGGGCAGTAATTGAGGAGTTATGGCTTGAAAGTGAATCGGGTGATCGACTGACCACGAGCGAGCCTGGAGCCCGGCTCGTGCTGTGTTACCGGATCCTGTTGCGCGAGGCAATCGCGGAACCGGTTTACGGATTCCGGCTCACGAATGCACAGGGTGTCGTGATCACCGCCTCGAATTCCTTCCTGCTGGGAAGGCGTGCCCCGTCTCAACTGGCCAATGACACGGTGTTGATCCGCTGGGCGTTAGAGATTCCTCTGAATCCTGGCCATTACTTTTTCAGTTGTGGCTGCTCTGAACTTGAGGAGGATCGCTTCTTGTGCCGCCAGGTTGATGCCTTGCGGCTTACCGTCATCGGGCCAAGCCGCTGCGGCGGTATCGTCGAATCCGCGCCAGACGTGATGATTCAAACCCTCGCGCCTATATCGAGCGCAGGAACCGGCTCGTCCGCATCGTCACTCCGGTCATGACAACAATCCTCTCAATCGTAACTCCCTCCTTGGACCAGGCGTCATTCCTGGAAGCTGCCATTCAAAGTGTCTTGCAGCAGAGGTGTGAGCAAGTCGAGTATTGCGTCGTCGATGGTGGTTCGAGAGACGCATCCGTAGAAATCCTGGCGCGGTACGGCGGAGCAATTCGCTGGATTTCGGAACCCGATGAAGGCCAGGCGGATGCCATCGCCAAAGGCATCCGGATGACCCGTGGTACCGTCCTGGGATGGCTCAACGCCGACGATTTTTACAGTCCAGGCGCCCTGAGAGAAGTGGCACGTCACTTTCATGCAGATCCTGATCTCATGTTGCTTTACGGGAACGCCGATCACGTGGATGAATTGGGAAACTTGCTGGAAACCTACCCGGCCCGCGATTTCAATCTCGCTGCGCTGGCCTATCACTGCTTCATCTGCCAACCGGCCTGTTTCTTCCGGCGTTCCTTGCTGGACGCTGCGGGTGGCCTCGACACGGCCTTGCAGTACGCGATGGATCTGGATCTGTGGATCCGGTTTGGGAAGCTGCAACAGAAGAATCCTCATTGGAAGTTCAAGTACATTCCTCAGGTTTTGGCGTCATCGCGCATGCACTCCAGTAACAAAACCCTTTCGCGCCGCAGGCAGTCTCTGGAAGAGATTATCGGGGTGGTTCGACGACATTTCGGAGTGGTTCCGTTCAATTGGGTATACGGCGCCGAAGAGTCGGCGTCTGGATCTTACGACGGGTTTTTTAAAAGGAGTCCGTTTCGTGCTTCCTTGTTCGGAAAGAGTCTTGGGCGGTGGATTTGGATGAACCGGACATCGCCCGGCTACGTCATGAGCGCCGTGGTGGATCGCCTCCTCTCGCCACAGCAAAGTCTTCGCAGTCTGAGCGCACGCACAGGAGGCCGAAATTGAACCCGCTGGTTTCCATCATCACGCCCTCCTTCAACCAGGGACACTTCATCGAGGAAACCATCCAAAGCGTCCTTGGTCAGGACTATCCCAACATCGAATACCTGGTCATCGACGGCGGTTCAACCGACAAAACCGTGGAGATTCTGCGCAAATATGAAAGCCGCCTGAAATGGATCTCAGAACCGGATGGCGGGCAGTCGCAGGCCATTAACAAAGGCCTTTTCATGGCGCGCGGTGAAATCGTCGCCTGGTTGAACTCCGATGACACTTTGCTTCCTGGCGCAATCTCCACAGCGGCCGGCCACCTCGCTGCAAATCGCGAAACTATGATGGTTTACGGCGAAGGGTACTTGATGGATCACCACAGCCAGATCACCGGACGCTTCCCGGCCACGGAGCCGTTTAACTTGTGGCGTTTGATTTATTACGGCGACTACATTCTTCAGCAGACCGTCTTCATGCGGAGAAGAATCTTTGACGTGATTCCGATGGTGGATGAGTCGTTGCACTACGGCATGGATTGGGACCTGTTCATCCGCATTGGCAAGCGCTTTAAGGTGGACTATCTGCCAGAGTACCTCGGCGTCTTGCGCGAGTATCCACAGGCAAAATCATTTGCCGGCGGTGTGAAACGACTGGAGGAGCTCACGTCGATCATGCGCCGGCACGGAAAGCGGCGCTACCCCCCCGCCTTTTTTAACTATTGCTGGCATCCTTACCAGGATTTGTTTCTGGAAAGACTGCGTCATTCGGTCCCCTGGCTCGGCTGGACCTGGCTCGAACGCGGCAGCGAATCTCTGAGAAAGGTAGTTACCTATTTCGTCTTCAAACAAGTGACGCGTATGGGACAGCCCAGCCCTTTTGCCGATGGTTGGGTGGCGGATCGTTCCTATTTCCTGTTCGCCGACCTCCAGGACAAGAAAATGGTGCGGGTCGTCGGAAGTACGCAGGAGGTCCCCAGCCGAGCGCTGCCGATGAAAATCAAGCTTAGCCTGAATGGTCGAATGATGGAACAACGCAAGGTGAAGCGTGAAAATCAGTTTGTGATGACCTGTCCCATTGTGCCGCATACCAACGGAGAGCCCCTCGAAGTTGTCCTGAAGACTAACCGGTATTTCATCCCCTCCCGTTTTGGCGTCAAAGACGACCGGCGTTTGGCGTTTCAGCTCAAGGAAATTGTTCTGGTCTAGGCTGACCGGGCAGGGTTCATCTTTCAACCAGAGCCTCTCGTGTCAGCGCAGACCCGGATTTGGCCGCTTCGGGCGCCTCAGACGCAGATCAGCCTTGTTTCTTTGTGTGTCAGGAAAGCACGCGGTCAGTTTAGTCTTGGGATCTGGCGGTGAGTCGGCCGAGATGGGTTGGGTTTGGGGCCGTTGTTGTCACCAGCTTGAGTGGATTTCCGTTTCGCAGTAGCACCACGAGACCCTCTTCGCTGTGTACGGCCAGTGTGAAAGCCTGGCGGGGTGCAAGCTTGTCTTTTCGCAACTCGAAGCGAAAACTGCCGTTGGCACTGGTTACAGCCGACGGCGCATCAGGGCAGTCGCGGCAATTCGGAAGGTTGGTGTGTGACTCCAGAGCGACCAAGAGGATTTTTCGGCTTGAAAGAGCCGAACCATCCTCATGAAGGAGCCGCCCGGTAATAACCCATGGCTCTAATACGGGGACAGCTTGAGCAGACGGCTGACTTTCGCGACGGACCAGAGACCTGAGGACATCTTCGCTGGCTACCATACGAGCTGCACCTTCCCGCACGAACGGGCTCGGATCGGTTCTGACTCGCTCCTCAACAACCCGTTGATCATTGATACGTTGGACGGCTGCCAACCGCACGCTCCAGTCTGGGTCCGTCTGAGCGATACGTCTGAGTAGGTTCTGCTCATGAATCCGGCGCGTAGCCGCAGCCCGGACGGCCGGGCTGCGATCGCGCTGGGCGATCTGCTCCAACTTACGCGAATCGTTTAGCCTTTCCACTGCGACCGCTCGGACTAATGGGTCGGGATCCTTTTCGAGCACCGACTCGACAACACTGAGGTCCTGAACTCGGCGTAAAGCTTCAGCACGGACTTCGGCACTGCCGTCCATCTGAGCAATTTGTGTCAGCAAGGTTTGTTCGGTCAGCCTTCCGACCGCTGCTTTCCGAACCTCAGAGCTTTCGTCTTTGCGTGCCATGTCTTCCACGATGCGTGAGTTGAGTCGCCTCACCGCTGTGGCTCGCACCTCAGGAGCGTCATCCTTTTCGGCGATCTCTCGAATCAGATGCTCATCCAAGATTCGCCCCACGGCCACCTCGCGAACCGTCGGATCTCTGTCCTTCTGAGCGATGCTTTCGATCAGGTCCAGTTCGGTGGCCCTTTCGACCGCCAGCACGCGCACGTCTGGGGACGGATCTCGAAGCGCGATCTGGTTGATGTGAGAGAGATTGGAGAGTCGGATGACGGCGTTGGCCCGCACGCGGGGATCCGGGTCGGTCCTGGCAATGCGATCTAGCAATGTGTCATCGGTCAATCGAAGCACGGCTGTGGCTCGCACCTCCGGGCTAGTATCGCGTTCCGCCACCTCGGATAACTGACCCTGCTCCGCCACACGTTCGATCGCCTCCCTCCGAACAATCGGCGATTGGTCTTTCTTTGCAATCTGGGCGATGGCATCGAGGTTTGCCAGCTTGCGCACAGCTGGAGCGCGAACTTCAGGACTAGGGTCCTGGGTTGCAGCCTGATGAATCAGCCGTTGTTGGCTCACTGTTTCAACAACAGCCTTGCGGACGTGGGGGTCAGAGTCCCGGAAAAGCGTAAGCAGATCTTCGTTAGTTGACAACCGGCGCGTCGCGGCAGCTCGAACGTCGTTGGCGGTGATCGATTTTTCAATCGAGTCGAGCAGTTGATCGTCGGTGATTTTTCCCAGGGCAGCCATGCGCACCGTGAACTCGGAGTCCTCGCGCGCCACTTGGGCCAAGGCGCTCTGATCCGTGAGCTTGCGCACGGCCTCCAGTCGCACGTGGGGATCTGGATCATTGAGGGCGATACCTGCAATGCGTGTTTGATTGTCGGTCGTGACTGTGATGCGGATACGATTATTTTCTTGGGTAATCCGCACGCCTCCCCAATTGCGCAAGATCGTCTCAGCACGTAATGCAGGCGCCACGAGACCGAGAAGGAGCGCAACCGCCAACCGGCAGCTCCAGCTTGAAATCGGCACTATCTTGAGAGAGAGAAATTGGATAGCCATAGGCTCTACTTTTGCCGTTTACTCGACCCCGATCTGCACACTTAAGAATACTGGCTTTCGGACGAACGTGTGGACGGAAAATCCGAACGATCGGCTTGTTCACAGTGCTTGCGGTTTGAGGGAGAGGCGGGGAGGTTCTCCCCGATCGAGTTGGTGTGAGATGTGGGGAGCATGCGAGAGGTCAACGGCAGTAGCGTCAGTCCATGCCTTCCCGAACAAACCGCAGGTTGCGGATGCGCCCGGAACTCAGGACGAATCCTGTAATTTGTCGCTGCGGGTTGCGCGAGAAGGTGAGGTTTTTCCCCTCCACCCGAAACAGATCGTTCAGAACCGGAACGACTTCGGCGTCGGTGCTGTTCTTCAGACGCAAGAACAGCTTCCCGTCGTGAAGAAAGATTTGGTAGAGAGCTTGCAGTTCCGCGCTGTAATAGTTTCCTGCGAACTCGCCAAGTTGACTGGCAGTCAGAGACACAAGCTCCACCGTTTCCAAAGCGATGGGAGACTGCCCTTCAACGCCCAGCTGGAGCACTAGAGGTCGGTCTGGGCTGGGCCTCTGGAATTCCAGCTCCAAGTCAATCGGAGCGTCCAACGATCGATAGCGACCCTTACCCAGCGGTTTGAGTTGGAAACTCTGCCCGTCGACGGTCGCGATGGTCTTCCCCTCTTCGGTTGAGAAGCGCCATAGACTTCCCGTGGTCGGTTCTCGAAATACCGTGCCGGCGCCCTTCAGTTCTGACTCTGTCAAGGAGATGCGTTCCACCGGTTCGATCCCTGAGACGGCCGTTGGAGGAGCGGTTTGGCCAGGAGCGCCCCCGAGCATGATGTTGGCAACCTCTTTGGCCAATTTCGTGGCATCGGCTGCGTTGTGGTTACACAGGCAAATGACAGAGAGGCGCCGTTCGGGAATTCGCAACAGCTCGCTCTTGAAGCCGATGAAAGAGCCGCCATGGCTGACGGTCTTGAGTCCACCCTGCTGGCCAATCATCAGACCAAAACCATAGCTCAGGATACTGCCGTTGTTCAGTTGGCCTTGACTCAACAGACTGTCGGCGAAGTCCTTGCCTCCGAGCGTTCCGTTCTCCAGGGCCTGATCCCAGCGGTAAAGATCCTCAACCGTCGTCATCAAGCCGCCGTCGCCCACCCGGTCAAACTGCGTCAGATAATTTCGGAACTCGCCTTCCTTGCTGGAAAAATAGCCTTGGGCGCGGTTCTTCACCAGCCGCGTGCGGCTGTCGTGAAAGCGCGAATGGGTCATTCCGAGCGGAAGGAAGATCTGCTCTTCGGCAAACTGCGCCAACGATTTTCCGCTGACTCGTTTTACAATGACCGCCAGCAGGAAATAGCCGGAGTTGCTGTAGAGAAACTGGTCGCCCGGTTTGAAGCTGAGCGACTTCTGCCGGCTCAGCAGCTCCAGGATTTCCTCCTCGCCGTGGACGTCGTCCAGTCGCTGGCCCGCCAGCCCTAACAATTCAAGATAGTCGGGAATGCCGCTGGTGTGGTGAATGAGATGGCGAATCGTGACCGGGCTCTCGTAAACAGGCAATTCGGGAAGATACTTTCGAATATCGTCGTCCAACGACAACTTGTTTTGCTTCGCCAGCAAGGCAATGCTGGCGGCGGTGAACTGCTTTGACGTGGAGGCAATGTAGAAAACCGTGGACGGGCGGATGGGAACGTCGTGTTCCAGATTGGCCTGGCCATAGCCTTTCTGGTAGACCAGCTTGCCATTCTGCACAATGCCCAGCGCGCAGCCGGGCGAGTCGGACTTGTCCCACGTCGCGAAAACTCGATCCACTTGGGCTTTCGCCGATGACTCGAAGGGCGCGTTCGGCAAGCTGACTGAACAGCAGCTTGGCCGGCAAAAGCAGAACCAAAGGGAGAAACAGAACCACACAACGGATATGTGCGACATGAATCAGCGATGCACTCAAGTGGAACTCAGAAGTATAAGGCATCTGCCGGGGAGTTTCTATGCTGTGGGATACTGCGAACACTGGATGCCTACGGGATCGTCACCTGCACCGAGCCGGTCACTAATCAAAGCCTTCTGAGAGACGCATCAAGATGAAGCAGTCTATTTGCTTTCTTGTAGTGCGTTGGCCAGCTACCGCTTGCGCACTGGTTCTTTTGGCGATGTACGTCCTTTTGGCTCCGCTGAACCTGGAGTACGACGATAACGGACTTGGTTCGCTACTCTTGCTGGTGAACTCGGTACTAGGGTTCTTTTTCTTGGCTGCCGGCGATGCCCTATATTCGCTTAACGGCAATCAATGGCTACGGTATCACCCGATGTGGACTGTGCTGGTTGGCTTTCCATTCTACTTCTTGTGCGACCTACTGCTCCACTTGCTACAAAGAGTCGTCAAGAAATTTGCTGAACAATGAGGGTCGGAGTGGGTTGGTTTCTGCTTCCCAAAGCCCCCCTGAAGTCCCCCCTTGTCCAAGGGGGGACGCAGTTTCATCGAACGTGACGCCGCAACGCGGCATGAAAAACTCCTTCGAATATCGCGATCTCTCACAAGGAGGCCTAGCCTCGCTTTGGCAGCGCCTTACCAGCGGCCAAAGCAGCCCACATTCCTATTGGCTTACTCGTTTTGTCATTCTGAGAATGCTCGGGCTGGTTTACTTTGTGGCCTTCCTATCCCTGGCTCAGCAAATCCTGCCCTTGATCGGAAGCCAAGGTCTGCTTCCCGTGAGTCTCTTCTTCCGGCAGGCAGAACGATTCCTCGGTTCCAGCCATAGCGCCTTCCTCCAGTTTCCCAGTATTTTCTGGCTGAATTCTTCTGATTTGTTCCTGGTAGCAATGGGCTGGCTGGGTGTGGTGTTGTCGGCGGCGTTGTTGCTGGGCTTTGCCAACGGGATCTTGCTGATTGCTCTCTGGGTCGATCTATCTCTCGTTTGTTCATATCGGCCAGGATTGGTATTCCTACGGCTGGGAGATTCAATTACTGGAGACGGGATTTCTCGCTGTCTTTCTTTGCCCCCTGCTGGATGGTCGCCCGTTCACAAAACGGCCTCCACCGACTGCGGTCATCTGGCTGTTCCGCTGGCTGATTTTCAGAGTCATGCTTGGGGCTGGCTTGATCAAGCTTCGCGGCGATTCCTGCTGGAGAGATCTCACCTGCCTTTACTACCACTACGAGACCCAACCGATTCCAAACCCCCTGAGCGCAGTGCTGCATTTCATGCCCCATTGGTTTCATCAGTTGGGGACGCTGTGGAATCACTTCGTGGAGTTGGTCGCTCCGTGGTTTGCCTTCGGGCCTCGCCGGCTGCGACATGTTGCAGGAATCGTCTTGGTCTCGTTTCAAGTGATTCTGATTCTCAGTGGAAACCTATCCTTTCTGAACTGGGTAACCATCATCCCGGCTTTGGCCTGTTTCGACGATTCCTGTCTCGCACGCGTTCTGCCCCAGAGTTTGACAAAGCGAATCCTTCAAGCCAGCGCCGAGGCAACGATATCGCGTGGCCAACGAGTAGCCGTTCCCGCGTTGGTGTTGCTGGTCGCGGTCTTGAGCTATTTCCCCGTTGCAAATCTGCTATCAAGCCGGCAAGCCATGAATACTTCCTTTGATCCCCTGCATCTCGTCAACACTTATGGGGCCTTCGGAAGTGTAGGGCAGGAACGAAACGAGATTATCTTTGAAGGCAGCGACGATGCGGTGGTGACTCCGGAGACCCAATGGAAAGCCTACGAATTCAAATGCAAGCCTGGCGATCCCTTTGCGTCGGCCTTGTCTCATCAGCCCTTACCACTATCGCCTGGACTGGCAAATCTGGTTTGCGGCGATGTCGAGTCCTGACCAATACCCCTGGACACTTCATCTGGTTTGGAAGCTGCTCCACAACGACGTCGGCGCGCTCACCTGTTAGCCAACAACCCTTTCCCTAACTCCCCACCGCGGCATGTTCGGGCCGAACTCTATCGCTATCAATTCGCACCGCTCGGGGGAGCCAACCCTGCCTGGTGGACGCGGACTCGGCTGGGTCCATGGCTGCCTGCGCTGTCTGTGAAAGACCCTTCCTTCCTGCGATTCCTGGCTGCTTACGGTTGGGTTTCACGTGCCGACGCAGGACAAGGCGATCGGTCGAACTGATACAAACGCGGTAAGTAGTTTTACGTCGGTTGTGTAACCCAACCACTGGCGTGAGCCAGTGGTTGATGAAAGCGATTGCGGGGATACCGACCGCGTAAGCGGTCGGAGCTTCACCTCAGCAGCAATGTGAGCCTCCGACCGCTTACGCGGTCGGTATCTCAAGGGAGCCAGAACGCCGAGTTCCACTGGCTTACGCCAGTGGTTGGCCCCAATCTGCCATATTCTTTTAGTGCGTTTGTATTAATCAAAGAGCTATTCTTCAATGAATCGGTAATACCGTCCCATCCAGTAAGGCAGCAAGAAAAAAGCGCCGTCATCTTCCCGGGTACTGTTGCCGCCTCCGTCCAACTGAATGGGGGTTGCCGTTCCATTTCATGACGGCTCGCTCGTCGGGGGGAACCGGCAGCAGCGACTGCGGCCCGCGAGACCGATCGTTGTCTGGCCGCTGCTGAACATCCCAGCGAAACGAGTTAGGCGTGTTCCACGAGATCAGATCCATGGGAATCCGCTGCAGAGTCCAGACTGCGTCGGCGAGACTACCTGGGACTGGATTCCGGCTTCCGCCGGAATGACGACCGATTTGAGGGGTTCTGACGCGATGGGCGGGCTGAACGATCGGTTGGGACGGGCTCTGGCGACCTGCTGTGTTGCTCACTTAAACGATTCACAGAGGAATGTCAGCGACTCGCTGATGTGCAAGCTGACCAGTTCCCAGCCGTGTGGCTCGTTGGGATGTTCTTTGAAGGTGTGCGGAATCTTTCGTTCCGTCAGCACGGCGTCAAGCGCTTTGAGACCTTGACCCAGGCCGATGCTCTGGTTGTAACGGTCGGCGGTTCCGTAGTCAAAGTAGATGCGCATTCCCCCGAGGCTGGCCGTCTTGGCCAGATCGAGCGGGTTATTGGCACGCCAGCGCTCTACATCCACCGGATTGCCAAACATTGGGGTGATCATGCGCGTGAACCATTCAAAGCGGCCGCTGTTCTTGGTCTGGTCGGACATCTGAGCGGGATCGGCGAGGAAAACGATGGGCGAATGCGCTGCCACTGCCGAAAACAGATCCTTGTGCTTAAACGCAATCTTCAACGCGCCAAAGCCGCCCATCGACGTTCCACCGATGGTTCTCCAGCGTCCGCCATGACTTTGCTCGATAGGTCTTTTCAACATGCTGGACCAGGTCGCTGGTGATGAAGTCCTCATAGTTCCGTGCTGCCATCGACATAGTTGGTGTAGAAGCTGTTGTCTCCCTTAGGATGGACGATGAGGATCTCAGGGATTTTCTTCTCTGCAATCATCTTGTCGACTTGCTCATGGATGTGGCCGTAGCGGTCTACTGTCCAGCTCGTGTGGTCGTTGTTTAGCCCATGCAGGAAATAGACAACAGGATACTTGCGGTCGCTCTTGGCGTACGTCGGCGGCAGGTAGATGGAAAACTCGCGATCCTCACTGAGTGCCACGCTGGCAAATGAGCTGAACTCAACTTTCGCGCCACTTGCCAACTCAATTGGGCTGCGTTCCGCACGCCGGCGTTCAGCCGGGCCACGATCCTGCGGAATGGCTTGCGCTGCCAACCGGCAGGGCTGGGCGAGTGTCAGCAGGCTTGCAAGAAACAGGGCCAGAGTGTTCGGTTTGCGCATAAGCCTCCGAGGGATGCAGCGGTCGAGTCGCAAGATTTCTAACATTTCGATTCGGCAATTTCCAGAAGAAAACCCGGCGCCGCGGCAACGACCTGATCTTCGTTCGAACGACATGTCCTTTGGAGTCGGCACTCCATCGTGGGATAATGGGTGCGCTGGTCGTCATCCTGCTTCTGCCTGAAACACTCGCGGAGATTCCATCATGCCAGACCGAAAGACCTCCTGGATCGTGGCCGTCTTGCTGCTGACCCTGGGTCTGTTCTTCGTCCTCGTGCTCTATGGTGCCTATCGATTGATGAGGCCAGGAAAAGTCGAGATTACGCAGAAGAGTGTTCTGGAAGTCGATTTGGGAGGCCCAATCGCCGAGCTGCCGTCCTCTTCATCTCTGGCCCGGCTGCTCGACCAGGACGCTATTTCCATGGTGGATATGAATCGTGCCTTTCGGGCTGCAGCCAAAGACCCCCAGATTACTTCTGTGTTTCTTTCAATTCATCCCTTGGCCATGCCGTGGGCCCAGGTCGAGGAGCTGCGGGACTTTCTCAAAGAGTTCAAGAAATCTGGCAAAAAGGTGGTTACCCATCTCCAATTGGACATGGCTGAGGAAAAGGAGATGTACCTCGCCTCCTTGTCTGATGAGATTTATCTCAACCCGGATGCTGGCCTGCTCATCAACGGTTTGGCCGCCGAAGTGGAGTTCTACAAGCGGACGATGGACAAATTGAAGGTTGAGCCGCAGTTCCTGCAGTTTAAGGAATTCAAGAGTGAGGAACGGTACACGCGCGAAAAAATGACGCCGGAAATTCGTTCCATGCTCGAAAGCGTTCTCAGCGATGTTCAGAATCGATTCGTCCAGACCGTAGCCCAGGAGCGCGGTGTTGATGCACAAAGGTTGCGGGAGCTCATTAATATCGGCATGGCGCCGGCTGCTTTGGCACTGAAGGAGCGCTTGGTGACCGCTTTGGGGTACGAGGATGAGATCCAAACGAAGCTTTTGCCTGAGAAGAATAAGGAGTATCGCTCCGTGAGCATCGGCAAATATGTCAAAGCGGTTGGCGATCGCAGCGGGAAACGCGGCAAACACAAGGTTGCTCTCATCGGTGGGCTGGGGCCAATCATCTCGGGCGAAGGGAATGATGTCTGGGGCAACATCATGGGCGGGGAGACGATGGCGTCTCGGCTGCGTGAGATTCGGAAGGACAAAGACGTGAAAGGCGTCTTGTTTCGAGTTGACAGCCCCGGCGGATCGGCCGTCGGTTCCGACAAGGTGTGGAGGGAAGTTCGTCTGCTCGAGACTGGAGGCAAGCCGGTGGTGGTGAGTATGGGCGGTGTGGCGGGATCCGGCGGGTATTACATCGCGATGGGCGCACGCAAGATTGTTGCGCAGCCTTCGACCATAACGGGCTCAATCGGGGTGATCTTTGGCAAGTTCAACGTTCGCGGTCTGTACGAACACTGGCTGGGTATCACTACGGATCAGGTCAAGCTCGCAGACAACGCCGATATCTTCTCGCCGCTGCATTCGTTGTCAGACCACCAAAAGGAACAGATTCGAAGCTGGATGGAGGATATCTACAATACGTTTGTGAAGAAAGCCGCCGAAGGGCGGGGAATGAAGTTCGAGGACCTTGAAGCGAAAGCGCATGGTCGAATTTATACGGGCGCCCAGGCGAAAAACCTCAAGTTGATTGATGAGGTCGGTGGGTTGAATACTGCTCTCGCCCTGCTCAAGAAAGAACTCAAAGTCCCGGATGCTGAAGAAGTCGAACTCGTGCTGTATCCTAAGCCGAAGAGCGTGTGGCAGTCCCTCGCCGAAGGCGATTTCTTTGGAAGTTCATTGCCGAAACTTTCGCCGGAGTCGCTCAAACAATATATCCGGTCTCTGGAAACCCCATCGCCGTGGTTGCTGGCTCCTGACGTGGAGATTCGGTAAACCCGGTATCCCTAGCTCATCCTAAAATTGCACCCACCTCGGGCCGTCGAATTCCGGCCATGCTTGTTCCTAACGGGCACCCGCTGAAACCTCTTCCCGCAATTCGCACAGAAATTTAGCGGCAGCAGTTTGACTCAACGAATTCATATCATATAATCTAAATTGAAAATTTTAGTTTATCTGACTGTCATACGACTAACTTATTTCATATGAATGCCAACGCTGACGAGCGACTTTGGGGACCCGGACTGAGCGCTGAGAGTTCCTTCGAGCAAGAAAATCTTGGAGACGACCCACGTTGGGGCGGTTTTGTCGAGACAACGCTTTCAGTGTCTGAGGAATCGGAGGCGTTGTATCCAGATTCTGATGCTGACACCGAAGCGGAGCAGGGACCAGCCACTGGGACCCCGTCAGTTGAGACACTAGCGGAAAACCCAGAATCAAATCCACCGAACTCGGTTTCACGCTATTTGCATGAGATGGGGACAGTTCCTCTGCTCACCCGAGAAAGGGAGCTCTTCCTTTTCAGAAATCTGTCAGCTACCCGGGCTCGGCAGACACGGCTGCTGGGTCGATTGAGATTTGCCACGACCCTGTTATTGCAGTGGGTCGATTCCAAGGAATCGAATGAGTCGCATCATTCTGATTCGATGGAGGAAAGTGACTCGCCTCATCAGGTCCTTTGCGCAAACGGGAGAGCTCTCAGCGTTTCGCGACAGGGCCGCGGCGAATTCTGGCCGAGATAGCGCTTCTTGAAAAACAGCTGCACCGGCAGAGCGCGCGCCCAACTCGCCGCCAATCCAGAGGGGTGGCCCAGCGCAACTATCGTCGTTGCCTCGTACGTCTTGGCAGGCTGTGGGTGGAGTTTGTGCCTGTGGAAAGTCTCCAGAAAGCCGTCTATGAAGAGCTGAGACGTTTCAGCCGGGAAATGACGCATCTACAAGCGACAATCCGAAGTCATCAGAAGAAGCTGGTCACAGAACGGAGTGTCTCTCGGCAGTTGCGGACCG
This sequence comes from uncultured Acidimicrobiia bacterium, assembly GCA_963791795.1. GTDB lineage: Bacteria > Acidobacteriota > Terriglobia > Versatilivoradales > Versatilivoraceae > VFZK01. The sequence goes on from CAWBTP010000006.1 coordinate 106,592, forward strand.
AGATTCGGCGTCTCCAGGACGCGCTGAAGCAGAAAGAGTTTCAAGTCCAATGCGATCCCGACTCTCTGCGGCGGAGTCTTGAAGCCTACGAGCGGTTGGAGCGACGCCAGCAGCACCTGCGTCAGGACATCATCCAGGCCAACCTGCGGCTTGTTGTCTCCATCGCCAAGAGATACTTTCATCAGAGTTTGAACTTTCTCGATCTCGTGCAGGAGGGAAATCTCGGCTTGATGAAGGCAGCGGACAAGTTCGACTACTGCCGAGGCATCAAGTTCTCGACCTATGCCACCTGGTGGATTCGTCAATCGATCATGCGTTCCATCTTCACCCAGGGAAGAACGGTGCGTGTGCCCGAGCACCTGTCTCTGACGGCGCAAAAACTATTGCGAGTGAAGAGGCACCTGAGTGCCACGCTGAAGCGCGAACCTTCGACTGAGGAGGTCGCGAAGGCTGTCAATCTGCCAGCGGCCAAGGTCACGATGGCTTTCCGCTCTGCTCAGGAAGCGGTTTCCTTGGATTCGACCGCCGGGCCTCAGGAGTTGCAGCGGTTGAACCTATTGGCAGATCACCGCAGGCCTAACCCGGCAGAGTTGACGATCTTGAGGGACCTGCAGAGGAAGTGCAGGCTGTTGATGAAAGGGCTGAGCCAGCGGGAACGCGAGGTGCTGCAACTTCGCTACGGCTTTGGCGACAGCGGTGAATTGACGCTCGAGGAGGTCGGCGGGCGATTCATGCTGACTCGGGAGCGGATCCGTCAGATCGAAAAGGAAGCTCTCGGAAAGCTGCGGACTTCGGCACTGGGACTAGAGACTCGTTCATAAGAATGAGGAGAATGAACTTGATTTGGGGTGAATACGCATGACCTTTCCCAAGGAAATCAACAATCCAGAGACCCCGCTGTTTCCCATTGGTGTTGTGGCTGAATTGCTTCAGGTTACAGATCAGACGCTTCGGGTCTATGAGAAGAGCGGAATCATCAAACCGTCCCGGCGCAACAAGGACCGCTACTATTCAGCCAACGACATTGTCTGGCTGAAATGCATTCGGCGATTTCTCAAGGAAGATGGTCTGAATCTCAAGAGGGATTGAGAAGCTCATGCGGTTCGTGCCTTGTTATGAGATCAGCCCTTGCGAGGACTGCGCGAACTGCACAGCCCATCTCAGACGTTGTGCCCCCCAGACGCAACTCTCAATTCAAACCCCAAAGAGTTGTGAGAAGGACAAACCTTAGCTTATCGTGATATCGAACTGGCTCAGCTCCACTCGCTTCCCAGTGGGATTCCCCAGCACTGTCATCCGGTAGTTTCCCTTTCCCACCGCCGAACTCTTCAACAGGAAGGTCACCAGGTTCTCCCCAAACAATTTTTGCTGCGGGATGGCAAGGCTCTGGTTCCAAACGAGCTGAGTATCCTGGTAGACGCTTACCTCCAGGTCCCTTAGCTCCAGCTTCGGAAGAGAGAAGACCAGTATGGCTTGGTCGGCTTGCGTGAAATCAATGTTGATAAGGTCGGGGGTTTTGGACCTTCTACCGTCCAGATACAGCAAAGGCGACAAATAGAGACCCGAGCCGGTGTCCACTCCTACGGGTCGCTGCCGCTGTGTTAGCTGGAGGTCGCGCCCAGCCAATTCTCGCTCCAATCCGATCATTCGGATCTTGGCGGCATCGATCTGCCGTTGCAGTTCCTGACTCGTCTGCTCAAGCTGGTGAATCGTTGATCCTGACGTGAGTCCCTTGTAGGCGGGAAAGAAGAGGAAAGCCGCAAAAACAAGCGCACCGAGCGTGACTGGGACCGGAATGACGACAGTGGCCATCCAGGCTTTCAGCAGTTCAAGCGGTGTTGCGACAGGCTCATCCTTCTTGGAAAGTGGGGTCGCATCTTCAAACGGCAACGGCGGTGTCTCTTCAGCATTGCGCTCTTCGTCGAACGGGTCGTTAGGGTTGTGCATCGACATCCTCCTTGCGAATCTGGGTCCCGTAATGGCGGCTAAACTAAAAGAACCGCACCTGACAATTCCATTCAAACCAGTGAATACGAAGCTTATCGGCAAATCTACCCACGTCTTGAAGATGATCGCAAGGTGAGCAACCAAATAGGCTTAAACGGCAAACCGTTCCTCTTCAGAAAGCCCGAAACAAACCGCCAAAGGTGTAAGGATGTTCATAAACATGATGTTAGGCAACTAACGCCGAACGGCAAGACAGTTGCTCAATGAGGTCTGAAGTAGTTAGGCGAGAAGCAACCCATATTTCAAAACTCTCCGGATCTCAAACACTGATGCACTCGACAAAGCATTTCACCAAAAACTACTTTGAGCAGGATTTCCCGAAACTGCAGAAGTTGATGGACCGAAAGGGACAGCCGCTTTCGGTGATTCTAACTCTGAATGAAGGGCATCGAATCGAGCTACGAGAGTTTCAGCTCACTCGTTTGGGTTTGCTCGTCAAGATTTCCTCAGGCGAATACTCAATTCCCTTTGACACTATTCGGGGCATTCAGTTCATCCCCCAGAGTAAGAAGGCACTCATTCTTTCTGAACACCGCGGCGTGTCGTCTGCAGCGCGAGAACGAGCTGCGTCCTGAGCCTGTCTCACCTTACCAGCCTACCGGCTTTCCCTTATTCTGCTCATCCAGCCACTTCTGCAGCGGCGCGAAATAATCAAGAATCGCGGTGGCATCCATTTGACGCTGACCGGTGATTGCTTCCAGTGCGTCGGGCCATGGCTTGCTCAGCCCGAGGGAAAGCATATCGTCTAGGCGACGTCCAGCCTCTTTGCTTTCATAGATAGAGCAGCGATTCAGCGCTTCCTTGCACCCGGCAGATTGCACCAGCGCTCGATGAAACTGGAATTGGAGTATGTGGGCGAGGAAGTATCGCGTGTAGGGCACGTTCGCAGGAACGTGGTACTTGGCTCCCGGATCAAAGTCGTCCTTCGAGCGGGCCACCGGCGAAGCCACACCCTGGTATCTTTGCTTAAGCTGCCACCAAGTCTCGTTGTACTTTTCCGATGGAATCTCACCAGAAAAAACCTTCCAGCGCCACTGGTCGATCAGCAAACCGAAGGGCAAGAAGGCAATCTTCTCCAAAGCCGTCCTCAACAGGAGGCCAATGTCTTTGGAGGCATCGGGGGAATTAGCCAGCAAGCCCAGCTTCACCAGATACTCGGGTGTGATTGACAGTGCGATCGTATCGCCAACAGCCTCGTGGAAACCATCATTGGCGCTATCACGAAACAAAATGGGTTGCTGGTTGTAAGCGCGCTGGTAGAAATTGTGTCCCAGTTCGTGATGGATGGTGTTGAAATCTTCCGCAGTGATGTCAATGCACATCTTGATCCGGAGATCATCAACGTTGTCGATATCCCACGCGCTGGCGTGGCACACCACCTCGCGGTCTCTGGGCTTCGAGAACTGGGAACGCTCCCAAAATGTCTTGGGAAGAGGCTTGAATCCCAACGACGTGAAAAACTGCTCTCCATATTTCACCATCTGCCGGTCATCGGTGTTTCTCTTCTTAAGGATCTCGGTCAGATCGAATCCAGGATCGGCTTCCTTCGGTGCCACCAGCGGATAAATATTCTCCCAGGATTGCGCCCACATGTTGCCGAGCAAATGAGCAGGTATGGGCCCGGCCGCCGGAACGATGTCTCCATACTTTTCTCTGAGTCGATGTCTGACGTAGGCATGCAAGGATATGTAGAAGGGTCGAACCTGGTCCCACAGCCGGTCCAATTCTTTGGCAAAGGCGTCGGGAGGCATGTCGTATTTCGAACGCCACATTGCGCCAGTGTCAGCGAATCCGAGTTCCCGGGCACCCTTGTTGGCCAATGCCACATAGCGAGTAAAGTCCTTGCGCATGGGCGGCGCAATGCGATGCCAGCCTGCCCATCCGTCCAACAATTGTTTGGGATCCCGGTTGTTCGCCAGCAAGCGCGTGAGGTCTTCCAGCGTCAGGCATTTTTCCTGTCCGTCCGGGCAGTATTTCCCTTTGCCATAGGTGGCTTCCAGCGAGGCGACCAAACGAGTCAACTCTTCGCTTTCTTTAGGATTTGACGGCGCGGCCAGCGTCAGCGAAAGCTTCAACAGCTTCATTTTTCGCGCCAGATCCGATGGCAGTTTGAGCCCGTCGAATCGAGTCGCACGCTTGGCGAAATCAACACCAGCCGCAATGGCCCGTTCATTGGCTTGTGCCGCGAGGATTTCCGTGTCTTCGGTGATGTGTGTGGATTGAACCCAGCTCGCGCGGGACGCATCGACCGAGAGCTTCATCAATCGAGCTTCGGCTTCCTCGATGAACGCTTTCGCTTCGGCTAGTGTTGGCGGGTTCCCTTTCCTGGTGTTTTGAGAAATGCCAAAGCCAGTCAGGATGAGACCGAGGGCAAGCGAGAGCAAACTACGAAAGCCGAAACGAACCATTGCTGCTTCCTCCGTGTTGATTCGACTACGCCCGAAACTTTACCGGCGGGTAATGGAGCTATTCTAAAGGACTCTGGCTTGGAGGGGTAGCGCCACCTACTGCCGCTTAGGGCTGCACTTCACCAGATAGCCGGTTCCAAGATCCCCATCCAGGAACAGTCGCTGGCAGTGCAGCCACGGAAACCAAAGGGGTTCGCAGAATAGCCACCTTGAGAATCCCGGAAACAGACGGCTGCCGCTGGTGGCGGTCTTCTTAAAATCTGCCATCCTGGCGTCACCGTTGCTCTCGGTGTCAGTTTCGGCTGCTGTCGATCGAGACAGTTTGACAGAGAGCGGATAGGTTAGATTCAAAAGAGGAAAGCCGTAGCACCAAAAAAGATCGGTCTGGAATCCACAAGCCTCTAGCTTCTCCAACAGCTCCTTCTTCTCATAGCGTCTGGCGTGACCTGCCCGCGTATCGTTCTCTGTCCACTGCCGCATGTGTGCGGGAACCGAAAAAATCAGCGTGCCCCCAGGTTGCAGCAGCTCCAACCACTTCCTCAGGCAGTCCAAATCTCGCTCGTAGTGCTCCAACACCTCAAACGCAACGATCAGATTGAAACGATCTTCGGTTGAGAAGAAGTTCTGAGCTTTGAATTCAACTTCTCCGGATTTGCCGGTTTCAGAGTTCGCATGCTCTGCAATCAGCTCCTGATTCAGATCAAGACTAACCCCGCGGAAGCCTCGATCAAGAAGATCCTCAAAGAATCGACCACGACCCACGCCAATTTCGAGAAAGCGGCCCCGTGGCACTCCTTTGAGAAGCCTGTTTGCCAGAAAACGCCGGTAAAGATAAGCCAGGGTGGGATTCGGGGAATTAGGCAAAGTGCGAATAGATGGAACTCACGGTCAAGGCATGGACACGAGATCCATCAAACTATAGGGGCTGGCCAAAACTTCGGTCAACAGAATTGATTCGCCTCGAGACACACCCAGCAACGGAAGGCCGCTAGGCCCGTGCCCACCGGGAGGTATTTGTGAACTGCTTTGAGCGCCCACCGGGCGCGGGTGTTGGTCGCTTGAGCGGGCTGGAGGCTTGTTTTTCCCGGTGACCCTCGCTCAGTGCTCTGGAACCATCCCATTCTCCTTGGCTTACCCAAAAAACAGTCGCGACCAAAGCCGGAAAATGTTCGAGTGCAGAAGTTGACTACTGGGAGCCTGGCTAAGAAATGCCTTCAGACTCGCACCGCTTCGCGAAACTCTGGGCGGGGATAGGGCTCGTTTGGCACCACAAAGATCAGGACCAAGTAAGCCAATATTGCCAACCCCCCAGAGATAAAAGCGGCCAAGACCCAGCCCACCCGCATCAGAGTCGAATCGCAACCGAAGTAGCTGCCCATCCCTCCGCAGATGCCGGCCAGTTTTCGATCCGAACGAGATCGGAATAGCTTCTTTTCAGACCACGCTTGAGCTTCCAGGCTCGACCCACAATGCCTGCACTTGATCGCTTCGTCTTGTACTTCTTCCGCACAATAGGGGCACTTTCGCATAGGAACTCCTTCCGGCTAGTCGACAGCCATCTGGGCCTAACCCGACTGCCAGACTGTTCTACGTTGAAGATCCTCTGAAAGTTCATAGCAACGAGCCTTCAAGACACTGAATCCTCGCACGAATCAATCCGCGCAAGAGGCCTATCATCTAAGCAAGTTGCGAGCCGTGAAGAGACTACAGAAAACCCAGCGGTCAGCCGATAGCAAGGGCTATGAAATCTCGACTCTCGGTCCATCACTCTCTCCAATTTCAGGAAAAGCCATTGCAGCCGAACTGGAAATGGCGGTATTAAAGAAGTTGAAATCAAATGCGGAACAGGTCGGAACCGCCTTGGTTGATCTTGTTAAAGAATCTACTTCGCCCACCCCTTCACCCGCGCCCGCACAACTGGACGTCTACGCCTAGGTTCAATCCAAAGTCTGAAAACATCGCAAATTGCGCTGACTTATCTGGGTGGGCACTAGCCACGCGTTCTATGCGTCATGCCCGCGCAGGTGGGCATCCGGTTCAGTCACTGCAGGTTCCCCACAATCTGGATTCCCGCCCCGGCTTACCATCGGCCGGGGTGACGTTCTTTCGCGGGAATGACAGGATTGGGAAACGGGTCGGCGCACGCATCCTCATTGAGAGTTCAAGATCCCCGTTGAACATTTCGTTCAATCGAAGCACCGTAAGCTGAACGAATTGACGAAGGAATCTCTGAAGCATCGATTCCTCAGCGACACAAATCATTGAAAAAACTGCGAATGTCAGCACTTGCGTGCTTGATGAGCTTGGATTCCAGATTGCACTTCTCCGGGCTGGACAATTCAAACCTACTCAATGCAGATCGGCCCGTGGTTTTGAATTGGAAGGCAATCGGGATATGATAGGCGCGCTCACCGAGCGATTCAAAACTTTTGAAATGAGGAATGTGGAATGGCTAAGGTTTATCACGAGGAAGACGCCGATCTGGTGCATCTGAAGGGAAAGAAGATCGCCATCATCGGTTATGGCAGCCAAGGACATGCCCATGCGCTGAACCTGCAGGATAGCGGACTGGACGTTGTGGTCGGTCTCTACAAGGGCAGCAAGTCGTGGGAGAAAGCGGCGAAAGCCGGTTTGAAGGTGGCCACGGTGGAGGAGGCTTCCTCGCAAGCGCAGGTGATCATGATTCTGGTTCCCGACCAGACGCAGCGGTCGCTGTTTGAAACCTCCATCCGTCCTAACCTCACCGAGGGCAAGACGTTGATGTTCAGCCACGGTTTCAATATTCATTTCAACCAGGTGGTGCCGCCGGCCAACGTCGATGTGTCGATGATCGCTCCCAAAGGCCCGGGCCATATGGTGCGCGATGTGTTCGTTGAAGGAACAGGCGTTCCCGCATTGCTGGCCATTCAACAAGACTACACGGGTCACGCCCGAGACTTGGCATTGGCCTATGCGAAAGGCATTGGCGCTGCACGAGCAGGGGTAATCGAAACCACGTTCAAGGAAGAAACCGAGACTGATCTCTTTGGTGAGCAAGCGGTGTTGTGTGGCGGTACGTCGGCGTTGGTCAAGGCTGGTTTTGAAACTCTTGTGAACGCCGGATACCAACCTGAGGTTGCTTACTTTGAGTGTCTGCACGAGCTCAAACTGATTGTCGACCTGATGTATCAAGGGGGCTTGGCTTACATGCGGTATTCCATCAGTGATACCGCCGAGTATGGCGACTACACACGGGGCCCGAGAATCGTCAATGATTCCGTGAGAGCTGAGATGAAGAAGATCCTGGAGGAAGTATGCAACGGTAACTTCGCCAGGGAGTTCATCCTCGAGAACCAGGCAGGACGCGCTTCCATGAATGCCTACCGGCGCCAGGAGGCGGCGCACTCGATTGAAGCGGTTGGCAAAGGATTGCGGGACATGATGAGCTGGATGCGCAAAAAAGGCGCAACCGGGTAAGAGGACAACCGCGGAGACGCAGAGGCGCGGAGAAATAGGAGCAAGCTTTGGGACTTCATTTCGAAGGTCGAAGATTGAGGATGGAGTATCGCCAGACGAAATTCTATCGGGGTGGCATCGACCGAAGCCTTCTCCGTGTCTCTGCGCCTCTGCGGTTTGCAGTTTCCTAAAGATTCAGATGAAAAAAATCCAGATTTACGACACAACGCTGCGGGACGGGTCTCAAGGCGAAGACATCTCGTTTTCGGTTGATGACAAGCTCCACATCGCGCGCAAGCTCGATGAGCTTGGGATCGACTACATTGAAGGTGGTTGGCCTGGCTCAAACTTCAAAGACATGGCCTTCTTCAAGCGGGTTCCCGAGCTGTCTTTGAAGCATACCCGTGTTGCAGCTTTTGGGAGCACCGCCCACGCCAAGAACAACAAGGTTGAGGATGACAACAACATTCAGGCCTTGATCGAAGCAGGAACGCCAGTGGTCACGATCTTTGGCAAGACTTGGGACCTGCACGTCAAGGTGGCGCTGGGAATTTCGCTGGAGCGGAATATCGAGCTGATCCGTGATTCGGTTGCCTATCTGAAGTCTCTGGGCAAGGAAGTCATTTACGATGCCGAGCACTTCTTCGATGGTTTCCAAGCCGATCGGGAATATGCCTTGTCGACGCTGAAGGCCGCTGAAGAAGCCGGTGCAGACACCATCGTGCTGTGCGACACCAACGGGGGCACGTTGACGGAAGAAATCCGCGACCGCACGCTTGCGGCGATTGCGGCCGTTAAGAACACCGATTGGGATTCACACTCACAACGACTCGGATATGGGCGTCGCCAACGCCGTGATCGCTATTCGTCATGGTGCAGTGCATGTGCAGGGAACCTTCAACGGGTACGGCGAACGCTGTGGCAATGCGAATCTCTGTTCCATCATTCCCAACATCGAGCTGAAGCTCGGCATGCGCGCCATCGGGCTGGAGAAGTTGCGGAGCCTGACGGAGGTTTCACATTACGTCAGCGAGATTGCCAACATGCATCATCGTCAGGATTTCCCGTTTGTGGGCAAGAGCGCGTTTGCTCATAAGGGCGGGATTCATGTCAGCGCGGTGATGAAAGAGCCATTGGCCTACGAGCACCTCGCGCCCGAAACGGTCGGGAATGAGCGACGCGTGTTGATTTCCGAGCTATCGGGCAAGAGCAACGTTCTCTATAAGGCTGAGCGAATGGGGGTGCAGATCGACAAGGCTTCTGCAGGCACTCAGGCTGTGGTCAATAAGTTGAAAGAGATGGAGCACTATGGCTACCAGTTTGAAGGCGCCGAGGCTTCTTTCGAAATTCTCTTCAGCAAGCTGATGAATGAACACGCAGAGTTTTTCGAGCTCGATGGGTTTCGGGTGATCACTGAGCGAAAAGGAAATGGCGCCTCGAGCTCCGAGGCAGTGATCAAGCTGCGCGTGGATGGCACGGAAGAGCACACGGCATCGGAGGGAGTCGGACCGGTCAGCGCGCTGGATCACGCTTTGCGCAAATCGTTAACGACGTTTTTCCCGTGCATCAAAGACATTCGCCTGACTGACTACAAAGTCCGCGTTCTGAATGCCAAGGGAGCGACAGATGCAAAGGTGCGCGTGCTGATTGAAACCAGCGACGGCCACGAAACGTGGGGCACGGTCGGTGTCTCTGAAAATCTGATCGAAGCCAGTTGGCTGGCTTTGGTGGATAGCATTACCTACAAGTTGAAGAAAGAGTACGGATTCAAGAAGAAGGATGAAGAAGCCAAGCTAGCAACGTGATGGTGGTGACTCCCTGAGGGTCCCCCTTGCCAAACGGGGACAGCGAGCGAAGCGAGCCGGGGTGAGTGTCAGTTCTCATGCGCCTATTGGATCCCTATGCCTAACATTCAAGAACCCGTCGAAATTGAAGGGCACCTGATCGATTCCGGCATTCTCAAATATGCCTTCGACAAGATTGTCGAACACGGAGGCCAGTTTGAGGTGCTGGATTTCCACATCGGACGAAACAATCAGGAAACGTCCAAGGTTCGCTTGATGGTGAGAGCAACCAGCCAGGAGCAACTGGAAAAGATCCTGGCCGCTCTGGAAGACTTTGGCGCCGTGGTGGATTGGGACGATTGCCAGTTCGTGGCTGTTTCCCGGGACAGCATCCTGCCGGACGACTTCTATTCCACGACGAATTTCGACACCTTCGTCAAGGTCAATGGCGAGTGGTTCCCGGTGACGAACCAGAAGATGGACTCTGTGATCGTTTGGGAGGACGGTTGCGCAGCGACAAAGAAGATCAGCGAAGTCAGAACGGGCGACCGCATTGCCGTGGGCCGGAAAGGGATCCGCGTAAAGCCACAGGAACGCAGCCGGGAATACTCCGTGTTCGATTTCATGTCCAACGACCTGACCGCGGAGAATAACAAGAGCCTGCTCATTGCCGAGATCGCGAAGGAGATCGCCCAGGTGAAAGAGTCGGGCAAGAAGGTTGCTTTGGTGCCCGGCCCGGCGATTATTCATTCCGGCGCCGACCGGTATCTGAAAGAGATCCTGCAGATGGGGTTTATCGACGTCGTCCTCACCGGAAACGCCTTTGCCGTTCACGACATTGAAAAAGCGCTGCTCAATACCTCGCTCGGTGTAAACCAAAGCACCGGAAAGCCCGAAGAAGGTGGGCACCGCAATCATCTTTGGGCGATTAACGAAATTAACAAGGCTGGCGGCATCCCGAAAGCCATTGAGGCAGGGGTTCTCAAGTCGGGGCTGATGCACGAGTGCGTGCAACACGGAGTGCAGTACGTCCTCGCCGGTTCCATTCGCGACGACGGGCCTCTGGTGGATGTGATTACCGACTGCGTGCAGGCACAGAAGAAATACATTGCCGCGCTGGAGGATGTCGCCGTGGTGCTCATGTTGGCTTCCACGCTGCACAGCATCGCGGTCGGGAATCTGCTGAAAGGCAGCGTGAAAACGGTCTGCGTCGACATCAACGAAGCAACGCCCATGAAGTTGAGCAACCGAGGCAGCAAGCAAGCCATCGGCGTAGTGACCGATGTGTCGTTCTTTCTCAGCATCCTGGCTGGCGAACTCAGGAAGTATCAACAGGAGGCTGTGGGGCAGTCACCTGCGCCACGTTCCACGAGTCGCGCGACACGTGATGCGTGAAACATACGTGATGCGCAAGATGCGTCAGAGCAACTAAGGAGGAAAAGCCGTGGAAGAGAAAATCTATATCTTTGATACCACACTGCGGGATGGAGAGCAGTCTCCGGGTGCCAGCATGAATTTGGAGGAGAAGCTGAAACTGGCACGGCAGTTGGAGGCGTTGCAAGTGGATGTCATGGAAGCTGGTTTTCCGATTGCCTCCGACGGCGATTTCGAATCGGTGCGCCAGATCGCCAAAGAGGTCCGGGGCAGTCAGTATCGCGGGATTGGCACGCGCCACGGAACTGGATATTCGCCGTGCCTGGGAAGCACTAGAAATAGCTGCCAAGCCGCGCATCCATACCTTCATCGCAACGTCCGATATTCATCTTCAGTACAAGTTGAAGCGAAGCCGCGAGCAGGTGCTTGAACAAGTGGTCAAGGCTGTCAAATTGGCCCGTTCGTTGTGCGATGACGTGGAGTTCTCTGCCGAGGACGCCGGCCGCAGCGATCTCGATTATCTTGTGTCAAGTCGTCGAAGCGGCGATCAGCGCGGGCGCTTCCACCATCAACATTCCCGACACGGTCGGCTACTGCATTCCCGACGAGTATGGGGCCATTTTCAAACTGCTGCGCGAGCGGGTGCCAAATATTGGCAAAGCGCGGCTCAGCAGTCATTGCCATAACGATCTGGGATTTGCCGTGGCCAATTCGTTGGCGGCCGTTCTGAATGGCGCCCGGCAGATTGAGTGCACGATCAACGGCATCGGAGAGCGTGCAGGCAACGCGTCCTTGGAAGAAGTCGTGATGGCGTTCAAAGTTCGGAGAGAGAAACTGGGATTCACGACGGGTGTTGTCTCTGAAGAAATCTACAAAACCAGCCATCTACTCTCCAATACAACGGGCATGATGGTGCAGGCCAACAAGGCTATCGTGGGGAAGAATGCGTTCGCCCACGAAGCGGGCATTCATCAGGATGGCGTTCTGAAGCAGGCATTAACTTACGAGATTATGACGCCACAGTCGGTGGGAATTCAGACCAACAACATCGTTCTGGGCAAGCATTCCGGCCGGCACGGTTTGTTGAAGCGATACGAAGCGCTGGGTTACAACCTCGGCAAAGAAGAGCTCGACCGCGCCTACATGCTGTTTACCAAACTGGCCGACAAGAAAAAGAGTGTCTACGATGAAGATCTGCTGGCAATCGTTCACGACGGCCTCAAGATTATTCCGGAACGCTATCATCTGAAGTACGTGCATGCGACCGGCGGCAACCAGGTCCTGGCCAGTGCCACTGTGCGGCTGAGTCGAGATGAAGAATCGTTGGTGGAATCGGGCACGGGCGATGGTCCGGTAGAAGCCATCTATCGTGCGATTGACCGAATCACGGGTGTCCCTGGGCGCTTGATTGACTACTCAGTGCATGCCGTGAGTCGGGGCAAGGATGCGGTAGGTGAGGTTTTCGTGCATGTCAGCTTCGATGGCAAGAGCTTCAGCGGTAAGGCAGCCAGCTCAGACATCATTGATGCCAGCGCGCGCGCCTACCTCAACGCGGTGAATAAGGCTATTCACGAGCGTGAAACACTGGCCGCCAATCGCGTCGCGTCTCAAGGAGCGACGGTGCCGCAAGCGTGAACCTGCGGATTTGAGCGACACGTCAAACTAAAACTGGGCGAAGGATAATCACAGTGGAAAAGAAGATTACAGTCATACCGGGTGATGGCATTGGTACCGAAGTGGTCGAGCAGGGTTTGCGTGTTTTGGACAGGATCGAAAAGGTCTACGGACATCGCTTCGAGCGACAGGAAGCTCTGGCGGGGGGCGCTGCTCTGGATGCAACCGGCTTGCCGCTGCCAGCCGAAACCCTGGAGAAGTGTAAAGCCAGCGATGCGGTATTACTGGGTGCGTTAGGCGGACCGAAATGGGACAGTAATCCTCCCGGCAAGAAGCCAGAGAATGGCTTGCTCGGGTTGCGCGCTGGACTTGGTTTGTATGCCAATCTGCGTCCGGCACGTATCTACCCGGCTTTGGCGAACGCGTCCACGCTCAAGAGGGAAGTAGTCGAAGGGGTGGACCTGTTGATCGTGCGCGAATTGACCGGTGGCATCTACTTCGGCAAGCCACGCGGCATCTCGAAGGAGGGCGAGGAAGAGGTCGGAATCAATACCGAGATCTATCGAACTTCCGAGATTCGACGGATCGCCAAGGTTGGCTTTGAGGCTGCCCGTAAGCGCCGCCGCAAGCTGATCTCGGTTGATAAAGCGAATGTCCTTGAAGCGTCACAGCTTTGGCGCAGGGTTGTGATCGAGGTCGGCAAGGATTTTCCCGACGTGGAACTGAGCCACCTCTATGTGGACAACTGCGCCATGCAGTTGATTGCGAATCCGAAGCAGTTCGATGTGGTTGTGACGTCAAATCTCTTTCGGCGACATCTTGAGCGACGAAGCGGCCATGCTCACCGGCTCCATTGGAATGCTTCCGTCTGCCAGCCTGGGCGGCAGCATCGGGATGTACGAGCCGGTCCACGGCAGCGCTCCGGACATCGCCGGGAAAAATATCGCGAATCCCATCGCCACCATTGCCTCGCTAGCCATGATGTTGAAATATTCGTTCGGGCTGCAGAAAGAATCAGACGCGGTCGAACAGGCGATTGTTTCGGTGCTGGAGGCCGGCTATCGAACGGCGGATTTGAAGGAAGAAGGGAAGACCACTGTTGGCACAAAGGAATTAGGAGACTTGATCATCGAGCGCATCGCGTGATCAAGCTTTGTACGGAAGGGTCTTCAAGTGCGCTAGTCCTTTTCACATAGCCTGCAACACCTGCCGTGTTCCCATGAAGAGCAGCACCCCGCCGAAGACGCAGAGCGACAACTTCACGCCGGGTTCCTCATTGACTTCCGGCATCAGGTCTGAGGCCGCCACGTAGATCGTTACTCCTGCCGACACGGGCAGTCCATACTTCACCAGCCCTTCTGACATTCCCATCGAGAGCACGCCCGCCAGAGTCGCGCACACCGAGTCCTGCGGCAGAAAGCAGCGAAAAGGTCTTGCTGCGCCCGGAAGCCATCATGATGGAAGCGACGGTGAAGCCTTCCGGCAGCTTGTGAAGAATGACTGCCAGGAAAAGGATGATGCCGAGTTGATAGGAGAGAATGAATCCCGAGGCGATGGCCACACCGTCGAAAAAACAGTGTGACAGCAAGCCGATGAGTGCGGAAGTCCCCACGTGAGGATCGAGCAGCTCTTCGGTGTGCACCTCTTCACCGAAATGGAAATGTGGAGCGAAACCATGCTCGAACAAGTGGACCAGGAGATATCCACCCAGAATAAATGCGGGCGAAGAATGCAGCAGCTCGAGGCTTTCCGGAATCATTTCCAGAAAGGCTGCCGCCAGCATGAATCCGGAACCGAAGGCTAGAAAGTATTTCAGGTATTCGCGATGCCATTCGGTCTTGATGATGATGAGCCCGCCAAAGAAATTGGCGGCGGCGGCGAGGCTGCCGAACAGCAGGCTGGTGATGAGAGGGGACATTAAGAATTGGCGATTGGCGATTGACGATTGTCGATTGTGGGAGCCAGTTCTTGAGAGCGTGAGCTAGAGAAGCAAAAAGCGAGTTCATGTTGGCACTGATCGTCTGCCGCTGATGTCATCGGTATTCAATCTGCAATCTACAGTCGGCAATCGGCAATTCCGGTTCATCCGCTGTGGCGGAAATTGATGACGTCCCCGTCCAGGACGACGTACTCTTTGCCTTCGAGTTTGAGGCAGGCCTTCTCGCGGGCGGCAGCCAGCGTCTTCAGCTCCAACAATTTGTCACAGTGCACCACCTCGGCTCGGATGAAGCAGCGTTCAATGTCGGAGTGAATCACACCGGCCGCTTTGAGCGCCGGCGTTCCCCGCCGAATGGTCCAGGCGCGGCATTCGTCTTCTCCCACCGTGAAGAACGAAATCAGTCCCAAGAGGTCATAAGTCACACGAATAAGTCGATCTAGGCCTGACTCCTTCAGTCCGTAGTCTGCGAGGAAAGCCAGGGCATCCTCTCCGGAGAGCTCCACCAGCTCAGCTTCGATCTTGCCGCAAACGGCTGTGATGCCCACATTGGCCAGGGTGGCCGTCTCTTGTAGCTGGTAGGCGTCGACAACGTGGTCCACCTTGGAGGCCTCGGCATCCGACAGGTTCAAGACGTGCACAATGGGCTTTTCCGAGAGGAACGTGAACCCGCGAAGGACACGTTTCTGATCTTCACTGAGAGGCATGGCGCGGAGCGGCTTTTCAGATTCCAGCCAACTCTTTGCATTGAGAGAGAAGCTCCAGCTCCTTTTCATTTTCCGGATTCTTGATCTTCTTGATGTCCTTGGCGAGACGCTCCACGCGCTTCTCAATGATGCCGAGATCAGACAGAATCAACTCCAGTTCCAGGTTTGCGATATCCCGCTTAGGGTTGATAGGACCCTCTGAGTGCGGAATCGCTTCGTCCTCAAAAGCACGGACGACATTGACGAGGGCATCGACGCTCTTCAGGTTTCCCAACGGCGCCGCATTCTTGCTGTCGCCCTTGACGAGCCCTGCGACATCGATGTACTCGACAGTGGCGTGCGTGAGTTTCTTGGGATTGAAAAGCGCGGCAAGTTGGTCCAATCGAGGATCGGGAACTGTCGCGACTCCGAGATGGGCTTCAGCTTTGCCCCCGGAGAACTTTCCAGTGTCGATGTGAGCTTTGGTTAGAATCTTGAAAAGTGTGGTCTTTCCAACTGAAGGAAATCCGATGATTCCTGCCTTCAACGTCGTTCTCCGAGGGGCCCAAAATGAGGACAGGAGGCACCTGACAACCGGGGCGCCTCCGCGAAACGCGACATCTTAGCACAAACGGCAGAGTTACCCGCCTTCGATGTCAACCATGGCCTTGATCACTTTGTTCCTGGGGTCGATCCAGGAGGAAAGGCGTCGATCATCGAAGAAATCGAAGCCCGGTGTGTGATCCAAGGTGTCGTATCGATCTGCCCCCTTTCCATCAGCGCAATGATTCGCTGGAAGTTCGCGGCGGTGGCATTGCGGCTGCAAAGCAATGTCAATTCCCGGCGATGTGCATCCGGGTCGTGAAAGCTGATATCTCCCAGCATCAACCCCACGAGAATAAGCCGACCGCTGTGAGCTACCAGGTCGAATGCCTCAATCATCGACTGACGGTTACCCGTTGCGTCAAAAACGGCAGTGGGCATGTCTCCTGAGGTGATCTCTCGAAGGCGCGCCGCTGCTTCCTTACCGGCAATGACCGTATGCCCTACTTTGAATTGAGCGCGGCAGAAGTTCAGCCGGTCTTCGTTGATGTCCAGAACAATGAGTTTTGCTCCGGCGAGTTGAGCAAACTGGAGGACCGCGAGGCCGATCGGCCCCGCGCCGATGACCAATGCGAACTCTCCTGGTTGCAGGGACGCACGTTCCACGGCATGGGCACCGATTCCCAGCGTTTCAACCAGAGCCAGTTGCTCTAAAGTCAAGGAGCGGGACGGGTGTAACTTGGCAGCGGGAACTGTGATCAGCTCACGCATGCCGCCATCGGTATGAACTCCCAAGCATTTCAGTTGAACGCAACAGTTCGGGCGCCCCCGGCGGCAAGCGATGCAGGCGCCACAATTCAGATAGGGTTCAACGGCGCAAAGGTCGCCCATATTCAGGTTCGAGACATCCGAAGCCACGGAGACCACTTCGACTCCGAGTTCGTGGCCGAGAATGCGTGGATAAGAAAAGAAGGGCTGGTCTCCCTTGAAGGCGTGAATGTCCGTGCCGCAGATTCCAACACGGCGCACCCTTACCACAGCCTGGCCCGGCTGAGGCGCGCCAGGAGGCTCCGTTTCTGTAAGCTGAAACTGGCCAGGCTTATCGAGAATGATGGTTTTCATGTTAGGTGCGCTTCTGAAATGGAGGTGTGGAACTGTTGGGCAAGCGTAGCCTACAGGAGGATCGGGCTCGATTCAACCGTGCCTTGGTTGAAGCACACCGGCGCAGTTTGTAGTATTCGCACCGGTTCTCGTCGTATATGATCGGCCGCGATCTCGGAGAGTGAGGGATTCAACATGCAAATTAGAATGATCGTTGTGGTCCTTGGCTTCTGGCTTCTTTCGGTCGCTGCACAACAACCGCCCGCAAAGAAAGTGGCACCAAAAGCCCCGACCACCACCGCGGCTCCGACAGGGGCCGCAGCCAAGAAAGCACCTGCTGTGTCGAGCACCAGACCTCGCCCTAAAGGAGTGGCGATGCCATTGACAACTCAAAAGCAGAAGGCCAGCTACAGTATCGGGCTCGATATTGGTGACAACTTCAAGAAACAGGAGATGGATGTGGATGCAGTCGCGTTGGCCAAGGGAATCCAGGATGCGCTTTCCGGCGGCAAGCGCCTGATGACGGAAAAAGAGAGCGGCGAGTGCCTGGCGCTTTTTCGCCAGGAAATGATGGGCAAGCAGGAGGGAAAGATGCGTATGCTCGGTGAAAGGAACAGACTGGAAGGAGAGAAATTTCTGGCAGCGAACATGACGCAGGCAGGAGTCGTAGTATTGCCAAGCGGACTGCAGTATCGCGAACTGGTACCAGGTACGGGAATCACTCCGAAGGCGAGTGACACGGTGATTACTCATTATCGAGGAACATTGCTGGATGGGTCAGAGTTCGACAGTTCGTACAAGCGCGGCGAGCCAGCCCGGTTTGCTGTCACTCAGGTTATTCGCGGCTGGACGGAAGCGCTGCAATTGATGAAGGTCGGAGCCAAATGGCAGCTCTTTGTGCCGTCGAATTTGGCGTATGGAGAACGTAGCCCTGGCCCGGAGATTGGGCCCAGCTCAACCCTGATTTTCGAAATCGAGTTGATTGGGATTCAATAGAGAGGTCAGGTCGGTAAGACCGCAAGACTCTGACTTAGCCTTGGCCGGGTAGTCAATATCAACCCCTCATACGTCTTTCTCCAGAAAAAACAAACTAAATACTAAAAAACTTCTTGACTTTGCCGATATTGCATCCGTATAGTCCCGCGGTGGAGTAAAATGGAACAAAACGGTCTTAGATGGTCTAAGGACTCCGAAATTCAGGGATTCTGACCCAGAAATTTCGGTTGTGTCGGATTTTCATGCTCAGAGGCAGTCATCCAGCCAAGGTAGACGATAAGGGACGACTCAAACTTCCCGCCGATTTTCGAGCGAAAATCGAAGAGGAGTATGGCTCTAAGTTCTACATTACCGCGAGCGTAGAGGTCGATTCGGTGCATCTCTATCCTCTGCCAGTTTGGGAAGAAATCGAGAGGAAGCTGTCTGCCCAACCGATGACGAACACCTCGGTGGACAAGTTCGTGAGCATAACGGGCTACTACGGCGCTGAGATCAGCATGGACAATCAGGGAAGGATATTGATTCCACAGCGCTTGCGTGATGCCGTCCAGATCCGCGATGAAGTAAACGTGATGGGGAAGATGCATTTCCTCTCCATCTGGAATGATGAGAACTACAAGAAGAAGCTTTCGAATCAGCCTTTTGGCAAAGATGATGCGCAAGAGCTCTCTCAACGAGGAATCTGACCATCATGAGAGCTGTTGGAACTGCACAATCCCACTTTTTCCCACTCTGGTCTCAGTTTTGGACTGGAAACATGCCTGATAGGGACCTTGAGTCAACCCACCTGCCGGTTCTACTCGAGGAAGTGATGGATTTTCTGCAACCTCAAGGAGGCGGATTGTTCATAGATGCCACTTTGGGGCTAGGCGGGCACGCGCAGGCCATCTTGGCCGCCGGACCCCGTACCGAGCTGCTTGGCATCGATCAGGACTCTGAAGCATTGAATCGAGCCAATCAGCGGCTGACTAGTTTCCGGGGACGCTATCACCTGGTACAGGCCAATTTCGCGGAGATTGGTGAGATTGCCGCTCAAAAGGGAGTGCAAAGCGTTCGGGGAATTCTGGCGGACTTAGGAGTGTCGTCCCTGCAGCTTGACTCAGCCGATCGCGGCTTCAGTTTTCAGCGCGAAGGCCCACTCGACATGCGGATGAATCGCGAAGCAGACCTGACAGCCGGAGAAGTGATCAACCACTATGGCGAAAAAGATCTGGCAAACCTGATCTTTACCTACGGCGAAGAACATCGCTCTCGAAGCATCGCGCGGGCAATTGTAGCAGCGCGCCCCATTCACACTACAAAGGCGCTGGCAGACGTGGTTTACCGGGCCGTGCATGCGCGTGGCTACCAAAGAATCCATCCCGCAACGCGCACCTTTCAGGCCCTCAGGATTTTCGTCAACGATGAACTTGGCCGCCTGCCTCGGTTCATTCGCTCGGCCGTTGATCTGCTCTCAAGTGGGGGGCGTCTGGCGATCATTAGTTTTCATTCACTCGAAGACAGGATCGTCAAGGAAGCATTCCGTTCGTTGAGTCGCAAGTGCATCTGTCCTCCTGGAATCACATCCTGCCAATGTGGAAACAAGGAGCTGCTCAAAGTATTGACAAAGAAGCCGGCTGTGCCTTCCGAAGCCGAGATCAGCCGGAATCCCAGGGCCCGGAGTGCCAAGCTACGCGTCGCAGAAAGGATCTAACCATGATCACTCGCAAGTGGCTCTACAGCTATCGGATGCTCACCGCGCGGTTGCACGAAGGAATGCCGGCTCCGACGAACCTGGTGGCCGGGTTCACTGTCGGATCCATTCCAGAGCAACCCCAGCAGATGTCGGCCAAGGAGGAGCTGGCCGAACGCAAGCCCACAATGCAGGCACTTCCAGCCGGAGGAAAAACATGAATGTCTGCAACCCAAATTAGCTACACATAACTTGAAGACGAATTCTTAAAAGCTTTTGACCAGCGCGCTGCGAGCAAGTCTGAGTCGAATGAGGAGGCACCATGACGGAGATTTACATTGTTAGGCAGATTGACAATACCCGGCTCACCAAAGAGCTGGACTACCGGCGAACGAAGGAATGCCTGTGGTTGATGTCGTTGGGGTTCTTCTGCCTCCTCATTTTTTTGTTTCTAACGTGGCAGCACTTTGAAGTGATTCGCGACGGTTACGAAGGTGAAGTGCTCAAGAAGGAAGTCACTCAACTGTCTGAAGAAAGAGATCAGTTGATCCTCGAGCGGGCTTCCTTGCGAACTCCCCAGCGGATTGACTTGATTGCCAGAAGGAAACTTGGACTCTGTGCGCCAGCCCACGACCAGATTGTCGTTCTCGCAACGCCCTTTCCAACCGAGGTACCCGCGACGCTGGTGGCGAGGTCGGACAGGACACCAAACGAGCCGGCCCTGTCTAAGGTTGCTGCTCGTGCGTTAGTGCCGGTCGGGCCTGATTTGAGTACTTTTTGCCAGCGGATGACCTTTCCCCTTCCAATGGGTGTGCACCCATGCCGGCCAAACCCAAGGAATCATTCCCAGCCAGAATCTTCCTACTCAGCAGCTTCTTTCTCATCTGGTCCGTCCTGCTGATTTCCCGGTTTGTTCATCTGCAAATCTTCCAGTACGCCGATCTCAGCGCCAAGGCTGAACGCCAGCAGAGCCGGTCATTCGAAATCAGCCCGCAGCGAGGCACGATTTACGACCGTCGTGGACGCGAGCTGGCCGTCAGCGTCAACGTTGATTCTGTGTACGCCATCGCCTCTGAGATTGGCGACAAGAGAGAAGCAGCCGACCTGCTCGCGGAAGCCCTGGGCCTGAAGCGGCAAGCGCTTCTTGCAAGACTGAAAGGCAGCCGGGGGTTTCTCTGGCTGAAACGAAAAATTGACTACGCCGAAGCGGCCAAAGTGAAGGGGCTCGGGCTTCGAGGGGTCTATTTTGAGAAGGAGAGCAAGCGGTTCTATCCGAATCGTGAGCTGGCGGCCCATGTTCTTGGTTACGTCGGCATGGATGATGAAGGGCTAAGCGGTCTTGAGTTTGCCTGGCAAAGGAAAATCGGTGGTCTGCCCGGGCGGGTGTTGTTGCGTTCGGACGCGCGGCAGCGTTCCTTCAGCAGTGTCGAGAAATCACCCGAGCCGGGTGAAGACCTGGTGCTGACAATCGATCAAACTCTGCAGTACCTTGCAGAGCAGGAGCTGGCTGCTCAGGTGACGCAGTCCAACGCCCTGGGAGGAACCGTGATCGTGATGCAGCCCCATTCCGGTGAGATCCTAGCCATGGCAAGCTATCCAGCCTTCAATCCGAACCACTATGCGAAGTATTCTCCGGAGCGCTGGAAGAATCGGGCCATTCTTTCCATCTATGAGCCGGGTTCGACATTCAAGATTTTCACCGCAGCCACTGTGCTTGAAGAACGTCTTGCGACGCCGGATGATCTTATTGACTGCATGAACGGCTCCATTGTGGTCGGCAAGCATCGCATCCGGGATCACAAGCCTTACGGCGTTCTCCCTGTCCGTGAGGTCGTGGCCTACTCTAGCAACGTGGGGGCGGTGCAGCTTGGTTTTCGTATCGGCAAGGAGCGCTTCGAAAGATATATCCGTTCCTTTGGCTTTGGTGCACCGACATCCGTGGATTTGCCAGGCGAGGCCAAGGGGCTGCTACGACCGTCCTCTCAGTGGCCCACCGTGACACTGGCAAATATCGCCATGGGGCAGGGCATTGGCGTGACACCCATGCAACTGGTTACGGCGGTTAGTTCCATTGCCAATGGAGGCTACCGTGTGAGGCCGCGCATCGTGCAGCGAACTCGATCACGCGCTGTGGAAAAGGTGAGCTTTGAGCCAGAAACAGAGCGGAGTCGAATCTTGAGCAGCCGGACGGCATCTGAGCTTACCGAAATGCTCACCGGGGTGGTGAAACGCGGTACTGCCAAGGGTTCGCAGCTCGAAGGTTTCAGCGCTGCTGGAAAGACCGGAACGGCACAAAAGATTGACCCCAACGGTCGATACTCGCATTCGCGGTTCATCGCATCGTTTGTCGGGTTTGCGCCAGCCGAGCGTCCGGCGCTGGCCATGGTGGTCACCATTGACGAGCCTCGTGGGCACTATTACGGCGGGGAGGTGGCTGCCCCGGTCTTTCGTAACATCGCCGAGCAAGCACTGCGTTACCTGGCAATCTCTCCCGACCAGGAGCTGACTCCTGTTCAAATTGCCAAAAAGCGCCAGTCGCAAGCTTCCATTCGTGACCTGGCGCAGGATCAGTTTGAACCAGTGAACGCCGTCTGGGAAGGAGAGTCAGGCGCTCCCCCGTCTCTGCAGCCCGCCGCGGTGCCATCGGATTCTCCTTTGCCTGTTGCCGAACCGGAAGCAGCGGTTAACATCAGCGAGGCGGCTACCATCGAAGTGCCCGATCTCCGCGGCAGATCAATGCGTGCAGCCATTGCGGAGCTCTCGAAGCTTGGCTTGCAGCTAGGGGCGTTTGGCTCTGGACTGGTTGTTGAACAATCACCCTCGCCCTCGGTGCGAGTGGAGCCCGGGTCGAAGGTCACGATCAAGCTTAGCCGGCGGCAGTGAAATCGAGTCGCTTTCCATGCAGCTCTCCGAGATACTTCAAAATGTACCGCACACCTCCAACAAGGCAGTTCAAGAGATTGAGATCCGGAGCCTGGCCTACGATTCCAGAAAGGTGGGACCAGATTGCCTATTCGCGGCAATCAAAGGTGAAAAAACGGACGGAAATCTTTTTACCGCTCAAGCCCTGGAGCGAGGCGCGGTTGCGATCCTTTCGGAAAACAGCATCCCAGCCGGATTCAGCGGTTGTTGGGTTCAAGTGGACAACGCCCGCCAGGCACTGGCCGGGGCCGCTGCCAGCTTCTACCGACATCCCACGCGGGCATTTGAATTGATTGGCATCACGGGCACGAACGGCAAAACCTCAACGGCCTACCTCCTTGAATCGATCTTGCTCGCAGCCGCTGAGCGCGTCGGAGTTGTGAGCACGATCGAGTACCGCGGACCCGAAGGGAAGATGCCTGCCGAACGCACCACTCCGGAGAGTTTGGATCTTCAGGCTCTGTTTGCGAAGTTTGTGGAGCAACGCTGCGGCTTCGTGGTGATGGAGGTATCATCGCATGCCCTGGACATGGACCGAGTCCACGCCTGCCGGTTCAGGTCTGCCGTCTTCACCAACCTGACGCAGGACCACCTCGACTATCATCACACCATGGAGAATTACTTCCAGGCCAAGCAAAAGCTCTTTCTTGGGACTGGTTCAGGGCCGCCGGCGCAATCGTTGATCAACCGCGATGACCCGTGCGGACCAGTTCTCGAAGGCCTATGCGCGGGCCGCTGCGCCACATACTCCATCGACGGAAGGGCCGATTTTCAGGTTCTCGATTCGCGCCTGGAAAAGAAGGGGTTGTGGGTCCGGCTGAAGACTCCCAAAGTAACATTAGAGATGCAGACCCGGCTGATGGGGAAACCGAACCTGTCGAATACGCTCGCGGCTGTCGCTGTGGCTTCAGACCTGGGCATTGAACCGGCGATCATCCAGCGCGGGATCGAGAACAGTCCGGCCATTCCGGGGCGATTCGAGTGGATTGATCGGGGCCAGCCGTTTCACGTGTTTGTCGACTATGCCCACACGCCGGACGCATTGCAAAAGGTCCTGCAGACCGCACGCCAGCTGCAACCAAAACGCTTGTTGCTTGTCTTCGGCTGTGGAGGAGAGCGCGACCGAGCCAAGCGTCCTTCGATGGCAAAAATTGCCGAGGCACTCTCTGACTTTACCTGGATCACCTCCGACAATCCGCGCAGCGAGGATCCAACGCAAATCCTGGCTGAGATCGAAACAGGCTTCAAGGCAAGCCCCCCTCGCCACCAGACCGAGCCTGATCGACGTACTGCGATTCGTGAGGTCCTGCGTCAAGCACAGCCTGGAGACATAGTCGTGATTGCCGGAAAAGGACACGAGACCTACCAGATTCTGGCCGATCGAACCATCCACTTCGACGATCGCGAAGAGGCTCGGCTTGCCTTGGGTGAGTTGGGATTTGATTCATGAAGCTACGGGCCGAGGAGATCGCCACGGCAGTGCAGGCGCAGCGACTCACCGCCGCTGCCAGCATTGTGCCGTCCGGCTACTCCATCGATTCGCGAACGCTGGCCGCCGGGGAATGCTTCATCGCCATCCAAGGACCCAATTTCGACGGCCACGAATTTATCGGAACGGCGCTGGAGCGGGGGGCTGCTCTGGTCATTGCGCGCTCGGATACAAAGAGTCTCATCGAATCACACTGGCCTGTGATTCGGGTCGACGAGACGTTGGTCGCCCTGCAACAGCTGGCCAATTTTGCTCGTCGCAAGTGGGGTGGGACCGTTGTCGGGATAACAGGAAGCACAGGCAAGACGACCACCAAGGAGATGACGAGCCTCTTGCTGCAGGCACGTTTCCGAGTGTTCAAGTCTGCAGGCAATTTCAACAACGATTTTGGGCTGCCACTCTCCATCTTGAAGCTTGCCGAGGAGCATGAGATTGCTGTCCTTGAGCTGGGGATGTCACGGGCAGGCGAAATCCAGCGATTGAGCCGCATTGCCGAGCCTAACATTGGAGTAGTCACCAATGTCCGGCCCGTGCATCTGGAGAATTTTCAATCCATGCAAGGCATCGCACTCGCCAAGCGCGAGCTGATTGAAAGCCTGCCCACGGACGGAGTGGCGGTTCTGAACAATGATGACCGGCGTGTTCGCAAGTTCGGCCGGGTATTTCCCGGTAAAGTGCTGACGTTTGGTGTGGAAGCTGCGGCGGCTTACCGAGCCAGCGAGATTCGGTCTCTGGGCCTCGATGGCCAGGAATTTCGACTGGACTACAAGGCGCAGGGACACCGGTTGCGGTTGCCACTGATCGGCGAGCACAACGTGCACAATGCACTTCCAGCTATCGCCGTGGCCCATCATTTGGGCGTTGGTTTTGAGACTATCCGTCATAGTCTGAGCGCCCTGAAGCCAGCGGCAGGACGAGGCGAGCTACTCTGGTTTCACGATGGTTTCGCAGTCTTGAACGATAGCTACAATTCCAATCCTGCGGCTATGGACGCAGTGATTGCATTTCTCAAGACGCTGACGGGATTCAAGCGCAAGATTCTTGTAGCTGGCGAAATGCTCGAGCTTGGACCCGACGCCGAGCAGTTTCATCGAGACTGTGGCAAGCTGGCGGCAGCGGCCAGAATCGATCGCATTGTGGGAGTGCGAGGCCTGGCCCAGTTCATCACTCTCGCAGCCCAGGATCAGGGCCGATTGCCTGACGAAACACCTTTCTTCATGGATTCGGCGGCCGCGGGCGAGTGGCTGACACGGGAAGTAACGGACGGCGACTTTGTTTTGGTAAAGGGATCGCGAGGGGTCAGAACCGAGAAGGTCATCGAGATTTTGAGGCGGGATCATGCTTTGGCGTCAGGCTAAGACGCGGAATCGCGCCACGGACGCAGCCTTGAGCTTGTGTTGCACCTAATGAGGCGGAATGCTTTATCACTTGCTGTTTGAATGGTTATATCGCAGCAACCCGAGTTACTCGGTGCTGAACGTTTTTCAGTACGTCACATTCCGCACTGCGTACGCGAGTCTGACCGCCCTGGCATTGGGGCTGATCATGGGGCCGTGGCTGATCCACCGACTGCGGCTTTTCCAGATTGGCCAGCAGATCCGGCAGGAAGGGCCATCGCATCATCAGGTGAAAGCGGGCACGCCGACGATGGGAGGCATTCTCATCGTCATCAGTACGGTCTTGCCGACGTTCCTGTGGGCCGATTTGACCAACGCCTACACCTGGATTCTTCTGGGCTCTATTGTCGGATTTGGCGCGATCGGTTTCGCGGATGACTACATCAAGATCGTGAAGAGAAGAAGCCTGGGTTTGACTGGAAAGATGAAGCTCGTCTTGCAGTTCAGTCTGAGCTTTGGCATTGGCCTGGCATTGGTATGGATGAGTGCCGCAGGGCAGTACAAGACAAACTTGATCGTTCCATTCTTCAAACACTTCACACCAAGCCTTGTGTTGGAAGGTTTCTTGAGCTCTCCTTACCTCTATCTGGTGGCGTTCATCCCATTTCTGCTCTTCATTTCGATCGTAATGGTCGGGTCATCCAACACCGTGAACCTCACCGACGGCCTGGACGGTCTTGCCATTGGCTGCGTCGTGATTGCGAGCGGAGCGCTGACGGTGCTGACTTACGCCACCGGTCACGGACGATTTGCCGGCTATCTGGACATTCAGCATCTGCCCCAAGTGTCGGAAGCCACCATTTTTTGCGGAGCCCTGGTCGGGGCGTCGCTGGGGTTCCTCTGGTACAACTGCCACCCTGCCGAAGTGTTCATGGGAGACGTTGGGTCACTGGCACTTGGCGGCGCGATTGGAACCATTGCGGTCCTCATCAAACAGGAAATCCTGCTCATCCCGATCGGCGGGGTTTTCGTGATCGAAGGCCTCTCGGTGATGATTCAAGTGGCTTCGTTCAAGCTGCGTGGCAAGCGAGTCTTCAAGATGGCGCCACTGCATCATCATTTTGAGTTGCTAGGGTGGAAGGAAACGAAGGTCGTTGTGCGCTTCTGGCTTCTCGCACTTATATTTGCCTTGTTCAGCTTAACGACATTGAAGTTGCGGTAGGCATGTCTCAAGATCTTGCAGGCAAATCCGTCGCCATTGTTGGCATGGCGCGCAGCGGCATGGCGGCCGCAGAGTTTCTCTGGAAACGCGGTGTGCGCGTCACACTTTCAGATAACCGGCCGGCAGCCGCGCTGGAATCGGAGATCCGATTTCTCAATGAGCGGAATATCGCGTATGAAACTGGCGGCCATTCCGCAGAGCTGTTCAATTCAGTTGACCTGATTATCGTGAGTCCCGGTGTGCCTCTGAGTCTTCCGATTCTGCGGCAGGCGGCAGAGACGGGAAAGACCCTTATCAGTGAAATCGAACTGGCATCACGGTATCTCAGGGGCAAAGTGATCGCAATAACGGGTACCAATGGCAAGACCACCACCACGACGTTAGTCGGTGAGGTTCTTCGAGCGTCCGGTTTCCGTGTGCAGGTGGGTGGCAACATCGGCACGCCGTTGATCTCCCTGGTGGAGTCCTCCAGAGAAGACACCTGGAGCGTGGTGGAACTGAGCAGCTTTCAACTGGAGGCGGTGCCCACATTTCGACCGGACATTGCGGTGATCCTGAACATCACACCTGACCATTTGGATCGCTACGCCTCCTTTGAGGACTATGCGCAGACGAAGCTCAATATTTTCGAGAACCAAAAAGGCAGTGACTTTGCGGTGCTCAATCTCGACGACCCAAGTTTGCAGAAGGCGGCCGGAAGGATTCGCTCTCAAGTTTTCTGGTTCAGCGGGAGCCGTGAAGTGAGCCGTGGGACTCATGTGGTGCGCGGCCAAATTGTCTTTGAGTCCGGGCAGGGAAGCGAACCGGTGATGTCCTGCGAGCAAGTCCCCTTGAAAGGGCGCCACAACATTGAAAACGTTGCAGCAGCGACTACCGCTGTCCGTCTGGCCGGCATTCCACCAAGGTCTATTGCAGACGGTATACGGAACTTCAAAGCCGTCGAACACCGGCTCGAGCCGGTTGCTGACATCAAAGGCGTCACTTTTTTCAACGACTCGAAGGCAACGAATGTAGACGCCACCATCAAGGCACTGGAAGCTTTTGAATCAGGCGTGATCCTGATCTTGGGTGGCCGCGACAAAGGCGGAGACTTCACGGTACTCCGTGATTTACTTCAGCAGCGCGCCAAAAGTGTGATCTTGCTGGGTGAAGCCAGCGACAAGATCAGAACACAACTAGCCGGGGCCGTACCTATGACACAAGCTCAAAGCATCGATGACGCCGTGAAGCTTGCGATGCACCAAGCTGGGTCTGGAGACACCGTGTTGTTGGCGCCGGCTTGCGCCAGTTTCGATATGTTCCAGAACTATGAACACCGCGGCAGAGAGTTCAAGGCGGCAGTGGGTAGGTTGCAGGTGACAGAGAACAGGTGACCTGACTCGGAGGGTTGGCATGGCGAAAAAGCTGAGCGTCGACAAGAGTTTGTTTGCGGTGACAGTGGGACTAGTCCTCGTCGGAGTGATCATGGTCTTTAGCGCTTCAGCTGTGCTGGCTAACGAGAAATTTCATAGTCCGCTTTATTTTCTTCTCAGGCAGGGGATTTGGGCGTTGCTTGGGCTGGCAGGCATGTCAGTACTCATGCACGTCGACTATCGGCAGTACCGACGGCCATTGCTGATCTACACAGGGCTCTTTGTTTGCGCCATTTTCCTGGGCGCCGTGTTCTTCCTGGACAAGAGTCACAATACTCACCGCTGGTTTCGTCTCGGCCCATTGTCATTTCAACCTTCTGAGTTAAGCAAGCTGTTTATCGTGGCATACCTGGCGTACTTCCTGGAGAAGCGCACGGGCCAGATCAACGACTGGCGTCATACGCTCCTGCCATGTCTCGTGGTGGTGCTTCCGTTCTTTGTCCTGATCGTGTTTGAGCCAGATTTGGGAACCTCGGTCTGCATCGCGATTGTGGCCTTCATTCTCCTTTTCACCGCCGGGATGCGATACAGCTACACGGTTGGTGCAATCCTGTCAGCCATTCCAGTGCTGTTCTTTTTGGTTTATTTTTTCCCCTATCGCTTGAAGCGTGTGTTGGTTTTTCTTGATCCTTGGAAAGACCCGCTGGGCGCAGGATTTCAGATCACACAATCGCTGATTGCTCTGGGTTCCGGAGGGCTTTTTGGCTTGGGCCTGATGGAGGGAAAACAGAAGCTCTTCTATCTGCCCGAGCCGCACACAGACTTTATCTTTTCGGTCATTGGTGAAGAACGGGGCCTGCTCGGCACGGTTGCCATCCTGCTGTTGTTTGGGATCTTTCTCTGGAGAGGGTTGCGCTTGTCGTTGCGGGCACCCGACCCGTTTGGGCGCTATTTGGGAGTGGGGCTGACCATGATGATCGTATGTCAAGCCTTCATCAACATGAGCGTGGTCACAAGCCTTCTGCCTACGAAAGGCATTCCTCTGCCCTTTATCAGCTCCGGCGGATCGTCATTGCTTATTAGCTTGCTCGCGGTGGGAGTGCTGCTAAATATTTCGCAGCACGGGAGAGAAGCTTACTAGCGAAATACACAAATTCTAGTGAGTCTGCTTCCCTCTGATGAACGATGGAGTCGTGCTTGCCAAAACCTGCAGAGCCACTCCGCGTTCTCATTGCTGGCGGAGGAACCGGAGGCCACATCTATCCGGGAATTGCCATCGCAAGAGAGATCCGGAGACGACATCCAGGTGCTGATCTCTTGTTTGTAGGCACAAAGCGGGGTCTGGAGATGAAAATCGTGCCAGCGGAAGGCTTTCGCTTGGAGACCATAACAATCTCAGGGTTGAAAGGCACGGGACTGCTCAAGCAACTGAGGGGTCTTCTAGCGGTTCCTAAGAGTTTGCTGGATGCTCGAACGATCCTGCGGCGGTTTCGGCCTTCGGTCGTGGTCGGAGTGGGCGGATACTCTTCTGGACCGCCTGTATTGATGGCTGCATTGCTGGGAATTCCTGCAATGCTACAGGAGCAGAATGCCTTGCCCGGCTTGACAAATCGGCTTTTGGCTCGCGTCGCCAGCAAGGTGGCGACTGCTTTTCGGGAATGCGAAGCTTACTTCGGCAGCAAGGCCATTCTAACCGGTAATCCCGTGCGTGCGGACTTTTCGCAAGTCCGCTCTCGGAGCGGAACGGATCCTTTCACGTTGTTGGTGTTCGGAGGAAGCCAGGGAGCGGAACCGATCAATCACTCCGTGATCGAAGCTCTTGCCATCCTGAAATCGCAAATTCAAGACCTGAGGGTGATTCACCAAACCGGAGAACGTGATTGGCCGAGAATCAAACAGACGTACGACGGATTGAAGATGGATGCAGACGTTCGTCCATTTTTTGGCGACATTCCCGTGCAGTTTGCCGCCGCTGATTTGCTGGTGTGTCGCGCGGGCGCCACCACGCTGGCGGAGTTGACTGTTTCCGGCAAGCCCGCCATTCTGGTGCCGTTCCCACAAGCTGCCGACGATCACCAGCGAAAAAACGCGGAGGCTCTGGCACAGGCAGGTGCTGCGGAAATGATCTTGCAGAAGGATCTGAATGGCTCTGTCCTGGCTACGCGAATTCTCTACTATTTTGAACACCGGGATGCACTTCGGCAAATGGAGCAAAAGAGCCGGGCTTTGGGTCGTGCAGATGCGACCGAACGCATTGTTGATCTCGTCGAGGAATTGAGTGGCTTGAGGCAGCCCCGTCAGGCAGGCTAGGGTTCGGATTCCGGCTCGCGTTTCGCTTGGGCGGAATGACGGTGAGATAGGTAAGGCACGTGTTTAAGAAGATTCAGAACATTCATTTCGTTGGTATCGGCGGCATTGGCATGAGTGGCATCGCCGAGGTACTGTTGAATCAGGGCTACGGGGTCAGTGGGTCGGACCTCAAGCTTTCTCCAACTACCGCACGCCTCGCTTCGCTTGGTGCGCGCGTTTTTGAAGGGCACCAGAGCAAGCACCTCGAAGCAGTGGATGTTGTGGTGACCTCCTCAGCCGTGCGACCTGACAATCCGGAAGTGCTGGAAGCGCAGCGTCGCCAGATTCCCATCATCCCGCGGGCAGAGATGCTTGCGGAATTGATGCGCATGAAGTACGGCATTACGGTGGCTGGCACGCACGGAAAAACGACGACCACTTCCATGATTGCCGTGCTTCTGCAGGAAGCAGGCATGGATCCGACCGTGGTGGTCGGCGGTCGGCTCAATACGCTGGGCAGCAATGCCCGGATGGGCACCGGAGACTTCATGGTGGTTGAGGCGGACGAAAGTGATCGGTCGTTCCTAATGCTTTCACCGACTCTGGCGATCGTGACCAATATCGACGAAGACCACATGGAGAGTTATGCGGGCCTGGATGATCTGAAGGAGGCGTTTGTCCGATTTGTCAACAAGGTGCCGTTTTATGGTGCGGTGATCCTTTGCCTGGACGAGCCGAACCTGCAGTCCCTCATCCCACGCATCAAGCGTCGTATCCTCAGTTACGGTTTCAGCGGGCAGGCAGATCTCACCATCGTGAATCCAAGTTTCCAGGGATTTCAATCACGGTATCAGCTGCGGCATCGGGGAGAGACGTTAGGGGATTTCTGCCTCAGCATTCCGGGCCGGCACAATATATTGAATGCTACGGCCGCAATTGCGGTTGGGCTCGATTTGGGAATTCCGGCACGAACGCTTCAGACGGCTTTAGAAGGCTTTCGCGGGGCCGACCGTCGCTTTCAGGTCAAAGGGCAGGCCCGAGGCATCACGGTGATCGATGACTACGGCCATCATCCCACTGAGGTGCGGGCTACACTTGATGCAGCCCGCCAATCTGGAGATCATCGCGTTGTCGTCGTGTTTCAACCGCACCGTTACTCCCGGACGCAGTATTGTTTTGAAGAATTTGCTCGAGCTTTCTATCAGGCGGACGTCCTTGTCATCGCCGACATCTACCCTGCAGGAGAGGAGCCGATCGAAGGCATTACTTCCGAACGCCTAGTCGATGCGATCAAAACTCATGGCCATAAGAACGCACGGCATGTGGCGAATCTTTCCGAAATAGCTGCCGTCGTGGAGCCTGACTTGAAAGCCGGCGATCTGGTGATCACTATGGGAGCAGGCAATGTTTGGAAAGTAGGCGACGAGATACTGCAGAGGCTGAGCTGACGGAAAATGCGAAAGAGTCATGGCGAAGTGCGAAGTACGAATGTCGAAATTCGATGACAATGAACCATGATCGAACATCCAGAACCCGACAGGGAACATCCAACAACTAAAACAACATGGAAAGACATCTTACCCAATATGCTTCGGGTCGTGCGCGCCTGACCCTTGGGCAACAGAAGACGCTCGATCTCAAGAAAGCGAGAGGCCTGCGCGAGATCGCCTGGCTCACGAGCAAAGTAGCGGCTGCCATTGTGGTGTTGCTGGTGCTGGTCTCGACTCTGGCGACTTTTCGAAGTTACCTGCTCCGGTCGCCCAAGTTTGCCATTGGCATCAAAGAAATCCAGGGCTTGCGGCATCTGAGCGAGAGCCAGGTTCTGCTGAAGCTCAAGGAGATTGAAGAAAAAGATAGGAGTTTGTTCGCGCTGAATCTTGATGCCTTGCGCAGGTCCGTGGAACTGTTACCTTGGGTGAAAACGGCCACAGTCCGACGCATCTGGCCAGACCGTTTGATGATTCAGGTGACCGAGCGGGTTCCCATTGCGTTTGCGAGAGTCGATGACTCGACTCAATTGGTGGATGAGGATGGCGTGCTGTTGGAATCCAAGACCGAGGGCCTTCCTAATTTTGATTTTCCTGTCCTCATGGGGCTTGAGTTTGGGTTTGAGCCCGAGCTGCTGGCGCGCAACCGAAAACGGATTGAGCTGTACCGGCGACTGATCAGGGAACTGGATGAGAACGGTGCCGGCTTGAGCCGCGATCTTTCTGAAGTCCATTTGCAGGATGCTGGCAGCGTCTCTATCGTCTTGAATGACGACACCGTTTTGGTGCACATCGGTGCCGATCGTTTTCAGGAGAGGTTTCGGCGCTATCTCGCGATGAGTCGTGAGATCAAACAGAAATATCGATTGCTCGAATCGGTCGACCTCCGGTTTGAAAATCAGGTCGTCGTGAATGGCGCGAATGAGAAGATTGCGTCGAGTTCGGGGAACTAGGGGACAAAAGATGGCCACCGAGGCACAGAGACGCCGAGAATGTTTCCAGTCGCGTTAGAAGGGACTCTTGGAACGAAGAGACTCGAAGCGAACAGGGCAGTTAGTCATATCCGAGTCAAGTCGGCCTGGGTGTCTCCGTGCCTCCGTGGCAGATCTTCTGTCCGAGTGGGAACGCGAGTGACACGCATGAAAGCCTTCGGCTATAATCCGTCCTGCTCAACCGGGGTTATACGGAGGGGAAGTTGGCCAAGAAGAACAAGTATGTGGTGGGGCTTGATGTCGGGACAACCAAGACGTGCGCAATTATTTGCGAGTTGAATGACCGGCAACAACTGGAAGTTCTGGGGATGGGTTTGGCGGAATCGAAGGGGCTGCGCAAGGGAGTGGTGGTTAACCTCGATGCTGCTGTCAGCTCCATAAAAAAGGCTGTCGAAGACGCCGAAAAGGGAGCCGGGACTGCGGTCGAGTCCGTGTTTGTGGGCTTGTCCGGCGTGCATGTGAAGAGCTTCAACAGCCGCGGGGCAGTCGCTGTCAACGGACACAATCGCGAGATCGCAAAAGAAGACATTCGGCGGGTGATTGAAACGGCTAAGGCCGTGTCACTGCCGACTGACCGCGAAATTGTTCACGTCCTGCCCCAGGAGTTTGTGGTTGACGGCCAGGACGGTATTGGCGATCCCTTTGGCCTTTTGGGCACGAGGCTGGAGGTTAATTGCCATATCGTGACAAGTTCGACGACGGCAGCCCAAAACATCGTCACGGCGGTCAATCGCAGCGGCATTATCGTCGCTGACACGGTTCTGCAACAGCTAGCCGCGGCCGAGAGCACGCTGACCTCGGATGATAAAGAATTGGGCGTGGCCTGCGCGGACATCGGTGGTGGCACCACCGATCTGGCGGTCTACACCCAGGGAGCGATCAGGCATACGTCCATCCTGCCCCTCGGCGGTGATCAGATCACGAACGACATAGCCGTGGGACTGCGCACCACGATTCCTGAAGCTGAGAAGATCAAACGCCAGTTTGGCTGTGCCTGTTCCACGCTCATCGAAGAAGATGTGGCATTCGAGGTCCCGAGCGTCGGAGGCCGGCAGCCGAAGTCTATTAGCAAAAAGATTCTTTGTGAGATCATCCAGCCGCGCGTTGAAGAGATCGTCAGCCTTGTAAAGGAAGACATCAAGCAGGCTGGCTTGGAGAAAGCAATCGGTGGCGGTGTTGTCCTTACCGGGGGAACGGTTCTCCTGGAGGGCCTTTTTGAGGTGGCCGAACAGATCTTTGATCTGCCCGTGCGAAGGGGAGTGCCCTCTGGAGTGGCTAAGATGGGCGGCGCACTGACGACGCCGGCCTATTCGACTGTTATCGGGCTGGTGCTCTACGGGCTTCGAACTCACCCGCAGCGCTGGGCTAAGGCCCAAGCCAATGGAAGTCTGCTCTCCAGCGGGATGTCATGGATTCGCAATTGGTGGACCTAAGGATCCCATCTGATCTGGATACCCTGTGCCGGCCCTTCCGATGATCTAACACATAGAAGCATGGAGACGTCTTGATATGAAAATCGTCGTGCTCGATGGGTATACGCTCAACCCGGGAGACTTGAATTGGCGGGGGCTTGAAGAGCTGGGAACGCTGCACGTATACGACCGGACCGAGGCTTCGCTGATCTTGGAACGTGCCCAGGGTGCGGCGCTGGTGCTCACCAACAAGACGCCCCTCACCGCTGAAACGCTCAAGCAGCTCAAGAGCCTTCGTTACATCGGAGTACTGGCCACAGGCTATAACATTGTGGACGTGAAGGCCGCCAAGGAACTGAGCATTCCCGTTGCTAACATCCCCACCTACGGCACGGCTTCAGTCGCGCAGTTTGCCTTTGCTCTGCTGCTGGAGCTTTGCCACAACGTGAGGTTGCACAGCGATTCTGCACGTGCTGGCGAGTGGACCAGCAACAAGGACTGGTGCTTCTGGAAGACACCGCTGGTTGAGTTGGCCGAAAAAACGATGGGCGTTGTCGGCTTTGGCAGGATCGGGCGGGAGGTGGGGAGGATTGCGGATGCGATGGGCATGAAGGTCATCGCGCATGACAGCGTGCAGACAAATCCTCCAACTTATGAAGGGTTCCGCTGGGTCGGATTGGAAGAGTTGCTGCGCAGCGCGGACGTTGTCAGCCTTCACTGCCCGCTCTTCCCTGAGACTCAAGGCCTGATGAACGCTCAACGGCTGGCCTTGATGAAGCCAACTGCATTCCTCCTCAATAACTCGCGCGGTCCGTTGATTGTGGACCAGGATCTGGCCGATGCCCTCAATGCAGGCAGGCTGGCCGGTGCCGGTGTCGATGTCCTTTCAGTGGAACCTCCCCCGGCAAACAATCCATTGTTAGCTGCGAAAAACTGCCTCGTGACGCCGCACATTTCCTGGGCAACAAAGGAAGCCCGTGCCCGACTGATGGGCCTGGCCGTAGACAACGCGAAGGCATTTCTCGCAGGCAAGCCACAAAATGTTGTGAACCCCTGAGTTTCGTCCTTGGGCCTTTTCATGTTCCTCCATGATGTTCCCCGTCGTCGTGCTCGTCTCAAACCCGACTCAAGAACGATGAGCGCGACCCGATTTTCAACCACCGCTCGGCACATCTCGAAAACTCTGCTGCCAATCGCACATCTTGCTTGGTGCGTCCTGGTGTCGCTTTTTCCTTACAAAACACTAAATATTGTGCATTTTTCTCTTGAGTTTTAGATTTTCACCCATTATCTTGTGGCTGTGAAGCAAAGAGAGGATTGAATTTCTGTCAATGGCTGGAAAGTGGCGTCGTTCCTGGGTTTCCGGGAACCTAGAGCAGGTTCCAGCCTTTGGGGGTGTTGATCCTGGGCTTGGGGGCTCAGGGTTCTCAAAAAAGGAGTCTGCAATGGCAATGAAAGTAGAAATCTCAAATCAATCAGTAAAATACCTCTTGGAAGAAGGTCCCCCCAATGGTGCCGTCATCAAGGTGATCGGTGTCGGCGGAGGCGGCAGCAACGCAGTAAATCGCATGATCGCCGCCGAGGTACAGGGTGTCGAATTCATTGTGGTCAACACCGACTTGCAGGCTCTGAAGATGTCGAACGCTCCAGTGAAGATTCAAATTGGACAGAAGCTGACCGGTGGACTCGGCGCCGGTGCAAATCCGGAAGTCGGCCGCAAAGCGGCCCTTGAAGATACCGAGAAGATCATTGAGACGCTGGAAGGGGCCGACATGGTTTTTGTCACCGCAGGCCTCGGTGGTGGTACGGGCACCGGAGCCGCGCCGATCCTGGCCAGCCTCGCAGCGGAACTGGGCGCGCTTACCGTGGCCGTTGTGACCAAACCCTTCGGTTTCGAGGGCAAAAAGAGACGGATGCAAGCCGAACAGGGCCTTGCAGAATTGAAGGAATGTGTCGACACGGTGATCACCATCCCAAATGAGCGGCTGCTGCAAACGGTGCAGCGCGGCACCAGTCTTCAGGATGCATTCCGCATCGCCGACGATATTTTGCGCCAGGGCGTGCAGGGCATTTCCGACATCATTCAGATACCTGGCATCGTGAACGTCGATTTCGCCGATGTGAAAGCAATTATGCAAGGCATGGGAATGGCGCTGATGGGCACAGGCACAGCACGCGGCGAGAACCGTGCTGTGGAAGCGGCGCAAAAAGCGATCTCTTCGCCGCTGTTGGAGGAGGCTTCGATTCAGGGAGCGCGCGGGGTGCTGATGAACATTACCGGCTCCAGCCGACTTGGAATGCACGAAGTGGATGAGGCGGCCAAGATCATTCAGCGGGCTGCCGATGAGGAAGCCAACATTATCTTCGGAACGGTGTTGGACGAGGACATGGCAGATGAAGTCAAAATCACAGTGATCGCAACCGGCTTCGACAAGAAGGATAGCCGTCCGGCGTTTGAAGCCGTGACGCCAAAGATTGAAGCGCGTGGCTCTGAGGTTCGCTCCGAGCCCGTTCCCTTTGTTCAAGCTGCCAAAGCGAATGGCGGCTCGGTTGTGGTTCCCATGCAGGAGACTATCTCGCCGCCATCGAGTGTCTTCAGTAAGAACGACCTCGAGGTCCCAGCTTTCTTGCGAAGAAAGATGGCGGAATAGCGAGAGTCAGTTTTTCCTCAAGCGATCCGGTTTGAGGGATTGTTAGGTCGGAGCGTATTTTGCATGGTCAGGGCCAACCTTCTCGGAGGTTGGCCTTTTGTTCTTATGGCGACGATTCAAATCAAGAAGCCAGTTCTGGAAGCAGTCGTTCGCCACGCACAGGAAGAAGCGCCCCTGGAGTGCTGTGGCTTGTTGATGGGACTGCATGATGTCATCACGCTCCATCAGCCGATGAAGAATTCGCTGGAAAGCAATGTGCGCTATGCGATGGAGTCCCGAGAGTTGTTTCAGTTCTTTAAGAATCTCAGAGCGGCCGACCAGAAGCATCTAGGCATCTACCATTCGCATCCTGCCTCGGAGGCCTATCCGTCAGAAACCGACGTTCGTGAATCTTTCTATCCCGACTGCGCATATTTCATTGTCTCACTCCAAAACTCCGGCTCGCCGCAGGTCCGCGCTTTTCAAATCGCGAATGCGAATGTCGCCGAGCTGGAGATTATTGAAGTTGACTGAGGCGCCTGCCCGGAACCCACTATCCCTCCTTGCTTCCTTTCCCCCTGCGTCTGCGTCTTCCGATATAATTGACAGCTTTTGAGTTCACCACTGATCATCTCCAGGATTGGAATGCTCATTGCCGACAACCCTGTAATTCAAGCTCTTCGGAGCTTCCCAGCCAATAGCGTGTATTTTCTCGCGTCCAAGAACGAGGTGCTCAAAGGCTTTCGGTACCACGAGGAACAACGAGTGGAATCTTACTTCTGGGACAAAGACCGCGGCACCCTGGAAACGACGCTTCGTGCCGATGGCCTCTCCACGGTCTCTTTCTCGGTGACAGATGGAAAGTTGGGCCTTGCCTGCGACTGCAATGAATGGAAGCCGGGTGCGCATTGCGCACACGCCATTGGCGCGCTGCTAACCACAATCAACTTGCTGACGCCGCATCTGCTTCAGAGGAGGCGGGAAGATCCACGTTATTTGGACACCTTGAAACGAACACTCGCAGGGGACACCACTCCGTCCCTGGCGCCCGTCCCTGATCAGGCAAATCAGTCGCTTCAAACGGGTCGTCTCCTGAATGCCCCCACCGGCGGTGAATTGCCACGGCCAGGGTCCCATCGGGCAAAGGCTGATCCATCAGAGGGGTTCGCAGTCATTTTGGAGAATCATGAAGGCGCTAGCCATATTCAGGTCCAGAGGGGTGGCCGGCCTGTTTTCTATGGGCATGCCCCGCAACTGCCGCGGGAACTGGCGCCGCTCAGCTATTGGTACACGCTTTCCACACCAGCAACCAATGCTGCGTTCGTAGACTACCTGGCTCAGCATGCCAACAAACACCCGATTTTGGCGGAGACTCCACGCCATGGACGAATCGAAGTTCAGTGGGATCCGTCGTTGAAGTGCCGGAAACAGACGCGACTCAATCTGACTTCAGGCGGCGTTTGGGTGGAGGCTGTGTGCTTGGATCTGGAGCGACCGCTGCAACGTTTTGAGGTTTTCGGGGACCTGGTTGCAGACCTCGAGGAGAAGCGGCTTGGTGTGATTGAGCAAGGTCGAGGTTGGTCTCTCTATCAGCAGCTACATCGCATTCATCTTCAGCACTGGTACTCTGGGGGGATGAACGAACCAATCGAGGGCGGCCCGTTGGGATCCGGCTCTTTTCTGATTCCTCTTGAGAGTTTTCGCGACATCGAGATCTCAATTCCGCGGTCCACCAAGCCAGAAAGCCCAGGACTTCTCGCGCTTCAGGTGGACCGGCAGGCGGTAGAAGCGCAGCCAGGCGACGTTCGACCCCGGTTGACAATCGACACCACAGTCAACACTGGAAGGCCCCAGCTGACTGCAGCGTTGGCGCTGGGAGGCCTTGTTGACATCCGGCCTAATGCCGTTTTCGATTTCTTTTCGGGCCTTGAGTCGCGCGAGGTTCCAAGTGCGTTGCGAGGGCAGACACGGAAGGCCATATTGTGTGATGCCTTTTTCAAACTTCCATCAGCGCGCAATACGAATGAAGGACAAAAGCTGATTCGTGAGACGCTGACTGGTGGCGACATCATGCGCTTCCGCTTTCGTAAGATCGCGATTGACCTGCTCAGAAAGTACCTTCAAAGATTCCTGGTTGCGGAAGACAGGCTCGTCGCTGCCGGAGGACAGTGGTTTCGGATTCCGGAAGACAAGGGCAAGCAGGCGTTGCTCTATCAGATTCCTTTCTCACTGTTTGGCACGCAGGTTTTCAAATCGATGGAATCGCCCGAAGTCATGTCGCTACCCGCCTTTCCGAAGGGCGCGCAGTTACAAACGTTCTTCCTGGAGCTTAGCCAAAACGGGATCGATCTGTTCATCAACGAAAAGCCTGTCGTCGCGACACGCTGGGAGTTTGCAATTGATGCGACGCGCGCCTCCGGCATCGACTGGTTCGAGATCAGGCCGGAGATTCGCTGCAACGGAGTGCCAATATCGGAGGCGGAGTGGCTTCAGACTCTGGAAAACAGTGGCGTTCGAGAAGGCGACCGCACGTTTGAGGTTCTGGATGCGGTCTCACAGGGCATTCTCACCTCCGTTGCCGGAATCCTGAAAACCAGGACACGAAGCAAGGCCAAGCGGGAAGTTGTGGGGGTCCAGCGATTGCAGATTCTCGACTGGATTGTTCTCCGCAAACACGGCGTCGAGGTGAAGCTCTCTGCGGAGGACGAAGCCGTCATCGAGCGTCTGGTGCATTTCGAAAAGATCGAACCCACTTCGTTGCCAGAAAAATTACACGCCAGGCTCAGACCCTATCAGAAGGAAGGCTTCCACTGGCTGGCGTTCCTTTATCAGCATCGGCTGGGCGCTTGTCTGGCAGATGACATGGGCCTGGGAAAGACGATACAGGCGATCACGCTCCTGGGAGCCGTCCACGAGGGCTTGCTCACGCCAGGCACGGGACAGTCATTGGGACCGCACCTCGTGGTGTTGCCTCCCACTCTGCTTTTCAATTGGGAGAGTGAACTTCGGCGCTTCTATCCGGAACTGAGGATTGGTTTCTACACGGGCAAGGAACGTTCGACGGAGTTCGAATCTTATGACGTGGTCTTGACGACCTATGGGCTCGTGCGAAAGGACATCGACGAACTCAAGGAAACCTACTTTCACGTCATCGTGTTTGACGAAGCGCAGGCAGTCAAAAACATCTTCGCCAATACCACCGGGGCCACACGCCAGTTGCGGGGTTATTTCAAGCTGGCTCTCACAGGCACGCCGCTGGAGAATCACCTGGGTGAATACTTTTCGATTCTGGATCTTTGCCTTCCCGGCTTGATGGGGGACTATGACCAATTCAAAGCCTTCATCAAGACGGAGTCTTCTCCAATGTTGGAAGTTCTGTTGCGACGCACCCGGCCATTTGTGCTGCGGCGCCCCAAAGATGCGATCTTGAAGGAGCTCCCCGCCAAGACGGAATCCGACGTTTACCTGGAATTGACTGAGAAGCAGAAATCTCTCTATCAACACACCGTAGATCAGGTTCGCTTGTCGATTGAGGATGCCTACCGCAGCAAGACGCAGGCACAGGCGCAGATTATTGCGTTGACTGCCATCATGAAGCTGCGCCAGTTGTGCGTTTCTCCCAGGTTGCTGGACCGGACGTGCAAAGATCCTTCCCCTAAGTTGGACTTCCTGATTGAGAAACTCAAGGAGTTGCGGGAGGAGGGCCACAGCGCTCTAGTGTTTTCCCAGTTCACCTCATTTCTGGATCTGCTTGAGGCAGAACTAAATGCTTCGGCTCTGGCATTCTCGCGTCTGGATGGCTCCACGGCTGTCAGCAAGCGCAAACGCCTGGTAGAGGGCTTTCAGAAAGGTGAAGCGCCTCCCATTTTTCTGCTCAGTCTAAAGGCGGGTGGTCAGGGGCTGAATCTGACGCGTGCTTCCTACGTTTTCCATCTTGATCCCTGGTGGAATCCGGCTGTTGAAAACCAGGCCTCCGACCGGGCCCACCGCATCGGCCAGGTCCGTAAGGTCTCCATCACGCGCATTCTGATGCGTCACACCATCGAAGAGAAAATGATGGAGCTTAAGAAGCGAAAATTGGCACTGTACAAAGCCGTCTTGGAAGACGCGACGCGCGGCGGAACGGGGTTCTCGATTTCGAAGTCAGATTTTGACTTCCTGCTGGGCGGGTAGGAGTCAGGTCCGGGCTGTGTCGAACAAAGACGACAGCTGAGCTTCCATGAAGGTTTGGCTAGTTGAGTGACGCCCACCTGCGTTTCGCTTAATGTTTGTTGAGGGCAGCCGATGCCGAAGCAAAGGGGGCCGATTAGTCACTCTGTTTTGCGACTATCGATATCCCTCCCTCCCTCGAGAATCCCCTCCGTCGGAGGGGAGCTGTGAAGAAATTCAATGGTAGGGACGCGCTGCCGCGCGTCCACAACCGGAAACCCAAGCCGGACGCGGAGCACCGCGTCCCTGCCGGATCAGGGTTCATTCTGCAAACGGAATTTTTTCACAGCTTCGGGAGTGGCGAAGCGCCGGGGTGAGTTCCCCACACCAGGTTGTGAGTTACTGCCCAAACCCCCCTGAAGTCCCCCCTGTTTGGTTCGGGGACATGGGTAACACTTTCATGGGATGTTGTCCATCGGATGCGGGCTACAAAAGGAGCCCCTTGAAACCAAAACACTCGACTGGGGACAACCTCCACCGGAGCGTAGCGGAGGTGGAGGTTTGTGCCCCGGTTCGACGACGCCTAAGAGGGATCTCGAAGTTGGATCTCTGCGATCTGATGCGAACAGAAATGCACGGTAAACACTCCCTCTTGCAAGGTCGGCCGCACGGCCACTGGATAACCGCGAAAGGCTGTGCCAACGCGAAAGTCCCGGTTGTGAAACGAAATCCTGCCCTGGTCTTGGACTTTGCGCACGATATCGCCGGGGCTGTATTCAATCCCTGGCAAAACCTCCGGAAAGGTCCGGGGGCTGACCTGGTAGCGGCTCGCCGGGACCGCCATCCCCAACGCTTGGTGCGGCCGCTCG
This sequence comes from uncultured Acidimicrobiia bacterium, assembly GCA_963791795.1. Lineage (GTDB taxonomy): Bacteria > Acidobacteriota > Terriglobia > Versatilivoradales > Versatilivoraceae > VFZK01. The sequence goes on from CAWBTP010000006.1 coordinate 148,298, forward strand.
TGGTTATAAACCTGACGCCATTGGTCAAACCGGGTTTGCACCTTGGCAAAATCGCCAAACACCGGACCGGCCAGCACCTCGGCCTTCAGGCTACGATGAAACCGTTCCTGCTTACCTTGCGTCTCGGGATGCCACGGCCGTCCATGCCGTACCCCCACTCCCAGCCGCAACAGCCAAACCGTCAAGACGGTGTGAAGATGATCCCGATCACTACCCACGGCGCGCCGTTGTCCATCAGCATTGCCTCCGGCAACCCATAGCGGCGAAAAGTGACCGTCAAAGCTGCTGTTGCACCGTCTCGCCTTGCTCGTTGCGGCAAGCCTGCAGGCACAAGGCAAAGCGGGAGTGATCGTCCACCATCCCCAACGGATGACACCGCTGTCCGTTGCCCAGGGCAAAATGCCCTTTGAAATCCATTTGCCACAGCTGATTGGGGGCTTCCCGCTCGAAGCGTTGCCAGGGCTGGTGTTTGCTCGACTCGCTCAGGTTCACGCGCCCATGCCGTCGCAGAATCGCGTGAATAGTGCTGCCGGCGGGAACCTCGCCGCCCCTCAATACCTCCAGCCGGGTCCGAATCTTGCGAGCTCCCCAGGCCGGATTCGCATCCCGAACCGCCAGCACGTTGGCTTCGACCTCCACCCCCGAACGCTCCGGCGCGTGCTGGGGACGACGCGACCGATCCCGCAATCCCGACTCTTTCGCCTCGCGATACCGCTTCAGCCATTTGTAGCCGGTCTTGCGACTGATCCCGAACCGATCACACAACTGTTTCACGTTCGCTTCCGACTGGATTGCCAACTCGACAAACTCTCTGCGCAGCAACATAACCGACCACTCTTTCCACGGCATGCTCTTCCTCCTTGAGAAGGTTTGCATGCCATTGTCCAAGTGTTACCCATGTCCCCGAACGGTGTTACCTATGTCCCCGGTCCATACACCCCCTTGTCCAAGGGGGGACGCTTCTCAGTTCGTTTTCTTCGCCTCGTCCAAACGCATCGCAGTCTTTAGGACGTCGCTCCTTCGGGCACCCAGATGACGTCCGTCTCGATGCCAAGGGGGTTTGAACCGCAACAAATTGGAGAATGAACGTGTCGGGTTCAGCGCGCTACGAATCAGTGCTTGGCCAACCTTGCCGGGATGGGAACGTTCAAAGCGGTCCACGACATAGCTGTCGATCAAGTCCTCCGAGACCAGCCAGCCAAGACCCAACGTGGGGGTGATCACCAGGTCTACAAGTCCCTGTTGCGTCTGCCGGTTCTTGTCGACACCCAGGTTACCCAAGGCGGCTTCGCTGAGTGGGAAACCGATCTCAAAATAGGTGCTGTAGGCAGCGCTCCAGGCGAGCGCTTTCAGCCTGCTCGTCCAATAGCGCTGCGACCACGAGATCGGAAGCGACCTACCGCCGGGGTCATTCTGAATCTGGATGAAGCCCGCGACCGAACCCTGCATGGGATGCCCAAGGTAATTGATGAACATTGGGTTGCCATCTCCCCACTGATTCACTTCGCGCAGTGAGGCCACATATTCTTTCCAAAACTTGCCAGTGAACGCTGTTCGGCTCGGCGGATCGAAAGCCAGACGGGCGCTGTGTTCCATACCAAGAAACAGAAATGATTGGCCCAACGCCGGCCCCCACCGGAAGCCTCTGGATTCCTTGCTGCTCACGGGCTCAGTTTTAAAAGTGTACATTTTCTGCTCGTTGGATAACTGGGTACCGGTAAGGCTGGGAGAGGAGCGCAGGCCTGTCGTTTCTGCTTGCAGGTCCGGCACGCGAGGCACAGGGAGCCGTTGAAAAGAGGGGGTGGAAAGGAGGCTGCGAACTTGATCTGGACTTGGTAGCGAGAACTGGAAGGATTCGGAATCAGCCCGAGGCTTCAAGACAGTCGGAGGAAGCATGAGGCTGTTCTGCCCGAACGCGAGCGTGGATGATAGCAGGAACAAGGCCCCACCCATCGGTCTCGCGGAACGGCAAACACGACTGGTGAGTGTTTCAATCAGGCTGATGAAGCTGGCGACCATGCAGTCCTTCGCTAGCGGCTTTTTGAAGCTGGTCATTGACGCGTCTCCGATCGCATCAACCGCTACTTGATGTACCTCAAGTGCACTTCCAAACCACTGCAAGCACGGTGGTCGCAAGGATGACCAGCAGAGCAGCCCCCATCCTGGCGGCCCGGTCACCTCCGGCCAATATCTTGACCTAGCTGATTCTGAACAAGTTCTAGCGGGCAGCTAGCTGTAACCCTAGGCAGGTTTTTTGGAGCCAGGCAAAAGCCTCTGCATGTCAACCGCTGTATGAAATCAGGGACTCCAAGACAACACCTTGATCCTGGAGATATATAGGTTTTGCTGCCGCAGCACATCGCCGCAGAGATTCTGTTCGACGGGCTCTGCTCTGCGGCTCGGCAGCTGGCAAGTTTCGAGGGCTTGGTTCTACCGGATAGCTATGCCAATTTAGGGTTGGTGGCTCAGCTAATCAGCTGGAGGGCAAGATCGGTCGGCTCCCGGACGCGAAGCCAGCGTTCCATCTGGCGCACTGACCGAGGTTGGCAACCGATTGTGGTTTGAGGATGGGTCGGCGATCACCGTGAGGTCGCCGGTCGGAGCGAACCCGGCAAGGAGCGCTGATTGGAGAAGCCACGAGCGCTGCTCCAAGACATGGGCGCGGGAGAGTTGGAGGTGATCAGGGAACCAACGGTAATGCTCTGGGAGGCACGTGGGTGTAATGGCGGCTACGCCCGATGAACGCCCCGCCGACTGGGGAACCCAGGAAGACTCGACTGGCTCTGCAGGCAGGCAACAAGGAGATTTACCTGACGAAGAAAGGCGCGGAAACACTAGCTGGAGCTTCGCGTTCCTCGCGCCTAGGGGATTGGAAACCGGTTGCTTCCGTGCTTTTCCTTCCCTCATTCCGGCGAAAGCCGGAATCCAAGTTGGTGCCAAAAACGTGGACCCACGGCTTACGACCGCCGGGGTGACGTGTGTGTCTCGCTACTCACCACCTGTGACAGCCCAAGTGCTGGTTCAGAACAGCTTGCTGATCACTTGTCCGCCGTTGGAGAGCTTGACAGGGCGGCCAATCGGTGTTTCGTACTCGTGGGTGAAGTCGAGGCCGACGCGGTCGTAGATTGTGGCTACCAAATCTTCCACCTGGTATGGATCTTTGGTCACTTCCGCTGCCTTGGCGTCAGTCGCACCCAGCACTTGGCCGCCTTTCACTCCGCCCCCGGCCATCACCACCGTGAATGCCTTGGACCAGTGATCGCGCCCAGCATCCGAATTCACTTCGGGTGTGCGCCCAAACTCTCCCATCAGCACTACCAGAGTGGATTCCAGCAGTCCACGCTGATGGAGGTCTTCGAGCAATGCGGCGTACGCCATGTCCAGCTCAGGCAGGAGCAATTTTTCCAGAGTGGTGAAGTTGCGACCATGTGTGTCCCAATTCAACCAGCCTTTGCTGACGGTGACAAAGCGAACGCCGTTTTCCACCAAGCGTCGCGCCAGCAGACAACCCTGGCCTACCGGCGTCCGTCCGTAACGATTGCGAACCGTTTCGGGCTCTGCTTCGATATCAAAGGCTTTCTTTGCCACTGACGACTTCATCAGGTCGTAGGCTTTCTCATAGAAAGTGTCGACGGTCTTGAATTCGTTATTGGCATCGATGGATTTGAACTGCTGATCGATCTGGCTCAGCAGCCACTTGCGGTTGTTCACGCGCGCCCAGTCGATGTCTGTGGGGAGGGTGAGGTCGCGCACCTTGTAGCCCGACACGTTCGGGTCTCCCGCGATGAATGGCCCGTAAGCGCCACCCAGGAAACCGGCACCGAACGAAGGAAAAATGTTAGGAACGGTGACATAGGCGGGCAGCCCGTTCTTGGGGCCATGCTCCTTTGAAATCACCGAACCCATGGAAGGAAACTCCAATGTCTGCAGGGGCAGGTAACCAGTCAGAAGATAGTTGATGGCCCGTTCGTGGTTGGCTTCCTTCGAGGTCATCGAGCGAATGATCGCGTACTTGTCTGCCTGCTTGGCGGTGTGCGGCATGTGCTCGCAAACCTGAATGCCGGAAACATTGGTCGAGATCGGTTTGAAGGTCCCGCGGGTTTCTTTCGGACCATCCGGCTTCATGTCGAACGTATCCATCTGGGGAGGACCGCCGCTAAGCCAGACGAGGATGACCGAACGATCGGGTGCGCCTGCCTTCAACGCCGAATGGGCTGGAGTTTCGTTGGCCAGGGCCTGCATAGCGAAGAAATCTCTCAATCCCAGACCAAACATCCCCAGCGAACCGATCCGGATGAAGTCTCGGCGTCCGAACAATCCTGCTGGAATCTGACCACAATCACATTTGGCAACCATGACAAGTCACCTCAATAACCTGAATCTGCAATCACTCAATATCTTGAGCCACTTCTAGTGATTATATAGGAACGCTTTCGAATTCAGCAGAGCCCACCCAAAATCTTCCAGCCCTTCGCGGCGAGAATTGCTTTTTTGAATTCCTGCGGCCGCCAACCGCGTTTCCAGAGACGTGGGAAAACGAGCCAGAGCCGCCAGGGTCAGGTGTTCGACAATTTCCTTATCGGTTTTCCCGTCGCGAATCAGTCGAGAAATTACTCCCTTTTCGTGCCGCAGCTTCCCGTTGATGGTTTCACCGCTCACCAAATTCAGCGACTGGGTGATGCTTGCGGACTGCTTGCGTGAACAGGTGGCATTCTCGCGGGTCGAGCGGTCGAAGATTGTCAAGAAATAGGAATCAACAATTGGATCGGGCAATTGAATCGCGCGCTTGCCCGGATAGAAGTATGGGTACCGTTCGGGCACGCCCGTGGCTTGCGCAATGGCATCAGCCATCTGTTCGGCCGACAGCCGCCGTAGGGCGTAGTGAGAGTAAGCCGTTCGGTCGTCAGCGTTGGTTGCGTTTGGTCTGGCTGAGAGTTGATAGGTTCGGGACAGAATGATGCGCTTCATCAGTTTCTGAGCGTCGAACTTCAGTTCAACGAAATCAGCGGCCAGGCGCTCCAACAATTCAGGGTGGCTGGGTGGATTTGTCACGCGAAAGTCGTCCACCGGCTCCACAATACCTCGTCCCATGAGCTCTTTCCAAAAGCGGTTGACCGCCGCTTTGGCGAAGTAAGGATTTTCGGGAGACGTCAACCACTGACCCAGTCTTGCTCTCCGGTCTTCCAGCGGCCGGAACTCCGCATATTCGGCGCCGAGAAATTTGGCGGCGACGGACAGTTTGGTCTGCGGGTGAACAAACTCCTTTTCTGGATCGATGTAAAGGAACCGTTCGTTGTTTCGTGCGCCACCCTTGAATTTCACCTGGGAAAAGAAGGCAGCCAGACCCATGAAATCGTCCCGCTTCCACTTCTCACTGGGATGGTCGTGGCAACGAGCACACTCCAGGCTGACACCCAGAAACGCCTGGCTAACAAAGGTCGCCATGTCCTCAGGCTTTTTCTGAACGGTGTAGAAATTCGTTGGCAGGGCTTGATAGGTGCCACCGCTCGAGGAGAGCAAATCCCGGGCAAACTGATCGTATGGCTTGTTCTTGGCAACTGCATCCCGCAGCCAGGATTGGTAATAGGCCGTGCCGTTGTACAAGAATTGCGGGCTATTGGTAAAAAGATCGCCATATTTCAGCGACCAGAAGTCCGCATATTCCGGACGAGTAAACAACCCATCCACAAGTCGTTGGCGCTTGGCTGGAGAGCGATCAGCCAAAAAGGCCCGTACCTCCGACGGCTTGGGGAGCGTGCCCATGACGTCCAGGTAGACCCGGCGAACGAACTCGCTATCCGAGCAGAGCTCGGATGGCAGCATGCGCAAGCGGACCAATTTCTCGAAAATCAGATCGTCGATGTAGTTATTCCGCGCGAGCGTTGGAAGGTGCTTGAGCGGCGGACGCAGTACAACCGCCATCCGCGACACGCCTACCGCACCCAGCGAGCGAACCATGATGTTGACTTCGCCCGTCCGTCTGGCCGAAGCCAGGCCTTCCAGGGTTACGGAGATGACCGTTTCATCGCTGGGCGTGTAACGCACCTGCCGAGTCATATCCACTTCCCGGCCGTCGCTGTACTTTCCGATGACGATCAGTTGCTGCTGTTGGCCCGCTGCGAGGAGGAGGCGCTGACCCTCGGGATAAACCAGCAGTCGCTCCAGTCGCGGCCCGCCTGCTTTGCCTTGCGGAGCGCCAGCGGCAAGCCAGTCGCGCAAGGCCTTGTACTCCAACGAATCCTTCTGAATGATCTGCCCTCCGCCATGACTAACGACAAAAGCGGGTTTGGCCAGCAGCAGGCTGTCTTCAGGATTCTTGAGATTGACGCGCCGACCGTCGCTCGCCTTCACAATGGCTTCGTAGTCCGCGTCGGGGTCGTAGCCAAAGAGCGATAGTTTGAAATCTGCCTGGCCGTTTAAGGCGCCGTGGCATCCGCTGGCGTTGCAGCCGTAGCGTGAAAGGATCGGGGCAATATCGGCCGCAAAATCCATCGTTCGCGTTTCACGGGTCTCGCGAACTACGATCAGCGCAGAAGTAGTTATTCCCGAAACGGAAGCGTGAAGTCGCGTGGACCCGTGGGCTTTGGAATTGAAGCGACCATCGCTACCTAACTCCACCATTTCCGGGTTCTTCACAGAGAACTTTGCCTGGCGGGTGAGATCGCGCAAACTACCGTCGGCGTAGCGGCCCGTGAGTGCAATCGTTTGAGCTTCGCTGAGGCCCGAAAGAAAGAAAGCCTTGGGCTCGAAGAAGATTTCCTGGAGGCCGATAGGAGAGGACTCCTTAGCCAGCGATGGGAGCGTCAGGATTCCGCAAAGCGCGAAGGTCAAAAGTGAGTGTTGAATCTTCATTCGCATTGGTCCGTTCAGTGCTCAATCTAACTGCAGACTCACGCGCGGGGCCGCCACGCTGAATTTCTTGCCCTCGACCTCTGCCGTGCCGATGATTGCGAGGTTGGGTACCCTGGCCGACGCGGCATCTGCTGACGCCTGCAGCGTGATTCTTGCCATGCGCCCCTCATCAATGAGTTCGACGTCTTGAATGACGACACCCTTTGGCAAGTTTTCGGCGGTCAAGTTTAGCGGCGCTGCAAATCCGTTTTTGCGCACCACTTTGACACCGAATTCAGCAGTGCCACCACGCACGAGATAGACTGTCGAAGCCGCTGATTCCAACGAGAACCGCGGAGGATCCACCACGGTGAGAAATGCCTGCAGGGGAGACGAATCGGGGAAAACGGGTCCGCTGCCCTGGAAGCGTCCGGGCGGTAGCAGAGCGTGTCGCGTCAGGCTTCGCCCGTCCACGCTTGCTTCTCCCCAAACCCGAATGGCGGTCGCCTTGGATTCAGATCCGGCGGCAGCCTCGAGTTCAATGTTGCCGGAGTCTTTGTCGCCCGGGATTACGAGATCCTTTGCCGTCACCCCTTCAGGCAGACCCGCAATTTGAACACGAACCTCTCCTTTGAACTCATTGAAGCGACTGACCGAGACACCAATCTTTCCTTTCTCCCCGCGCTGCACGGAAGGCCGATCGGTGCTGAGAGATAGCATGAAATCTGGCGTCGCCGGCTGAACGGTAAGGCGGTAAACATGGTCCGGGCCGCCGCGTCGATAAAGGCTGCTGACTTTGACAAAGTAGTCGCCTTTGTCTTTGAACTTGAAATTGATCAGGCCATCCCGATTAAGCGCTCGGCCGGGCCACTTGGCATCATCGTTGGAGGCCAGCACCTTGCCCGCCGTGTCGAGCAAAGTGAGTGAAGAGTCGAGTATCGACCCGTATTTTTCGGCGTCCACTTGAAACACCAGCGAAGCACCCGCCTCGGCGGAGATGCGAAACAGATCCTCGTCGCCATCACGATCGATACGCCCATTTACTGTCAAGGCGCCATTCAACAGTTGGGACTTGGCCACAGTGTCGTTGGGTTCAGTCTCAGTCATCTCGGGAAGATCGCCGACGACCAATTTCAATGGTGCCAGCGTTCCGGAATTGTCACTGACTCCAAGATCATAAGCTCCTGGCTCAGTGACTGAGCTGATCTTCACGGGCAGGCGAAAATCACCTGAGGCGCACCGTTCGCTCAGTACGCCCTCAATTCCTGGCTGCATATCCGGCGCAGAAAATCGCACGGGAGTTCCAACTTGAAGAAAATCGCCCCGCAAGGTGAGTTCGCTGGAACTGCCTTGTCTTACGCCCATGGGAAAGACAGACCAAAGAAACGGGCTCTCCCCGAAGGCGATCTGATAGTTCAGGTCGCTCCGCGACTGGCCACCGGCCGGCATCCGAGTCAAGGTGATGGCGGCTATGTAGTCGCCTGCGGCCTCAAACGTGTGATCGAGGTAAGGATCCCAGATGAAACGACCCTCGTCATGAGCAACCTCTCGCCCATCGGGATAAAGAATGGCCAGCGATACGTCCGCATTGGTTCCGTTGCGTGCGCCCAAGACGTTGAGTTGCAGACGCTCTCCAGCCTTGGCATGGAAACGGTAGAGATCGACATCCTGATCGGTCTGTAGTCGCCCGCTGATCAAGGACGGCGCCACGACAGGCATCGGGGAGTCCAAATCGTCGTTAGGTTCCTTCTCCACGGGAGTTGGCCAGCGGCTGACTCGAAAGAGCACCGTGTTGGAAACGCCACGTTCGGACACCAGACGAAATCGCCTCGGTCCGGGCAAGGCCTCAGGTGTTACCACCACATCCACCAATGCCTTGGTAAACGATGCAGAAACGACCGAGCCGGAGGCGTCGGCGCTCTCAAACAGCAACTGGGAAGCCCCATCCAAAAACTCGCCTTGAACCTCAAAGCGCAGCTTCTGGCCAGGCTGAATTCCCATGGGAAACACTGTGTTGATCTGCGGTTGACGAAGGGCGACCTGGGGCGCCTTGGGAGGTTCCACAGAACTTTCCTCGAACGCCCAAGCGGGCAACAAAATCAGTGATAAGGCAACGATCAAACGGCTTGCTCGTTGTATGGAACTATCGATTGACATCAGATCCTGGCACAACTTCCTGCTTGGCTGTATGCACCTTGCAGACGCCGCCTCTTCGATTGGAATTGCCTTTAACAATAGCGGATAGAACCAGGGTTTTCAATGGAATAGTCGCTTCAGAGGAGGGAAGAACGCCTATTCACTGACGAGGTAGTCCTTCAACCCAAGATCTTGATAGGACTGATAGTTTCCGGCGTTGCGGTTTTCGAGGAAGCGCTTCATACGCTGGAGGAGGGTGGCACTGACATATCCAGGTCGACGCTCTGGATGGGGGAAGCGAAAATAGGCACGGATAAACAAGCTTTGGTCTGAAAGGGGTAGTTGCTGGACATTCTCTGCGAAACGGTCAAATACGCCATTCTGAATCAAGTAGAACTCAACATTGGAAACATAGAACACAGACACCTTTTCTCCGAGTCCTTTGAGGTATTCACCCACCATTCGAAGGGCTTTTGGTCCGGCGAAGTCCCCCACCACTGGGACTATGAGATTACGGTTGTGCATCTGCTTCACGAACTGAAAGTCTGCTTCTGAATTGAGATAGTTTCCGAACTTTCCCTCCAGGTCGCGCTCCAGCAGAATGTCTTTGAACGAAGGGTAGAAACGAAAGCTCGGCCGACCAAAGCTCCGAAACCGGATGTCGAGCTGTTGATCAAAGAATTCCCGGTAGATTCCTTCAATCGCGCCGGCATCCTTGTCGTGGATCGGAAATTGGCAACGTTCGCGAATAAAGGTAAGGGCGTCCTTTAGATTCCTTCGAAATAATCTCTCCGAAGGCGCTGTCTTTTCAAACTCTAGAAGAAGAGCGCTGATATCACGATCTGTTCCCGCAACCTTCTGGGGTTTCGGTCTGGAGAAGAGATTGGCAAGGTATTCGGAACGGGTCCGCGACCGTTCGAAGAGAGACTTGAAGAGAAGATGGTAAAGCTGATTCTGACGCCGAATATCCAACAAGATCGCCAGGCGTGGCCGTGTCTTGGCGATATAGGTAAAATTCTGCTCGGGCCCGACTCCGAGGTAAACGCCACCCTTGGATGCGAGCTTTTCCAACAGACTAGAGATCTGAAGGTAGGAGGATTCGTTCGAGACTAAGTTGTCAGAATCGAAAAATCCCGGATCCTCTGACAATCGCTGGATCAGCGAAACGAATTCTTTGGCGCTGAAGCGCTGCAGCCGGTCGTCGGCTTCCAAAAGACCAGCGGTTCCGATGATCCACAGGACTATGACGATCAGGGGGAATCGCTTGGTGGGCATGAGACCGGCAGGTCGATGAATCTTTGAAATCTGGTTTGGTGTGGGTTCAACCAGTGGTTCGGGAATGGCTCAAGCCTGGCAGGGACTCGCGATCCTTGTCTCGCTGACTGGCTCGTCTGATGGTTGAAAGCTCACAGTTTCCTTAACGATCAGGAACTTCCTGACCAGGTCTGGTGGACACTGCAGGACCTGCTCGAGGAATTCCTTGGGTTTCAGCAATGCGCCATTCTGGTTTACCGACACTGTAAAACCCAACCTCGGAGGCTGGTCAGCTTCGACCCAGAGATCAACGATGCGTTCGTGATCTTTCGAACTGCAATAGAAGTCATTCCCTTTGTAGTGGTCGCTCAGGTGATTGATGAGGTCATTAACCCGCCCCATCAGTTCCGTCACAGCCAACGAGTCGTTGATTGGTTCGTTTTCGAGCCAGGCTTTATAGGTGGCTTGCAGCGGTTGGGTGATTGTCCATTGACCTTTCGCATCAAACCTCACGATGCTTTGGACCACAAGCCCTTCGATCAGGCAGGCATTGATGCGAGCGACGGCGTTTTCCGGCAACTCGCCGCGAACTTCAAACTGGATGTACTCGGAATGTGAGCTCATGCCGAGAGGAATCGCGGGTGACGTGGCAAATTTCGGGTGTGGGTTGAAGCCTTCAGTGAAGCGAAGCGGAAACTCCGAGCGAATCATCGCTCGTTCCATCAACTGCATGACATTCAGGTGCGACAGCAACCGCGCCGGCCCCTCCTTCCAGTAGTGCATGACGAACGGTCTGGCAGGCTGCGTGGCACGATCTACCACGGAGACTGGCTGGACTGCCCAAACGCTGGCAGCCAGGTCGGGACCTGACTTCGAAACTTCGCATCCAGTTTGTTCCCCTTGTTCCAGGAGGGCAGAAGCCTGCAGGGCTTCAGGGGGCCTTACAGTGTCTCCAGTCCGCAAAGGTGCAAGGCTCAACTGAACCAGGCTCTCAGCGGCTACCTGTTCCGGCACTTCAGCCAGCTTGATGTCTTCGTAGTTCCCGGGAATGCCGCATCCCCGGCAATCGCCCCATTTGCAATCGTAGGTCTGCACCTGCTCATACGATCGCTCGCGCTCCTTCAACAGAAATTTCTTCGACACACCAATGTCGATGAACTCCCAAGGAAGCACTTCGTTCAGGGGAATGTCACGATTGTAGAAATGCGGATCGATTCCTGACTCTTCGAAGGCCTTCATCCATAAGTCGAAGTTGAACATCTCATCCCAGCCGTCAAACCGGCAGCCGAGCTGGTAGGCCTTGAGAATGGCGCGCCCGACGCGGCGGTCACCGCGCGACAGGACTCCTTCAATGAAGCCTTCTTTCGGATTGTGCCATTTGAGACGTGCAAAGGGGAACCGCACGGCCGACTTCAGGTAATTGAGCCGCTCCGTCGTGACCTTCAGGTCTTCGAAGCGATCCCATTGAAACGGTGTGAACGACTTGGGAACGAATGTCCCAATACTGGCGTTGACGTTCTTTTGGCCCCCTTTGACCTTCTTGCCAATTCGCCCAACTTCTCGAATCAGATCAACCAGTTCTCGAATATCCGCATCCGTTTCAGTTGGCAGCCCGATCATGAAATACAGCTTCACCAGGTTCCATCCCTGGCGGTAGGCAGTCTCTATGGATTGGAAAAGTTCTTCGTTGCTGATGTTCTTGTTGATAAAGCGGCGCATCCGTACACTGCCGGCTTCAGGAGCGAAGGTGAAACCGTTCTTCTTCACTTCCCCCACGTTCTCTGCGAGTGACACGGAAAACATGTCAGCGCGAAGAGAAGGCAGCGAGATCGAGACCTTGTCTCTGGAAAAGGCGCGGGCCATCTCTTTCGTCAGGCATTCGACCTGGCTGTAGTCTGCCGTAGATAGTGACAATAAACCGATTTCCCTGTTGCCCGTGTTCTTGAGGGATTCGGAGGTCAGCCGCATCACGTCGTCAACATTCAATTCACGAGTGGGACGGTACCAATAGCCAGCCTGACAAAATCGGCAGCCTTGCGTGCAACCCCGCATCACTTCCACACTGACGCGGTCCTGAATAATGTCGATGACCGGCACAATCGGCTTGGTGGAATAAAAGTCGGGCGACAACGCCTCAACCCAGCGCCGTTTCACCAGGGTGAATGGTTTCCCCGGACGGGTTTCTGGCATCCAAGGAGTGGGCGGTTGATGAATCTGCGGCACGTAGACTCCATGAAGCTTGGCCAGGGCCTCAAGAGTCTGCCACCTCTTCAACCCTTCGCGGCGGGCATTTCGGCAGAGGTCCACGATCTCGACAACGAGGTCCTCTCCATCCCCGATGACGAAGAAGTCGATGAAGTCAGCCAGCGGTTCCGGATTAGCGGTACAGGGGCCGCCTGCGCAAATCAGAGGATCGTCGTCGCGGCGCTCTTGCGACAGCAGCGGAATTCCCGCCAGATCGAGCATGTAGGGGATGTTGATATAGGTCAGTTCGGCCTGCAGCGAAAAGCCAACCAGATCAAAAGCGCGGATGGGGGTCTTGGTTTCCAAGCTAAGCAGCGGCACGCCCTCGTTTTGAAAGACCGAGGCCATGTCGACCCAGGGTGCAAAGACGCGCTCTGCGTACACATCGTCGATGCGGTTCAGGATGTGATAGAGCATCCGGATGCCGTTGTGTGACATGCCGATCTCATACACGTCGGGAAACGCGAGCGCGAAACGAACCTGCACGCGGTCCAAATCTTTCAGGACCATGTTGGGCTCGCCGCCAATGTAGCGGCCAGGCTTGGCGCCCTGTTCGAGCAGCGAGAAATACTTCTCCTTGAACTCCAACTGCTGGCTGATCACGGCAGGCCTCACTGGGTCAGAATACGAACGAAAGGATTATAGGGAGACCTAACGGGGTTTGCAATCAACGATGGATAGCTGGGAGGAGGTGTTTCGCCGGAGCATCATCTCAATTGAGTCACCGGGGTTCTCGATTGGCGGTCGTTCAGTTTGCCCGATACCAGTCTACGGTGATGCGCAGCCCTTCGTGAAACGGAACCGAAGGGAGGTATTTGAGGTCCGCTTTTGCTCGTGAGATATCCGCCAGCGAGTGCTTGATGTCACCAATCCGGCTTGCTTCATAGATAGGTTCGAGGGAAGTTCCCAGAATCTTGTTAAGCTCCGCCACGACTTGATTTAGGTTGATTCTTTCAGAGCAAGCGAGATTGTACATCTTGCCCGCTACCCCAGGGGCGAGACAGGCCAGCAGGTTTCCCCGGACGACATTTTCGACAAAGGTGAAATCCCGGCTCTGCTCACCGTCGCCGAAGATTACAGGTCGCTTTCCGGCCAGCATTGTCGTGATGAATCGGGAGAGTACACCGGAGTATGGTGAAGAGGGGTCCTGCCGGGGTCCGAAAACGTTGAAGTATCGCAGGGAGACGGTTTCCAATCCATAGAGCTCACTGAACAGGCGACAATATTCCTCGCCCACATACTTCATCAGTCCATAGGGCGAGATGGCCCGTGAGGGCATGTCCTCCCGCTTCGGCAATTCTGGGTTGTCGCCGTACGCGGACGATGAGGCGGCGTAAACCAACCGCTTGACTCCTGCTTCCTTGGCTGCCCACAGGACATGCAGCGTGCCGGTGAGGTCGGCATTGTGTGAGCTGATCGGGTCGATGACCGACTTGGGTACTGAGGGAATGGCGGCTTGGTGCAATACGTAGTCAACCCCTCTCACGGCCTCCTTCAATGCCTTGAGATCGCAAATGTCAACCTCCCGGAAGTCGATCCGACCATCGAACGGCTTCAGGTTTTCGGGTTTTCCCGTGGCGAAATTGTCAATGACTCGGGCTTGGGATCCTTGCCGAACCAGTTCCTCCACAAGGTTGGAACCGATAAATCCCGCTCCGCCCGTCACTAGATATAACGCCATGATCGCAGTCTCCTTTGCTTTCAAGAAATCTAGCGTAAATTAACACACAAACACCGGAAGTCCTCCACGTTGCTGAGAATCAGCGGCCAAAGGCGTCAGGCGGCAGGCCGGGCCCGTGTGTGATACGATGCCGAGGTCACAGATTTCCTCGGCTCGTTCTCTCCAAATGCTCTGGCTGACATTGGCTGCTGCCGGGACAAGTCAAAGCTAAACTCCCGCAACCCATTGCCGATAATGCAGATGTTCGGCAGGCGGGCTTTGTAGATTGATCCTCATGACGGGTAACCTTTCCCAACAACTCATCGCAGAACCTTTGCAAGTGATTCACTCGGGAGCACAGACTGGCTCTCTGGTTCTGCGGCAGGGGAACGTCACCAAGACCCTGCGGTTTGCCCAAGGGGTTTTGGTGGATGCTCAGAGCAGTGACCCATCAGAAGCCTTTGGTGAGATGCTTTTGCGCATGGGTCGATTGTCGCCCGATCAGTTAGATGCTGCTTCCAAATCAGGGACCTCGCCTGAGGCCTTATCTCAAGCTCTGGTTGCGATGAATCTGGTTGAGCCTAACCAGTTGACCGAGTTTCGCGCTTTTCACGTTCAGGAAATTGCCTATGGCTTGTTCAACTGGGTGTCAGGGAGTTTTGAATTCAGTGCCGGAAGCGGTCCGGCAGTCAAGTCAAGCTTAAAGCTGCCTTTGCTGCCCCTGATCTTCGAGGCCGTCCGCAGGATAACGAACCCTGAGATCATTCATCGCGGTTTGAAAGGGACTGACAAGGTCATTCGCTTGACTTCTCACCTTGAGAGCAAGGTGGAGGCAGTTTTCCTCAGGCCTGAAGAAGCGTTTGTCCTGAGTCGCATTGAGTCGTCGGCGCGTATCTCCGAGATTTTGCAGATTTCTCCGCTGGGCCTGGAAACCACGCAAAAGACGCTCTACGGCTTTCTTGCAACGGGTATTGCCGAGTTTGCTGAAGAGGGCAAAGGCAAACGCGAAGCCCCCATCCCAGCCGCCAGCCGTGCCTACCGTTCCAGTTCTGCACCAAGCTTTCGTCCTGAAGCCATTGACGCGCAGGAGGAAAGCGAGGTGGAAGACATGGAGTCGGTACAGTCCGACGTTCTCCTCATGCTCGACAAGGCAAAGACCAAGAACTATTACGATCTGCTGTGTGTGCCGACGACCGCGTCACCCGACGAAATCAAGAAGTCTTATTACTCACTTGCAAAGAAATATCATCCGGATCGATATCACCAATCCAAATCCGTGGACCTGAAGAACGCATTGGATGTCATCTTCTCAACCCTGGCCCAAGCTTACGACACGCTCAAAGTTCCGGCCACTCGGGGGAGTTATGATGCCAAGGTGTTCCGATTGGAAACGCCTGCGGGAGCTTCGCCGGATAAGGCTACACCCGCCGCCTCACCGTCGATCGCGGCTCAGCAGAAGCTTGCAGACTTGAACTACCGCCAAGGTAGAGGTCAGTACGACCAGCAGGATTATTGGAGCGCGATTCAGGCCTTCCGCCAGTCGGTGCGCTTGGAGCCAGAAGTGCCGCGCTATCGCTACTGGCTGGCAATGGCTCTGTCAAAGAACGCAAAATGGCGGCGTGAAGCAGAGGAACACTTTCTCAAGGCGATTGAGCTGGAGCAATTCAACGCGGATCACTACGTTGGCTTGGGGCTTCTCTACAAGGAAGCGGGAATGCAAAAGCGGGCGGAGAGTCAATTGAAGCAGGCGCTCCAAGTGAATCCCGGGAACAAGGCTGGCCCAGGAGGCTTTGGACAGTCTCCTTCCTGCGAGCACGAAGAAAGGTTCCGGACTGGATACTCTGAAGGGTTTATTCAGGAAAAAGTAGAGCAGGTCGGTAAGCCGAATCCAGTACCCGGCAGACCCTTCGGGAGAAGAATCTGCCGGGCGGCGGTCATTCCTCTAGACTGAGAGTTGCCTCTCAGTTCCAGCATCCTACCCGGATGTCTAACGGCGCGGGTCACGCCTTCATCCCTATTTGGACTTGCTCCGTGTGGGGTTTGCCAGGCTTGTTTATTGCTAAACAACCGGTGCGCTCTTACCGCACCTTTTCACCCTTACCAGAAGCAGTGGCGAGTGACTAGTGGCGAGAGTCCGAGACGCTCGATCGCCGCGGATTTTTGCTCATCACTCGCCACTAGTCACTCGCCACTGCATTCCTGGCGGTATTTTTTCTGTTGCACTTTCCGTACCTGATCAAGACTTGCGTCCATCACCGGCCCCCCGCGTTACGGGGCACACCACCCTGTGGAGTTCGGACTTTCCTCCCGCCCAGCCTACAAAAGACTGAGCCGGCGACCGTCTGACCTGCTCCGGCGACATTATAGTTGTCGCTCCGCCGATTCCCAAGCAGAACGTGGGAAGGGGGTCAGCCGCGCGCCGGACGAGTTCCATGGTGCGTCAAGAGGTTCTCAAGAGAGGCAGCGTGACGATAAAGCGGCTGCCGCTATCGATCCGGATGCCTTCCTGCATGATGTGCCGGTAACGCTCGTCGAGATTTTTCAGGCCGATGTTTGAAGGAGTGCTGCCCGGGCTTTTCCGACGCACTTCGTTGCAAACGGAGATCGCGTCCCGCTGTATTGTGAGAAGGATTTCCAACGGTTGTTCCACCGAAAAGTGATTGTGTTTCACGGCGTTCTCCAGCAGCACCTGCAGGGAGACTGGAGGAATGAGGTAGGCTTTCAACAAGTCTTGGTCGGCGGGCAATCGAATCTGGATGGCTTCGCTAAACCGCAACTTCAGCAATGAGCAATAGTGACCCAGGAACTCAATCTCATCCTTGAGGAGGACGAGTTCCCGGTTCTTGTTTTGGAGAATGTACCGGTAGGCATCAGCCATCGCACTGTTGAACTGCAGCGCTTTTTCACGGTCGTGCTCTATGAGAAACGAGAGGACATTGAGCGCGTTGATCATGAAGTGTGGATCGATCTGGTTCTTCAGGGCCGTCAACTCTGCTTCAACTTTTGCCCGCTCGAGTCTTTCGAAATGCAGGGTGTCACTCTCGCGAAGTTGAATGAGATAAACCATCTCATAGATGTGCGTGATGAAGATGACGCAGATGACGATGATGAGGGTTGAGAGCCAGATTGCGTTCCAGTCGGGGCTAGCAAAACCTGCCATGGAGTACCACGCGACGTGCATCAAGACGGCCAGGGGAGCTGTGTAGAAGACGCTGACCAACAACAACACAATGATTTTTCGAACTGGATGATTGAACCAATCGAAATGTTCTCTCTGCTTGAGGAGGAAAAAGCGGTTTCCTTGCCATACTAGAAATGACAGCAGAATGAAGTACGGGTAACTTGCCCAGTACTTGGGAGACTGCGGTTGCAGATCACCAAGAACACCGGTCAGGTTCGGAATGACGATTCCAAAAAAGGGGATCAGCGCCAGGCGGATGCCCTTGTCGCGAATCTCCATCTGTTCGGTGAGCGGCTGTTCCCGGTCAATTTGGCTCGCCTGAGGAAACTCCATATTCGTTTGGGATAATCTGCTTTGAGTCAGAAACCAGCATCTTCGGATGCCGGCACACTTCCTTACCTACGTTACGAATCAATGTAAAGGAGGCCGTGTTCAACGATCAAGTTTCACGTCGTGACCCGTTCCGACTGCCTTTTGAAGTGATGCGGATCGTGCGTGAACAGCTATCAGAGGAACGTTTTGGTTGGCAGTAAAGTTCATTCGAAAACGCTTCACTCATCTTCCACCGATTCATATCACACGGGGCTGCATGCTCTCGCCGTTCAGCGTCCGGATCGCGGGCGGTGAGCGCGACGGTTTGCCTCAAATCCCGACAATCGATGCAGTTGTTGTCCGAGTCCCCCTAGGTATCCTCTTCGATGATAGAATCAATTGGTTGCGATGACCTCGCCGTTTCGTGGCAGGCGTCTGTGAGAGGTTGGAATGAACTCGCCTGCCAACGTCCAAATTACCCCGCCGCCCTCCGCTCCAAGAGCCGAAGGCAGATGGGCGTCTCTTCGTGCCGATCTGCGTGAGTCTGTTCGTGGCACCCAGCAGGACTTCACTCAAGGCAGCCTTGGCCGCGCCATTGTGCTGTTATCAGTCCCAACCATCCTTGAAATGTCGATGGAGTCGCTATTCGGCATCGTTGATGTTTTCTGGGTGGCCAGCCTGGGAGCAGAGGCGGTTGCCGCGGTGGGGCTTACGGAAGGTCTCCTGACATTGATCTTCGCTGCAGCCATGGGACTTTGCATGGGAACCACAGCGATGGTTGCGCGGCGCATTGGTGAGAAGGATGCCACCGGCGCCGCGGTGGCTGCAGTGCAGTCCATCTTGCTCGGGTTGCTCATCTCTTTGCCCATTGGTCTGGGTGGGGCTCTTTTTGCTCCACAGCTTTTCCGAATGATGGGGGCCTCACCCGAAGTGGTGTCTACTGGTTCCAGCTTCGGCGCCATCATGCTCGGCGGCAATGCCACGATTTTCCTGCTGTTTCTGATCAATGCCATTTTTCGCGGTGCGGGTGACGCCGTGTCCGCAATGCGAGCGTTGTGGATTGGCAATGCTGTCAACCTGCTCCTGGACCCCTGTCTCATCTTCGGCTGGGGACCATTCCCAGAAATGGGCATCACTGGAAACGCCATTGCTACAAACATTGGGCGCGGTATTGGCGTGCTTTACCAGGTCTCGGTGATCACTCGTGGAAATGGCCGGCTGATGATTTCCCGGGAGCAGATTCGCATCGACTGGCCTGTATTGTGGAGACTGCTGAAGGTTTCTCTAAGCGGAATGTTTCAATTTCTCATCCCTATGGCGAGTTACCTGGTTCTAGTTCGGATGGTATCGATGTTCGGTAGTGCAGCACTGGCCGGTTACACGATTGCGTTGCGAATCATCATCGTGGCCATTTTGCCGGCCTGGGGAATGTGTAACGCGGCTGCCACCTTGGTGGGACAAAACCTGGGGGCGAAGCAACCCGACAGGGCAGAGAAGTCGGTCTGGAGGATCGGTTTCTACAATATGATCTTTCTCTGTGGTATTGCAGTGACCTTCATAGCCTTCGCCGAACCGATGATCCGCTTCTTCACTCAGGACTCATCCGTCATTCCTTTTGGCGTGGACTGCCTGCGCATGGTTAGCTATGGCTATGGTTTTTACGCTTATGGGATGGTGTTGGTGCAGGCATTCAACGGCGCGGGCGACACCAACACACCGACTGTTATCAACGTATTCTGCTACTGGCTGCTTCAGTTGCCGCTTGCCTATGTTCTAGCGATGCCGTTCGGTCTCGGCGCTCAAGGCGTCTTTCTTGCAATCACGCTAGCGGAATCAGTTCTCGCCCTGGTCAGCATTTTCTTTTTCCGCCTGGGGCGTTGGAAAGAGCAACGGATATAGGCTGGGAGACATGATGAAGAATTGGGAGGGCGAGCGTCCTCGCGAGCCGTTTGCAAGGAAGACCCATGTTCCAATTGGCGGTCGGTCCTACTTCGGATACACGCTCCAACCCGCAACTCTGGTGTTGATCTTGAATAAAGTCTTTCCAGCGGTGACGTAGAGAGTTTTCTTGCCCGGACCACCGAAAGCCAGATTGGTGATGAGATCTTCCGGTACTGGGATACACCCCAACAACTTGCTGGCTGGCGAAACGACATAAACCCCGGCAGGATTATCGGTCGTCTCACCTTGGTGGCGTGGCCGATTGATGCCCGCGGCGATCCACAGGTTTCCTTCCATATCGAGGCGCATCCCGTCGCCGCCGCGGCCGGGAGCAAAATCGTAGACCTGGCGCCGATTTGAAACGGTACCGTCTTCTGACAGATCAAATGCCCAGATCTTGCGATTGCCCCCCATGTTGGGATTGCTATCTACCAGGTACAGGGTGCGATCGTCGGGCGTAATGGCGATCCCGTTGGGCCGCTGGACATCTGGTTGCTGCAGAATGCGTGTCACTGATCCGTTTGGATCAATGCGGTAAACTCCTTCAAGCTCCATCTCCATCAACGACCGGTCGCCGTAGCAGGGGTCGGTAAAGTAGATGCGGCCACGGGAGTCCACGACGACATCGTTTGGACTGTTGTAGCGAACACCCTCATACCGCTCAGTGAGCACGGAGACTTCACCCGTCTTGAGGTCGGTACGCACCACCCTGCGCCTTCCACCAGGCCCCATTTCTGCGCCCTCGCAACTAACCAGTCGTCCCAACGGATCAAAGGTGTTTCCATTAGTGCGTCCGCTGTCGGCACGAAACACGGACTGGCTTCCGTCTACAGCGAGTTTCACGATGCGGCTATTCCAAATGTCACTGAAATAGACACTCCCATCGGCATCGACTGCGGGACCTTCCGTAAAGGCAATGATCGTCGCCGTGGCAACAGTCGATCCTTCAGCTAGGAACTGCGCAGGCAAAGGCGAAAACGCGGACGTCATCTTGAACCTCCTGCAGAAGTGCACGACTCAACTTGTGGCATGGACGCTCTGAAGTTCTACCGAATGTTCAGCAGCCAATCCCTGGACTTTTGCGACCAGAACGGTGGCGTCGTCGAAGGCCTCGGCTGTGCCTTGATGGTTACGAACGGCTGACTCTGCGCGAGCGATCAAGCGCTCCAAGTTCGACTCACGCTCCGCGGCCAGCAACCGCTCCAACCTTGCCGTCCCAAACTCTTCTCCGGTTTGGCTCTGTGTTTCCACCAGACCGTCTGTGTAGAGAAAGATGGAATCGCCGGGAGCGAGCGCGACGCACTGCTCAACGTAGCCACCGCCTGGGAGTAGCCCCAGCGGTCGCCCGGTCGACTCGAAACGGTGGAGGCGGCCATCAGCTCTCAATGCATACTGCGTGTTGTGTCCCGCATTTACATAACGAAGCGTCTTCTCACGGCTGTTCAACACCGCGACAAACAGAGTCAGGAAGAGTTCGGGCGGCGTGCTGCGGGCAATCTCCTCGTCCAGCTGTTCAGCCATCTCTGACAGGCTGGCTGCCAGCGGCAGCCGGGCGCTCAGGGTTGCCTGCAGGCTTGCCATGAGCAGGGCCGCGGCCACTCCCTTGCCTGAGACATCGCCTACCAGCAAAGCCAGATTCCCGCCGGGCAGCTCGAAATAGTTGAAGAAATCCCCGCCAACCTCGCGCGCTGGAATCGAGATTCCCTGCACCTGTGCGAAGCCGCAGGACAGAGGTTCGCGAGGCAACAGCTCTGCCTGGATGCGACGGCACATCTCGAGCTCTTTGCGAAGTCGTTCCTGTTCCACCAGACGTGCTTGTCCCTCCTTCAATTGAAGAGCCATACGGTTAAAAGTTGCCGCCAGTTGGCCGAGCTCATCGTGCGAGCGGACGGGAACCTGGACATCGAGATTGCCCTGGGCCAGCTCTTCCGCACTGCGCGTCAAGAGTGTGAGATTGCGCGTCAATCGGCCGGATAGCGGCAGGATACCGAGCACCGCCAGTCCCATGATCCCCAGTCCATAACCAAAGTTGCGCACGGCGGTATTGCGGAGTTCCTGCATCGATTGTTTGATCGGCCGTGCAATGCCGAAGCTCAGGCCCGATTCGGCGTCCTTGCGTGCGACGACAATCCAGTCGTTCATGTCGGGAGTCCGTCCAGCGAATTTCCCGCTGCCATTCGCTGTCTTGGCCAGG
The DNA here is from genome assembly GCA_963791795.1 of uncultured Acidimicrobiia bacterium. GTDB lineage: Bacteria > Acidobacteriota > Terriglobia > Versatilivoradales > Versatilivoraceae > VFZK01. The sequence goes on from CAWBTP010000006.1 coordinate 170,051, forward strand.
GGCAGGCCTTCCAATAGCTGCGCATCCCCTGGGTCTGTCGTGTGCAACCGGCCCTCGGCATCCACGGCAAAAGGGATTTCATTCTGTTGCCGCCGGGTTCGGCGGAGCACGCGCTCCAGAACCTTCTCAGGACTGACCTGTGCTCTGAAGCTTCCAATCACTTCTCCTTCACGGCGAACTTCCGAGCCAAATTCACGACCCAGAAGCAGTTTCATCTGTTTTCGCTTTGCTTCCAGGGTCGCGCGCTCTGCTTCTGTTAACTGGCCCCAGGACTCCATCACCTTATGCAGCACCTCGGCCTTCTTGCGAACCATCTCCGCAGCAAATCGAGCGGCCGCTTCAGCCGAGTTCCTTCCCTCCTCACCGGGCGGTGGCGGACCGGGCGGCTTGGGAAACCGCTCCATGCCGAGTTCCGAAGCTGGCGGAGGTGGTGCTGCAGTGGGTCTCGGTGGCCGCCATCCGCTGCGCTCGAAGAGTCGAGACAAGAAAATCACTACAGGCGGTTCGGATTGAGGCTCCTTGTGCGGTCTTGTCCAAGGGCGCTCTTTGGGTTCCGCACCCTGCAACGCTTGCACTCCTGGAGGACGGCGCACGAATTCGAGCGACTCGAAAAGGACGTCTTCTTCACCCATGCGCTTCATCAGTTCGGCCATGACTGGATCTTTTTGCAAATCGGGCTTCTGTCCCTTTTCGCCAAGAATCGTTCGAAAGGGAAGCTGACTGAGGCGATCCATCTGGCGGCTTAAATCATTGCGAACACCCTCAAGTCGCCGGCTCATTTCGTCGGCCATCATTTGGGCTTCGGTTTCCACGGCCAGCCGAACGGCACGCTGCGAATTGATGTATGAGTAAACGATGACACCGGACAGCGGAACAACCGATAGAAGCAGAAAGGCGAGGATGAGCTTAAAACGCAACTTCATGGTGACACAAAACCTCGGTTTGTCGCTGTATCGCTATGCGACTGCAGGACTGTCATCATAGCAAGCGCAGCCGGATTTTGGTATGTGCTGAGACAAATTGGCGGAACGCTGATTGCGGGTTCGAACTATTTTCTCGTGGACTAGCACAAGGCCGGATTCCAGCCCTGGTTCTTACTGGCGGGGAGGTTCTTCACCGGAATGGCGACCATTAATCAATGATGCCTGATCGCTGCTTTCGGGCGACCCCAGAGCAAGGCAGGGTCGCCCGTTCCTGGCGGGAATGGTTACTTCGCTTTGGCGACGTCGGCATCCTTTTCGTTCATGAGGGGGCCAGCCTGAAGAATGCTCCCTTTGAATAGCTCAGTCTTGAGTTCAAACTTTTGCTCGGCTAACAAGTTGAGCTCAGTTTCAAAGGTGCGATAACCCGGGAGCGTGATTTTGACGCGGCGTTTGCCGGGCGCCACCAAGAGCGCCTGGCCAGGACCATCAAACTCATCCACGTGACCGACAAATTGATCGTCTACGAAGACCGCTGCCCGATTTGGGGAAACCGACATCTTGACTTGCGCTGTGGCGTCTGGGAATTGAGCGGCAGGGTTCTTCTCCATGGCCACTTGAATCACATGCTTCTGGCCCGGCTCCAAGATCACTTTCTGTGTGAAATCGTGGTATCCGCCTTGTCTCACAATGATTTCGTGCTGACCTGGAAGCAAGACCACTTTCTTTGATCCCTTTAGCTCTTTAAGGTAACCGACGTATTGACCGTCTACCCAAACACCCGAGGTTTTCTCCACTTTGCTGGCGCCAACAAACTGGATCTCACCCATGATGTCGTTACCTGCCCACAACGGAGCCTGAGTGCCCAAAAAAACGGCCAATACGAGCAATGATAAGACTGATCGAGAAAGGGATTGCATCATGGTGTCCTCCTCATAAAAAACATCTGTGGTTCAATAGCGCAATGAAGGGGCTGGTGGGCTCCAAGCCGATTGATCGATCTCTGATAGAAGCAGCACGCGGGTTGCCACGACCGGAATACTCTCACGGAAGATTCAACTAATCAATGACTTCTGCGCAAAGTTGCACTGATTTGATGAACTGTAGTGGCTTGAACAGAGCGAAAATACTTCAATGTGCGGAAAACAATACAGTGTGCAGTGAGATGGGCCAGAGAGTTTAGGCCACCGCCCGCTCAACCTGTCAGATGTTCAGCGGCCCGCCTGCTGGTTGCTATTTGGGTTCAAGCTCATTTGCACCCTTGGCTGGTCCAGCACCCAGCGGCGAATGATCTGATAGCCACGCTCGGCGGGAAGATAACGCCGGCCACCTTGGTGGCCATCCTCCTTGCCGGTCTGAACGTTGAGTGGTTTTCTGAGCAGCTTGCTTTGCTCAATGCTTGGAAGGTTGATGCGCTGTTGCAGCGTCAGGTAGTTCTTCAACAGCTTCGCCGTCGAAAAATAGCCGGTTGAATCCGGTGGCTCCAACTGCATCGAGGGAACTCGCCCAGGGACGCCATGGCAACTCATACAAGCCATTTCATCCATCCGCTGCGGACGATTGAGTTCGGGAGCCACGTAGTCGTTGAAGTATTGAAAGCTGGCAATAAGCTCGGGAGAGAGTTTCGCATCGGGTCCTTGTCGCAATGAAGCAGCCGAAGGTTCAGCCTTGACCGCCTCCTGCAAGTCAGCGAGCCAGCGTTGCTGTTCGTTGCGCAACACATTCTCTGCCGCCTGCCGCACGCGATCATTCTTTTCCGACTTCAGCAGCTGGCGCATCTCGTCAATCACAGCCGATTGGCGCCGCAAGGCTGTCAAGCTGGCCAAGCCTGCCGCAGCGTTTCGGCTCAGCCCCACACTCTCTGTAGCGAGCATCTGGAGATAGATGGCCAGCATGCGCTCGCGTGCGCCAGCGACTGCAGCGGGCAGAGCAGAGGCACTCTGAGCACCACCGATTTCCGGAACGGGTTCCCCAAAGTCAAAGACCCAGCTGACACTGGGGAGCCAGAAATGAGCCTCAAGCGGATTCTTGACGGCGGTTGGAATCCTGGCGAGGAGTGTTTCCGTGTGCAAATCCGGGTTGGCTGCCAGCATCTTCCCCATGCGGTCAGCAATGTACCAGTCAGCATCAAGCTGTCCCATAGGCTGGATGGCCCGCTCCGCCGCCGCCCTGATTCCTGCTGCACTTTGAGCATCGGGCTCCTTCAACGTATTTGGGAACCAGGAACGAGTAGAGCAATTGCTGCTGCTCGATCGTCTTTGGAATGCTCCATCTCGCCCGGCTGAAAAGCTTCAGCACGGGTTGAGCCAGCGTCTGGCGGCGATCGTAGTCCTGCGCACCGCGCATGATCTGATCGACAAGGGGCTGCACGAGTTCTTGCGTTCCTGGCAGAGTCACCGTGCTCGGATCGGAGACGGCTGCAGCGGCGAGGGTACGCAGTTCTTCTGGGCCGCTGGTGGAGTAGTCGATTAGCCGGTCTTGCAGAGGAGTGTAAGGAATGCCAGCCGCTCCTTCGAGTATCAACCGTAACCTCGGCAGATTCTTTGTGGCTTCGGCCTGCTGGAAATAGCGAAACGCGGCCTTGCCGAATAGGTTGGAACTTCCTGGAGTGACGTAACCCATCTGTCCGGGACCTCCATCACCGCCAGTGGTGTTGAAGAAGGTGCCCGCGACAGCGACCAAACGGCGCGCCAGCCGGTCCTTGACAGTGTCAGACAGCGCTGTGTCGTCCAGACGAGATTCCAGTCCCTTGAACAACAGGCTGAGTTCTGGATACTGATGCTCCTCGCTGGCGTTCGCTTTGTGCCCGTTGGCAATAAACAGCGCGTGGCTTTGATATCGGAAGCAGTTCTCCACCAGCACGTTGGATTCGGGAGACAGAAGCTTTCGAGTCCAAGCCTGTTGAATGGGTTCGCGAAGCGGCGGGTTCCATACCCACCATTGCCAGGCCGCTTTGGCGGCCCATGCCCGAACGCCGGGATGAGGATCGTCGTTGAGTGCCTTTGCCAATAGTTGAGTCAGTCGCGCCTTGCTGAAACGTGGTTGTGACATCACCGCATCGGCGCGGATACCCAGAGCCTTCACGATGCTCTCACGCGTCAAATCGTCTCCGCGTGCAAACGCCTCGAACACTGCTGCGAAACCTGCGTCATCCAACAGCGCCTGTTCCATGGCCCAGGCTGCGGCATCACGAACCATCTTGACGCGGTCTCCCAGCGCCTTCACCAGCGAGTCGGTTCCCTTTGCTCCATGAATACCACCGAGGGCCATAACCCCCCAGTAGCGCACCCAAGGGCTGGAGTCTTGAGCTGCCTGAATCATCAAGTCGGCAAAGGCCGATTCGCCTGAATGTGAGAGCCTTCGAACACGGGCAATTTTCGCTCTGAGGCTCTCTGCCGGTTGTGCTTCGAAAGCGGATCGAGACGGCTTCTCGGGCGTGACCGGATAGAGCCGCGACAACGCATGAAGCGCGTAGGCTGTGGTCACAAAGCCCGTTTGTGCCGTCTTGTTCCACCGTCCATAGGGATCCTGTCTACTCAACAGGGCCTTTACACCCCTCGCAATTGCGGCATCATCGTTCCCACGTCCTAAGGCCTGCAACGCAATGAGCCCAAGGGCTGTTGGAGCAGGATCGTACTGGCCGTCGGTTTTCCAGCTTTTCCCGTCCTCTGCAAGCTTTCCAGGATCGAATCCCCAGGTTCCATCTGGGTTTTGGACGGCTCGCAGACGCGCTTCATCCTTGACAAGCTGTTCTTGTATGCGAACCAACAGCTTTTGTGCCGCGTCGGCATCCAGTAACGTATAGAAAGGAAACTCGGCTGGCTTTGGAGTTGCGTCGGCTGAGGCGGGCTTGTTAGTGGGCGCGGCCGGAGCAGGGGCAGGCGCTGGGGCAGGCGGCGGAAGAGCTTGCTGTGCTTCCCGGGCTTTCAAGCTCTGATTCAGATAGTCCTTTGGAAAAAACCGCTGAAAAAACTCGATACGGTGTGCGAGGTCGTCGCTGTACTTCGGCTGCACTGCGAGCATTTTCTCAGCTTTCTCTTCTAGAGCGGCAAAGTACCGTGGGTGACCGGTTCGGTCCCAGGCGGTTCGAAGGATTTCCCCGGCGTAGTTGTACACCACCGATTGCCCCACGTTTGAACCAGGACCAGCGGCGTTGATGCCGCTGGGGTCGGCGGTTTGGAGTACGTGGTTGGCGGCGCGGATCGCCTGCATGGAATGCAGCTTGCGTGCCGGCCAGACGCGCTCTGCTGTGCAAACATTGTGCCCGGCAACCCGAGTGCCCGCTGGCCCGTCACCGACATCCAGAGGCGCCAGACTGGTGTTGTTAGCGGCATCCTTCAGGTAGTTGGTGGGCCGCATCGACTCGTACATGATGTTGATGAGTCGCCGAATCTGTTGAAGGTTCTCCGGCTGGTAACCATTCTCCACAGCTACCGCGGGACCCCAGACACCCGACTGGGTGTGGCAGCTCATGCAGTGCGTTCCCATCAGGTTCCCGGTGTCGCGAATGCGACGTTCCACACTGGCACCGCGCGGGCGGTTCGCGAGCCACGCATCGACCTGTCCCAGGTGATCGTAAAGCGCCTGGCGAACCGCCATCGTGGGGTCTTCATAAGGAGCCGGTCGAAGGACACGCAGTTCAATCTCGTAGCCCGGCGCATTGGCCTCGGCCCGCAGGAAATAGGTTTGTCCAGGTTTCAACAAGCGGTTGATTTCAGACCGGTGGCCCTCGTTTTGCTGATGGACCCTTTCATTCTCGTTCCGGCCTTCCAAGTACTCCATGATCGGTAGCAGCGATCCGGATAGACCTGGCTTTGAGAGCAGCTGTTGCGCTTTTATCTTGCTCTTGGTGTCCAGCGCATAAAGGCGCAGACGCGCCGCCAGAGTTTGATCTGGAATAGCCAGACTGCAAGTGAGCAGGCGAGGTTCCTGGCCCTCGTAAGTGAAGCGGAACCAGTCGTCGCCGGAACTACCTACTTTCCCGTTGTCGAAGTACTCAGTGTCATCCGCACCGGCGCTGATGAGCAATCGCTGGATGCCTTCGCCTTTGGGCAATGTGAGAGGCTGAGCCATTTCCGGAGTGTCATTCGGTTCTGTTTCTACTTCCAATCCAGGGGTGAAGACGGTTTCACCCAGGTCGAACGGGCGAACCAAGACAGTCACAGTGGCAGTCTTTGCCGGCGGCCAGGGGGTCTTGCGAGGAAACACGGCCACGGACGGCGCGCTGCCAGTCTCGCGCCAACGAGTGCCTTCAAATGGCGTTGGCCCTTCGAGCACAGGAGCCACTTCGAGTTGGTATTCGCCCTTGATTGGGGCGCGATAAATCAAATGTACATCGGGATCGAGTGCGTGGAGTGTTTTCTGCCAGTTGGCTGTCGGGAGCGTCTCGATCTCGAGTTTGCTCGAAGCTCGCGATTGGACGTCAGCCGGGAGTGGCTGGCTGACGGGCGCCAACAGGGACCAACGGACGCCAACCCGTGCATGTGGCGGCAACGCCGAAGGTCTGGGAATCCCTCCCATTATCTCGACTTTCTGTCCTTCATCCAGTGACAGCGTCTTGCTCCAGGACTTCGGGAGCAAAACAGTTGCTTCCAGAGATGCGTCTGAGGCCGCCGCTGAGCGCGCCTTGGGCGCGTCTCCCCGTGATGGCAAGAGAAGCAACAGGACGAGACTAAGGGTCAGAGAATGAAGGCGAGAGAGTTTGGAAAACATGCTCAGCGCTGAACTCCTTCTTCGAGGTTGAAAGCCGTGGCGTTGTGAGAATGGAGTTTGCAGTATCTGACAACTGCGTTATACGTCGCAGATCTGAAACGCCTGCGCCAACGAGGTCATCGGGTCGCGCTTGGGGATAAACTCCTGGGCGAGATACCCGCGGAACCCCTTTTCGATAATTGCTTTGCAGATGGTGGTGTAATTCAGCTCCTGAGTTTCATCAATTTCGTTGCGTCCAGGAACACCACCGGTGTGGAAGTGGGCAATGTATTCGAAGTTGTCGTTGATGGTGCGGATGACATCGCCCTCCATGATTTGCATGTGGTAGATGTCATACAGCAGCTTGAAGCGGGGTGAGCCCACTTTCTTAGCCAGCTTGACACCCCACTCGGTGTGATCACACATATAGTCCTTGTGATTCACCTTGCTGTTCAGGAGTTCCATGCAGACGTTGATCCCTTTCTTTTCTGCCAGGCCGACAATACGCTTCAAGCCGACGGCGCAGTTCTCCAGACCTTCCTCGTCAGACATGCCATTGCGATTGCCGGAAAAACAGATGACATTCGGGATGCCCGCATCCGCTGCCAGTTCAATGTGTTTGGTCAGGTTTTCCACGCGGCTGTCGTGGTTTTCTTTTCGATTGAAGCCAATGTGAATTTGATCCGCGCCCGATCCCATGGCGCAGGTGAGCCCGTGCTTCTTCACCACGGGCCATTCTTCAGGCGTCAGCAGTTCAACCGATTTGATTCCGATGCGAGCCGATTCCCGCGCCAGGTCGTTGAGCGCCATATCTTTGTAGCACCACTTGCACACCGATTGGTTGAGGTTGCCTTTGGGCTTGTAGGGACTCGCGGCTTTCAGGTCTTGCGAAAGTGCCAATGTCGCAGTCATGCCCGCTGCTGCGGCTTTCAGCGCCGATCGTCGGCTGATCTGATGGTCTTTTTCCATAGTACCTCCCTCAGCTCGAAGCTGTTTCCAGCGGGGCCTTGTTGCCAAGGCGATTGCAGTGCACTAAAGCAAAAACTATATCACCGCCGGAAGAATCGGAAAACAGTTTAGGGAAGGTGGTGGTGACTCATTTTGCGGGATAGAGAGCTAGGCGTGTCGTTGCCTGCGATTGAGCAGCGTCGCAACAAGCCAGACGACAAGAATCGGAGAAGCCACGAAATAGAGGAAAAATTCTGCGACAGGTTTGATGGGGAAATCCGGCATCACCGAACGCATACGAAGGAACCACTCGAAAGAGAAAAGGAATGGAGGCGTCACCGCAATGACAATGTAGAAAGTGCGAAACCGGCCACCGAACAGCAAGGTGAAGGAAGTTGCGATGAGCGCCAGGAGCGCAAAAGTCCAGATGGACGTTGGTCCGCCGAAACGGGGCAAGGCAGCAGTCAAGACAGCGAGCACTACGGAAAGGATGAAAGGAAGTCCGTAACGGTAACTTACCGGACGGAGAATCGGTGCGAAGAAGCGGTGAAGCATGGATCGCCTCCTTTTTGCTTTCAGCTTACAGAAACTCGTCAGGAAGTGGAAGAGATCGCCGCGCTCTTGGATTCAAAATGAGTCACTACCGGGAAGGTGTGATTGCGATTCAACTGATGGGCGCGCTGGATCTTTCGCAGGAGGGTGCGGCTCCCGCTGAGCGTCATGGACCAGCCATTGGGCGGCTGTCAGGAGCGATACTTTCCCAAATGGGAGCCATTACGATCACTCTGAATGGAGAGCCATTTCGGATTCCAACTCCAGTGTCAACGAGATCGTGCCTGCTGCCAAGCCGCGGGCGGCCAGTCTGGCACATAAGGGCTGCAGCAGGCGCGCCAGCACGAATGCCAAGGGTTCCAATAAGTCAATGGAGAATTCCAACTCCAGGGATTCTTCAAACTTCAACTCCGGTTCTTTGGGGATCAGCGGTCGTTGGCTGGCTCCACGCGCCAGGATTTGCAGGTGCTTCCCCTCCTGTCCGAGACGCTCAATGAGCCCGATTTCAGGCAAATCTGCCAGTGCCCGGAGAGTATGGATTCCCCAGGAACGAAAGGTTTCTTGAAGCTCGGAAGAAAGGTCAAGAATGGCAACAGGGAGAGGCCCAAGGCGTTCCCGCTCCAAACTGGGTGGCACCACAGTGATGCCTGAGAAGCCCTGTGCGGCCAGGGCTGCAGCGTCTGGATTCGATGCGATTCCAACGTTCAGCTCAAAACCCAAGGTGTTTCCAAGCTGCTGCAAGGCGTGTGCAATGCTTTCTGCATTACCATGCAAACGTTCCAAGCCGTCGATGTCCAGAATGACACGGCCGTTGTTCTCACCCGCGTTCTCGATGCGGGGTGAAAAGGCAAAGGCACAATCCAGCAGAGCTTGGGTCGCCGCTGCTTCTTGGATTTGATTACGCTGGCAGAGTTTGATGCCAAACAGCTCGGCCTGAGACTTGGTCATGCCAAGGTGTATGCCTTGCTGGCGGGCTTGGGAATTCAGCGCGGCGATTTTCTGCAAGGGTGGAGAACCATCCAGAATGGCAACCGGTTGCTGGCGGAAAGTGGCATCAAGCCGGACAACAGCCTGAACAGGAAAGTCGGGAGCAGAAAGGCAGGCGAACATACTTAAATAATACAAACGCGATAAGTAGCGTTACATCAGTTTGAACATAACCACTGGCGTGAGCCAGTGGTTGACGAAAGCGATTGCGGGGATACCGACCGCGTAAGCGGTCGGAGGCTCAGCATATTCCTGTTAAGGTGAAGCTCCGACCGCTGATGCGGTCGGTATCTCAAGGGAAGCCGGAACGCCGCGTGCCACTGGCTTACGCCAGTGGTTGGAGTTGGCCCAATCTGTCACATTCTTAAGTGCGTTTGCGTTAGTATGGTTGCATCAAAGTTGTCATCCCCCGCGAAAGCGGGAATCCCGTTTCGACAGGGTCGTTGTTGGTCATTTTTTATTGACCATTGGTTTTCAATTCAAATAGCTAATCGAAAAAAACCAAAGACCAATGGCCGATTAGAGCCAATAGCAAGTAGCTCTTGTTTTCTTGTCGGTTTATTCCACTCGTCACTCGCCACTATTCACTCGTCACTGATTTGATGTCTGCCAGCTTGCCGCATGTGTGGCGCGGGACAGTGTTTGGCGGCGCATGACTTCTACTTCCAGCTCCAAACCTTCAAGGATTGCCACTCCAGACGAAGTGTTCGACTCGGAGGCATGGCTCCAACGCTCTCGGCAACGCTCGCAACGCAACACCAGGGAAGCACAGGTTTGCGCGCAGGGTTCACGTGTGAGCAGCAGAAAAACGGTTGGGGTGTTGTCGACTGCGCGCCGGAAGCGGAACCAAGTGGCCAGAGGAATCCGCCGAGCGTTGACCGGCGGCACATCGCCAAGGTCCATAAGCACCGCACCGAAGCCTCCATTGTGCAAAATCAAATCGGTGACCTTCAGTGCTTGTTCCAGCCGTGTCCAGGGATTCTGCCGTTTATCCAAAGGCTGTCGAGGCATTGATGTCTGTATTTGAGCATAGATTGGTTTTCCTCTTGCCTGTCGTCTGGCCAGGACATCGTCCCCACGGCGAGGGGGCAGGCGATCGATAGCCACCTGCTCTTCACGAGATCGGGCATCAGTTACAGATCGTTTCATTTTCCCTAAAATTCTGGCTGGTGCCCTACTCTGACTGGCGCCAGGCAGGTTACTGAAATTGTTTTTCATTAAACCGGAGATTGCCTGGCTCAGACCGCGAACCTCGTCCCGCGGGTGCCGTCCGCTGGTGAAGCTTTGCGGATGATGAAACGTTTCCTGCTGAAAACCTGAGAATGACGTAGTGCAGACAGAGGTCAGACCTTCGCTGGCATTCGCATTGCCGCACCTTACCCAGAGCACACGGTTCAGATGAGCCCCCACAGCCGCCAGCGATTCCGGGTCGAACGAATCCGAAGCGTCGACAATAGTGCAGACTTGTTGCTGGCGAGTCATTTCTGCCAGAAACGACAGCGCCAATGTGGTGCGACCAGAAGAAGACGGTCCGTAAATCTCAGTGAGCGCTCCGCGCGGAAACCCCCGGATGAGCGCATCGACTTTCGGAATTCCTGTCGCAGTAACTTCTGCAATTTCTGATTTCTTGGTAACAAATGCGTCCGGGATTTTTGCAGTGACGATGGATTGAAGATGGTTTTTAATGATGTGCATATCTGGAAATATTCGCTTTTTGTTCGCCTATCTTCCACTTGCCCTCAAGCTCTGTCAAGATGAATTCCGGATGATTTTCATAGAGCTTTTCATGCTGCTGAGAAGTGATTCCTTGTCCTCGTCGTCGTACTCGTCTTTTTCTTCGAGAATCGAGCACCGGGACTATTCTTCATTGGAACCATCCAATGGATGCTCCTGCGGAGCACGATTAGGGAAACGGCCCGTCAGGCTCTGGGGGGTCATGAACACCCACCCCGAAGCCTTCAGCTTCCGCCGTCCACACGAGGAGATTTGGATTGGTGTGCAAAATTCAGGTTCCATACTTTTGTTCTATACTTTCTCCAGAATTATCTGAGACGATCGACACCCTCTGAAAGACTATTGAAGTTGGCCTGCCACCGATCGAAGGTACAACTGCGGTGATTGCATTTTGTGTATTCGGTCAGGGCGGGCCCCTCGGTGTGATCGAACAGAAAGAGGACTAACCACGATGCGCTCAAATCGATTGCCACGCCTTCTCGTATCCATTGTTTTCATTGTCGCAGGTTGGGCTACTGCCCATGCAGCACCTGACGGGCCTCCTGTCATCGCGCCCAAATACGAGACACGCATTGAACGGCACGTCATGATCCCAATGCGCGACGGGACAAAGCTTTCAGCAGACATGGTCCGGCCCGACGCCGAGGGGCGTTACCCTGTTGTATTCCACTATGACCCTTACCGGCGCAGCGGTCTCGGGTGGGACATTTATCTGGCTAAGCGCGGCTTTGTCTCTCTCAAGCTGGACGCACGCGGCACGGGGGGATCAGAGGGGATAAACACTGACGAATATATGCCCATCGAACAACAGGATGGGTACGACGCGGTGGAATGGCTGGCTCAGCAGCCATGGTCCAATGGCAACGTCGGGATGATGGGGGCTTCCTACAGCGGTTTCACTTCCCTCCAGGTAGCTACCCATCGGCCGCCCCACCTGAAGGCGATTGTTCCCATCTATGCCACCGATGATCGCTACACCGACGATTGTCACTATACGCCCGGCGGCAACATGCGCATGTACTACGACGTCGGAACCTATGGAGGCATGATGGTGGGCCTGAACGCCCTGCCTCCCTATCCGGAGATGGACCGGCTCAATTGGACCGAAATGTGGAAGCTGCGATTGGAGAAGAATGAACCGTACATCCTGCAGTGGATGAAGCATCAGGTGGATAGTCCCTACTGGCGTAGCGGTTCGCTGCGGCCCGATTACGACCGCGTCCAGTGCCCCGTCTTCCTCATTGCTGGCTGGCATGACGGCTATGCCAGCTCGATGCTTCGAACCTACGCCAATCTCAAAGCCCCTAAGAAACTCTTAGCGGGACCCTGGTGCCATACGCTGCCTGACACATCAATGCCCGGCCCGCGCATCGAATACATGAGTGAGGTGAGCCGGTTTTTTGCCCATTGGCTGCGAGGTGAAGATACCGGCATCATGCAGGAGCCGCCACTTACCTTCTACATGCAGGAATTCGCCAAGCCCGAGCGCACCATGGACACCATTCCAGGTCATTGGCGTAACGACGCCAACTTTCCAGTGCCCGGCACTAAAGAATTGACATTCTACCTGGCCGAAGACGGCAAGCTCATCCCTCAGCCCAACGAAAAGGTGAACCGCGACTACAATGAGTACAACTATCTGGCGACCGTGGGCCTGGCTAACGGCTATTGGTCTGCAGGAGGGATTCCCTTTTACCTAGCCGACGATCAACGGGCTGACGAGGCCTATTCCATGACTTTCACTACTTCGCCCTTTGAGCGGGAAACTCACTTTCTGGGTTGGCCCAAGGTCGTTCTTCATGCTTCGTCTAGCGCGCAGGTGGCAACATTCGTCACCAAGCTCTCGGATGTGGCGCCTGACGGGACCTCCGCTCTGATCGCAGACGGCTCGCTCAACGGGACGCGCCGCCAGTCGCTGACGAATCCCAGCCCGATGAAGCCGGGTGAGATCTACGAGCTGAACGTGCCCATGTGGCCAGCGGCCTGGGTGCTGAAACCCGGGCACCGGCTGCGAATGGCAGTCTCGAGCTCCGACTTTCCAAACCTATGGCCAACTCCTGAAGCCGCTCGTAACCGCATTTATCGTTCAGGTCGTTATCCGTCACGTGTGATTCTGCCGGTTGTCCCACCATCGACCCTCAAGCCCCCTCAGTTCCTGCCCGCTTCACCGTTGGCTCCGCGAAGTAACCCAACCCAGCAGGTCACCTATGACCAGATTACTGGTATGGCCACGGTGATCGTCTCCAGCCCAAGGAGTGAGTTCCGCTGCTCCGCGTCATCGCGCGACCCCTCGCAGGCCAGCATCGTCGGAACTCACAAGCACACGGTAACAGTCGGAAACGATGTTGTCGAAGTAAACACTGAAAGCTCCATTCAGGCTACTAAAACAGCGTTTCGCATTTTCATTAATCTCAACGTGACAAAGAACGGGAAGCTGTTCTTCCAGAAGCTCTGGTCTACCACCGAGCCCCGCCGTCTCCTGTGAGCGAACCTGGAGTGATGACGATGGTCCGGATGTCGCCATAGCACCATTCGCTCTCTGCGTCTCGGCGCCTCTGCGGGTTGCTTTTCATGGCTACCAGCAGTGCGGCATCGTGGTTCGCTTGTGGAGCCTTGCCAGTTCAGTTGAATTCCTCTACATTGCCGGCATGAGCGCCTACTTGCAATGCATTGAAGAGAATTGCCAAAAAAAGATCTCGCCGACTACGAAGGCCCACGTATGTCCCGATTGCAGCGGTCTGCTGGATGTCATGTACGATTTTCAGATCACCGACCCGGAGAAAATCAAGCAGACCTTTCAACAACGACGGCTTTCCAATGACCCGCTAGACCTGAGCGGTGTCTGGCGTTACCGGGAATTGCTTCCGTTCTGTTCTGACCCGGCAAAAGTCGTGACGATGCAGGAAGGCAACACCCCTATTTACGAAGCGCCGCATTGCGCGGAATATACCGGTCTAAAAAAGTTACACCTGAAGCATCAAGGGTTAAACCCAACCGGGTCCTTCAAAGACAATGGCATGACAGCAGGAGTGACGCAGGCCCGTTTGATGCACTCCCGGATGGTGGCTTGCGCCAGCACTGGAAATACTTCCGCTTCAATGGCGGCCTACGCTGCCCGGGCAGGTATGAGGGCCGTGATCTTCATTCCTGACCAACAGATTGCCTTTGGAAAGCTTTCGCAAAGTCTGGATTACGGCGCGTTGACGTTGCAACTGGAAGGCGACTTTGATGAAGCCATGAAAATGGTGAAGGAGATTACCGAGGAGTCGGAAGTTTATCTGCTGAACTCGATCAACCCGTTCCGACTAGAGGGCCAAAAAACCATCATCATTGAAATGCTGGCCCAGCGCGGCTGGAAGATCCCGGATCGCGTGGTGGTCCCCGGTGGGAATCTCGGCAATAGTTCGTCTTTCGGAAAAGCGATCAAAGAACTGCATGACTTGGGCTTCATCGACAAGATGCCGATGGTCACCATTATTCAGGCATTGCGCGCCAATCCGCTTTACAAGACGCTCATCGATCGCTCAGCACGTCTCATTCGTGTTGAAGCCCACACGCTGGCAACGGCCATCAAGATTGGCAATCCGGTGTCGTGGAAGAAGGCGATGCGGGCGATGGAATGGACCCGCGGCTGGTGCGATGTCGTAAGCGAGCAGGAAATTGCCGATGCTAAGGCCATGATTGGTCGGGACGGAGTGGGCTGCGAACCGGCGTCGGCCACCACGGTCGCGGGGATCAAGAAACTGATTCAGACCAAGGAAATCGACAAGGATGAAGATGTTGTTGCTGTACTCACAGGAAACCTTTTGAAGGATCCCGACTACACAGTGAATTATCACCAGAATAATCTTTACGAGAAGGCTGCGTACAAAAATGAACTGATCGAGCGTAAAGATAAGATTCATTCCACTTACGCCAACGCACCGCTGAAGGTCAAAGCCAGGAAGGCCGAGATCCTCAAGGTGCTTGGCCTCTGATTTCCTTCCCAGTCAGCATCACGCGCTCGCCCAGGCGCATGTGCGTGACCGTTTCCATGCCCATTCCTCCAAGTTTTTCTCTTAGGGATTACCCCGCCATCTGCTATATTGAATGAATTCTCGGACCGTTGTTCTCATGCTCTTAGTGGGACAGTTTGGTCCCTGACGAACGGCCTCCTGAGCGGCTGTTCGCTGAGGCACCTATTTCACAGAGGAGGAAAGTTTTTTGTTAAAGATCAGATTAACCTTGATGGGTTCCAAGAAGAAGCCGAAGTACCGCATCGTTGTGATTGAAAAATCGCGCGCGCGCGACGGAAGGTATGTCGATGTGTTGGGGCAGTACGATCCTAAGAAGAATCCGGCCGCAGTCAATCTCAACAAGGAGAAATACGCTTACTGGGTATCCAAAGGAGCACAACCGAGCAATACGGTGAAAAGCTTCTTAGCCAAAGTGTCATAGCTTGGGCGGGCCTGCTCTCATTCCTGTGAACCAGACCAATCGACTGGACGATACTTAAGGAGGCTGCCATGAAAGAGCTGATTGAGCAAATCGCAAAAGCACTAGTGGACAATCCTGATCAAGTATCCGTCAAGCCAATCGAAGGTGAGCAGACCACCGTTCTCGAACTCAGAGTTGCTCCCAATGACCTCGGCAAGGTCATCGGTAAACAAGGCCGCACAGCTCGTTCAATCCGCACCATCCTGGGCGCTGCAGGAATGAAGCTTCGCAAAAGATTCACACTTGAGATTCTGGAGTAAGCCGGTTTGCAGCACTCCCCACGTATTGCTGTTGCCCGCATTGTGAAGACCCAAGGAAACCGAGGAGAAGTTGCTGCAGAAATTCTCACCGATTTCCCCGAAAGGTTTCAGCATCTCAGCGCCGTCGCTCTGGAGAAGGAAGGGCAAGCCCCTCTCAAATTGAATCTGGAAAACCACTGGTTTCACAAACATCGTATCATTCTCAAGTTTCAGGGAATCGACGCGATCACCCCCGCAGAGCGTCTCGTTGGGTATGAGGTGACGATCGACAACTCGGAGTTGATGGCGTTGCAACCAGGATCTTACTACCAGCATGATTTGGTCGGTTGCCGGATTGAAGATCAACAGGGCGCAATCCGAGGTAGCGTCGTTGAGGTATTGGGCGTCCCTGGCAACTATTTGCTCAAAGTCAGCCATGATAAGGGAGACTTTCTGATTCCGTTTGCCGAAAGCTATTTCCCACGAATTGACGTACCAAATAGAATTCTGATTTGCGACCTGCCTGAAGGATTGGAAGATCTCTAAGAGTCCTGCCCGAGTCGTTCCCCGCCCCTGAGTGAATCATGGATTTCGACATCATCAGCATTTTCCCCGATTTCTTTGTTGGTCCCCTCTCACATGGGATGGTATTTCAGGCACAAAAGCGCGGGCTGATCGACGTCAGAATTCACGACCTGAGAGATTTCACCACGGACCGCCACAAGACTGTGGACGACCGCCCGTTTGGCGGTGGGGCAGGCATGGTGTTAAAGCCTGAACCCTTGTTTCGCGTCATTCGAAAAATCCAGGCGGAAAAAACAGTGCAGTCCCGCAAGATCATCTTACTTACGCCTCAGGGCAAACGGTTTGAGCAACGAATGGCGTCTCAGTTTTCCGGGTTGGATCAGGCCGTCCTGATTTGTGGCAGGTATGAAGGTGTGGATGAAAGGGTCACTGAGTGTCTGGTGGACGAAGAACTCTCCATCGGTGACTATGTGCTCAGCGGAGGGGAACTGGCCGCTTGTGTTTTTGTGGACGCCGTGACCCGGCTCCTTCCAGGTGTGCTCAACAATAGTTCCAGCGCGATCAACGAGTCCTTTGCCGCGATTGAGAATGCCCAACACACAGTTGACAGTCATATTTTGGACTGCCCACATTACACTCGACCCGAGGAATTTGAGGGTGAGCGGGTTCCGGAGGTTCTCCTCTGCGGCGACCCAAAGAGAGTCGAGCGCTGGCGGAGAAAGAGGGCACTAGAAAAGACTTTGAAAAACCGTCCTGACCTATTACAATACGCAACCTTGTCTGAAGAGGATAAGCAGTTATTAGGATAGAGTTTAGTGGCGCTAGCCGGTATTTTAGGGGTGGGTTATGAACGCACTGAGTGCTGTAGAGAAAAATGAACTGAAGTCGGATCTCCCTAGTTTCTTGGTTGGAGATACCGTGAAGGTGCATGTGAAAATCAAAGAGGGCGACAAAGAGCGCATCCAGATTTTTGAGGGTGTGGTCATTGCTCGCCGAAATGGCGATTTGCGATCCTCGTTTACAGTTCGAAAGATTTCCTTTGGCCAGGGTGTGGAGAGAATTTTTCCGTTGCACTCGCCGATCATTGACAAGATCGAGGTGTCCAAGAAGGGAAAAGTTCGCCGAGCCAAACTCTACTATCTGCGCGGCTTGAAGGGCAAGGCTGCCAAGATCAAAGAAGTCAAAACCACCTGAATCTCCTCCCGGTTGGCAAAGTTAGCCTCCAGCTGTCGCTAACCTGCCTATGGTCTGCCTCCGACTCTGGGTTAGTCCGCATGCCTTCTCTTTGATCCCATGACGTCGTCGCGCCCTCAGTTGGCACCCTCTGCTCGCGAGAGTTTCGTCTGCGGCCGGACCTTTGAAAATTGGGCTCAGTTGTTGGGCCATCAATGCATTGCTGGAATCGATGAAGTCGGCCGAGGTGCTCTGTTTGGTCCGGTTTGCGCCGCCGCCGTCATCCTGGATCTCGACAAACTACCTGCTGGAATCGATGATTCCAAGAAACTAAGTCCTAAGCAAAGAGAAGTTTTGGCCGAAAAAATAAGAGACACCGCGTTCGGATTTGTCGATTGCGTTTGTCGAGGCCAGGGTGATTGACGAAATCAACATCCTGCAAGCCACATTTGAGGCGATGCGCCAGGCGATCAGGGGGTTGCGACTAGCGCCAGAGTTCTTGTTGTGTGATGCCTTGATCATCCCGGGTTGCACCATCCCTCAACGGTCGATTACTAAAGGAGACGCGCAATCGGTTTCGATTGCTGCGGCTTCCATCCTTGCGAAGGTTGAGCGCGACCGCCTCGTTTGTGGTCTTGATGCAAAGTATCCCGGCTACGACCTTGCCAGCAACATGGGTTACGGCACCGAAAAGCACCTGAAAGCCTTGTCAGCTCTGGGACCGACAGAACTGCACCGCCGCACGTTTCAGGGCGTCGCCGTTGACAGCCCTATACCTGGGTGCTAGATTTTCATACTAAATTCTTAGGTTTGACTAGAAGGATCCGGAATGGCTTTAAACAAAGCCAAGGTTCTAAAATCGGCTGAAAAGTACGTCATTCAAGGGAAAATCAGCCATGCGATCGCCGAATACCAGAAACTGATCAAGGAAGATCCCACGGATCTTCCTCTCGTCAATACTCTGGGCGATCTCTACGTCCGCATCGGTAATGTTGCTGAGGCGGTCAAGTGTTTCACCCGGCTGGCCGAAAGTTACGACAATGGCGGATTTGTGGTGCGCGCCATTGCGATGTACAAGAAGGTCAGCAAGATCGATCCCGGTCAAATCCAATCCCTTTCCCGCCTGGCTGATCTCTATCTTCGCCAAGGTCTGAACAGCGATGCCCGGGCCCACTATTTGCAGGTTGCCGACTACCTGATCAAAAAAGGAGAACTGGACAACGCGATCACCGTCTACCAGCGCGTTGTTCAGATCGATCCAGAAAACCCTGCGGCGGAGGGAAGGATCGCTGAGGCTCTGCAAAAATTGGGCAAGAAGGCGGAGGCTGCTGCGTCCTATCTCTCTGCAGGATTAAAGTCGAGGCGCAAGGGGGCTTTGGACGAAGCTGCCGGCTATCTAAAGAGAGCCCTGGATCTCGATGAGAATGACGTTCAAGCTCAGTTGGCGTATGCGGAAGTTTTAAGCGATCTGGGCAAACCCACCGAAGCGCTGTCCACACTGAGTCGTATTCCTCTGCATGACTTCAAGCCCGAAGTGCTTGAGACGAGCTTCAGCATTCACCTCAAAGCTGGAAATACCGCTGAGGCTGAAAAGGTTGCCAATCAACTGCTTGAACTCGACAGCCAATACTTCAAGCTATTCTTGACTCTGGCGGCTGATCAGATGGCCAAAGGCGATCTGGAAAAAGCTGCCCTAAGCGCTGGTAGGGTTGCCGAACTTTCGGTCAAGCACTCCGAAGGGAAGCTGGTTGAAGCGCAACTGAAGAGCATTCTGCAAGCCAAGCCTGACGATATCCCCGCCCTGCTCGAGTTGGTGAAGTTCTACACCGTTTCAAACGAACGCCAATACCTGGCGCCACTTCTCGAGAAGGCGGGTGCGATCTATATTCGCTCCGACCAACTGGCAGAAGCCGCGAGCGTTTACTACCAACTGGTTCAATTGGAGCCAAACGATCAGGTTCATCGTGAGAATCTAAGGCAGGTGCAGGAACGCCTCGGACTGAGCGGTGAAGAAACTCCACTGCCTAAGCTAGTGCCGGACATGAGCGCCTTGGCCGACAAGTTCCTGTCGGAGCCGACACTCCAGACGATCACGCCTCAAGAGACAGGGGAGCAGAGCGACCAGGCGCGTGTGTCCATGGCAGGCGAGGAAGATGTCAAGGGATTCATGGTCGAGGGCGATCTGTTTGCTGGCTACGGATTGCATCAGAAAGCCATTGACCAGTATCAACGTGTCGTTGACGCCATTCCCAATCACATCGAAGCTCACGAAAAGATGCGTGATATGTACGCCAAGAGTGGTGAGCTTTCGAAGGCTGCCAACGAGTGTTTGATCTTGGCCAACATCTTTACGGCTCGTGGAGATTCCGAAAACGCTAACCGAAACTTTGCGTCGGCTTACCAGTATGATCCTAACCTGCACCAGTCGCCGATCTACTCCACAGCCACCGAGACTCCATCCAAGCCGCAGGTATCCGCGCAACAGGAAGGCAGTGCCGGCCCTTCACCCGCGTCCGTCCCTCCGAAGAACCTGGAGGACCTTCTTCAAGAAGCGGATTTCTATCTCGACCTTGGGTTTCTCTCGGAAGCCAAAGCTTCCATGGATCAGTACCGCCAGACCGGTTCGCTCAATGAGGACTTTCAGCAGCGATTGGATCGGTATGAAAGCCTCCTGAAATCGCAGGGAGGCCATGCCCCTACACAGGCGTCCGACGTTAAATCTGGTCGGGCCGATGAGACTGTCGCCGCCGCTTCTGAAGACATCGATCTTTCCGGATTTGAAAGCACAAGCCATGCCCCGGTTGAAGACTCCGGGAGATCCGAATCCGTTCAGGCGGAGGGTTTCGAAACCACCTCGGTGGAAGCCACAGCGGCAGCACCGGAGGTTCCCGCCAACACGCCCCCGTCAGAGTCTTTTGACGAAATGATGATCGACCTGAATGAAGAACTGGTCGAATCGACCCTTGAGAAGACCGCTGCGACCGTCCAGCCGCCGTCTGCTTCGAAGATTGTCGCTGCTCCGTCCAGCGACCTAGAGAGTCCCGGTGCTTTGTCAGACGTCTTTGACGAGTTCAAGAAGGGCATGGAAGACGATGGCGATAGCGGTGACTATGAGACCCACTACAACCTGGGCATCGCCTTTAAGGAAATGGGACTGATGGAGGAAGCCATAGGAGAGTTTCAGAAGGCGCTCAAGACGGTTGGCTCCGATGCTGCGAGCGAAGAGTTCGTGAAATGTTGTAATATGCTGGGCCTCTGTTTTGTGGACAAAGGATTGCCGCAGGTGGCCGTGAAGTGGTTTGCTCGCGGTTTGGCGACCCCGGGCCGCAACGAAGAGACCTATCAAGCTCTGCGTTACGATTTGGGTTGCGCCCACGAGATGGCCGGCAACGAGAAAGCAGCTTTGGAAACATTTCTGGATGTCTACGGTGTCAACATCAACTACCGTGATGTCTCAGAGAAAATTGAGAGCCTGAAGAATCGGATTCATGGCTAACAAGATCCTGGTGGTCGTTTTCATTTTTTTCTGTTTTGAGCTCGGCTTCTTTCTCGTCATCTTTCCTTGGTCCCAGTATTGGGAAAACAACCTCTTTCTTAGCTATCTTCCCTCGCTTCGCGAACTGGTTCTCAATAACTTCTTCCGTGGCGCCATCACGGGTTTGGGCATCGTGGACATTGGCTTGGGTTTTTGGGAAGCACTGCACTTCAAGCTGGCGGTTTCTCAGCTAAGCCAGAAATGAAATGCCTCTGGCTTACTACATCACAGATCGGCACAGCGGCTCCCTTCCTATTCTCCAGCACATCCAACAGGCCATCGACGCTTCCGTCGATCTCATACAGATCCGGGAAAAAGATCTCGCGACTCAACCGCTGTTGGAACTCTCCAGCAGGGCTCTAGAACTCGCAAAAGGGAGCCGAAGCAGGGTCCTCGTCAACGACCGTGTGGATGTTGCCGTGGCGGGAAGCCTGGATGGAGTTCAGTTGGGACATCATTCGGTAAAGACGGATACGGTTTACAAGCATCTGAGGGAAAAGAATCTGTTAATTGGCGCGTCGGTTCATTCCATGACCGAGTTTTTGAACGCATCGGCCGACGGCGCGAGCTTCGTCACTCTCGGACCCATTTTCCCTACGCCATCCAAGTCGGCTTACGGCCCGCCGCTGGGTCTCAAGCTGCTAGAGCAAGTGTGCCAATGTGCTTCCATTCCAGTATTCGCGCTGGGCGGGATTGGTCTTGAAAATTATCGCTCCTGTCTATCCGCTGGCGCCGCCGGCGTCGCGGCCATCCGGCTGTTTCAAACATCGGAAAGCTTGCATCAGGCAGTTCGCAGCCATCCACGACTTCCTTCCTGATCGCTAGTCATTGATCTGGTTCATATGCCGCAGTCCTCTCCTGCCATAGCGCTATACTCGGTGAGGAAAACCTTCCGTACCGTGGTTGCAGTGGAGAATGCCTCGTTTGAAGTGCAGCCCGGCGAGATCTTTGGTCTTCTCGGCCCAAACGGTGCGGGTAAGACCACGTTGTTGCGTCTGATCATGGACATCTTTCGCCCAGACTCTGGCAGCATCCAGATATTTGGCCATCAGCTTCTAAAGGAAGACAAAGGTCGTATTGGTTATCTACCTGAAGAACGGGGGCTCTACACACGGCAAAAGGTTCAAGCCGTCATCGAGTATCTAGTGCAGTTGAAAGGTGTCCCTCAACCCAAGGCACGGATCAACACACTCGACTGGCTAAAGCGGCTTGACATGCTCGATGTCAAGGACCGCAGGGTACAGGAGCTCTCGAAAGGAAATCAGCAGAAGATCCAGTTTATTGCGACTGTAGCGGCGGATCCCGAGATCCTCGTCCTGGACGAGCCGTTCTCCGGACTTGACCCAGTCAATGCTCGCGCGCTGATCCAGCGTGATCCAGCAACTGGCAGCCAGCGGAAAGACGATTGTTCTCTCGACGCACCAGATGAATCTTGTCGAGTCTCTCTGCCGACGCGTGTTCATGATTCATCACGGTCGCCAGGTACTCTACGGCGATTTGGACGAGATCCGAAATGCGCATTCCGATAAAGCCGTCGTTGTTCGGTCAAACGCTACCTATGTCGATTGCCCTTTTGTCGCCAACACGACGGGCAACGGTCGCGGTGTGCAGATTCTCTTGAAGGACAACAGTGAAGCTCGCCATCTGTTGGCTTGGCTGGTGGAAGTTGGTGCTGACGTGGAATTGTTCGAGTGTGCCAAGACACCTCTGGAAGATATCTTCATCAAGTTGGTTCAGAACAAGTGATGAGTCTTGAGTACTGGAAGGCTGCTTTCATGAACAAGATCTGGGTTATTGCAAGACGGGAGTTTATGGTCACGGTGACCCGCAAGGGATACATCTTCGCCGTGGTGGGGATGCCGCTCCTTTTTGGAGGGATCTTTGGCGTCAGCTTCCTCACGAACGGCACCCTGGAACAATCGATCAAATCTGGCTCCGGGCCAATCGCAGTCGTCGATCGATCAAAAACGCTGGATTTTGAATTGGCGACGGACGCAGAGTCGGTCCAGGAATTACCAACTCCGGCTACCGAAGTTCTTCAGAAAGCCGCAAGCACCAAACCGTCCAGGTTGGTTTCCTATACGGACATGACCCAGGCCATTCAGGACTTGAAGAGTGGCAAACTTTCCGCGGTCTATCTGATCGAGTCAGACTACATGAGCAGTGGCAAGATCATCGCCTACTCTCCCGAACGCGGCATGTTTTCTGATCTCGCACCTCCTGACCGAAGCCGGCTTTATGACCTTATCCGGGCCAGCCTCATCAAGGGCCGTATTGACGGGGAAACCCGCGAGCGCATTCTGGCGCCGGGCAAGCTAAAGCAGATGAAGGTGTCAAAGAACGGAGAGGTTGAAAACGCCCACGACGCGTTCCAGAAAGCGGCGCGCTTCTTCGGCCCCTTCAGCATGTTTTTGTTGCTCACCATGTCGATCTTCTTCTCCTCGGGTTACCTGCTGCAAGGCATTGCGGAGGAAAAGCAGAACCGGGTCATTGAGGTGATCTGGGCGTCTGTTGATCCAATGGAACTCTTGACCGGAAAGATCATCGGCTTGGGAGCCGCTGGTCTGTTGCAGGTGGGGTTCTACGCTGGGATGCTTTTGCTGCCGGCCGTTACGGTGTTTGCCTTGTTCCAGGTGAGCGTGGCCAGTCTCATCTTGTCCTTGACCTATTTCGTGCTGGGATACCTCCTGTTCGCAGGACTGATGGCTGGCACTGGCATTCTTGGCAACTCACCGCAGGAGAGTGGACAGTTATCAGCCTTCTGGACTCTGGTGAGTATGATCCCCATGTTTCTACTCGCGCCAATCAGCGAGGCTCCCAACTCCTGGCTGGCGCGGGGACTCTCCTGGTTTCCCCTGACTGCGCCTGTAACGATGCTGCTGCGAATTACTTCTGGCCACATTCCCTGGCTTGACGTCGGGATTTCGATTGTCGTTCTGGTGGTATCGATTTACCTGGCTGTCCGGGGGGCTGCAAAGATTTTTCGTGCCGCCGCGCTAATGTATGGTAAGCGACCTGGCATAGTCGAGATATTGAGATGGTTGAAAGAGGCATGAAGAACGCAGGGACGAGTGGCGAGTGACCGCGCAGGAAGTGTCCAGTGTGTTTGACCGTTAAGTTGTCGGGTTTCCCTGAAGCAGGGAGCCAACTCAAAAGCGTTCGGATGTCGATGAAATGCGGCATACAGACAAGCATCGGTCGGCAGAGACGCACATGATCGACGTAACCTTCATGGCGAAAAGCCCTGGCGCAGGCGCGGCGGGCGTTTGAGCTTCAAGAAGTCCCTATCGGGGCCGTGGTTGTCGTTGGAGGGAAAATAGTCGGCCAAGGGTTCAACCAGAGCGTCAAGAAATCCGATCCAACGGCTCACGCCGAGATCCTTGCTCTGCGCCAAGCGGCGCGGCATTTGGGAAATTACCGGTTGACTTCAGCAACGCTTTATTGCACGCTGGAACCCTGTTCCATGTGCGCCGGAGCCTTGATCTGGGCTCGTTTAGCTCGATTGGTTTACGCTGCCAAGGACCCCAACGCCGGTGCTATCGATTCCCATTTGAGGCTTGCCCAAGCCGAATTCTCAAATCATCGTTTCGAAGCAGTCTCGGGCGTTATGGAAGAGGAAGCAGCGGCGCTGCTTCGACAGTTTTTTCAAGCTCGCCGTCGGCGGGCTTGAGTTGTTTTGACAACCTGCAACTTTCGCACTCACCACAACCGGAGAGGTACCGAAGTGGTCGCAACGGGGCCGCCTCGAAAGCGGTTTGGGGGCTAAACACTCCCACGCGGGTTCGAATCCCGCCCTCTCCCCCCCCCCCCCTCCGCAGTCCTCCTAATTATCCTTTGTTCCCAACCACTTAAACTTCCCCAAAACTTCTTGGTGTCCATCTTTTTGAAAAGTGGACACCAAACAAGTTTTGTCGAATCGAGCCTCTGACTAACGCTGGCGGCATCTATGTTCATGGTCAACGCGTTCGCATCATCAAGAAAGTTCAAGACACAACGGGGAGCTGGAAATTTGTCTCTCTCGGCGCACCGGCAACCGTTACCTCTGGGATTCCAGGCCCGGTTTCTATTTCCTTGACTGGCGGGATGGTAAGAAGCGGCTTCGGGAACTCGCGGGCGCTACACCCGCCGAGGCGTCAGAAGCCCAGCGCCGCAAACCAAATGAGTTGATCGGAGAAGCCGTAGCTCAGGGTAAGGCCCTGCCTGAAAGCACCGCACAAAGAGCCGACCTCACGCTGATCGCAGACGCCGTAAGAATGCATCTGGAGCATGGAAGGCACATTCGCCTAACAAGCCGCGCACGCTGAGCCGCTATCGGAAGGTGTTGGAGCACTTAACGGATCCTGGGGATCGCGGTATGTCGCAGTGTTACTCGAGCTGATATCGACCATTACAAGATCAGGCGCAGCACCGAACTCGGTCAGCAACATCGACGCCAGATTCCACCTCGAACGATCAACTTCGAGGTTCGCGTACTCCGAACCTTTTTCTATTTCCTGATCAACGACCGTGGACTTGAGCTGCCAAATCCTTGCGCCCGATTCAAGCTTCTCAAGGATGAAAAGACCAAAGGGAAGCGCAAGCCATCCACCTACACTCAGGAAGAGACGAACCGGGTTCTGGACTCTTGCGATTCGTTCGAGAGAGTGATCTACGCTACGTTCTTGTTGACGGGACTGCGGGACCAGGAGATCTGTTACCTGACCTGGACTGACGTAGACCTAAAGAAGCTGACGCTTCGAGTCACAAGCAAGGATGGCTTCTCACCGAAAGACTATGAGGAACGAATAATTCCGCTGCCTCCTGACCTGGTGGTGCTGCTAAAGGACCTGCCACGGCCGTCTCACTGGGTCTTCCCGAACTCCAAAGGCGGGAGGATCAGGCATCTCTTGCGCCGACTTAAGCGAATTGCAAGAAAGGCCGGAGTTCGAGATGCAACTCTGCATATGTTCCGTCATACCTATGCAACAAGACTTCTGGAATCTGGAGCCGATATTGTCACCGTTCAATATCTGCTCGGACACAGCGACCTCGAAACAACCCGTCAGTACCTGGATCCTCGCGACGAACTCAAGCGAAGGGCAGCCAACCTACTCTCGCTCAAGGGCAGAGAAGGATACCAATCACGAAAAATAGAAGTCTCTCTGGTTGAGCCAGGCAGCGATGTGCTTCGGCCGGAAACGCACACTGGACTGGATCTTGAATAGGGAATCATGTTTCGGGCCACGTAGCTATATATAGTCTTCTGGCTGATGGACAGGATTCCGCCAGTTCCCTCACCGTAAGGAGTTTTTCGTGGTTTGCTAACCTGTCGAAAATGTCGTTCGCACCAACATTCGCGATGGTCTCTGGTTTGTCGCTGACTGCGTTGACCCTCGACGGATGATTCATCTTTTTTCCTCCTGCTCCGGAGCAAACTGGATGCGGCGCTGTGTCTGCCAAACGTAAATCGATCTTGCAAACTGCGCAAATTGGGTGAGAGTGGTCGGCAAAGGAACCGTTGACAGACAGCTGCGAACTCCCACCTTCTCTTCTGCTCCAGGCGACGGAAGCTAGTTAACCTCTTTCCTCGTGTTCACGAAACGATCCAAAATTCTCTCAAAGCGCCGGGCGGTTTTGCGCCTCTAATGGCTCTTTACTGTCGTAGGGCGCTGGCATTCTCTTAAAGAGCCGCCTGGAAGCTGGCACTTGGTCCCAGCGCTGGCTCGTGTTGCTGACGAACCTTGCCCCGCCAACCATTTGAGGGAGCATGGTCTGCCTTCATCCAGTGCAAATTACTTCTGGACCGACTATCAGGAGCGCGAGGGGCTCTCTCCAGGTCCTCCTAATTGCTGGCGGATCAAAGTCAAGCTACCTCAAGAGATTTAGGACACGGCCTTCTCGACCCGCGAAACAC
>CAWBTP010000007.1:0-30500 GCA_963791795.1 uncultured Acidimicrobiia bacterium
GATTGAGATCCCCAGATAGCCTGTCGTTGCGATAAGCTGATTCCAACTCTATGCCGCTGTCAGCAGGCGAAAAGCTCGGCCCCTACGAAATCCTCTCGCCACTCGGCGCCGGAGGCATGGGCGAAGTGTACAAGGCGCGTGACACGCGCCTCGATCGCTTCGTCGCCGTCAAGGTCCTGCCCGAACACATCGCCAAGCGCGAGGATCTCCGGCAGCGCTTCGAGCGCGAAGCCCGCGCCGTGGCCTCGCTCAACCACCCGCACATCTGCGTGCTCCACGACATCGGCAACCAGGATGGCACCGGCTACATGGTGATGGAGCACCTGGAGGGCGAGACGCTGGCGGCGCGGATCGCACGCGGCGCGCTCCCGTTCGATCAAGCGCTCCAGTTGGCCACGCAAATCGCCGACGCGCTGGACCGCGCGCATCGGGCCGGGGTGACACACCGCGACGTGAAGCCGGCCAACCTCATGCTGACCCGGGATGGAGTGAAGGTGCTCGACTTCGGGTTGGCGAAGTCGGGGTCCAAGCCGGCGCCGACGGAGCAGACTCTCACGGCAGCGCTGACGACGGAAGGCTCGGTGCTGGGCACGCCGCAGTACATGGCTCCGGAGCAGTTCGAGGGCAAGGAGGCCGACACGCGCAGCGACATCTGGGCCTTCGGCGCGGTGTTGTACGAGATGGTGACGGGCGAGAAGGCATTTCAGGGCAAGAGTTACTCGAGCCTGGTGGGCGCGATTCTGTCGGCGGACCCACGGCCGATGTTGGTGAAGCCGTTCACGCCGCCGGCGCTGGAGCGGCTGGTGAGACGATGTCTCGCCAAGGAGCCCGAGGACCGGTACCAGTCGATGCGGGATGTCGTGCTCGACTTGCGGATGCCACCGCAGGAAACAGCAGCGATGCCGGCCCGGACGAGCCGGTGGCCCTGGGCGGTGGCGGCGGTGTGTCTGGTGGTTGCGGCACTGGCTGTGGGATGGGGCGCGTGGATGCGGAAGTCGAGCGAGCCGGCGTTGCCGGCTAGTTCGATGTCGATCCGCCGGAGGGAAGCCAGTTCGGCTCGATCCTCAACGCGGGAGGGTCGGCCATTTCGCCGGACGGGCGGACGCTGGCCTTCGTGGCAACGAACGGCGAAGGGAGAAACGCTGCTGCATGTGCGCCCGCTGGAATCGCTGGAGGCGCGAGCGCTGCCGGGGACGGCAAGAGGCGGGGCGGCCGTTCTGGTCGCCGGACAGCAAGTCGCTGGCATTTGTGGCCGGAGGAAAGTTGAAGCGGATTGAGGTGGCTGGAGGTTCTCCGATCACCTTGTGCGATGCGCGTTACGCCCGAGGCGGGACGTGGAATGAGGACGGAGTGATTGTGTTCGGGGATCAGGCGGCCGGGACTG
This sequence comes from uncultured Acidimicrobiia bacterium, assembly GCA_963791795.1. GTDB lineage: Bacteria > Acidobacteriota > Terriglobia > Versatilivoradales > Versatilivoraceae > VFZK01. The sequence continues at coordinate 1,385 of CAWBTP010000007.1, forward strand.
CAACGGATTCCTGCGTCGGGCGGGACTCCGTCGCTGGTGACGCGGGTGAACAAAGAAGCCGGGGAGACGTTTCATTACTACCCGCAGTTTCTGCCCGGCGGCAAGCAGTTTCTCTATCTGGTCCGCACGGTGAAGCGGAGAAGATGGGCATTTACATCGGGTCGCTCGATGACAAGCCCGGCACGCCGGCGACCCGGATCGTGCAGACGCAGTTTAAGGCGGAGTACGATGCAGGCTCCGGGCGGCTGCTGTACGTGCAGGGCGCGGGAGTGCTGATGGCGCAGCGGCTGGAACTGGATCCGCCGAGGCTGACGGGCGATCCGGCGACGGTGGCGGAGGGGGTTCGCATCGCTCTCAACAACGGCTACGCGGAGTTTTCGGTTTCTCGGAACGGCACGTTGTTTTACGGGCAGGGGAGCGGGGGAGAAAAGGTGCGGTTCGGATGGCGGGACCGGGCGGGCAAGCTGTTGGAAACGATCGGCCAGCCGGTGGAGGCAAGATTCTCGTTCAGCCTATCGCCGGACGGCAGCCGGGTTGCCTACGCTGCCGGGCCTGGCCTTGGTCAGACCGACATCTGGGTGCTGGAGCTGGCGGGCGGCCTGAGCACGCAGGTTACCTTCAGCAACGCCGTATGGCCGCGATGGTCGCCCGACGGGAAGCAGCTTTATTACAGCAACCCAAGCGGAATCCACCGGAAAGCGGCGGATGGGTCTGGCGAGGAGGAGTTGTTGATGAAGGGGGGCCTAGACGATTTCGTGCAAAGCGTGTCGCCCGACGGCAAGGTTCTGCTGTATGGAAATGGTGACATTATGACGCTGCCGTTGACCGGGGAGGGGAAGCCGGAAGCTTATCTGCAAACAAAGTACGCGGAGAGTCAGCGCAGCTTTCTCGCCGGACGGGCGCTGGGTGGCCTACGGTTCGGACGAATCCGGGCGGGATGAGATCTAGGTGCAAGGGTTCCCGGAGCGTCGCGGGAAGTGGCCGGTTTCGGCCGAGGGAGGTCGCACTCCCGCATGGCGTGCCGACGGGAAGGAGTTGTACTGGGTTGGGCCGGATGGCACGCTGATGGCGGCGAGCGTGGAGTTGCAGGCGGCGGGGGTACGGGTTGGGCGAACGGAGGCGCTGTTCCGTCTGCCGACAGAAGACCGATTTGCCTCCTTCCAGCCTGGCGCGACGGACGGCGGTTTCTGGTGTATGAGCCGGAAGGTGCGCCGCAGGACCGGCCGATGGTGGTGGTTGAGAATTGGGCGGCGCGGTTGGGAAGGTAGCGCTGTGAAGTCCGTCCTACTTTACTCTGGCCGGATCGTCGAGATTTGTCATGGCCCTTTGGTCCTGCCCAAGGGCGAACCCGAAAACTGACAGACGTCTTCAAATTGCCCGCACGAAGGCGGACGTTGTGTCACTGAAGCCTATAGCTGCCCCATAAGCGCCGCACTGTTTACGAAACCGCTTGGACGAATTAGGGGCAAGTCGTAGAAGTGCAGTTCGGCCCAGGTTACGATCGTGGGCGGTTGACGGGCAAACCGGAAGTTGGGCTCTTTGAGCGCCATGGAGGGACAACAGGAATCTGACTCGTCTGTGGACTTGGCGCCAGCCTCCGCCGGCCCATCGTAACCGTCATGTCTGCATCTGGAGCCATTCATGAACGCCGATAGTGGGAACTAGTTGACACGACGTGGTCTGCTCTTGCAGCTGCCTGCCAGTTTTGTGGCGTCGTCGTTGTACGCTGGGCAGCAGAGACCTGCAAGCTCCGGCCGTTCCAGCGAGCCGGACTTGTTTCGTATCCGTGCACTAGATCGCAAGTACGATCTGCACCGCCAAAAGGGCTGCACGCTACTCGCGATTGAAGTGGATGGTTGGCCTGGCAATGAATTCGGGCTCTGGCTGCCAGAGACAGTTTACTTGGCGGGAAAAGTCGCCTGGGGAAACTGGTGGGACAATGCCCACCAGGAGTTCGAGCAAGACGCGCTCCGTCGTTGGATCACGAAGCGCGCATTTGACCAGTTTACGGTGACGTCTATGCTCACTCCGGATCCGGCAAGGGCGTGCCTGTGGTATCGCCACACGTTCAGCAACACTGGCAGTGCGACGCTGCACGACCTGAATTCGCAAACCTGCTTCCACTTGGTGAACGCGCCGCAGTTCATTTCTCTACAGGGCAGCCGGATATGGGCGAACCTGGATGGAAAATGGATGACCACCGACAAAGTCGAGCGCGACCAGTCGCCCGACCTCGCCGAGTCACCTTTCTCAAACAGGGCCTGCGGACAGAGCGGACCGTCGTCCCATCGAAGGGTTTCCCGAGTGCCATCATGCCGGAAGCGGCGCATCATCCGCTGTTCATTGCGGAGAACTTCGAGGGCAAGGGATGTGTAGCAATCGCAGCGCACAACTTCGAAAAGCTTTTCAACAACAACGACCCGATTCTCCGTTGCCTTCATAGCGAATCCCTGGCGATCAAGCAGCTTGAGCCGGGTGAGACGGCAGACCAGGATTCAGTAATCATTTTCTATAATGGCGACCATAGCGCCATACTCAATCACTACACTATGCGCATCGCGCCTCATTGGCCTCCAAGCTGAGCGCAGCTGCCCTCAGAGTACGCACGCAGCTCCGACTCTCGCGCGCTCTGGTTCCATTCCAACTCTTCATTCAGGATGTGAATCTAGTCCTAGTCTAGGCGAGCGTGATGTTGGTCAACGTGGGGATTCTTTTGAATACGCTGGAAGCGTTCGTCGACAAAACTCAATGGTGCTTCCGTCATCAACTGTTGCCGATCCAGCTGTAACTCACCTGCGTGGTGTACTTTGAGACCTAATTCAAGGCCATCATACCCTCGATAAGGTCCGCGAACTATGAAGAGTTTTCCCAACACTCGCTGCAGCAAGCCCTCGGCGATGGCGGAACGTTCACGCATTAGATCTTACGAGCGACAGGCCATTACCCATGAATAAGAACCCACAGGAAAGTCATTCACATATTCCGATTATCAACATCAGTGCGCTGATATCCGGAAGAGAAGACCGTCAAGAGGTTGCAGCCAGCATAGGACAAGCATGTCGCGACTACGGGTTCTTCTACGTTGTTGGCCATGGCGTGGACGAACATCTCCAGCGGCGGCTGGAGGAATTGAGCCAGAAGTTCTTCGCGCAAGACCTTGAAACAAAGCTTGAGATAAGCATGTCGCGCGGGGGCAGAGCTTGGCGAGGGTACTTCCCCGTCGGCGCTGAACTCACATCGGGCAAGCCTGACCTAAAGGAAGGAATCTACTTTGGCGCCGAGCTGACGGATGATCACCCTCTTGTGAAGGTGGGCACGCCGCTGCACGGACCCAACCTGTTTCCATCCAATATGCCGGAATTCCGAGAAACAGTTCTGGAATATATGTCGGCAATGACAAGGGTCGGACATTGCCTGGTAGCCGGCATTTCCCTGAGCCTGGGTTTGGAAGAATCCTACTTTGCTGACCGCTACACGTCGGATCCTCTGATTTTGTTCCGTATCTTTAACTATCCTTCGCCCCTTAGGCCTGGGACGGAATCGGACCTGGGAGTCGGAGAGCACACCGACTACGGACTGCTGACAATCCTAAGGCAAGATATGTCGGGAGGGTTGGAGGTAAAAACCAAGTCTGGCTGGGTCGCCGCCCCTCCCATGCCGAATGCGTTTGTCTGCAACATAGGAGACATGCTGGATCGCATGACCGGGGGGCACTATTTGTCGACACCTCATCGCGTGCGGAACCTCAGCCCGCACAACCGTTTGTCTTTTCCATTTTTCTTCGACCCAAACTTCAACGCGGAAGTGAGGCCGATAGACATTTGCGAAAAAGTGAATGACAACAAGGAGGAACGCTGGGACCGTGCCAGCGTTCACGAGTTTCACGGCACGTATGGCGATTATCTGCTGAGTAAAGTATCTAAGGTCTTTCCCGAACTACGCAGGAATGTACTCTGACTCGAACTGTTCATGAATAGGGTCAAAAGAAACACTCGACCCTCACTCATCAAAACCCATGCAAGGGATTCGTGAGTGTCGAAACTGCAAAGCGCTAGCCTAAGCTACTCCCGCAAACTTCAAGAGGTCGGCCATACGAAAATCGTTCTTCTTCCCCGAAGGAAGTGTGGGTGTCCATTCCGGATTTTCCCTCAGGTAGGACATTCGATCCCCTTCGAGCAGACCTATGAAAACCTCGGTAACGATCCGACCGCCAACCGGCCCTAAAGTTTGACCGCCCGCAACTCGGTCCGATTCTCTAAGAACGTAGAACCACAGGGGCGTGTGCTCTATCCAACCCTAACGGAGCAATGTCAGAAAGATCCTTCGCCTCAAGCGGTCTGATCTTCATGGCTTTCGCAATTCGCTGCCCTGAGGGAAGACTAAAGGTCAAATGCCTCAGCAGATTTCGCTGAGCCAAGGAACGCGGGTTGGTAGGTAGGTTTGGCGGAATGAACGGGAGCGTGAAGAGAGGCGTTGAAAGCGTCGTATCGATTCGTTTGCTCGATTGTGGCGTGCCACCTCCTGTGTCGAAGAAATTACTCCACTTCACAAATCGTCTGGGAGCACGCTTGCCACCGGAGAGGTCGTTCGGGTCTGGGTTGTCAGGAGCTTGGGTGGCATCAAAAATTGGAGCTGCGAACTGGTCGTTCAACCTATAAAAAGGTCTGACTTGACTATGGCCAAAGCGGTACGCCGCAACTGAGAACTCTACGGGGATAAAAGGCTCATTTCGCCAATCAAAGAACTTGCGTCCCTTCTTCAGAACATCGTCGACAGTCTTTTGCCCTACCGTGTGTGGGAGAAATTCATGCAGTACGATCCATTGGTAGTGCCAGCGTACTAGTCGTTGCGCTTCTTCAAAGGCCTGATTCCGGTCTGTCATGCCCTCGGTTACCCACTTGTCCAGGACAGCGTTATGGAACTTAACGAATGCAAGGTGAAGCTGAGACACAATGGTGTTTTCGTCGTTCCTCGGATCTCCTGTGAGAGCGGTGTTTTGACTGTTTCTGGGAAGGTCGTTTGGAAACGCGGTGTCGATAAGAAACTTTCCTGAGGCTAATTGATCATACAGGTGCGGGCTCGCCCCTCGGCCCGACCCGTATACGCTGTCAAGCTCGAATGCAGGGGTGCGGAAATTCGCAATTGATTCGGGATCATTCTGACGTTCAAGACTTGAAGTCGGATCAAAGGTTAAGTCGTGGTCTATGAACTGACCTAAGAATGTAAAGCCGGCGAGAATATTGGGATTGTCCGGATTTGCTGCCCCTCCGGGATCCATGATCCCACCTTGCTTTCCCAATTCCATCAGAGCCGCGCGGACTGGCGTTGAATCCGCTGCAAACGGAGGAAGCGTGGGGAAGAGCCTGCCAAATCGACCTCGGTTGTAGTATTTCGATCTCGGCGGAACAATATCTCTCAAATAAAGTTGACCATGGTGTGTCATGGGCTTCCTCCCTTTCGACTAATGAGCGTGAAAATACAGAATTTGCGACGTGCAGTAGCCGCCGCTCGGGCTTTGCGGAGTGCAGTAATCCTCACGATTCCATCATCGAGCCAGGCACGGAGTTCGCGGGATTCTGCCTAGTGATCGGGCCAACCAAGATCCGTCCCGAACCGCTCACGAAAGATCCAGGGCACACAGATCGGTGTCAGGGTCAAGCGGACGCTGGCAGGGAGCGGATCTCCCGGACTCCGCTGCGAATCTCTTGACTTGCATTCGCATTCGAACCTGGAGGTTCTCTGCCATCTCAACCAGGAGTGTCTGGCCTCTTCGGACGAAGAGATAACAGACGGGGCACGCAGATTACTGGTCAAAAATGCTCAAAGGCAGGAAGCCGGCGAGTCGACTTCGGTCGAACTGATTCAATCGTGGACGGGGCCGTTTGCGCTTGAGAACGACGATCTGCTGCCGCAAGGCGAGGATCTCCAGGGCGGTTTCACTCCGACTGCGGAAGAAAACTCGGACAGCGGTCAGAAGAGCGAGGATGAATCGACACATGAATCCCAGTTTGTAGCACGCGTCACATCATCCTCAAAGGTCTGCTACTTGGAATCACAAGTTGCTGATTGCAGAACGTGACCGAGTTCTGGCTACCCACACGGGCATGCTCGAGTGAATAGCCCAAGTTTTAGAGACCAACGTCGACCACAGCTTCGGCGATTTGACCCAGGTACTTTCCATCGCACATGACGTCTGCAGCCACTGCGAAGCGAGGCGAAGCGGGCTGCCAACTCTTGGGAACCTGAATACGAAAGTCACGGTGAGCCTTTTCTCCTGGAGAAGCCTCAAAACGCAGCACATCGGGTTCAATCTTCCATTCACTCGGGGCTATCAAGGCAATCTCCATTTTTATGGGTGCCTTCCGGTAGTTCTTTACGCGAATCTCGGCCCGCGATGCATCTCCCGGCTTGATTTGCATCTGATAGGGGTAGATGCTGCACCAACTGGGATCGAGTCCAAAGTTGACATCCGGATCGGCAATCACTTCGTGGAAGAGTTGCTCCTGGCGTTTGAATCTTTGTTCCGTTGCCAACATGTCTGCGTGGTTGACCAGGAAGGGCCTCCCATGACCCGGTGCAATGATGTTGGGTTCATGGTCGATGAGGTTTCGGATGGATTTGAGATGGCTGTCGCTTTCGACGTGATTGCGAAAGATCACGCTGTGCCGCAGCACGCCTTGAGTCGGATCGGCGTGGGGGAAGAAGGCGTCTCCCGTGAAAGCGACGCGGGCTCCATCAATGGTGGCAAACAGGGCCATTTGATACTCGGTGTGGCCTGGCGAGTGTGTTATTTCGAAGTCGTATTCCTCCCATTTGAAGCGTTCGCCGTGCCGGAATGATCGCGATACCTTGAAGGGCTCGCCCAACGTACACCCCAGGTTATGCCCGCGCGGATTCTCAAAGATGTCCACCATGTTTTCGTAACACCAGACCTGAGTGTTGTGATTCCGGCTTAAGTGAGGAAACCCATTCATGTGGTCATCGTGCATATGGCTCGGCATGGCGACATCGATCGACTTCATACCGAAGCGTGACTTTAGATCATCGATATTGTGTTCCACGAAACGAATCCGATCCGTGGGAGCAGTAGCTCGCTCGAAGGTTCCGAAGTGAACGCTCGATGCGGAGCCGTAGTCGATGAACATTGCTTTGCCGCTCTTACTCAGGATTGCATAGAAAGACGAAGTGGCCAGATGATGAGCGATGAGATGCGGGCTGACCGCATAGCCTCGGGAGAGCACGCTGGGAGCATTGCCGGTCTGGAAACGGTGGTATTCGATGAGGCGATCCATCGTTTGCTGGATGCCGCTGTCAGGGTCGGGCAGAGGGTCGCCATGAGAAGGGCAAAGCAACGCGGCCTTCTGCTCGCGTAGTCGAGCCAAAGAAAAAGAACCTAGATCGATTCCTTCCACGCCCCCGTAATTTACTTGAGTATCCCACAGGTTCACGAGTTTGCCGGGTGAGTGCATCAGGTCACCGCTGAAAGCCGTTTTCTTCCCATCAATGTCCATGATCAGCGAGACCGAGCCCAGAGTGTGGCCTGGCGTCGGCAGAACGAAGACATCGCGATTGTTCCAGCGAAAAGTGCCATAGTCGCGAAGCACTGAAGCAGCAGGAATGTTTTCGGTGAGGGTATTAAAATCGTTCCGCACATAGTAGAGATGAAAGACCCGCCGATTGCGCCAGAAATTTTCGGCGTCGGCAAACAGATGCAATTCATGCGCAGGCACAACGATCGGAATCGAGCGTTCTACGGCTTTGTAGTCTCCCTGGCACTGGTCACGGTGATGGTGGGTGTGAAGAATCGAGTCAACTTTGCTGATGCCCAGGCCAGGCAGGTAGTCCAGAATCTTTCCCGAGCCGAAGTCAATCAGCAAGCCTCGGCTTCCATCACGCACAAGGTAGACATTGCAGGTATCCTGCAAAAGATAGAGATTCTCCGACAATTTCTTTAGGTCGCTGTTGGGTGCAAAGGAGGTGCGGCGTTGCGCCTTCTTGCCTTTCTCATCAGCCAGCACCGATCCAGGAACGGTCGCCGGAGCAGCAGCAGCGATCCCGACAGTCTTCAAGAAGCCACGACGGGAAGTTTTGTTCATAACAACCTCGCAAGAAGAAGGATTGAATCTCGAATGTGTTCCACCAGTCTTTTAAGCAGGTCTGCGGTGCGTCGTATTTGATGTTTGCAAATTACAGTGACAATTCTTGTGCTTTTCTTCGATTGAGGCTACCCCCTCACCCGCCTTCGGCACCCCTCACCCCAATGGGAGAGGGGATCGGGGGTGAGGGGGTTTGTCACTAATGTGCGGTTGGCAAGGATTCAAGCAATGCCTCGCACGACTGGAATCTGGATTGAGTGCATCAGCTTCCTTAGTTTTCCATTCATGCGCTGAGACGTCACCTTCTGATCCGCTGAACCACTCGACGAATGGCCTCCACTAGCGCGTCTACTTCAGACTCGCGGGTCAGAGCATTCAGTGCACCTGCACAATTGGTCTGGAGCAATACGCCTTCGTTGAGCAGCCCCATAAACAGGTTGGATTTCATCTCCGGATCCCCACGCAACGCAGAACGATAGTCGGTGACTTCCTGGGCGGTGAAATGGATGCCGAACAGTGATGCGACCCCAGTAATTTGAGCTGGCACTTCCAGCTCTTCGAACAAAGTGCGCAGCTTTTGCCGCAGCAGGTTTCCTAAGCGATTGAGCCGCTGGTAAACCTCCGTTGTCAACTGCTTCATAGTGGTCTCGCCGGCCACCATAGTCATAGGATTAGCGTTGAAGGTTCCAACGTGGCCCACTACGGGGCGGGCCCCTTTAGATGGATCGTACAGAGCCATGATGTCTTCCCGTCCTCCAAAGGCTCCTACCGGCATTCCGCCGCCGATCAACTTGCCCAGAGTCGTAATTTCGGGGATCACTCCAAAGAGTTCCTGGGCCCCACCCGGAGCGACTCTGAAACTTTGCACCTCATCAAAGATCAGAAGAATTCCTAACTTGGTGGTCAACTCGCGGATTCCCATTAAGAAATCGGCCTTGGCGGGAACGTATCGCAAGTTTGAGGCAATCGCCTCCATAATGACGCAGGCCAACTCGTCTTTATGTTTTCTGATGAGACGCTCGCTGGCTTCAAGGTCGTTATAAGGCAACACGACTACGTCTGCCAGGACACCGAGCGGTTGCCCGGGGAACTCGGGGATGGCAGTAGGTTCCACTGGACCAAGTCTGTCCTGCGACGGATTGACACTTACCAAGACATGCTCGTGGGAGCCGTGGAATATCCCTTCAAATTTCGCAATCTTGTGCTTACCCGTGAAGGCTCGTGCGACACGAATCGCATTCAGAGTCCCCTCGGTGCCCGAGCTGGTAAACCGTATCTTGTCGACCGAGGGAATCCTTTCACACAGTATTCTTGCCAACCCAATCTGAGCTTCCGCGGGCCCGCTGAAGCTCGTTCCCCGAGCCGCTTGCTGCTGCAGGGCCTGGACAACAATGGATGGGCATGGCCCATTATCAGACTGGTGGCGTTAATCATGAAGTCAAGATACTGATTACCGTCGACGTCAAAGAGATAGTGTCCCTTACCGTGATCGATGAAGATTGGATAGGGAGCGAAGTAAATAGTATCTCGAGAGCTGCCTCCGGGCAGATAACGGGTTGCCTCTTTCTGTCTTTTACTAGACTCTGGGGTTCTGGCTTTGTAGTGGTTTATCTCACGTTCCAGTTCCCTCGAGGGCATTTCAATCTCCTTGGCTGATTCTCGGTTGCAGCGGCTTCACAATCATGACGGCAAACCCTCCAGCTCGACTGCCGTATCAGCTCATTCGTTATCGAACCAGACGGTTCGCGCGGTACCCCCTGCGATGCACTCGATCTCCTGAGAACTCAATCCCCACTCGCCGCACAAGACCTGTGCAAGATCGCGACCGTAGGCGTTCTCATCGCCGCAGACGGGAAAGTTCGAACCCCACATCAGCCGATCGGCTCCAAAACGGCGGATGACCTCAACCACAAGATGCCTCAGCTCGCAGTAGGGATAGGCGCAAAACATGGACAGTCCGGAGAGCAAAACGAAAACGCCAGGCGTTTGCTCGAGACCTAAAATCTGCGATCCGGCTATCAACTCTCCCTCCACCAACTTTGGATTGCCAAGGTGGCTGATCACAATGTTGCCTTTGGGGCAGTCCTGCAGCAGCCGGCGAATCGCCTGAACAGAGCCAGCTACACCGTCGGGGGCATAAAGCACCAGGCGCAACCCACGTTCGACGGCTGCCCGCCACAAGGGGAAATAGGGTTCGAGCCACTGAGCCAGGATACGGACTCCGCGAAATTTCCCGTGTTCCTCCCAACGGCGTAGCTGTACATGAGCATCAGGTTGAGTAGGATCGACCAAGCAGACCGCGGCCAATCGTTCGGGATGAGTCTTCACGACTTCCGCCAGATAGGAATTGTCATACTCACCCAAGTGCTGGCACAGCACGGCACGGTCGACAGCGTGCTTGTTCATTACACCCAGAACAATGTCAACGGGCTGATACTTCGAAATACCACAATGACAGTAGCCATCTATAGTCATGCCTTTGTGTCGATTGAATGCTGGGCTTCTTGCAAGACTCGCATCGCTGGCAACACCTGCTCGAGATCGTAATCACTGGCATGATGCTGTTGCAATGCCTTCAGCATCTCGGAATTTTGCACGAGCAAATCCCGGTATGGACTTTCTGGCAAAAGAGTTTCGTTCTCGTCATTGAAGAACTGTCCATTGCGAAAAGTCAATACATCCTCATCTCCAATGAAGCGCAGCTCCCAACAAAGCTGCTCGGCGTTGTAAGTCAGCGACTGAGTCACCAGTTGGCTGCTCGCTGTGTGAAAGTGCAGGGAAGCATCCATTGCCATGCCGAACTCGGGATGAGATCGTCCCAATATGGCGCTGACATGATGGACCTGTTGCACTCCCAACGCCCACAAGGCAGCGTCCACTTGATGACAGCCATGGTGCCAAAGCAGATTGTCGATCCATTGTCTTTGACCAGCCCAACTCTGGTTCCGTCTGCGGGGAATGGCAAAGAACCCTGCAACCTGCGTGACGTGCAACTCGCCAGACTCTACCTTCCGACGTATTTCACGGATTGCCGGGAACGACCGCATGGTGTGACAAACCAGCACACGACGCTCTGTGTCTTCCGCACACCGGGCGACCTGTTCCGCGTCACCGAGGTTGAGCGCAACAGGGATTTCCACGATGACGTTCTTGCCCGCCCGTAACGACTGCAGCGTCTGCGCCGCATGAAAAGCGCTCGGCGAGGCAATCACCACCAGATCGACTTGAGGATCAGACAACGCCTCAGCCAGATCGACACCGGAGTGATCGAACCTCCACTCCCGGGCAAATTCCAGAGCCTCTTGCTCCAGGCGGGATATCACCCACCGAGGATACACGCTACCGATCCCGTTGAAGGCCTTCATGTGTTCGGCGGCGATACCACCGCTCCCTACTAGACAGAGTTGAAGCATATGCTCTTCTCAACTGTAACTACCGTGGTTTTGAAAACAGAAACCTTGCAACCAAAGACTGGTCTCGATTGTAATCCCATTACTCTCTTTCTCCGGTGTCATCTTGTTTGTGCTTTATTCACAACGACCGGGTTTGAAAGCAACACTGGGCAATCCTTACGCTCTCATACCCCAATATGCTGCCACCTGGCCTCACTGGCTCGTAAAGGCGTCTATCTTGGCAGGTTCGATGTCGACAGTGAGTGCAAGTAATTCGCTGGTCACTTCATCTGTACCGCTAAACAAGGGTTCCCAAGGGGAAGTGGCTTCCACAGGATAGATCCTCGCTGACGCCGTATTGTTGACTCAACTGGCTTAGTGGACGCAAGTCGCATATCAGGAAAATGAGCTAGACTTAAGAGCCAGTGGTCAAAACAGCAGCTACTCGCGAAATGGGTTTCTCAAATCTTCATGTGTTCAGTGTTCGGCGTTGATCGGATCTCGGCTCAAGCTCAACTTGTACCTGATGTGTGGGCTGACTGACTTTGCCTCGTTCGCCATGGTCTTCGCGGTATCGCGCGGCTTGGCGGAAGGCAGAGCCGCGCCTTGGTATCTCGGTCTTGCCGGGGCCGGGCTGTCTTTCAGTGCCGCTGTAGGTAGCGTCCTGGGGGGCTGGCTGGCCAGCCGTTTTGACGGCAGGATGGTTTTCGTTTCCGGCGCGGGCGCTGTGGTGCTGAGCATCGCTGCCTGCTGGTTCGGTGATTTCCGCAATGCCTGGTTGCTGCCAGGCTACTGGCTGTTGGGAATCGGTCTGGGTCTGTTTTATCCGCCTTTGATTGGCTGGCTCAATCAGGGAGAGAATCCCCACGCGAATCGTCACGTTGTCAGCCGCACGCTGATTCTGTTCTGCGTCGCGTGGAATGTCGGCATGATGTGTGGCCAGTTGACAGCTGGCGCGCTGTTCGCTTTTGGGCAGCGTTGGGTCTATGGCGCAGCTCTATTGGGCGCCTTGCCAAATCTAGCACTAGCGTTCGTAGTGGCGTTTCAGCTCAAGCCATTTGCCCCAATCTCGCCCCACAGAACTCACCACGAGAACAAGGCGTTGGAAGTGGCCGTTGCGTTTAAGCGATTGAGCTGGATTGCGAACTTGGGAGGAATGTTCGGCGCGAGCATGATCATTCATCTGCTGCCAGATTTGGCTGTGGCCATCGGAGTTCATCCGCGGGACCATGGGAAATTACTGGCGAGTTGGCGCGGCGTCATTGTCGGGACCTATCTGCTCATGCACTATACCGCTCACTGGCATTTCCGCTTCAGTACAGCTCTGGCTTCGCAGATGCTGGCTGCGTGCGGGTTGTTGGTGATCGCGCAATCTGAATCGAGCACATCGCTGTTCGCTGGACTGGCACTGTTAGGACAGCTGGTCGGGTATAACTACTTTTCCGGCTTGTTCTACAGCACTGCTGGCAGTTCCGACGAACGACGCGCGCTGGCGGCTGGCATTCACGAGGCGACGCTGGCTGGAGGAATGGCCATCGGCACGATGGTGGGCGGCATATTTGGATCTTTGGGCGGCTTTCGCATGCCTTATGTTGTGGCAGCGGCCGTGATGTTCACACTGACCGTTGTTCAATCAACCGCTTGGTGGAAGTGGGTGCGACCGCTAAGCAGGAGCAGGGCTGAAGCTGCGACACAGGCGCCCTGAGCACTCCACCTCAGTACGCTGGCATATATGGATCATCGTGACCGAAGTCAAAGATAACCAGGGATTTCAGTCTCCTGGCTTTTCATCTCATCTGCAGAAAAGGGGCTTTGGAATGACATCCTCGGTCGGTAAGCCTATCAAGCTCTCCTACTATCTCTCTTTTTCTCAGCCTTTTTCTTAGCCCGTCTTCGCTCAGTCTCAGGGCGCAATCTGCGGACGCGACCGATTTCTTTGAGACGAAGATTCGGCCTTTGCTATCGGCACACTGCTGGTCTTGCCACGGCACCCAGGTGCAAATGGCGGCGTTGAATCTCTCGACGGAAGCGGGTCTTCTGAAAGGAAGCGACAAAGGACCGGCTGTTGTAAAGGGTGATCCGGAAAACAGCCGACTGATTCAGGCGGTGCGCTATCTGAGAGACATCAAGATGCCACCCACGGGAAAGCTCACCGCGCAGCAGATCTCCGATCTGACGGAGTGGGTGCAACTGGGAGCACCCTGGCCGAACGCGCAGACACTAGGCAGCGCTGGCAAGGATAAGAACGAGAAGTGGAGTCCATCGGATTCTGATTTCTGGTCATTCCAACCGGTCAGAACTCAGGCTCCGCCTGTCGTGACGGCGAAAGCCTCGGCAAAATCTCCCATTGACAATTTCGTTCTCGCGAAACTCCAGAAAGAAGGCCTGACTGCCGCGAGTCCTGCCGGCAAGCTAACATTACTGCGGCGAGCGACATTTGATCTGACTGGGTTGCCTCCGAACGAAGCAGAGATCCAGGAATTCCTCGCGGATAAGTCGCCTAACAGCCTTCGAGAAAGTCATCGAACGGTTATTGGCCTCTCCCCGCTACGGTGAGCGGTGGGGCCGTCATTGGCTCGACGTGGCCCGTTATGGTGACTCGACAGGAGGGGACGAAGATTTTCGCAATCCCTATGCCTGGCGCTATCGCGACTACGTCATCCAGGCCTTCAACACGGATCTCCCGTATGATCAATTCATCACGGAGCAGATCGCGGGAGATCTGTTGCCTGCGGAAAAACCCGGCGAAGTCAATGTACGTGGCATTGTGGCAACGGGCTTTCTCGCACTGGGGCCAAAGTTGCTTTCGGAAGCGGACAAGCCCAAGGTTCTGTATGACATCATCGACGAGCAGATCGATGTTACCAGTCGAGCGCTGATGGGACTCACTGTTGCTTGCGCCCGCTGCCACGATCACAAATTTGACCCGATCCCGACTGAAGATTACTACTCCCTGGCCTCCATCTTTGCCAGCACGAAACAGCTGAGCAAGCTCGAAGGCATTACTTCCAAGATATACCTTGCTCCCTTGGTCCCGAAGGACATCGCGGATCGGTATGAGGAATATCAAAAGAAGATCACGGAAAAGAAAGAAGCAATCGCCGAAATCGTCGAGGCAGAAGCCGATCGATACGCCGCGCGTCTGAGGCCCCGTTTGGCCGACTACATGGTGGCCGCCCGCAGGGTGTATGAGTCCAAGGATTCAGCCCAGGAAATCGCATCGACGGATCGATTAGAGGTAAGAGTCCTGGAAAAGTGGGTCGAGTATTTGAAACCCAGCGAGGAAGTACGCCCGCATTTGGAGCGCTGGTATCAAGCAGCCACAGCGGACCAGGCAAGGATCGCTCAGGATTACCAGCGAGAATTCGAGTTGACGGCCAAAGAGTGGGACGAGACACGAGCTGATTGGAAGAGCAAGGTCGCTGCCGCCCTGAAAGAGGGAACGGCTCCTCCCGAAAAGCCAAAGTTCAAAGCAGGCAAGAACCGATTCTTCTCCGAGGTGGTGCTCGCCAAAGGTCCCTTCGCACTTCCGGAGAAGGAGCAAGAGCAGGAGCCTCTTTTCTCTGAGCAATCGAACGAGCGGCTAGGCATACTGCGCCGGGAAATGGAAGAACTCAAGAAGGCCGCTCCGCCGGAACCTCCGATGGCTTGCGCAGTCGCTGAAGGGGAGATTACGCAACAACGAGTCTTCGTCCGAGGCAGTTACCAGAACCCGGCGCAGGAGGTTCCGAAGCGATTTCCGCGTGTTCTGTCAAAAGATCCTCAACCGCCTATCACTCAAGGCAGCGGCCGTCTGGAGTTGGCGCGTTGGCTGACCAGTCCAAATCATCCTCTGACAGCGCGGGTGATGGTCAACCGCATCTGGCAATGGCATTTTGGTGAAGGATTGGTTCGCACGCCGAGTAACTTCGGAAAGCTGGGTGAAGCGCCAACGCATCCGGAGTTGTTGGACTACTTGGCCCAGCAGTTTATGGCCAGTGGGTGGTCGATCAAAGCCATGCATCGGCTCATCATGATGTCCAGCACTTATCAAATGAGTTCGGCTGCGACGCCACAGCAGATCCAGACGGATCCCGCCAATCGCTTCTGGTCCCACTTCGCTGAACGTCGGCTGGATGTGGAAGAGATTCGGGACACTCTCCTCAGCGTTGCGGGCTCGCTCGACCTGACCCTGGGAGGCAGCCTGCTGGAGGGTACTGGCATCGTGCACGACAGGGAGAACGACCCTGTCGCGCGCGTCAGCTTCGATCCGGCGAAGAGCCGACGGCGGACGGTTTACTTGCCGCTTCGGCGCTCCAATCTGCCGAGTCTTCTGACACTGTTCGACTTCGGGGATGCGGTCAGCACCGGCGAAAGTCGCACGCGCACCAATGTCGCTCCTCAAGCTCTATTCATGCTGAACAGTAGATTCGTGGCGGAGCGAGCCTCAGACTTTGCGAAACTGTTGTTGGCCGACAAAAGCGCGGATGACAGGAGACGCATCGAACGTGCCATTGGGATCATGCTGACCCGAAAGCCACTGGATCAAGAGATCGATGCGGCCCTGGGTTACATTGACGGCATGGAAAAGAGACGTGCGGGTGAGGATGCCAGGCTGAACGCCTGGCAGAGCTATTGCCGCATATTGATGAGTTCCAACGAATTTGTTTACATCGATTGAGAGGCGTTATGAAACAGAACCTCACACGGATGGTTTCACGCCGCGATCTTCTCCGTCAGTCAGCCTGCGGATTTGGGTTCTTGGGCTTGACGGCGTTGCTGGCGGAAGAATCCAGCCTGTGTGCGGGATCGAAAGCGATGGATCCTCTATCTCTCAAGCCGCCGCACTTTGCTCCCAAGGCCAAGCGTGTCATTTTCCTCTTCATGCAGGGCGGGCCATCCAGCATCGATACGTTTGACCCAAAACCCCGTTTGACGCGTGACGATGGCAAACCTCTTCCCTTCAAACGTCCCCTGACCTTTGCCGAAGGTGACGTAGGGAACCTGATGAAATCGCCCTGGACTTTCAGGCACTATGGCCAGAGCGGTATTGAAGTCAGCGACTTGTTTCCCACGGTGGGTTCCTGCGTTGATGACATGTGCGTGATCCGATCGCTGGTGGGAGACAGTGTCGCCCATGGCGGCGCCGTCCTTCAGTTGCACACCGGTTCTAACACTTTTCCTCGTCCGAGTATGGGTTCCTGGATCACGTATGGTCTGGGCACCGAGAATCAAAGTCTGCCCGGCTTTGTGACCATCCGACCTGGGTTGGCCCACGGTGGCGCCAAAAACTACAGTTCCAGCTTTTTGCCAGCCGCCTATCAGGGCACTCCCATTGGGAATGCCGGTATCAAAGTCGAGGATTTGCAGGCTGAGCCCATTGAATATCTCAAGAACCAGGGGCTGAGCTCAGATCAGCAGCGTTATGAATTGGAAATGTTGCAGAAGATCAATCGCCAACACGCTCAGGGCCGCGCCTACAATCCTGACCTCGAGGCCCGCATCCAGGCCTTCGAACTTGCATTCCGCATGCAGACCGAGGCCCCGGAAGTGTTGAGCATTGACAAAGAGTCCGAAGCAACCAAGAAGCTTTATGGCATCGATCGTCCAGAGACTCGCGATTTCGGCTGGCAGTGCTTGTTGACCCGGAGACTGGCTGAGCGCGGCGTTCGCTTCATTCAATGTACCCACAGTACGGGTGCTTCGATGTGGGACCAGCATAGCGAATTGGTTCGAGGCCACACGCGGAATGCTCAGCAGGTCGATGTGCCCATTGCGGGCTTGCTCAAGGATCTTAAGGCTAGAGGCCTTCTGAAGGATACTTTGGTTCTATGGGGTGCCGAGTTTGGTCGCACGCCGGTTGCTCAAGCGGGAGACGGACGCGATCACAATCCGTACGGCTTCTCCATGTGGATGGCGGGCGGAGGCGTGAGAGGTGGGATGACTTACGGGGCCACCGATGAGTTTGGTTACTATGCGGTTGAGGACCGAATGCACATCCACGACCTGCATGCGACGATTCTGCATTTGATGGGACTCGATCACCAAAAGCTCACCTATTTCTACGGAGGACGCTACTTCCGACTGACTGATGTCGCCGGAAATGTCGCCCAGAAGATCATTGCATAGAGCTGCATGTTCTCGTTTTGGGTGGAGCCGGGTGCTCGCTGCGCAGGGCTGTGCTCGGTTTGCGCTGACGGAGCGGCGCCCTTCCGCAACTCCGCGGGATATCGAGCGGCGCCAGAACCAAACGTCTAACTTCGCATGAGGGGATCCAGTGAGAGTGTCAGAGGAAAGTAAGACATCTGTCTCTGTTGAAGACATCCAGGCGGCGCAGGGCCGAATTTCTGGGGAGACTATTCGAACTCCACTGGTGTTGAGCGCCGCGGCCAGCGACCGGGCAGGATGTCCAGTCCATCTAAAGTTGGAGAACCTTCAGCGGACGGGTTCTTTCAAAGTGCGCGGTGCGCTCAACACCGTTATGAGTCTAGCTCCCGAGGAACGAGGGCGCGGTCTGATCTGCGCCAGCTCGGGAAATCACGGCCTTGGATTGGCTTATGCGGCAAGGCGTTTTGGAGTCCCCTGTATCGTCGTTCTTCCCGAGAGCCCAAATCCTCTTAAGCGGTCTTTGCTCAGAGAGCTAGGTGCCGACATCGTCGAATTTGGAATCAACTCCGACATGCAATGGGACAAGGTTCAGCAGCTCAGTCAGGAAAAAGGTTACACGCAGGTCCATCCCTTTTCTGCTCCCAAGACGATTGCGGGGCAGGGCACAGTGGGACTGGAGATCGTGGAGGATCTCCCCGAGGTAGATGAGGTCTACGTTTCCATTGGCGGTGGCGGATTGATATCTGGCATCGCGCTCGCCATCAAAGAGCTGCATCCTCAGGCCAAGGTTTACGGAGTCGAGCCTGAAAATTCCAATGTGATGTCGGAGTCGGTTCGTCATCGAGAGCCCGTGGTTCTGCCGAGAGTTGAGACGATCGCAGATGGACTGGCTGCGAAAGCGACCGGGTGTCTGAACCTCTCGATCGTACAGCGTTGCGTTGATCAGATCATTCTTGTCAGCGATCAGGACATCTTGAGATCAACGCTGTTCTTGCTGGAGGAGGCCAAGGTTCTGGTCGAGCCGTCTGGAGCAACCAGTTTTGCTGGGATACTCGCCAACCCCAAAAGGGAGGGACGAGCGGTGGCGGTACTCAGCGGCGGCAATGTCACCCTTGAACAACTTTCGGAACTTCAGTTCAGATTCGGGACCCTGAAATCCAGCGCTTGAGGCCGACTGTGACTCTGATGCTTTCAGAGTCTATGATAAAGCGTGTGCGGGTAGCTGATTGAGATCTGGTGGGATCGTCGCTGGCTGCCCCGTCGCCAATCGAGAAAGCCGGATCTCGGAAGTGGACGACGCGATTTCGAAGAACATGGTTTCCCTAAAACTGTCTTCTGTTGGCTGGGTCTTCTACTCGCAATCACGGTCTCAGCGACCAGCTCGCTAAGCGCTGAATTTCGTCTGGGCACCGCTGCCGTTCCGATCAATCCGCCGCTTGGCATTGCCTTGGCCGGCTACTATCACGAACGCAGCAGCGAAGGTGTGCTCGACGATATTCTCGCCAAGGCCACGGTGTTTGATGACGGCCGGACCCGTGCAGCCATAGTCGTGTGCGACCTGATTTCGATGCCGAAATGGATCGTTGCCGAAGCACGACAGATCATTGAGTCGCAGACGGGTATTCCTGGAACCAACGTCATCATTGCGGCCACGCACACGCACACCGCGCCGGTGCTCTTCCGCGAATGGAGCCGCGACGACAGCGACGGCGGTGCAAAGCCTGTTTCGAAGAATTACAGCCGTACGTTACCGAAGCTCATTGCCGAAGCTGTCGCCGCCGCGAACGAGAAACGCCAGGCGGTGCGCGTTTCGGTCGGGAAGGAGAACGAATCCCGGTTGGCCAACAACCGGCGCTTCTGGATGAGGGACGGCTCCGTCGGCTGGAATCCGGGCAAGCTGAACTCCCAGATCGTTCGTCCCGCCGGACCGATTGACCCGGAAGTCGGCGTCTTCTATGCCGAGACCGCTTCTGAAAAGCCCGCGCCACTCCTCACGTTCGTGAATTATGCGATGCACCCCGACACGACCGGCGGCACGCGCATCTCAGCGGACTATCCTGGCGCGTTATCGCGGGCTCTCGCGCTATACAAAGGGCCGGAGATGCTTACGCTGTTCGGCAACGGCACCTGCGGAAACATCAACCACACTGATGTTGATTGGGCGGGAAGGCAAAGCGGTCCGCACGAAGCCTCCCGCCTTGGGACCATTCTCGCCGCCGCCGTCTTCAAGGCCTACCCTCGGCTGCAGCCGCTCACTACGATCGGTTCGATTCGGGTGCGGAGTGAAATCGTGAAGCTGCCCTTGCCGCCCTTCACGCACGAACAGCTGGAACAGGCCCGACTCGACGTTCGCAGCGCCAGAGACAACACTCGCGACGGCTTCATGAAACTTGTGCGTGCCCATCGCACTCTCGACATTGCCGCGCGCGAAGGCCAACCACAGGAAGTCGAGATGCAGGTGATCGCGCTCGGTCGAGACGTGGCGTGGGTGGCTTGGCCTGGTGAAATTTTCGTTGAGCTGGGCCTGAGCGTCAAGGCGGGTTCACCCTTTGCGCACACCTACAATGTTGAACTGGCCAACGGAGCCATCGGCTACATCCCGAACAAGCCGGCGTATCTCGAGGGAAACTATGAAGTCGAAAGTGCTCGTGTTGCTGAAGGTTCTGGAGAAATGTGACCAGTGCGCTACGGATGCTCGCGGAACTTCATGGTGAAGGCATCGCCGCGTCAAGTTTTGACCGGAAGGACCCCTAACTTCTTATCCATTCTCTGTTTTGTTCAAATCAAACGGCTCCCAAGGCCTTTCTCCGGCATGGGAATGCAACCTCGGCTGCGAGAGAGCTGATTTAGGCCCCCCGTTGGCAATAACTGCAGACTCTTATGAATATGCGATTCGCTACCGATCCAGAAGCCGTCTTTCAGACACTTGCAGATCTGGTTTCCATCAATAGTGTCAACCCGAATTACCCCGGCGGGCCTGGGGAAGCAGCCACTGCCGACTACATTTGCGGATTTTTCAGGAAGAACAACATTGCTTTTGAGGTTCAGACGGTTTTCGAAGGCCGGCCCAATGTCATTGCCAAGCTGGAAGGACGACCTGGCGGGTGCACCGTAATCCTCGAAGCGCACATGGACACTGCCTCCGAGCTGGGCATGACCGCAGACCCCTTCGTCCCAACCAGGAAGGAAAATCGGATGTATGGACGCGGGAGCTGTGACACCAAAGGCGGTCTGGCTGCCATGATGCACGCGATCAAAGCATTGAAAGATTCTGAACAGCCGTTGCGGAACTCCGTTCTGTTGGCAGCCACAGCGGATGAGGAATTCGCGTTTCGGGGGGTCCTCAAGGTCCTCGAAAGCGGTGTTAAGGGAGATGGGGCGATTGTGGCTGAACCCACGGACTTGAATACGGTGGTGGCCTCAAAGGGTGTTCTGCGGTGGCGCATTCGCACGCGCGGCAGAGCCGCCCACAGCGCCAAACCTCACCTTGGTGTGAACGCCATCACCAAGATGGCCAGGTTAATTCTCGCTATTGAAGAAAAGTACCATTCCGCTCTGGAAAAGCAGCAGCACGCGCTTCTTGGACGCCCAACGCTCAACGTCGGTGTGATTCAGGGTGGCATTCAGGTGAATCAGGTGCCCGATTCGTGCGCCATTGAACTGGACCGCCGCATGCTGCCGGGCGAAACACGCCAGCAGGTGTGGCAGGAGTTTGAGAGTCTCATCGATGAACTGCGACTGCGAGATCCAGCCATGGATATTGAGATGGAACCTCCGATGCTGGAATCCTTTCCTCTCGAAACCGCGCCGACGGAAAGAATAGTTCAGGCCGTCACGGCGGCTTCGCACGAGGTGAGAGGGCCCAGCCAACTGATTGGAGTGCCTTATGGTTCTGATGCCAGTAGGTTCGCCATAGCTGGGATCCCCAGCGTCATTTTGGGGCCCGGCAGTATTGATCAGGCTCACGCTGCGGAAGAATACGTGGATCTCGATCAGGTTGTAGCAGCCGTGGAAATTTATGCCCGCGCGATCCTGGAATTCTGACAGATCAGCGTCTGCTGAGTCCTTTGTGCTCCAGAATTCCATCCGAAAGAAGGACGATGAATCAGCGAAAGTGTACGGGTCTTAGTTTGAATTCGCAGCCAGACCAGACTGATTCCGGAGTGCATCTGGACAAGCTATCCCGTCGGAGACTATTTCAGGCGGCTGTTGGGATTGTTGGCTCAACGCTGGTGGCAAAAGGCATGGCTGCTCAAACACAAAACAAGAGTGCTCTAGCTGCCAGGGTCCCAGAAAAGGACCATCCTGGCTACATCGACGCACATGTTCATGTGTGGACCTCTGATACAAAGAAGTACCCCCTGGCGCCCGGGTATCGCCGCGAACAGATGCAGCCGCCAGATTTCCCTCCCGAGGAGTTGCTATCCCACGCCCGGCCCTGCGGGGTCAGCCGTATTGTGCTCATCCAGATGAGCTACTATGGCTATGACAATTCATACATGCTCGACACGATGCGGCGTTTCCCGGGACTCTTCAGCGGAGTCGCTGTCATTGACGAAACTGCGCAGCCTCGAGACGTCATGCGACGACTGGCAAAGCAGGGAGTTCGCGGTTTCCGTATCTCCCCTAAAGGCAGCCCCCTCGATCGATGGCTTGGAACTCAAGGTATGGCAGCGATGTGGCGTTGCGGTTCGGAAGAGAACCTTTCGATGTGTTGTCTGATCGATCCGGATGCGGTTCCGGCCGTTGACCGGATGTGCGAGAAGTTCCCCGAAACGCCCGTTGTGATTGACCACATCGCTCGCATCAAGGCTGACAGCAAGAGTTGGGACGAGGAGGTCAAAACGCTTTGTAACCTGGCCAGGCACAAGCTCACGACGGTGAAGATCTCGGCCTTTTACGCACTGAGTAAGATCTATCTTGATCTGGCACCGGTGATCCGTCGCTTGTTGGAGGCCTACGGGCGGGAACGATTGATGTGGGCTACCGACTGCCCGTTTCAAGTGCAAGACGGACATACCTATCTTGACTCGATCGCCCTCATCCGTGACCGGCTGGATTTTCTGTCTGACAGCGACCGTCAGTGGCTCTTGAGAAAAACAGCCGAACGCGTGTTCTTTTCTTAACAGGAGAGAGGAGGGTTCCGGAGCCAACAATCAGGGCACTCTCACGCACAGAGGGCTTCGGGCCTGCCCACCTCTCTCGTTCCGCATGAGTCACGAAATACCCGCGCGCTCTATTTCCCCCGCAATGGCTTATCCCAAAACCGCCACAGAACGAAGAAAGCCAAGAAGGGTGCAAGCCCCATGAGGGCCATACTGGTTACATAGGATCCTGTCGCTTGGATTGTCTGGCCAACAAGGTTCTGCATCAATCCGGTCGCCAACCAGGCAAATGTTGCCAGGGAGCCCACCACGAGCCCTTGGTGCTTCTTGCTGATTTCCTGTCCGAAAGCGTAATAGTTGGGAAACAGACCCAGTGCACCAGCGCCGATCAACAGCAACAGGCCCAGCAACAGCGGCCCTTTTGACACCAGCGCCGCCACCGAACCCAAAGCCGTCAGCAACGAGCAGCCGAGAAAGGTCACGAGCCGGGCGCGATGGACATTCCAGCCGCGACTGGCTAGTTGCTTCACGAGAAACCCAACCGTGAGGCAACCAATGTCGGTCGCGATGTAATAGGCGGAGGTGAAATAGTTGGCGAAGGCTTCTCCGTAACCATGCGCCTCTTTCAAAAATTTAGGCAGCCACGCGCGAAAGAACTGCCAGGTGATGTTGATCGCCACCACCACGAACATCAAGACCAGGTAGCGGCGCAGCGTTGACGGGGAATCTGTCTCTGGTTCATCAGTCTGGGAAGGCGTGATTGTATCGGACGGCTTGGCCAGATCGCTTGCCGTCACCAAGCCAAACCAGGGAAACACCCACAGCAAACCGATCCCACCCACGATGAGAAATGGAATGCGCCAGGATCCCGGCGCATCGGTCATGGTCAGTTGCACCACAAACGGAGTGAAGATCGCGCCGATCGAGGCGCCGCTCTGCAGAATGCTGTTGCCAAAGGATCGGTCCTGATTACTGAGAATGCGCTGAGTTGTAATCAGGGCACAGGGCCACTGACCCGACTCAAAAAGACCGAGAAGGGTGCGGCAAACCAACAAGCCCGCATAGATCTCGTGATTGGCAGGATTCTCAACGGCTGAAGCGATCCAACCCATCCAGCCGGTCAGCAGATTGCCGATCCGCCCTGCATAGGCCGTGGCAATCCCCGCCGAGGACCACGCAACCAATACAAATGGGTACAGCCAGCGAACACTCACGCGATCGGCAAGAAAGCCGAAAAGTAACGCACCAGCGGCGAACGCCCAGCTGAAGGCAGCCTCCAATCGGCCGTATTGCGCGTCGTCCAGATGGAACTCCTGCTTCATGCGGGTTCCGGTCAGGGACAACGTTTGCCGATCCATGTACAGCAACATGGTGGCAAACAGCAGCAACAGGCAAACCGACCATTTCCAGAAGGGCGGGCGGGAAGGGTTCATGCGTCCCATTCTTTGCCATCCAGGGAGCGTTCCAACAACGCAACCACACCGGCGGCAAATACCCGAAACAACGTCTCACCTTTGTCGGCCGAAGCCTCTTTGGGGTAGCCAATGTGGCCTAACGGGCTTCGATCCGGCGTTACCCACGCCCGGCTGGCTGGAACGAACGCCCGTCCCCATTCAACATCCGTAGTGGCCGCATAATCACCCACAAGCTGCGGCTGGATCCGCAGCATCATGGACGTTTCCCATTCGCAGGCATGGCCCATTTGAGTTTGCCGGAACGATGAGTCGGATTCGTTTGGGCTATCTCCGGCCGACCAATAAGTGGCGGAGAGCAACAGCAAGTCGTTGCGACTACGATACCGCTGACGCAATTCAAACAACGCCTGTTGAGCTGGGACTATGTTGCCGCCGTGTCCGTTGAGCAAAACGAGGCGTTGAAATCCACTGAAGAGAAAGCTTTCGGTCAAATCAATCAACAGGTCCAAATAGACGCGTGGTGAGGCCGAAACCGTCCCGGGAAAGTCCAGATGATGATGTGAATTGCCCAGCCAGAGCAATGGCGCGAACAACACCCGCCCCTGCAGCGGCTCGCAGACGCGGCGCATCACTTCTCCCAGCAGGAGACTATCCGTAAACACCGGCATATGCGAACCGTGTTGCTCGAGTGCCGCGATTGGAATCACTACCGGGATGTCCCGCGACAACTTTGCCACGTCCGTCCACTTCATCTCCAGCAGTTGCATAAAACGTCCCTCCGGAAACAGACGAAACAAGATCGACTTGCTTTCTTGACATGAAACAAAAAACCAGACTCCCACGCGCCGACGATGTCGATTGATCTTATATTTGATATCGAATTTAGTCTGGCAATTATCCGTGTATCGGACTACTCGCGGGGAACGGGCCTCTGACGACCTCCAACTTTCCGGATGGCCGACCATCCCTCTGGGAACGACGTTCGACCTACTTCGGTGATTCGGCGGCTATCGGTCAACTGGCCCGCACTTCTCGCGTTTAAACAGCAGTCGACTGGAATGAGATTTCAGTGAAACGATTGCTGTCCAGAACCTGGGGAACCTTCATGGTATTTTGCACATCGGCGCGATTCTTTGGGAGAAAGCCCAGAAAGCGCAATTTGGGCGCATCCAAACGTAACTCGAGGCTTCCCTGCCTAATCGGGGCGTCAATTGCGTGATCGTGAGCGAAGGCAGAAAACAGGCCCGATTTGAATACGCGGTCTTCAGCGTCGAGTGAGTATCCACGACCCGGCTCTAGGCCCGGGACTCGGCAGGACATGTCCCACCCGCACAGTAACAACACTAGCCAAACTGTTGGCAGTCTCGGCCTCATGTGACTCCTTAGCGGTCTGATCGTAATTCTCGAGTATCCCTTGGTCTTCTCTATGAGAGCTCTGGTGCGGGGACGATTTTATCGGATGGCTCGACCGTAGTTCATCCAGTAAGTCGGAACAGCCCCAGTCAACGCCATAGCGAGCGGTGCCTGCTCCTTTTCTTGCTCGGCTCTTTCCTCCCACCATTGCAGCGCTGAAACCAATGGGATCGAGAATTCGGTCACAGTTCGTCCCTGTAGCACTGTCTCCCGTTCAGTCCAATTGGCATTTCAACCACCGAAACCAACTGTCCAATTTGTATCTGCCTAAGTGTGTTCACTATTAAACAATGGCTCGTGGACTCACTCGTCAAACTGGTTGGCACTCGTACCGGCTGACACTCGGCTTCGGAACAGACTGGAAGCGAGACTGATCGAAATTGGAGGTTCTTCCAATGCAAACAATCGAAGTTGCTGTCTCTCGACGCAAACTCGCCAGGCGTGCTTGCGCCGCAATTGCTGTCGCCGCAACAGCACTGACGATGATCTTTATCCTCCCGAACGCGGCGGTCTTGCTCCGCGCGCAAGCGTCGGGGCCAACGATGACCGTGCCAAACCTTGCGGTGCGCACAGCGGTCGATGGATTCGTGACTCCGATCGGACTTGCGTTTCTCTCCGATTCGCAGTGGCTTGTAATCGAGAAGAACACGGGGAACGTCAAGGTGGTGGAGGATGGTGCGGTCACCGGCACCGCGCTCGACCTGGCGGTCAACAACTTCCAGGAGCGGGGGCTTCTCGGGATCGCGCTCCATCCCGACTTTGAGGAGAACAATTTCGTCTACCTCTTCTGGAGCTGTGTCGCTCCGCCGCCACCTGCCGAGAACGAGTTCTTCCCGACGGCAAACGAATGCGCCTTGACGCCAGGGCTCGGCGCCGACTCGGGCCAAGCGCTCGCGGTCCCCCTGCTGGGCAACCGCGTCGACCGGTTCGTCTGGAACGGCGCGACCAAGACGCTCGCCTTCGACATCAACCTGATCATGCTGCGCTCGTTTCAGAACGATGCATCTACCTCACCAACCGGTCCGAACGGCGAGATTCAGCCGCCGCGCGGCAACCACGACGGCGGGGTGATCCGCTTTGGACCGGACGGGAAGCTCTACGTTCAGTTCGGCGACGTCGGCCGGCGCGGCCAGCTCCAGAACCTCCCTTCCGGTCCGACATTGACCGGCCTCGGCGACATCATCCCCGACGACCAGTTCGGCGGGCCGCGGCCGGACAACGCGCACTTCACGGGCGTGATCATCCGGTTGAACGACGACGGGACGACGCCAACCGATAACCCGTTCTTCTCCGTCGGCGCCGCGATGGGAGGCGAAGAAGGCCAGAACATTCAGAAGATCTTCGCCTACGGTGTTCGTAACGGATTCGGGATGGCGTTCGACCCGCTCTCCGGCAACCTTTGGGACCAGGAGAACGGCGAAGACGCTTTCGACGAGATCAACCTGATCGAGCCGGGAATGAACTCGGGGTGGATCCAGATCATGGGGCCGGCCTCGAGAGTCGCCCAGTTCAAGCAGATCGAGACGACCGCCCTCCATCACGAGGACTTCCCGAACCTGCAGCAGTTCCGGTGGGGGCCGGAGCGAATCGCAGACACGCCGGCCGAGGCGCTCTCGAGACTCTTTGTGCTGCCGGGCTCTCACTACTCCGATCCGGAGTACTCTTGGAAATTCGTTCTGGCTCCCGCGGCAATCGGATTTCTCAACAGCCGGGCGCTCGGACCGCAGTGGTTCGGCGACCTTTTCGTGGGCCTCTCGGTCAACGACGATCCGCTCGGAGGCGGCTTGATGGCGTTTGAGCTCACCGGAAATCGTCGGCGGATCGCGGGGGACCTCGTCGCCGACAACGCGACCTTCCACGACCCGAGGGCGAACAAGACCCAAATCGTCGGAACGAACTTCGGCATCGTCACCGATATCCAGACGGCGCCGAACGGCAACCTGCTCATCGCTGGACACTGGAGCCGTGTACGAGATTTTCAAAGCAAAGTGAATTCTAGGTGATGCGTTTGCCTGACCCGAAGGAGAGGAGATGAAAAGAGTTCTGTCCTTCGTTTCGATCATCGCCGTGGCGCTGTTCGCCTATCAATGTGCACACGCTACCGGACTTCGGGCCGGGAGCGGTCCGTGGACAGCCATCGAGGTAGAAATCAGACGTCAGAGGGTCCCGCCACCGGTCGTCGGGGACGGACCATGAGAAATGGGAGCATTTGAACCAAAACGTCAAATACCGGAGGTTAAACATGCCTAAGATATTCGCCGCCATGTCAGTCCTACTCACCGCTCTGGTCTACGCGGGCGTCGCCAATGCCCAGGAACTCTTCAAGGCCACACTCACCGGGGATCAGGAAGTCCCACCGGTTACTACCGACACAACGGGGAAAGCCTTCCTTGCGCTCAACAAGGCAGAAACTGAGATTGAGTTCGATCTTCACGTAAACAACGGCGTGGGAATTACTCAGTCCCACATTCACTGCGCGCAGGTCGGCGTGAATGGGCCGGTCGTTGTCTTCCTGGCCGGGTTACACGCCAATGGCCTTGAGGTCGACGGTAAGTGGGTGGGTAACGCCACTATCACCGACGCGAGCATTGTGAACCCGGCATGCGGCGCGACGGTTGCGGCCCTCGCTGCGTCGATGCGCAACGGAAACACCTACGTCAACGTGCACTCTGTCGCCCACCCTCCAGGGGTGATCCGAGGACAGATCGAGTCGACGGGAAAATAGCTACGATGGGGAGATAGGGATAGTTCCAAGACGCCACTACCACATCACCCCAGACGGCGCCGCTCAGCTCCTTGTCGTTCCGGACGACAGGTGGTGGTTCGTCCAGTATGATCCTTACGGGCTTCCGCAATTCGCTTCTTCAAGATCTCCAGCAGGTCCTTCTCCGCGATTATCGGGAAGGTCAACTTTTCTCCGTAGGAGCCCGCAATCCCGTTGTTTGAGGGGATTGAAGTCTGGAGCTTCGGCTCCTCTTAGCCTATCCGCTTGGCAGTGCAACAAAAAGCCGTTGCAGGGTTCGATCCTTGCAGCGGCTTTTTTGTGGAGTAAGGGCGAACCATCAGGCGGACCAGTCGGGCCGTCAAGCACTCGATCACCCATCTTGATCAATGGTTAGTGTCTTTACTTCCAACGGCCGTAACCATCTTGATAGCCGCGCATGAAACCTTCGCGGTATTGTCGCTTGTACACTTCCAGATCGCCGAAGCTGCTTCGGTAACCATGATCCCCATCCCGATAGCTCGGCTGAGATGCCGGATCAAATTTCGCGTGGTTGCTTAGATCTCTCTGTCCGGCACGGATGCCATCTCGATATCCGTTGTCGAATGCGATGTCGGAATAACCTCCGCGTGGCACTTCAATAATCGTTACATCACGGTCTCGTCTCTTATCGTGAGTGGCCATAGATCTCAGCAAACCTTCCCGGACGACTGTAGAAGGCGTCATCGTAGCCGCCTTGATATCCAGTTCGATATCCTTGCTTATATTCGTCTCCATCTCCCATGTGCTTGTCGTAGCCGCGATCTCCTTCCTTGTAGTCCTTAGTTTCAAGGTTGTACTTGGCTTGGCTTTCTCGGGTTTCACGACCTTGGTGGATCCGTCCCGG
>CAWBTP010000008.1:0-149272 GCA_963791795.1 uncultured Acidimicrobiia bacterium
GTCTGATCTATTCACCAAACATAACAGGAACTCAATCCGTAGATTGACGGTAGCAGAAGGCAGGCAGATGGGAGTCAACGCTCTGACGGAGGTCAGTATGGAACGACATATCAAGATCCTGGGCGTGTTGAACATCGTTTGGGGTGCCATGGGAGCCCTTGGAGGTCTGGTAGTCCTGTTGGTATTTGGCAGCGCGTTTGGTATTGCCGGAACCGCGATATCTCACGACAACGATGCAGCCATTGCATTGCCCATTATTGGATTGGTTGGCGGAGCCATTGCGTTCTTTCTGCTGCTTTTGTCGGTTCCTTCCATTATCGCTGGCATCGGCTTGCTCAATCTAAGGTCCTGGTCGCGCATGCTGGGAATCGTAGTCTCAGCGTTGCATCTTTTCAGCATTCCGTTCGGAACCGCACTCGGAATCTATGGCCTCTGGGTGCTCTTGTCGGAGGAAAGCCCGCGGCTCCTTTCCACGTCTCAAGGTTCCAGTCCAGAGAGAGCGTCGGCCGCGTTCTGATGACTTGCTTCACAGCCGAGCAAAAAACATAGTTCTCCCCGGTCTTTCTCCCAGCCAGCCAAGACCTCACGCCTGTTATCGTGGCATAGGTAGCCGCCATTGGTGCGTTCTTGCG
Organism: uncultured Acidimicrobiia bacterium; assembly: GCA_963791795.1. Classification (GTDB taxonomy): domain Bacteria; phylum Acidobacteriota; class Terriglobia; order Versatilivoradales; family Versatilivoraceae; genus VFZK01. Next base: position 633 of record CAWBTP010000008.1, read on the forward strand.
GCAATGGCGGGGTTGTCTCCGCATAGTCACTTGCTTCCGTTCATTCCTGGCGTCCGCTTCCTATGAAATGAGGTTTGAGCTATACTGTTGCCTCAATCCATCCATCAATTGACCTCCAACAAGATGACCACTACAAACGCCATCCTGGCGCCAGAGCCGCTCCTACTTCCACACGAACACTCCACCGAAGCTCGCTGGAGCTTTGGAACGCGCTTCGCGTTCCGGTTCTGTTGTGCTTACGCATTGATGCAGTGGGTCACCCTTTGCGTGTGGCTGCTCACCCCGACAGTCGCGTTAGGGCTCCTTGGCCGACCAGACTTCTACGGGCCGCTGACTGCCCAGCTCGGCGAATGGCTTATGGCGCTCATCCTCAATCTGCCGGAGCACTCCCCGCCGCGTTTGAGTGGTAATTTCCTTCCTCATTTCCTGGGCATCATGGCGGTCGCGGCGATCAGCGCCGTCGGCGCGCTGGTGTGGTCGGCCCTCGATCGGGGCCGTACCAAAGCCCACCCGCGTCTCTTTGTCTGGTTGCATACGTTGATGCGATTCCTGCTGGGCGCCACGATGCTATGGTACGGTTGGGCCAAGTTGCTGCCAGTGCAGTTCGCGATGACTCTAGACTACATGGCGCTCGAGGTGGCACAACACAACCCAAGGGATCTCCTGTGGGCCTTTATGATCGGATCGCGTGACTATCAGAATCTTTACAGGCTTCGTGGAGGTGGCGGGCGGCCTCCTCCTGTTGACGCGACGGACCGCAATGCTTGGGGCGATCATCTCGATGGCGGCGATGGCAAACGTGCTCGCGCTCGACATCAGCTATGACGAAGGGATAAAGTTTCTGGCCGGCCAGATCTTCTTGATGAGTCTATTTGTGCTGGCGCCTTTTGCGATACGCTTCTTTTCGGCGTTCGATCTCACCCGCGACGTACACGCGGCACCGGCTCGACGCTTGTTCCAATCCGAATCAGTCGACCGAACGGCCCGTGCGGTCGGCGTAGTCCTCGGCGTCTGGATCGCTTGGACGACGTTGCAGGATAGCCGAAACAAAATCGCCCGTTACAACCAAGCCCGACAAGGAAACGCGATCCTCGGCATCTGGGACGTGGAAGCAATGACCAAGAACGGCACGCCAGTGCCACTCCTGATCACGGATGCGACTTTGTGGCGGCGCTTGGTAGCACACTCCAACAACGCCGCAGTCATTGTTCCTATGACGCAATCGGCGCCACAGTCCCAATGGACAGGCAGATCAACTACAGTCAAGTGCAACGTCCGGCTGGATAGTGCTTCCCAGACCGTGCAATTTACGCCATTCCCGTTTTTAGGCGCCGTCGGGCCCGTAGCCTTTGCGTATGCTCTTCCAGATCCCGACCATCTGGTCCTCACCAGCCGAAACCAGAATGAAACCACCGTCGTCGTACGACTCCGCCGATTCGATCTGTCCGCGTATCCGCTGCTGAATTGGGAGCGTCACTGGTCCTGGTAGTTCAGTACGGTTGCTGTTCCCTAGCACCGCTCGTAGGGGATTTCGAGTCCAGCAGTGCACAGCCGTGTGGACATTTTCAGTTGACCGGCAGTTCAGCTTGTTGCTCTTTTGTGGCCGGGTTTGGGGGTTCCCGTTTAGCTATCGCATCCCGCTTGGCTTGCATTCTCATATGGGAGTAGTGGCCAAGCATGTCCTTGCTACATGACCACCCTCACTAAGCCAATGCCGCTTCGGCTGTAGGCTGGGCAGGCGTAGGCAAGTTGGTTACGCTAGGTCACGCACTACAAATTGAATTCCGGACCAGGGGGTCGGAGGTTCGAATCCTCTCGCCCCGACCAATCTTTTCAGTAACTTCCAAATCCTCATTGTTGCTCAACAGCGGCTTTGTATCGTCGTTTGTACTGTAACCGGTTCGAACCGCCTGGGGTTGTAATGCCATCTGCCACGACGCTTGTTCCGTAACTGCCTCTCCTATTAAAGAACCGCCCCCCTAACAGTAACAACAATCATTGATGTCCGTGGTTTTTTGACTTGGACCAGCGGATCATTTAGACTTCCTGCGCTTTTGACGATCCTTTCAGCAGAGGAGCCTGGAGTGAAGAATACGAATGCGTTTGATCTAATTGTGATTGGTTCCGGTCCGGGTGGCTACACCGCTGCAGTTCGGGCTTCCCAGTTGGGGATGAAGACGGCCCTGGTTGAGCGAGACCGTCTGGGTGGCATTTGTTTGAACTGGGGCTGCATACCCACCAAGGCTCTCTTGAAGAATGCTGAGATGCTCAACCTGTTCAGGAAGAGTGAAGAGTTTGGTATCAGCCACGACAATCTGCGCTTTGACTTTTCCAAGATCATCCAGAGAAGCCGCGGAGTTGCGGACAAAAGTGAGAAGGGCGTGGCGTTTTTGATGAAGAAGAACAATGTCGCCACGTTCATGGGCTCAGCCAAGCTCGCAGGAAAGGGGGTTGTAGAAATCTATGATGCGGACCAGAAACTGAAGGAAACGATCTCGGCATCCCGTATCCTGGTGGCTACGGGTGCCCGCGCGCGGGCGTTGCCTGGAATCCCCTTCGACGGCAAGAAGGTGATCAGCAGCACTGAAGCGATGATTTTGAAGGAGGTTCCGAAGAGCCTGCTGATTATCGGTGCAGGCGCCATCGGTGTGGAGTTTGCTTACTTCTACAACGCGCTGGGAACAAAAGTTACTTTGGTGGAGATGATGCCCAAGATCCTCCCCATCGAAGACCACGAAGTGTCTGACTTGCTTGCGAGATCTTTCAAGAAGAGTGGCATCCAAATCCTGACAGAAACCAAAGTGAATTCGCTCAAGGTGGCCGATGATGGTGTTGAGGCAATGATTCAAAACACCAAGGGTGAATCAAGTGCACTGAAAGCCGAACTGGCCCTGATGGCAGTGGGAGTTACCGGGAATGTCGAGAACCTAGGACTGGAGCAAATCGGAGTCAAGCTTGAAAAGGGGCACATACCCGTAGACGGCAACTTCCAGACCAATGTGTCTGGCGTCTATGCCATTGGCGATGTTATCGGGCCACCCTGGCTCGCTCACGTGGCATCGGCGGAGGCGATTTCAGCTGTTGAGGGCATGGCGGGGTTGAAGGAACGTATGAAAGTGGACTATGACAATATCCCGGGCTGTACCTATTGTCAGCCACAAGTTGCGAGCATCGGTCTGACCGAACAAAAAGCTCGCGAAAAAGGTCATGAATTGAAGATCGGCAAGTTCCCATTCAGTGCCAGCGGTAAAGGTCGTGCGATCGGTGAAACTGAGGGGTTGGTGAAGCTGGTCTTCGATGCGAAGTATGGTGAATTGCTTGGCGCCCATATTCTGGGCTCTGAGGCCACCGAGATGATTGCGGAGCTTGGCATTGCCAAGAACCTCGAAGCCACGTACGAGGAGATCCTGAAAACAGTTCACGCTCACCCCACACTTTCCGAAGCGGTCATGGAAGCGGCTGCCGGCGCTGCCGGGGAAGCCATCAATATATAGATTTCGCGAGCGCCCCCACTTTCGATGCCTTTCACTCACAGGCGATCCCGCACCGCACCTTCGGCCAACCTCTCCATCCAAACGCACCAGAGGATTTGTTCTAAACTTGACCAGGTTTAACGGACCCTTCGTGATGGCGGACGCGTTTGTCTGGCACAAGTTGTTGGTTGCACTTCGTGACTTGGCCCGGGAACGACTAGAACTCAAGAGCTGATGAAGAATTATGCACCCGAAATCTTTCGTCCCCTAGGTACCACGGGACTGTCATGTCATCCGTTGGGGTTTGGGTGTTATCGCGTCGCAGATGGCAATGCCGAACACGAGTCTGCGATGCGGAGCTACCTCGACCGTGGCGGAAACCTGATCGACACCAGTGCTAACTACACTGACGGCCAATCGGAGATTCTCGTTGGCAGGGTGGTCAAGAGCTATCCTCGAGACCAGATTATCGTCGTCACGAAGGGAGGGTACATTCAGGGCCAGAACATGCGGCTGGCACAGTCTCAGTCATTCCCTGAAGTCGTTGAGTATGGAGAGGGGATCTGGCATTGCATCCACCCCGAGTTTCTGGAGACCCAGCTCGCGTTTTCGAGCCAGCGGCTGGAGCTCGAATCGATCGATGTCTTTCTGCTGCATAATCCAGAGTATTTCCTGAACCACCAAGGTCATCACAAGCCGCTGGACGCTGCCGATCACACAGAATTCTACCGTCGCATCGGGCAGGCATTCCGGTTTCTAGAGGAGCAAGTTCGCCGCGGGAGAATACGGTGGTATGGAATCAGCTCGAACAACTTTGGCCTTTCGCCGTCGCAGCCCGAGCAAACCAGCGTAGAGCGGTGCTTGGCGGAGGCGGAGAGGATTACGACAGAGCACCATTTTCGAGTGATTCAACTGCCGATGAATTTATATGAGAGCGGCGGCGCATTGATCGAAAAAAATTCCGGCCAAACAGTTTTGGAGTTCTGTCAGCAGCGTGGCATCGGAGTCCTGGTCAACCGGCCGCTGAACGCATTCAGCGACAATCGATTGATCCGGCTGGCCGATTTTGCAAAACCAGGTGAGGCGGCGCCAGGGAAAAAGGAGCTGACTGCCCTTTTAGATCCGCTGCGGCAGCACGAGCGGACACTTGCAAACGGACTCGGTGTTCCTTCAATCGCGGGGCGCGGTGCGAGTCTCACTGACATGTTGGAGCAAGTTATACCCCAGGTGAGCTCCGTCGATCACTGGGAGCAAGTTGTCGCCCGGCATGTAGTTACGCCGCTGCAGCACTGGGTTGAAGAGAATGGGCGCACCTACGGGAACAATGTGCTATGGGGTTCTTGGCTGCAGGAGTTTTTCCCCCTGTTGCATGCGACCTTCGAAGAAATTGAGCGATTTGTTCAGGCACAACAGCAATCTGGATCCGATGCAGTTCGAACCAAACTCTACAAAGCTGGTTACCCAGAAAGCTCCGACAGCCTGAGCCAGATCGCACTGAAGTTGTTGACGAGCCTTGATGGAGTATCGTGTGTGCTCGTCGGTATGCGCCGGATCACCTATGTTGAAGATGCTTTTCAGAGTCTTGCCCCACCCTCGCTCGATGCCCTGCCAATTCTGAACAGTTTTCAGAAGGATCTCTCCTAGAGGTTGTTGGCAGAATTCGTCCGCCAAGCCAGAAAGAGCGCGTTGTGACTAAAACTAAAGAACTAGCCCAAATCTCCGATAAGCGGACTATCTCACCTGTGTTTGAGACGGGGCCCATTTACCGAGACCTCTATGTTAGTCGCAACCACCATCGCGGTTCTATTTTCTCTGTTTGCGTTTGGGTTCTCGATCTATACGCTGTGGGTCGTTCGTGTTTCTCCCTACCGGCTGCTCGTCTATCCGCCGGCTCTCTCCTACCTGAATCGAAGAGAAGCGTCGCTCGTTCTCGATATGACATTCTTTAACCCCGGGAGAGCACGCGTTGCCTTGATCGACATGGAGGTTATGCTTCTGCAGAATGGGCGGCAGGTTTCCGGCAGCCTCAAGCCGCGCGCCTACCACCAGACGTTGTTTCCGCAAAGCGGCAACGCGGACCGGCACTCCATTATTTCGCGCTTCACTCCATTCCTGATCAACAAACAGGAGACCGTTACCAAGACGGTTTACTTCGCCGTTCCAACGGAATCCAAAGCTGGCAACTGGGGCGATGAAGAATTGGATTGCATTCGGATTGCTTTCAAGGTGAACAGCCGCTGGAATAAGAAGACGTTCAGCCTGGACTACGCGCAGTTTCGGGAGTTTCAGAAGGAAAAAGAGACCTCAGTACTGTTGAAGCTTCCCTTTGCCCCCTCATTCTTCCCCGATGCACAACCACTGCATCTGCGGGGCTCCGTTTTCGATCCTGCGTATTAGGCCTCACGCCCTCTAGCTTCATACCGACAGTAGAATTGGTGCGAGCTGGGTTACTTTGCCAGCAATTTGAAAAAGACGTTCTCGTTGTGTCGGTTGTTTGAGAAGCGAACTTCCCACTCCTTGGAGTGGATGTGAAGATGCTTGACGTGTTGCATGACGTCCAGAGGCGGGATTCCCAATGCACGGGCGACGTCAGTATACGAAGCATGGCCGAGCGAGGATTTTAACCGATTGTAGGCTTCCAGGAACGACTCCGACTGGGCGCTATCGAGAGACACGGGTCGTGTTTCTGCGTACTTTAGGATATCCAGATAGAACCCGCGGCGCTGAATTAGCTGCGGGGGTGCTTCCTGCGTCTTGTCTTGCCGAGGCTTCATAGTTTCCTTCAACGTTCGGATCCAACTTGCTTCCAATGTATCGACCCTTGGCCTTGAAAAATTATCTGCTAGATCGCTAGCGGCGTAAATCCTTTTCGAGCAAGGGCGGTTTCCCCCACACAGTTTGGATCTGTTGGCTCCCAACCTGAAGTCTCCTCAAAACCCTTGCGCAGAGCCTGTCTTCGGGTAGACGGGTTTTTTCTGGTCTTCATCCTGGGTTGTCACTAGAATGAGCCAAAGGTTTTATGATTCCGCTGAAAGATATCAATCGTTCGCACACCATCCCATTCATCACGATCATCCTGATTCTTGCGAACGGTTTGGTCTTCCTTTATGAACTCTCGCTCGGACAGGGATCTCTCTCGCGGTTTTTCTTCGCTTTCGGTGTCGTGCCCTCGTTTTATTTGAATGCCGACTACTGGCAATCAACAGGGCTTCTGAGTGGAGCACTGCCGCTGGTGACCTCCATGTTCTTGCATGGAGGCTGGTTGCACTTTTTGGGCAACATGCTCTACCTGTGGGTATTTGGTGACAACATTGAAGATCGCATTGGCCACCTCGGATTTCTGGGGTTCTATTTTACCTGCGGTCTAGCCGCTGCTTTTCTGCATATCTTCACCAATACCGCCTCCATGGTGCCAACAGTCGGCGCGAGCGGCGCCATCGCAGGCGTTCTAGGGGCCTATCTTGTCTTGTTTCCTGGAGCACGGGTGCTGACTTTGGTTCCGATCTTTTTCTTTTTCCAGCTGATCGAACTGCCAGCCTTGATTTTTCTCGGCTTCTGGTTTGTGATGCAGTTCTTTAGTGGAGCCATGTCTCTGGCCGCAGGCGGGCAGCAAATGGGAGGAACCGCTTGGTGGGCTCATATCGGTGGTTTCGTTGCTGGCATTGGCCTTATTTGGAAGCGGCGGAGCCAGAGGCCAAGGCGAGTCTACGATTACTAGAGAACCTGAGGAATCAATTGCTGGGCACGAAGAGGTCTAATCTCGCTTCCCGCGGAACCGCGTTAGAGACGAGTTTTTGGAGGCAGAATGCGTATTGCAGTCGGCGCCGATCACGCAGGTTATCCGTTGAAAGTGGATGTGGTTCGATTCCTTGAGGAACAGGGCACACGAAGTCATGGATCTGGGAACTCACAGTACCGATCCAGTGGATTTCCCTGAGTATGCCAAGACAGGTCGGGCAAGCAGTACAGCTCGGGAAGGCGGATCGTGGCGTGCTGGTTTGCGGCAGTGGCGTGGGAGCCTGTGTCGCGGCCAACAAGCTGCGCGGTATTCGGGCAGCTCTTTGTCACGACACCTACACGGCCCACCAAGGCGTTGAGCATGACGATGTTAATGTGCTCTGCTTGGGTGGGCGGGTCGTAGGACCGGCGCTCGCCTACGACATCCTTCGCAGTTGGCTGACGGCACGTTATATCGGCAGCGGTCGGCACAAGCGGCGCGTAGATCAGATCCTCGAGATCGAACGCAGCGAAACAGAGCGGAAGGACGCAGGTTGAGAAGATCACGGCTCTGAGCTCTTGCAGCTTAATTTGGGAGAAAGTTATGAAATCGAATCTTATCGACACCAAGCAGGCGAATACTTTGATTGAACTGCAGAGCTGCGGACAGAGCGTCTGGCTCGACAATATTTCCAAAGCAATTCTGGATTCGGGCGAGCTCAAGAAGCTCATTGACGAGGATGGCCTGCGCGGCGTCACCTCCAACCCAACCATTTTCGAGAAAGCCATAAACGGCAGTCAGGACTACGATTCGGCACTCAGCCAATTGGCACGGGCAGGCCGCACGGTTGACGAGATCTATGAGGCTTTGGTGATTGACGATATTAGGAGAGCAACGGACCTGTTTCAGCCCCTGTTTCGAGCCAGTAAGGGACTCGACGGCTATGTGAGCTTGGAAGTCTCCCCCAAACTCGCAAACGAAACTCAGCAAACCTTGGAGGAGGCGCGCCGTCTATGGGCAAAAGTAGATCGTGAAAACGTCATGATCAAGGTGCCCGCCACACCTGCGGGGATACCCGCAATCGAGCAACTGATCTCGGAAGGTATCAACGTGAACGTGACGCTGATGTTCTCGTTGGAACACTATGTTCGCGTGGCGGAGGCCTACGTCCGGGGATTGCAAACTCGGGCGCGGAATGGAAAGCCTCTTGCCGTGGGTTCTGTGGCCAGCTTTTTCGTCAGCCGCGTCGATTCTTTGATCGACAAACAACTCGAGGAGCGCCTCGCTCACGCTACCAACGCCAGTGAGAAACAGAAGCTGCAATCATTGCTCGGCAAGACTGCCATCGCCAACTCCAGGATCGTTTACCAGAAGTTCAAAGAAATTTTTGGCCGTCGAGCATTTCTCGATCTGAAAGAGAAGGGTGCGCGTGTTCAGCGTCCCCTTTGGGCCAGCACAAGCACGAAGAATCCCAAATATCGCGACGTGCTGTACGCCGAAGAACTCATCGGTCCCGACACTGTCGACACGATGCCCCCAGCCACGATTGACGCTTTTCGAGACCACGGAAGAGTCCGCGCCAGCCTCGAAGAGGGTCTTGAAGAAGCCGATGGCGTTTTTCGAAGCCTCGCAGACCTTGGCATCGATTTGGCTGCCGCCACGGAAAAACTTCAGGTGGACGGCGTCAAGTTGTTTGCCGATTCATTTGACACCCTCATGAAGTCACTCGCCTCAAAACGGGAGGCGCTTGCCAAGTAAGCCTCTGTCTCCGATGAATTACTGAGCGCGTTCCAACTGATCCAATCAGAGATCCGAAGGGAATGGTCAAAGATCATCGACTTTGGCCTGGCCATGTTGGGTGAGTTGACCAAGATCGACCCAGACTCATACAACGATGGGGACCGTAGCCTACATGTCCCCGGAGCAGGCCCGGGGCGAGCGGGTCGATCACCGGACGGACCTTTGGTCGCTGGGGGTGGTCTTGTACGAGATGCTGACGGGGCAGCGGCCCTTCCGGGGTGATCACAATCAGGCCATGATCTATTCGATCTTGAATGAGGAGCCGGAAGCCATCAAGAAAGTTAGTCCCGTTGTTCCACCGGAAATGGAACAGATCGTCGAGTGTGCTTTGAAGAAAAACCCGGATACCCGCTATTCCTCTGCCGCAGAAACGTTAAAAGATCTGAAGCAATTTCAGGACAAACTGCGTGCGGAGGAAATGGGAGCCGTTGACCTGCGAACCCTGCTGCGTCGAATGCGCAAACCGCAGATCGTGGTGCCGGCCATTTGTGTGGTTCTGGTCGTCGCTCTTGCGGCTGCCTGGTTCTTCAATCGACAGGCCAAGATCCGCTGGGCACGGCAAGAGGCTCTTCCACAGATCGAGCGGCTGGTGGAAACAAGCTGGCGGGATTCCACCGATGCTTACAAGCTGGCGGTGCAGGCGGAAAAGTACATTCCAAATGATCCTAAACTCGCAGAGTTGTTCTCCAAGAGTTCTTTGACGATTAACATTAAAACCAAGCCCCCAGGTGCCAACATTTATATGAAAGAGTATCGGTCTCAGGACAGCGAATGGGAGTATATGGGTGTTTCGCCTGTCGAAAAGATCAGAGTGCCGATCGGAATCTTCCGCTGGAAAATGGAAAAGGAAGGCTATGAGACAGTCCTGGCTGCCGCTTCCACTTGGGACGTCGATTTAGCGGCGGGGAAAATGATTCCGAATGATCTCGTGAGAGTGTTGGAGGAGAAAGGAACCATTCCTCAGGGGATGGTGCGCGTATCAGGCGCGCAAACACCGCTCGGCAAGTTGGATGATTTCTTCATAGACAGGTACGAGGTCACAAATAAGCAATACAAGGAATTCCTAGACAGCGGAGGGTACAGAAACAGGGAATACTGGAAACATGAATTTGTCAAAGATGGAAAGGTCCTGATATGGCAGAAAGCCATAGTGGAATTGACCGATCAAACGGGCAGGCCGGGCCAGGCCACCTGGCAGGCAGGAAATTATCCAGAGGGGCAAGCTGACTATCCGGTCTCCGGAATTAGTTGGTACGAGGCAGCGGCGTATGCAGCCTTTGTTCGGAAAAGCCTGCCTACAGGGCAGCATTGGGGGTTGGCGAGGGGCGAAGACACTTCTTTGATCAAATGGCCGCAGCTTGGGGGTTACGCTATTTTTGCTCCCTTCAGTAATTTTGCGGGCAAAGGTCCTGTTCCGGTGGGGAGTCCTCCTGGCATCACCTCATACGGAGCCTATGACATGGCCGGGAATGTGCGGGAATGGTGCTTGAACCAAACGCCGCAAGGAAGACTAATGAGGGGTGGCGCCTGGAATGATAACACTTATATGTTCACAGAATTGAGTCAAGCACCTTCCTTTGACCGTTCGTCTCAGAATGGTTTCCGATGTGCCTTCTATCCTGATCCTGAGAAGATCCCCCACTCAGTTTTTGGAATGGAAAAGTTTGGTGAACCCAGGGATTTTTACAAGGAAAAACCCGTTTCGGATGCCATTTTTCAAGTTTATAAAGAGCAATTCTCTTACGACAAGACTCAACTGAACGCACGCCTGGAAGCGAGGGATGACAGCTCTCAAGGTTGGATTCATGAGCGGATTACGTTTGATGCTGTCTATGGAAAGGAGAGCATCATTGCCCATCTTTTTCTGCCAACGGGCACGCTGCCTCCCTATCAGACCGTCATCTATTTCCCCGGCAGTGCTTCTCTATTTCAAACATCGAGCCAAGACCTTGCAAACTATTATGAATTTCCGGTTTTCCTTTCCTTTCTTGTGAAAAACGGCCGAGCGGTGTTCTATCCCATCTATAAGGGGACCTTCGAACGCAGGGCTCCAATCGATCGGTCGGGTCAGGGAAAGGGGACCAATTCCCATTTGTATACGGAATACCTGATTCAACTGGTCAAAGATTTCAAGAGAAGCATTGACTATTTGGAGACCCGTCAGGATATCGACAGCAAAAAAATTGGCTTACTATGGAATGAGCTGGGGAGGACTGCTCGGAGCTATCATCCCGGCGGTGGAGGAACGACCTAAAACAGCGATCATATTAGCAGGAGGCCTCAACGGGCTGGGACGCCCTGAAGCAAATCAAATCAATTATGTTACCCGCGTGAAAATGCCAACTCTGATGTTAGTCGGTAAATACGACACGGTTTTCCCTTATGGGAGAAAGCCTATGTTTGATTTTCTGGGAACTCCTGATGAAGCACAAGGAACTGAAGTTGTACGAAACGGACCATATTCCGCCCAGCAACGAATTTATCAAGGAAATCCTAGCCTGGCTCGATCGCTATTTGGGGCCAGTGAGCTGACGCGCACGAGCAAAGATCCCGTCAAACATCGGTTCCGTGAGCTTGCCGGTGAAGGTATTTTGCTGGCTTGGATGGTAGGAGGCGATCAGTATCTGGCCTGAGGGCAATTCCACTTCGAGCGCGTGCCGGAAAGGTGGCCGCTTCCGTTGTGACTGGGAAACGAAAGGCCAGATGTTGTCGAACGCGATTTTGCCTAACGCCACAATGACGCGAACTTGCCCAAGCAACTCCAGTTCGCGAGCCAGGTAAGGTTTGCAGTTGGAAACTTCTCTTGGTTGTGGCTTGTTTAGCGGCGGCGCGCAGTGAAGCACGGCGGTGATGTAGCAATCCGCTAGTTTGAGTCCATCGTGGCGGTCAATTGAGTGTGGCTGATTGGCAAATCCGAACCGGTACAGCGACCGGTAAAGCCACTCGCCGCTTCGGTCTCCGGTGAAAACCCTGCCCGTTCGAGTTCCACCATGTGCCGCAGGGGCTAGCCCCACAACCAGCAACCTTGCGTCGGCCCTTCCAAGGCTTGGGACTGGCTTGCCCCAGTAGTCGAAGTCCTTAAATCGTGCCACCTTGGTTCGAGCCACTTCTTGTGTCCAGGCGACGAGGCGCGGGCAGAGCTCGCACTTGCAGATCGACTGGTGCAGCGCCTCAATTGTGGGGAGTGCCTCTGGACGGGGGTTCACAGACTCAAAACGGAGCAGCAGCCAAAAAGAAAGCCCTGAAGCCTGGAGGCTTCAGGGCTGAATGTTGGTCAATCGTGTGGTTCGAACTAGCCTTCCTGCCGGGTGACTTCCTGAGCCTGGAGCCCTTTCGGACCCTGGACCACGGTGAACTCAACCGACTGGCCTTCTTCCAAAGTGCGATAGCCATCTGCCTGGATCGCCGTGTGGTGAACGAATACATCACCACCCGAAGACCGCTCGATGAAACCATAACCCTTCGCATTGTTGAACCACTTTACTCTACCAGTCTCTCTACTCATTGACTTCGAGACTCCTTTCAAATGATAAAAATTTCGTCGTACATGTTTTTATAACTTGAAGAAGCCTCGAAAACCAAACCTCCTTCGTGGGAAAGAAGCTCATTTTCGACCCGCTCAAATCCTTAAAAACATTACAACAACCGCGAGAGTATACAAGAATCAAATGACGTGTCAAGCAGTTTGAGGCCCTTTCTGGGACCTCGTTTCAGCTGTTCTGGGCACGATCATTCGCGTCTTGGCTTGCTGAGTTTTCATTCTCGCTGACAACTAAATCGGCATGCAGGGCTGTTGCCTTTAATGCGTTTCCGAAATGAAATCGCAATCGTTTATACTCCTGACAGAACGCCCTTCGTCATTTGAGAGGATTCATGGCGACGTTGACTCGGAACCTGGATATTTATGAAGAAATCTCGCGCCTGCGGCGCGAAGGCCAACGTGCAGCTCTGGCAACGATCATCCAGATTCGGGGCTCGGTGCCGAGCTTTGAGACGGCGAAAATTCTAGTACGGGAGGATGGATCCACGGTAGGCACGGTGGGTGGCGGGTGTGTGGAAAACGATGTTTGGAAGGCAGCGCGTCAGGTGATGTTCGACGAGAAACCGCGCCGCTTGCTTTTTGATTTGACGGACTCCTCCAACCTCGAGGCCGGGTTGATCTGCGGGGGAAAGGTTGAGATCTTCATTGAGCCAATTCTTGCCGTGCCGACCAACTATATCTTCGGCGCTGGACACATTTCCAAATCCATCTCGAAGACAGCCACGCTGGCAGGTTTCAATACAGTCATCGTTGACAACCGTCCACAATATGCCAATCGGGAGCGATTTCCCGAGGCGGTGGAAATCCATTCGGACACCTTTGAGTCAGCGTTCGCCAGAATTGTTCCGAACGAGTTTTCTTATCTTGTCATTGTCACCCGTGGACACCTCGAAGACCAGGCGGTACTGCGATGGGCCGTCAACACCAAGGCTCGATTCATTGGCATGATCGGCAGCCGCTTCAAGAAGCGGGCGTTGTTTGAAAACCTGCGGGAAGAGGGCATCACTCAGGAGCAACTCGATCGCGTGTTTTCGCCCGTGGGTATCGACATCAATGCGATTCTGCCTGAGGAAATCGCCATCAGCATCGTGGCCCAAATGATTGCTGTCCGGCGATCCAAGCCAGGAAGCCAGATCCCCCGAGCAGACCAATAACAAAAGCAGTTGAAAAAAAAGGCCGGATGTAGAGAATACGCCTTAAGTCTTGCACCCATGAATGCCGATATCTTCAGATACCACCGTCCTTTAGCCCTTCGGAGGAGGCATGGCTTATTGCCCTGAGTGCGGCGCTGAATTCGGGAGAGGCATCCGCCGCTGCCCTGAATGCCTGGTTGATTTGCTGGATGAATTGGAAGAACCTGCCCTTTACGAAAACTCAGACGAAAATCTTGTCCTGATCCAGGAGTCAGCGACTCCCGATGTAGCGGCCCGAATCAGCGAAATCCTTGGCAAGCATGGCATTCTGTCCGTCATTGAAGAGGTGAATCAAACAAAAGGACAAGCCGCCCCTGGGACGTCACATATCCTCGTCACTCTGAAAGACGAAGCCCGATCTCGGGAGCTCTTGAAGGGTCTCTAGCACTTGGGGCTCTGTCCTAAGAAACAACCTGCCTCTACAGCGTCTTCCCTTCAACGTCGAGATACTTTCTAACCCCCTGCATCAAAACGTTAAATTCTTCGGGTAGCAGTGACTGCTGTCCGTCGGAGAACGCCTCTTCCGGATTGGGATGAACTTCGATGATCAGTCCGTCAGCCCCCACGGCAACGGCTGCTTTTGACACTGCCGGGATCAAGCTTCGTTTGCCTGTGCCATGGCTGGGGTCGACGATCACAGGCAGGTGCGACAGTTGTTTCAGTGCCGGCACGGCCGCAATGTCGAGCGTGTTTCGCGTGTAAGTTTCAAACGTTCGAATGCCGCGTTCGCACAGGATCACATCTGGATTCCCCTGAGAGACAACGTACTCGGCTGACATCAGAAGTTCCTTCAAGGTCGACATCATTCCGCGCTTCAGCAAGACGGGCTTCTTCATGCGCCCCAAGCGTTTCAGCAGCGCAAAATTCTGCATGTTTCGTGCGCCAACCTGGAAGATGTCCGTGTACTCATTCACCAAGTCGATGTTTTCGGTAGTGATGATCTCGGTGACGATTTTCAGACCGGTTTTGTCACGCGCTTCTGCCAGCAACTTCAATCCTTCTTCTTCGAGTCCCTGGAAATCATAAGGCGAAGTCCGCGGCTTGTATGCTCCCCCTCGCAGAATCTTGGCTCCGGCGGCCTTAACACTTTCGGCGGTGGTCAGAATCTGTTCGCGGAATTCCACCGAGCAAGGGCCGGCCATCACGACGAACTGGTCGCCCCCGATCGTCAATCCATCCATTCGAATGATGGTCTTGCCCTTCTTCAGTTCGCGGCCCACCAGCTTGAACGGCTGAAGAATTGGAATCACCGACTCCACTCCCGGCACGGATTCCATCACCGAAATGATGCGGTCCTTGTCCTTGCCGTCGCCAATCGCGCCGATAACAGTCCGCTCCTCCCCCTTGATGGGATGAACGCTGTAGCCAAAACCCTTAATCCTGTCGCAAACGTGTTCAATCTGTTCCTGGGTTGCCCCCGGCAGCATGGAAATGATCATAAGACGCTCCTCAAAAAAAAAGCCCGCCGGACCGGCGGGCTTGGTGATTTGTGGCTGCTTCTCAGCTCACCCCGCCCGCCCGTCCCAGAACACAAAATAGGACAGGAAGCCAAAGTTAAAGCCAAAAAAGCTGCCAGACTCTCGACTAGAAATTTCGTTTGAATTTAGGCCAGGATGGCGGCGATGTTCGGATGACTTCATAGCGTCAATTTCAAAACAGATTCGTAGAGAGAACGGGATTCTATCTAAACAGGACCCGTTGTCAATCCATTATTGCGCATCCACCGACAATGGAGTGTGTGAACTACTCCAATCCTAGGCCATCAAAGATTTGGTCGGGGCGAGAGGATTCGAACCTCCGACCCCCTGGTCCCGAACCAGGTGCTCTACCAGGCTGAGCCACGCCCCGTTATTGCGTGAGAGGAATTGCTTCCTTGAAAAGAGATGCTGGCCAAGTTGCCATCGCTTCGGCCAGATCGTAGTTCGTCCGATCGATTCTCAGCGGCGTGAGCGAGACGTAGCCTTCCGCCACTGCGACGTAATCGGACGCGGGATTTTCTTCGGCTTCCGGCAGATGCAGGTCCTGATCCAGCCAGAAGTACTTCCGTCCACGAGGATCCGTGTTCTCTACAATCAGGTTGCGAATATTTCGCTTACCCTGAGAGGTGATGCGCACCCCTTTAATAGGTGCTGCCGGCACGTTCACGTTCAAAATCGAACCGTGCGGCAGCGGCGATGCCAGAATCTTTTCCGCCAATGAGGCCGCAAACTCTGCTGCGGGCTCGTACTTGAATTCTGTCCAGGTTGCGAGCGAGACGGCAAAAGCGGGAATGTCGTGGTTCGCTCCTTCCACTGCTCCAGCAACGGTTCCGGAATAGCCAATATCCTTGCCCAAGTTGGGTCCCCGGTTGATGCCGGAAACCACCAAGTCTGGGCGCTTTGGCAGCAAATGATGCAGCGCCAGGATCACGCAATCGGCGGGCGTGCCAGAAACCGAGAACCGTCCCTCGGCAAGGGCTTCGCAGCGAATTGGATCGTGCAGGGTTAGGGATTGGCTGGTAGCACTCTTCTCACGGTCAGGCGCGACGACTGTCACCCGGCCGACTCTGGAAAGGGCTTTCGCCAAACTCAGGATTCCGGGAGCATGAACACCGTCGTCGTTCGTGACTAGGATTTCCGCCAAAGAGTGTAACCTTGAAGCGACCACGACTTCACACCACCGGGCCAGCGATGGTGTCTATTCTGGCCCCTCACCCTCTGACTCCCTCTCCCCTCGGGGCGAGGGAGAACCAATCTGCGCAGGAGTGGTGAGCTTGATCGCTAACCAGTGCGAATCAATGGTCGGGACGAGAGGATTTGAACCTCCGACCCCACGCACCCCAAGCGTGTGCGCTACCAGGCTGCGCTACGTCCCGACGCAGGGCGCGAATCTAGCACCTGCGATTCAAAATTGTCAAGATGTTACGGAGCTCAAGCTTCACCTGATCAAGCTTCTCAGGCGCCGGGCGGGCCGGCTGGGCCTGGCTTTTCGGGGATCTGGCAACTGCAGGAATCGCTGCGGCAGCGTCCTTTCGGGAGGAGAGAACCTTTCGCGCACCCGCAATCGTGAATCCGCGTTCATACAGGAGATCCTTGATCGTCATCACCATCTCAACGTCTTTCTTGCGGTACATCCTTCGGCCGTTGGCCCCTTTGGTAGGCGAAAGACTCGGAAATTCCGACTCCCAGAAGCGAAGCACGTACGGCTCCAGCTTCAACAGTCTGCAAACCTCTCCGATGCGAAAGTACAGCTTGTTTGGGATTTCAACGGCGTGCGGCATAGCAACCACTCGGGCAATCAGCCCGTCTTTCGTTCCAGCTTTTGCTTGATGATGATAGGAGTTCCTACAAAACCAAAGCGGTCTCGAATTTGATTGATGAGGTAACGTTCAAGGGAAAAATGAATCTTGCTTTGCCGGTTGGTGAACAGCGCAAAAACTGGCGGTGCAGTGCCCACTTGCGTCATGTAGTGCACCTTTACCTGCTTGTTGGCAGGTATGGCCGCTTTGTTCAAAGCGGCTTTCTGCAAAAACGAGTTGAGTTCACCCGTGCCAACGCGAACGCGACGCGCCTGAGCCACGGCGTCGATCAACGAAAACAGTTTCGGTAGCCGCTGTCCGGTCTCTGCTGAAATGAAGATCAGTGGAGCATAGTCCAGGTAGCGAATCTTGGTTCGTACCTGTTCTTCGTACGCCTGCATTGTATAGGAGTCTTTTGAGATTTTGTCCCACTTGTTCACCACCAGGATCACGGCAGCGCCGGCTTCGTGAGCATAGCCCGCGATGGTGGCGTCAAGAGACGACGCTTGTTCTGTGGCGTCGATCATGATGAGTGCCACGTCGCAACGCTCCAGGCTTCGCCTTGCCATGATCACGCTAAGCTTTTCAGCCATCAACACAGTTTGGCCTTTTTTCCGAATTCCGGCTGTGTCCAGCAGCCTGTAGGTCTTTCCGTCTCGCACGACCAGCGAGTCCACGACATCGCGGGTCGTTCCCGGGACGGGAGACACAATGGAGCGGTCTTCCCCAGCGATCTTATTCAGCAAGGTGGACTTGCCAACGTTGGGTTTTCCGACAATCGCAACCTTGATTTCCCGAGTGGGAACGGTGTCCCTGCCACTGTCTTGCGGAAATGTCTGCACCACTTCGTCCAGGAGATCGCCAACGTTCAAGCCGTGCTCGGCAGAGATGAGGAACACGTTATCGATTCCCAATTCGTGGAACTCCTGGGCATCGTTCCACAGTTTCGGACTGTCGCATTTGTTCACGACCAGGAACAATGGCTTGGAGGATTGAATCAGGAGCTTCGCAAGCTCCTGATCCAAAGCTGTAACACCCGCTCTGCAGTCAACAACAAACAAGACCGCGGCCGCTTTCTGAATGGCTGTTTTTGCCTGATTGAAGATGTGACGCGGAATCAGGCTATCGTCGCCTGGATCAATTCCCCCGGTATCGACCAACTCGAAGTGTCGTCCTCCCCACTCGGCTGTTTCCACGTTCCGGTCACGAGTCATTCCTGGTTCATTGCCAACGAGCGCTTTGTGTTTTCCACAGATGCGGTTGAATAGCGTGGATTTTCCAACGTTGGGTCGGCCAACAATTGCTACGGCAGGTAATTTCACGAGGGAA
This sequence comes from uncultured Acidimicrobiia bacterium, assembly GCA_963791795.1. Classification (GTDB taxonomy): domain Bacteria; phylum Acidobacteriota; class Terriglobia; order Versatilivoradales; family Versatilivoraceae; genus VFZK01. Next base: position 18,964 of record CAWBTP010000008.1, read on the forward strand.
CGTCCTAGCCCGATTTTGGTCTTGAAGCTGCCGGCACGCCGCCACGGCAGCCTCCCTTGCCTTCATTCTCAGTCTGCATCATCTCAGAAAGGACGCGGAAGATAAATAGGGACGGCGGTCCCGTGGCGACGGCGGTCGCGTGGCGCCGACGCTCGCATAGTGACGGCGCTCGCATAGGGACGGCGCTCGCATAGCGACGGCGCTCGCGCTTAGGGAGGGCCCCCTTCAAGGGTTTGTTCACCCCACAACAGGGACCGGAAATTTTTTGACAACCCCTGTAGCGGCAGGTAATCTGCCTTTCGCAATAGGTTTACCCGAACCCAGGTTGTCAGGAACCCATGAGCCGACTCTTCTCACTCGCCGAAGCGAATTCACTCATCCCGCACTTGAAAGTCTTGCTGACCAAAGTGCAGAGCGAAAAACAGAAAATGATGGAGATGAAACCCCACATTGAGAAAGCCGAGCAAGGGCATATTTACGACTGGGGAAGCCAGCGCGGAACGGAATATGTGGGCATTCTGGATGCGTTTCAGCAGGCCGTGCGTGACATCGAGGAGTTGGGCGTCGTCGTTAAGGATCTCGATGTGGGCCTATGCGATTTCCCGCATCAGCGCGATGGACGAGTGGTCTACCTTTGCTGGAAGCAGGACGAAGAGGAAGTTTCCTGGTGGCATGACTTGGATAGTGGTTTTGCAGGTCGCCAGCCCATCTAGATGTTCTGGATATTCTCGAATCCGATCAATTCCTGTTCCAATTCCAGCTTGACTCCATAGTTCTTCAGCACCTCGGCCTGAGCCAGCCGAATCAACCCAAGCACATCCGAAGCTTTGGCTCCCCCCAGATTGATGATGATCCCGGCATGTTTGGGGGAGATCTGTGCGCGACCGATCCTGGCTCCTTTGAGTCCTAGATCTTCGATCAGCTTTCCGGTGTAGTGGCCAGGCGGGCGCTTGAAGACACTTCCCGCTGTGGGATATTGCCAGGGCTGCTTCTCGTAGCGCCGTGAGAGGATGTCTTCACGTACCATGAAGAGCTTCTTCAACAGCTCCAGCCGGGAAATTGAACGTGGCACCCAGAATATAGGTGTCACGAATCACGGGCGCCTGCCGGTAGGCAAAGCCCACTTCGGATTTTGCGAGGAATCGATGGTTTCCTTCGAAGTCCATGCACTCCACCTCAAGCAAATGGTCAGAAATCTCGGCATCGAAAGCGCCTGCGTTCATGCGCAAGGCCCCTCCGAGGGTGCCTGGGATGCCAGAGAGTCGCTCCAGTCCTGCCAAACCACGCTTGAGACACTTGGAGACAAATGCGTCCAGAACCAACCCAGCGCCGGCGGCCACCGTTGATCCCTGGAACTCGAGGCGGTCGAAATGCTTGAGATGAACGACAATGCCGTCAAATCCAGCATCGCTCACCAAAACATTGGCGCCCCCACCGAGAATGAATTTGGGAACGCCGCTGCGTTGAATGAGTTGATTCAGTCGGTGTAGGTCCTCAAAATCCCTGGGGCAAACCATAAGCCGGGCCGAGCCGCCTATACGATAGGTGGTCCGGTCTTTGAGTGGCTCGTTTTCAAGGACCTCACCTTGAATCTGGGCGCGCAAAGATTCAACAGTCAGTCCGCCTGGCAATTGGATCATTCGGTTGAAGGTCTCCGCGAAATGCAGTGCAAACCGCTGCCATGATAATAGAACTGGCCTGGATTTCAGGAGTTTTTCGGTGAGCGGAGGCGGGACTGAACGAGAAGGGAGAATGAACAAACAAAGCCATGCCGCCAAAGGAACGTCACCCCGACGAAATCGCAATCCAGCCTCGGATTGATCCCAAGCTGGATTCCGGCTTTCGCCGGAATGACGTCTTGGTCGGCAGTCATTGAACGGTGAAGCTACTCCTTCTTGTTGTAAACCATCTTCCGCGTGCCTTCGCCAAAGCCTCCCTTGCTGGTCATTTCCACAGTCATTGTCTTGCCGTCCGCTGAGAGGCTGCGGACTTCTTTGGTTTCACGTGTTCCATTGGGAGTTTCCATGACGGACTCAGTCACGAGTTTCGACCCTTCCCAATGGGTCTTGGACTTGATTGAGCTGCCGCGAAAACCTTCGTTGATGTTCTCCTTGCCGTCGGTGGAATGGTGCGACTCGAAGGTTCTCTCTTCACCTTGAAATTCAAACTTCCTCTTCAACACCAGGGCATCACCATCTTGCGTGATCGAAAAGGAACCCATGCCCATCCCACGTCCTCTGCCGCCACCTCCACCACCGCCCTGTCGTGGTTCCCCCATTTCGCTCTTTTCCCGATCGAGTGTCCAATCTCCGGTAAAGTTGGGCTTCGTCTCTTGTGCGAAAGCCACCGCCACGCACAGGAACAACGTCATCACAACGGCACTCACTGGCTTGCTACTCATTCGGCACCTCCGGCCACGTCTGCTCGGTCTGTTAATAACTCGGTTGTAGGGACGCGCGCCTTCAAGGAGAGGTTACCCGATAAAAATCCGAGAGTTCGACGACGATGCGCTTCCGCGCAAGAATTTCATCGCCATGCAGATTTTCTTTGAAGGCTTGGAATGGGAATCAGCGTGCTTTTCTCTTTAGAGAGTAGAGGTTACGGTGTCAGGCCACCTTTGGCTGACGAGATGCATCTCTGTTAAACGTGGCGCGTAGTAACCTAAATCTCGATAAGGGAGGTTGAGCTATGAACGCGAATGTAGACCAGATAGTGGCTGAGTATTTTGGACTGACTGTAGAAGTTCTTTGCGAAATGACACACTGCGCTTTGATCCGCTTCGGCGATCGCGAGTTCGTTGTGGATGCCGGCGATCTCGTCTACACTCGCCAACTCTCTCGTGCCGCCTAAGGCCTCACCTCTTCCGGAGCGCCCGTTTGCTGTCAGCGGACGGGCGCTCCGCCTCCGCTTTACATCTCACCCAGTTCTGAATACAAACTCCCCGCATAAAATTCAACTCCAGCCGTTCTCCTCACGTTCCGTTTTTACACTAGTGTGACAATATGGCAGGCTCAGACTGCTAGGTTTCTAGCCTAATTATTAAGGAGCACTTTCATCTCTGCGGTTGGTCGTATCTATCATCTATGAGGGTCAGCAGATTCTGGCTTTACGCTTTCGTTGTTCTGCTACTAAACAGCGCCTATCTGTGGCCATTTGCCGAGCCCACGTTACTTTATCTCGGCAACCTCATTCTGCACATGCTGCTGGGCCTCGTCCTCACGGCGGCAGCCCTCGTCTACCTATTTAGACATTTCAAGTCCTTGTCGTTTGCCATCCGCCTGGGGCTCATTCTATTTCTGCTGAGTGCAGTGCCCGCAATGGTTCTGATGAAGGTGGGCGGCATGAGGCCGAACCGCTGGTTGTTGCACACACACATCGCAATGGCGATTCCGGCAGCCATTCTTTTGGCTGGGGCGTTTCGAGCATTTGCTAGAAAAATCAGTTTCGGACTGGACAGTGGTGCGTCTCAGCTTGCGTGGCGCGGTTACCTCGTTGCCCTTCCCATGTTGGTGGTTCTCCCAGTCGGAGTCAAAACGTATCAGCACTATTTCCCTTCACGTGCAGACCGCATTCAGAATCCGACCACGGCGCCAACCTCGATGTTTGAAGAAGGCGCCGGTGAGAACAGTCCCTTCTTTCCTTCGTCAGCCAATACCACCAGCGGCAAGATCATTCCTGCGAATTTTTTCATGACCTCGGAGACCTGCAAACGCTGCCATGCGGATATCTATGAGCAGTGGAATTCTTCGATGCATCACTTTTCTTCGTTCAACAACCAGTGGTACAGAAAATCGATTGAGTACATGCAGGACGTGGTCGGGACGAAGCCCTCGAAGTGGTGTGCCGGTTGTCACGACCATGCCGTGTTCTTTAACGGTCGCTTCGACACGCCCATCAAGGAGCAAATCAACACTCCCGAAGCGCAAGCAGGGCTGGCGTGCACCTCTTGCCACTCCATCGTCCAGGTAAACGACAGCGTGGGGAATGGGGGTTTTGTCATCGAATACCCGGCGCTCCACGACATGGCTGCCAGCAAGAACAGGTTCTTGCAGTGGGCCCACGATTTCCTGGTTGAGGTGGATCCGGAGCCTCACAAGAAGGTCTTCATGAAGCCGTTTCACCGGCAGGATGCTGCGGAGATGTGCTCCTCCTGCCATAAGGTTCACCTGGACGTTCCCGTCAACGCCTACCGCTGGATGCGCGGCTTCAACGATTACGACAATTGGCAGGCCAGCGGCGTCTCCGGACAGGGAGCGCGTTCCTTCTATTATCCGAAGCAGTCGCAGAAATGCGTCGACTGCCACATGCCGCTCGTCGATTCCAAAGACTTCGGCAACGTCAACGGCAAGGTGCATTCGCATCGTTTTCCCGCGGCCAACACGGCCGTACCCTTTGCCAATCAGGATCACAAGCAATTGCAAACGGTCATCGACTTCCTGCGGAACAAGCATGTGACGGTAGATATTTTCGCGTTGAGTACTGATGAAAGCTCCCGTGGGAGCGGAGAAGCAGCGATTGCCAGGCCGTCAGAGAATCTGCAGCTATCGAGCTCCTTTGCGATAGGCGAAGAGTCTGAGTCCTTTGGGGCAGGGGCTGGCGCATTCAGCGCTCCACCAGCCGAGATCCTGGCGCCGCTCGATAAGGCTTCTGCCGTGGTGCGGCGCGGTGATTCGGTGCGCATAGACGTTGTGGCGAGAACCCGAACCGTTGGCCACTTCTTCCCTGGCGGGACTGTGGATGCTTTCGATGTCTGGCTTGAACTGCAAGCTATCGACGACAAGGGTCAGATCGTGTTTTGGAGCGGGCGTGTTGAGGACGATGGGAAAGGTCCCGTGGAGGCTGGCGCCCATATGTACCGCTCTTATCTCCTCGACGAGCATGGGAACCCGATCAACAAACGGAACGCCTGGGCAGCTCGATCTGTACTGTATGTTCGATTGATTCCGCCGGGAGCCGCTGACACGGTGCACTTCCGTCTGCGCGTTCCCGAGACTGCTGGAGATCGAATCGTTCTGAAGGCCAAACTCAACTACCGCAAGTTTGCCTGGTGGAATACCCAGTGGGCTTATGCTGGTATTCGCGATCCGACACAAGGGAGTTTTGGACTCGACAAAGGTTACGACGACGGCAACTGGGTCTTCAAAGGCGATCTGTCTCAGGTATCGGGGCGCCTTAAGGAGATCCCGAATCTTCCCATCGTCACAATGGCTGAAGACGAAAAACAGCTCCTCGTCGTCGGTCGTAACGGAGCAATTCCCGAGCAGAAATCGAAGTATGAAAAGGATGACCTCCTGCGCTGGAATGACTATGGCATTGGACTGCTGTTGCAAGGGGACCTGAAGGCGGCGGAAACAACGTTTTTGAAGGTAACTGAAATCGATCCGTCATACGCTGACGGCTGGGTCAACGTCGGGCGGGCGCGGATTCAGGAAGGCAACACAGCCGGGGCCCAACAGGTTCTGAAAAAGGCCCTCGACCTGGACGGCGAGTTGGCTAAATCAAATTACTTCTACGCCCTCACACTCAAGACGCAGGGCAAGTATGACGAAGCTCTCCAGCACCTGCGGAAAGCTTTGGCCAAGTATCCTCGCGACCGCGTCGTGCGCAACCAGGCGGGTCGTATCCTCTTTTTGAAACGGCAGTATGCCGAAGCCATCCGCGAGTTTGAGGAAACCCTGAGAGTCGACCCGGAGGATCTGCAAGCTCATTACAACTTGATGCTGTGCCATCAGGGTCTAGGGAACAGCGAACAGGCTGACCGGGAACAAAAGCTTTACTTGCGTTTTAAAGCCGACGAATCAGCCCAGGCCATCACGGGACCTGTTCGCCTGCGTCATCCAGAAGCGAACAACGAACGGCAGCCGATTCACGAGCATGTTTCCGTGCCTCTCAATGTGCCAGCCGGGAAACACCCACAGAAGCCAGTAAACAACAAGTACGCCGCACTCAAGCATTAGTGCCTTGTTGCGACTTGGACTATCCTCTAGCCCTTCTGCCTCATTCCCGCGAAAGCGAATCCAGTGTCCGTCGACGAAAAACCTGGGGCCCCGCTTTCGCGGAAACGACGAAGATGCCCTGGGTCTGGCTTAGACTATTCAGATTGACCAAACATCCGAGAAACGATTCTCGGAAGCCAGGCTCGGATTGCCGGATTTCATTGTTAGGAGGAATGGAAAAAACGTAATGGCACGCACACCTCGCAATCTCTCTTGGGCAGTCTTCGCATGTTCGGTCTTGACCCTGTCGCTCAGTTTCCAGGCTGCCGGTCCGGCCCCCCAGAGTCCTGCAACGAAGGTGCCACCACCTGCGACGGCCAAAGCATTTCCAGTGCAACTCGTCGACATCACTCGACAGGCGGGCATTCGCTTTCAGCACAACACCGGGGCCTTTGGATTGAAGTACCTGCCGGAGACGATGGGATCTGGTTGTGCGTTTCTCGATTACAACAACGACGGCTGGCAGGACATTTTGCTCATCAACGGCACGGACTGGCCTGGTCACAAGCGCCGCACTTCCTTCCCGGCGCTCTACCGCAATAACCAGAACGGCACCTTCGGTAACGTGACGAGTGAAGCTGGCCTCGCCGTCGAGATTTACGGCATGGGAGCAGCAATTGGTGATTACGACAACGACGGCTGGGTGGACATCTACGTCAGCGCGCTCGGTCCTGACCATCTGTTCCGCAACTTGGGCAATGGCAAGTTTGCGGATGTCACCCAGAAAGCGGGCTTGAGCAACCCTGACTATGGTGCCAGCGCAGCCTGGTTGGACTATGACAAAGACGGAGATCTCGACATCATCGTCACTCATTACGTCCAATGGTCGATAGAAACTGACATTCGCTGCTCTTTAGACGGCGTGAACAAGTCCTATTGCACCCCCGAGTCCTACAAGGGCGTGTCATCGCGGCTGTACCAGAATCAGGGAAAAGGCACGTTTGTCGATGTGACGCAAAAGGCCGGTCTGCTCGACCCGACCGGCAAGGCTCTCGGTGTGGCTGTCTTCGATTCAAACAACGATGGCTGGCCGGATCTTGTTGGTCGCCAATGACACGCAACCGAACCGGCTTTACCTGAACAACAAGAATGGAACTTTCGCAGAGCGCGGCGTTCAAGCAGGCATTGCCTTCAGCGAGGACGGCACGGTTCGCGGAGCCATGGGCGTGGATACTGCGGACTATGATGGATCGGGGTTCGCCAGCCTGCTCATTGCCAATTTCTCCAACGAGATGCTGAACCTCTACCATAACGAAGGGAAAGGACTCTTCGTGGACGAAGCGCCCACTTCAACGGTGGGACAAGCCAGCTTGCTGACTCTGGCCTTTGGCTGTTTTTTCTTTGACCTTGATCTGGACGGACGGATGGATATCTTCGTTGCGAACGGCCATGTGGAAAATGACATAAACAAGGTTCAGAAGCGCGTCACCTATCCACAGCCGCCTCATCTGTTCCACAACCGCGGCAACAAACAGTTTGCAGAAATCACGCCACTCGTGGGTCCCACCTTGAAAATCCCTCGCGTCGCGAGAGGGGCGGCTTACGGCGACATCGACAACGATGGCGACCTGGACTTGCTCGTCACCACCAACGGCGGCCCAGCTCTTCTATGGCGAAACGACGGTGGAAATGCGAATCAGTACCTCAAAGTCAAGACCGTTGGAACGAGAAGCAATCGCGACGGAATCGGGGCGGTGGTGCGTTTGAAACTACCTTCTGGAACGCTTTGGCAACAGGTGAAAAGCGGCAGCAGCTACTGCTCGCAAAGCGAACTGCCTCTGACGTTCGGTCTCGGCAAGACGACCCAAGTGCCGTCCCTGGAGGTCGTGTGGCCCAGCGGCACGGTGGACCGGATATCGAACGTTTCGTCAAACCAGTTTCTGACCATTCAGGAAGGCACCAATCGGGCGCAGCCGTTTGCAGTGACCAAGTCGAAGTGAAGCGTCCAGTGGAGATCCAGTGGCCTGGGGCGTGCAGGCTCGCTGCATGAGACCAGTGAAGCTTCAATGGGTTGGAAGGCTCATGCTAAAATGAGCCTCACCCGTTGAATCGAGCGGCCATTCCTCCGCTGTTGCAACTCCAAAAGCCATGGTTAGAGAAGTCGAACGCGATTATCCATCTTCATCCGCCAAACCATCATTCCCGAAGATGACCTACGAACAGTTCCTCAAGGCCGTCCCGGATGATATCCACGCCGAGTGGGTGGATGGCGAGGTGATGCCGATGACACCGGTTTCGCGCGAGCACAACGAGTTGAGTGTTTTCTTTCTAGCGTTGCTGCGGCACTACGTTGAAGCTCAAAACCTGGGCAAGATCTTCTGCGAGCCGTTTCAAATGAAAACCGGTCCTGATTTACCTGGACGATCGCCAGACCTCCTTTTTGTCTCCAAGAAGCGATTGCATGATGTGAAAAAGAACTATCTACAAGGCCCTGCTGATCTCGCCGTCGAAATCATCAGTCCCGATAGCCGGGCTCGGGATCGCGGCGAAAAATTCTATGAGTATGAGCAGGGTGGCGTTCGGGAATACTGGCTCATCGATCCAGTGCGCAAACAGGCCGAGTTTTACGCATTGGGCAAGAATGGCATCTATCGGTTGATGAACGTAGGAGAGGATGGCATCTTTCGAAGCCAGGTGTTGAAAGGGCTTTGGCTGCAAGTGTCCTGGTTGTGGCAGGTGCCGTTGCCACCGCTGATGACGGTGCTGAAGAGCTGGAAGTTGATTTAGATTTTCTTCCCCTAAGCGAGGGAAGGAAAATAGACTGCGACGATGACCGCATAGTCTGCAGACAAGCATATGACCCCCGGCGCTTTCCTCAAACTACATCGGCTATCGTCGATGAACCTGAACTCCAATCTCACCTGATATGATCGATCCAAAAACATGCGGCCTGACTGCAAAGCGTCGGTTGACGCTGCTCTCTCTTGCTGCCGCCACTTTGTTGTATTTGGCCGCCCACCACACCTATCAAAGACTGAACGCGGCCGCAGCCCAGCAGCCCTCCCAAGAGCGCTCGCCACAACAGGAACTCCTATATCGCAACAACATCGCCATCGCGTTGATGGAGCAGTTCAACTTTCGAGAAGCACTCGGTGAGCTGGCGCAATGTTCGAAAATCGACCCTAAGTTTGTCCCGGCGCTGGTGAATTCCGGGCTGGCCCACTTTTACCTTCAGGAGTTCCCGCAGGCTGAAGCGTTCTTCAAGAAGGCTGTCGCGCTGAACCCTTCCCAACCGAATGCGCTCTTCGCTCTGGGAATGATCTATCGCAATCAAAACCAGATGGATGCAGCGTTGGAGTCGTTTTCGAAGATCCTGGCTGCGGATGCTCAAGACTCGCCGACGCTCTACCAAGCCGGCCAGATCTATTTGAAGCAGCAAAAGTACGAACAAGCCGTCAATACACTGCGAAAAGTCATTGAACTTTCGCCCTATGACATTGCCGCTCACTACAACCTGGCGACGGCGCTGATTCGCAAAGGCGATCAGGCTGACGGCCAGAAAATGATGGAGACCTTTACGCGCCTTCGAGAGAAAGGCGGCATCAGCAACACCGGTACTCAATACGGCGAACAGGGCAAGTACATGCTTGCGATTGGGGAGTATGCCGACATTAAGGCGCTGTCCCCTCCTGCCTCCTCCACTACCCTGGCGCGACCTGTAAAGTTTGTGGACGCCACCGAAGCGGCTGGAATCCGCTTCCAGCACGCTGGAGCGTCTAGCCCCAAATCTCCACTAGCGCCAATGTCAGAACAGGAGTTGGTTGCGGCGATGGGATCGGGTGCCGCCTTCTGGGATTACGACAACGATGGCCACCTTGATGTCTTTCTAGGCAACAGTTCAGGTGCAGGCGCTGGTTCGCAAGGAATCTCTGTTGCACAGCGACGGCAAAGGCAGCTTCACCGACGTGACCGTGAAATCCGGTATTCAGGGTGACGGCTTGACGATGGGGGCCTACTGGGGCGATTTGAACAATGATGGCAAGGTCGATCTTCTTCTGACTCAGTATGGGACGAACCGGCTCTATCAAAACAACGGCGATGGCACGTTTAGTGACGTCGGCGTGAAGGCAGGGATTGCCGGCGACGGTCATTGGCATTTGTCGGCAGCTGTGGCCGACGTGGACCACGACGGTGATTTGGATATTTACGTCGGGAACTACATTGACCCCAAGCAAGCAGCCAAGTCGACTTCGCCAGCCTGGTGGACCGAACTCAGCCAGACGGCTGGCGGTGGCAGCCATCTGTATCGGAACAACGGTGACGGGACATTTACCGACATTGCTGATGCAGCCGGAGTGAAAGCGGGGGTCGAAAAGATCACATCGACGATTTTCACAGACTTCGACAATCGCCGCGACATCGATTTCTTTGTCGTCTCCCAAAATTCTCAAACTCACCTCTACAGCAATCAACGCATCGGGACTTTTGAGGACGTGGCTGGCAAGGTGCCTGCGCTCCTCAATCAAAGGGAGATGATGAGTGCCAGCGTGGGAGACTACAACAAAGATGGGTGGATGGATTTTGCACTTGTAAACCGCAGTGGCGATGCCACGCTGGTGACCAACCTGGGAACAGGCCGCTTCCAAGCGGAGGCGCCGTTATCACCGCCAATCCACATGCGAGACGCACCCTGGCTTGGAATGTCGCAGTTCATCGACTATGACAATGACGGAGACCTGGATCTGTTTGTGCTGCGCGGAGGCCGAGAATCTAAGAGCTCCAATGAGGTTGGTCCCGAGCTATGGGAAAACCAGGAAGGCAAATGGGTCTACGCTTCCGAAAAAGTGGGTCTGGCTCCGTTTCGCGGCAAACCCTATCGCAGCGCTACGTTTGGCGACTACGACAACGATGGCGACACCGACATCCTACTGACGGTGAATGGCGGCAGGCCGGTGCTGCTGCGGAATGACGGCGGCAACCAGAACAACTGGATCAAGGTCCGGTTGCAAGGCACCAACAGCAACAAGTCAGGCATTGGCACCAAGGTCGAAGTCAAGTCGGGAGCACTCTGGCAGAAGGTTGAAGTGAACGGAGGCAGCGGCTATCTCTCACAGAGCCCGCCTGAAGTGATCTTCGGTCTTGGGCAACTGAAGTCAGTCGACGCGCTGCGCCTGCTCTGGCCGGGCGGAGTGTTGCAGTCAGAAATCAACCTGCCGGTAAACCAGACCAAGGTTGTTCAGGAGCTGGATCGCAAAGGGACTTCCTGCCCGCTGCTCTACACGTGGAACGGAAAGAAATACGAGTTCGTCACCGATTTTCTCGGCGGTTGCGCGATCGGTTATCTGTTGGCGCCCGGGATGTACAATACACCCGACACGGATGAGTATGTTCGAGTGACGGACGCGCAATTGAAACTGAAGGATGGAAAGTACTCACTGCGAATGAACAATCAGTTGGAAGAAGTCTTGTTCATCGATCAAACCGAACTGGTTGCAGTCGATCATCCGGCTGGCGTCGAACTGTTCCCCAATGAACGACTCATGCCCGGTCCGCCATTCCCCGACTTCAAGCTGTTTGCTGCTCAAAATGCGCGGCCACCAAAAAGAGCGTGGGATCATCAGGGCCACGACGTCTTGCCTCTGCTGACCAAGATTGATCGAGACACACCTCGGGATTTCAAGCTGTTGCCCTACAAGGGGTACGCCGAAGAACATTCTTTGACTTTGGACTTGGGCGATGTTGAAGGCGCAACGCAGCTTCAGCTGCTGATGACCGCCTGGATCGATTATGCAGACTCCACGGCTAACTTCAAGGCGTCGCAGACAGGAGCAAAGCTGGTACCGCCTTACTTGCAGGCAAGGAACGAGCGGGGCCGGTGGCAAACTGTGATTCCGAGAATGGGCTTTCCCGCAGGACTCCCCAAAACCATGGTTGTCGACTTGACTGGCAAATTGCCCGCAGGCAGCCACGAAGTTCGCATCGTCACCAGCATGCGCATTTACTGGGACCAGATCCTGGTCAATACCTTTGCAGGTGCAGCCGACCACAAGCTGCACCGGCTTTCACCGCTGAGTGCCGATTTGCGTTATGCGGGTTTCCCGCGTGAGTACAGTCCCGATGGAAAGCGTCCGCTGATTTACGACTACGACTGGATTGATCCCGTTGCGCCGTGGAAAAGCCACGCTGGTGACTACACGCGCTTTGGTGACGTTACTCCTTTGCTGGGTTCAAGAGATGACCGCTACGTCATCATGCGGAACGGAGATGAGATCCAGATCGACTTTGCGGCAGCGTCGCTGCCGACATTGCCAGTAGGCTGGAAGCGAACGTTCTTCCTCTATGCAGATGGCTTTGGAAAGGATATGGACCTGCATTCCGCTGCATCTGACACCGTAACGCCACTGCCGTTTCACGGAATGTCGAGGTACCCCTACCCGGCAACTGAGAAGTATCCTGAGACTGATGCTCATCGACGCTATCAGCGCGAGTACAATACCCGCCGTGTTCCAGAAGTCTTCAGTGAGTTGCGCAGGCGCTGAAGTTTGACTACAGACATGCTGGGGCGTTTGCCACCATTCGAAGTGCAACCGCGAAGAACGCCAAGAACGCGAAGGCATAAATCGCTGAATAGTCAAACGTGTGGTGTCCTTGGAGCGGTTCAATTCAAGTGGAAGGCAGGAGTGCTAGCATTTAGGACAGGCTGAGAGATCCTCGTCTGAGTGAACTCCCTGCTGTCCTTGTTACTGCCGTTTTCTCTGTGTCTGCCCTGACTCTGTGGCATCCTCCACAGTTCCTGTTTCCCAATGCTCGAACTCGACCTCCACACTTTGGACTCCATTATTTTTGTCGCTCTTCAGGAAGATCTCGGCTTCGGCGACATCACAACCCAGGCTGTTGTCAGCCCTAATATCAAGGCTCGTGGGGAGTTCATTGCCAAGCAAGACTTCGTTCTGGCGGGCTGGCCGGTTGTGGTCAGGACATTTCATCACATTTCGGAGAAGATTGTCGTTGAGAGTGCCTGCCGGGATGGCGATGCAGTCGCCAACGGCAATGTCTTTGGAAGCGTCTTGGGCCGGCGGCGCGGCTGCTTTCAGGCGAGCGTGTCGCGCTGAACTTTCTCCAACGCCTTTCTGGTATCGCCACTCTCACCCGGCAGTTTGTGGAGGCGGTCTCCGGTACTGGAACAACCATTCTCGATACGCGCAAGACCACCCCTGGTTTGAGGGCTCTTGAAAAGTACGCCGTCCGAATGGGTGGCGGCCGGAACCATCGTTTTGGCTTGTCAGACGGAGTTCTAATCAAAGAAAACCACATCGCAGCGGCCGGAGGCGTTACGGAAGCCATCCGCAAGGCGAGGGCGGCCATCGATCATCTAAAGAAGATCGAGATTGAGGTGACCACGTTCGAGGAGCTGAATCAAGCCTTGGATGCCGGTGCGGACGCGATCCTGCTGGACAATATGACGCCTGGCCAGGTTAAGGATGCCGTCCAGAAAGTCAGCGGTCGTGTTCCGCTCGAGGTTTCAGGCGGTGTTCATCTCGACAATGTCCGCGAGTACGCGCTGGCCGGAGTGGACTTCATTTCTGTCGGAGCTCTGACGCATTCCTTCAAGTCAGCAGATATCAGCCTTGAGCTAAAGATGTAGTTTCCGCAAAATCGTCCTCGTCGTCGCCTTCCTACTCGCACTCGAAAACTCAACGACGAAAACGACAACGACCGTCATGGCTCAAGACCTCCTCCTTCCCGAATCAATTCTTCCGCATTTGCAATCTCGCCGGTTTGGGACGACCATCCACCATTTCATCGAAACTAGCTCCACCAATGACTCTGCACGCCAATTCGCAGAGCAAGGAGCTCCGGAGGGGACGCTTGTCCTGGCCGAGAAACAGACGCAAGGCCGAGGACGACTGGGAAGATCGTGGCTGTCTGAGTCGAGTGCCGGCATCTATGCTTCGATCCTGCTTCGTCCTCTGCTGAAGCCGTACGACGCTGCTGTCTTAACACTGGTCGCCGCCGCGGCGGCCAGTGAAGCGATTGAGCAAGCCTGCGGTCTGAAGACGGATATCAAGTGGCCGAACGATCTTTTGCTGAGTGGCCGCAAGTGTTGCGGTATTCTTTCAGAGATGCAGGTGGAGAAGGACGAGATCCGGTACGTCATTGTTGGAATCGGCATTAACGTCAATCATTCTATCTTCCCTGAAGAACTGAGTCTGCGCGCTACGTCGTTGTGTATCGAAGGAAAGCAGACCTACTCCCGGATCGCCGTGCTGTGCGAATTCCTGCGGAGATTTGAGCTTCTCTATGATGATTTGCACCGAGGCAACCGCTCTGCGATATTGCGACGCTGGGTCGAGCGCTCCTCTTTTGCTTTTGGAAAGCAGGTGACGGTCGATCTGAACAGCGGGAAGAAAGTTGAGGGACAGACGGCTGGCCTTAGCGAACTCGGCAATTTGAAAGTGAAACTGGCTGACGGCCGCGTGGAGGAAGTGATGAGCGGCGATATCGTCGCTTGGAGGTAAAGAATGCTGCTGGTGATTGATATTGGCAACACCAACACCGTGCTGGGCGTGTTTGATGGGAACCGCCTGGCCGCCGACTGGAGGCTCGAAACCAAACAGCGCCAAACCGCCGATGAGTACGGCATCCTGGCGCGTAATTTGTTCGCTTTGGCCGAAATGGAAGTCACGAAAATCCAGCACATCGTGATCGCTTCGGTGGTTCCTCCACTGAACTCAGTCTTGGAACAGATGGCGCTCAAGTATTTCAAGTTGAAGCCACTCTTTGTGGAACCAGGTGTCAAGACTGGTATGCCGATCCTGTATGACTCTCCTGCTGACGTTGGTGCTGATCGAATTGTGAATGCCGTATCTGCCTACGACAGGTACGGAGGTCCTGTGATCGTCGTGGACTTCGGCACGGCCACGACGTTTGATGCCATATCCGCGAAGGGTGAATATTTAGGGGGCGTCATCACGCCCGGCCCCGGCATTTCGGCTGAGGCGCTGTTTGCCCGCACGGCCCGGTTGCCCAGGGTTGAACTTAAGGCGCCCGCCAAAGTGATTGGCACTTCCACCGTGGGCAGCATTCAATCGGGCCTTTATTACGGCTACATCGGAATGATCGATGGCATTCTGGAACGAATGCTTCACGAACTTGGTACGAAGACGAAGATCGTCGCCACCGGCGGCTATGCCACGTTGATTGGCACGGGGTCGGCCCGCATTCAACAGATTGATCCCAACCTGACGCTGGAAGGACTGCGCCTGATCTACGAGAGGAACAAGTAGGGGATAGGGGACAGGCCACAGGTTACAGATTAGCGTGGAGAACTACTTCAACTACTTCACAGAAATTGAAGAGCGCTGGCAGCAGTGCCGGGGAACGGTGACGCTGCTTTCGCCACTGGATTGGGCCTTGATCGAGTCGTTTCAGGAATCGGGCATTCCTTTGGAAGTCGTGCTGCGCGGCATGGAGACGGCTTTTGCGAAGCAGGCGAAGCGACCCAGTAAAGTGCAGAAAGTGAACTCCCTCTCGTATTGTTCCCAAGCCATTCTCAGCGAATTCGAGCGGTTTCAGGAAAGCTCGGTGGGAAAGCACGAACCTGGCGAGTCGGTCTCCGCGCGAGATCAGACCGAACGGGAGAATCTGGTTCAGATGATGGAACGTACAGCCGGTCAGCTAATTCAGGTTTCCGAGAGAATCGGCCGGGAAGGTCTTTCTCGTGGCGAACGGGTTCTTCGAGTCAATTGCCGAAACTCTGCAGTCTCTGAAACAGGAAGTGATCGCATCAACTCATTTGGACTTTGAGCAGCTCGAAATGCGTCTGTCGATGCTGGAGGACAAGATTCTGGCGACGTTGTTTGCGGCTCTTAGCGACGCAGTGCTCTTGGCCCTGCGTACCGAGGTGAATCAGGAGCTCAACCGCCACCGGCGCGGGCTGAAGGCCGAACATTTGGCGATGCTCGAGAAGAAGATGATGAGCAAGAAGCTGTTGGAACGCTTTGGCGTGCCGCGGCTAAGTTTGTTCTACATGCCGCTGAACTAGTCAGAGACCCTCAGGGCTGTCAGTGACGAACATCCTCACCCGATAGAAACGTGATTCTTTGAAAGTTGATAGGAGAATGCCCACCTCGTTCCTCCTCGACATCCAGCGCATTGTCCCAGGCGGTCGGGGCATCGGGTTTCATCAGGGCCAGGCTGTGTTTGCTCCCTTGGCCGTGCCTGGAGATCGTCTGGAAGTTCTGCGTTGGACAGACCGTAAGGGATACCTCGAGGTCTTGGAGTCGCATCTCGTCGAGCCTTCTCTGGAGCGTGTCTCTCCTCCGTGTCCTTACTTTGGTTCCTGCGGCGGCTGCGACTTTCAGCAAATGTCGGATTTGCAGCAGCAGGCGGCCAAACAAGACATTCTGATCGATGCATTGCGGCGCGTTGGCAAGGTTCAGATCGACGCATCCCAGATACGCCTGCACGCAGGCGGGTCATCAGGCTATCGCAACCGTCTTCAGCTCAAACTCGTCCAGTCCGGGGAAGGGTTTTCATGGGGTTTCTACAAAACAGGTTCGCATGAAGTGTGCTCCGTCGAGAGCTGCCTGATTGCATCGAAAGCGCTGTGGGAACAGCTGGAAATACTTCGGACACAACTGGGCAAAGTGCCGCGAATTGCTACTCGATTGGATGAAGTGGATGTCTTCTGGGGCGATGATCAGGAATGCCTGGCGACCTTGACTCTGCGCGACGTTCCACGTGATTTCAACGAGATCATTTCGCAGATGCAACCTGTCAAGGAATCGCTGGAGGCGCAAGGATTCAGCATCTCTCTGATTCGATTCCAACGCGGCAAAGCCACTTGCTGTGTCGGCCGAGGATTTGTCTGGAAGACGGTCGGCGGCTTCCGCTATCGGGTGAGCCATGGTGCCTTCTTCCAAGTGAATGATCCCATGATGTCGGTATTGCAGAGCACGGCGACGCAGGGCTTGACGGGTCAGAGTGTATTGGAGCTCTTCTGCGGCGTGGGGTTTTTCACGGTCCCACTCTCGAGAAACTTTGGCCAAGTCGAAGTGTTAGAAGGTAACCCATTTGCAGTGAATGACCTGGAAGAGAACCTGAGAGGGAGCCGGGTCGAGAATTGTCGAATCTCTGGCTCCGATCTGTCCACTGCTTTGAGTGCGGGCCATTGGCGATCAGGCCAATTTGACCTGCTGTTCATCGATCCTCCCAGGTCGGGATTGCCCAAAGCAACCGTTGAAGCTATCGCACGTCTGGGCTGCCCCAATTTCGTCTACGTTTCCTGTGACCCGGCAACTCTGGCGCGTGATCTCAGAATCTTGCTCTCCTCCGGCTACGAAATTGTGTCGTTGGATCTGCTCGACCTGTTTCCCCAGACACATCATCTGGAAACCGTGGCTCGGTTACGCAAGCCATAGCTGAGGAAAAGGTTGTGAGTTTCGGGGGCGAAGCACTCTTCAGCAATGGGCTTGAATAAGCCCATAGAGGCAAGATAAATCCATCGTCGTACCGTTTGGCATGAGTCGAAAGGTCATTGACAAACTGCCCGGCACGCCCCAAAATCCACTTCGCGTCCTCCCTCTGGGCTTCCGAAACCCTCAAGCATGTTGACTGCGTTTGGCACAAAAGGGCCAGGTTTCTCGCTTCCAGCAGGCTGGATCAATCCTTCGTTCACAAACTAATTACACAGTCACTGAGCGGACCTCCTTCGAGGGGCATTCCCTATGGCAGCCCAGGCAAAGCTGAAGAGTCGTTACGAGATCAAGGAGATTCTAGGCCAGGGTGGCATGGGAGTGGTTTACCGCGCCTACGACACCGTAATCCGCCGAGATGTAGCCCTCAAGACAATTCGGGACATTCCTGACCCGGCAGCACTCGAAACATTCCAGAAAGAATGCGGCGTACTGGCGTCGATGGCCCATCCCAACATCATCGAGATTTTCGACCTGGGGGAGTTTGAGGAGAACGGCGCCAGCAAGCCTTACTTCGTCATGCCATTGCTGCCAGGGGCCACGCTGGAGAGCCTGGTTCGCAGCTCAAGTCAGCGCCTCACGGTGGATCGAGTGGTGGAGATCGTGTCGCAGACCTGCCGTGGGCTGCAGGCCGCTCACGAACGCGGGTTGGTGCATCGCGATCTGAAACCCAGCAACATCTTTGTGATGGAGGATGACTCGGTCAAGATCATCGATTTTGGGGTTGCCCACATCGTTGACACCCGCACCACGATGAGCCTGAAGGGAACGCTTGCTTACATGGCGCCTGAACAGATCGAGATGAAGCCGCTCTCGGCGCTGTCTGATATTTTTTCGCTCGGCGTGGTGGCGTACGAGGCGCTCACACTGCGGCGCCCGTTCCAGGCTCGCACGCAGAGCGAAATGGTTGAGGCGATTCTGCGGCAGGTTCCGCCTCCCGTGTCTGACTTTAACCCAGCCATCAGCCAGGCTGTCAGCCGTGTGATCCACAAAGCCTTGGCGAAGCAGCCATGGCATCGTTTTGCCTCAGCGCGCGAGTTTGCCGAGATCTTGTTGAAGTCGTTCCGCAACGAAACGGTTGAGATGTTCGATCTGGCCCGCATTCAGCCCCGAGTCGAACGAGCTCGGAAGGCCTTCGAACAGAACGACTACCAGTTTGCCTCAGAGATACTGGGTGAGTTGGAAGCTGAAGGGCACATCGATCCTGCCATTTCCTCGCTGAACTCGCAGATTCACCAGCTCACGAGGCAAAAAACCATCCAGCAACTTCTCCAGAGCGCTCGAACGCGACTGGAGGAGCAGGAATACCCACTGGCCCTTCAAAAACTCCAGGAAGTTCTGCAGTTGGACAGCACGAATGCGGAAGCGTTGAGCCTGAAGTCGTCAGCGGAAAGCCGGCGCACCGAGGACAAGATTGACGACTGGTTCCGGCTGGCACGGCAGCATATCGACCACTGCGACTTCGCGCATGCGCGGGAGGCGCTGCAGAATGTTCTGCAACTCAAGCCCAGTGAAACTAAGGCTTTGCAGTTGATTTCTGAAGTCAGCCGCCGCGAGCAGGAGTATCTCCGCGTGCGCCAGCAGAAACAAGACCTCTACCAGGCTGCGATGCGCGTGTGGCAGAACGGTGAAGTCAGTGCGGCGCTCAGCAAGTTGCAACAGGTGCTCGATCTGGATCGCCGGGCACCCGACGTGATTGCGCCTGAAAGCGGCACCCTGTATCAAAACTTCTATAACCAGGTTCGCTCTGAGCATGACGCTATGAACCAGGGCTATGCCGAGGCGCGAGCCCTACTCACTGAAAGAAATTTTTCGGCGGCAGCCGCTCTCTGCGATCAGCATCTATCCAAGTACCCCAACCATGCTTTGTTTCAGGCCTTGAAGTTCGACATCGATGAGCAACAGCGGCAGGAGGTTTCGGGCCAGATCGCAGAGATCAACCGCCGCGTCGAAGGCGAGCCTGATTTGGACCGGCGAGTCAGCATCTTGAAGGAAGCGGCTGATCGCTTTCCCGGAGAAGCCTATTTTGCCCCGGCGCTGCGCCTCATGAAGGATAAGCGCGACCTGGTCAACTCCATCGTTGCGAAGGCGAGACTGTGCGAAGAACAGGGCCAGTATGGGGAATCGTTGGCGCAGTGGGAGATCCTCAAAACGATCTACCGTCCCTACCCGGGGTTAAATGTAGAGGTTGACCGCGTCGTCAAGCGTCGAGACTTGCAGGTTCGGTCGTCGGCGAAGGCCCGCTGGGTGGAACAGATTGATCTGCATCTGGAATCCGGCGAGTATGCTCGCGCGAGCGAGCTGTTAGAACTTGCCCAAGGCGAGTTCCCACAGGATTCCGAATTGGGTGACCTAGAGCAACTGGTTTCGCAGGGAGTCGCGCGGGCATCTGAAGCGCGCGACCTTCTGGCCCAAGGCCAAGCCCTTTGCGCCGCCAAGCAGGTTGAAGAGGGAATCGAGGTCTTGACGCGGGCTCAACAGCTCGACGATCGTAACCCTGTGATTCGAGCGATCCTGGTCAATGCGCTCGCGGAGCAAGCCCGTTCGTTGGTCGACACAGATTGGCGCGCAGCCGAACCGTTCATCCAGAAAGCGCTTGATTTGGACGCCTCGCATAGCCTCGCGCTCAGCTTGCGAACCCTTGCTGCCGACAACCGCCGGGAGGAATTTGTCGGCCGTCGCATCTCTCAAGCGCGTCAGGCCCAAGCTTCGGGAGATTTGATCGCAGCCCGGTCGGCCGTTGAGCAGGGTCTGGCCACTTATCCGAATGACGTTCGCTTGGCTCAACTGTTGGCCACCTTGAATAAGGGCATCGGCGAGTCGCGAAGGCGCAGTCTGGAGGAGCTTAAGCATCTTACCCGGGATGCTTCAACCATCACCGATCCAGAGTTGCTGCAAACGAACTTGGCGCGAGCCCGTTCCATTGCTAATCAGCATTCAGGAGACGAGGAGTTTCAGACGCTGACGCTCGCAATCGAGCAACACCAGACGAACCTTACGGCGACGTTCGCACCACCCTCCACGGCTGCCGCTCCACTGGCAACGGGCAGTTCCGCTGCACCGGAAGCTGCCGCCCAACCGACCCTGGAGATTCCTCGCGAATCGCTGGCACCCCAAGGTTCTAGCAGTCTGGCGTCAGTCGAAGTTGACGACATTGCGACAGGTCTCCTTGACGATGCCAAAAAGCCGATTTCTTCGCCCGGCATCAACGACTTCTCGGCCCCTAGGCCACCGTCAACGACTCCTGGTCGCTCTTCCGAAGATGAAATCTCCTCCACCGAAGCTGTAGCGGCCCCGGTCGCAAATCCGCGAAGGCTCCCATGGGTGGCCGCTGCTGCTGGCATTTTGATCCTGGCTTCGGCAGGTCTGTTTTTCTGGAAGCGATCGGTGCCTCAAACCGCGCCCGCATCAACGCCCATCACTTTGGAAATCCGGACCAACCCACCTGGAGCAAGAGTACTGGTGGATGGAGAGCCGAAAGGTTCCTCAAACTTGAGCGTTGCGTTGCAGTCTGGAGGCCATGAGATTCGAGCTGAATTGGAAGGATATGAACCTGGAGTAGCATCGACGAATCTGAGCGAAGGGTCTCCCGCATCCCCGCTGGAAATCAATCTCAAGCCTCTCGTTACTACCGCAATGCCGGATACCGAGGCCACTGCTACACTCGAGCCCCCTGCTACACCTGAGCCCCCAAAGGCCACGAAAACTCCAATCAGCAAGAGTCGGACGGATCCTGTTGCCATCGCGGCAAAGACGATCATTCCTCGCGAAGAGATTGCACTGAAACCGACTCTCGGTGTTCTCGTCCTGAAGCGCTCGCCTTCTGCGGCGCATGTTAGTATTCAGGGCTCCGCAGACCTCACCCCACGTCCAATCACCGAAGACCGGCTTGAATTGTTGGAGGGCCCTTACGTCCTGACGGTAACCGCGCCAGGATATGCCAAAGCCACCGTTCCAGCCAATATCGAGGCCGGAAGGACTCGGGAGATTGCCTTGGAATTGCAGCCGGTGAAAGCGTCTCCGGCCGACTGGAAGGCCGTCTGGGAACGTCCCGATGGCTGGAATATCGAAGGTGACTGGCTGGTGCGTCGTGGTGGAAATTTCGTACTTTCGAACTTTCCTGCAAAGGCTGGTTCCTACGCATTCACCCTCTGGCGGAAAGGCAAGTCCGCACAGTGGGTGGTGAACTATCTCGACGAGAAGAATTATTGTTTGTTTGAGATCGATTCGAAATCGCTCAGCCGAGCGGTGGTTCGCAATGGCAAGAAGGGCCTGACCATCAAGGTGCCACACTCCTACGAGAAGCAAACCACGTATACTCTGCAGGTGTCAGTGGCCGGGAACACGATCACGCACAAGATCTTCGATGGCGAGTCGTGGGTGATGCTTGACGAGCTGAGGTTTCCCGGCACCGATTCGACTGTAGGAAAGTTCGGGATGTTTGTTCCTGGCAAAGACCAGGTTGGACTTTCCCACATCACTTTCAAGCCAATCTGATGACCCGCGAAGTTCTGATCATCCTGCCAAACGGGCGAACCCAGTCCGCTGACCTGAAAAGTGACCGATGGACCGTGGGGCGATCCACGGATAACGACTTCGGGTTTCCCGAAGATTCGGGATTGTCTCGCCAGCACCTGGCTTTCGAAAATGAAAACGGTACGTGGATTGTTCGCGATCTGGGGAGTAAGAACGGAACGTATGTCAACGAGCACCTAATTCAATCCAAGCACCGCTTGTCCCCTGGAGACAAAATCACCGCCAGCCTGCTGACAGTAGTTTTCGAGCCACAACCGGCCAAGGTGCCACAGGTCTCAATTGTGTTCGACCGCACTCGAACCGACCTTGGCCCGGCAGAAACCTTGAGCACCTCGCTCAACGATGTCATCTCCAGCCAGACCATTTCGGCCAAGCCCGCGCCGGGAACTTCGGAACACTGGAAAACTCCGTTGGCCGCCTTTCTGCGGGCCGGCAAAGAATTATCGCAGGGCAGGCCGTTGCCGGAACTGTTCGAAGTGATTCTTGATCTTTCGATTGAAGCGGTGGGAGCGGAGCGCGGCGTTCTTATGACATTGGAAGGTGAGCGGTTGGCTGTTCAAGCCTCGCGCGGAAACGGATTTCGCATTAGTTCCACCGTGCGCGACCAGGTACTTAACCAAAAGGCCTCGCTCCTGATTCGGAACGTTCAAGACGAAGAAGCATTTCGTTCCATGCAGAGCATCGTGTCGCAGGGCGTGCGCGCCTTGATAGCTGTACCTCTCCAGACTGACAATCAAGTCATTGGCTTGATTTATGTGGATACGTCGCACTGGCTGCGGGAATTTTCGGGAGATGACCTGAATTTGCTGACGGTGATGGCAAACGTCGCGGCCATTCGCATCGAACGCGAGCGCCTGGCCGAACTGGAGCATGCTCGACGCCGTATGGCGAGCGAGTTGGAGCAGGCTGCGGAAATTCAGAGCCAGTTCCTGCCAGCCTGTGCTCCACACGTCCCAGGCTTGGAACTTGCCGGGTTCAATGCCTCCTGCCGTACTGTTGGCGGCGACTACTACGACTTTCTTACTTATCCCGACGGACGTGTAGCCGTGATGGTGGGCGACGTTTGCGGGAAGGGAATGCCGGCCGCTCTTCTGATGATGGGGCTTCAGGCACGCGTGCAGGTGCTGGCAGCGGAGCCCAATCCGCCCGCAGTCGTGGTGGACCGGTTGAACCGTGTGCTGGCTGCGGCAGCGCTGAACACGCGGTTCATCAGCCTCTTCTAT
The DNA here is from genome assembly GCA_963791795.1 of uncultured Acidimicrobiia bacterium. Lineage (GTDB taxonomy): Bacteria > Acidobacteriota > Terriglobia > Versatilivoradales > Versatilivoraceae > VFZK01. The sequence continues at coordinate 42,136 of CAWBTP010000008.1, forward strand.
GCGCTGTTGGATCCGGCTTCGGGAGAACTCGCCTATTCGAATGCGGGACACAACCCGCCTTTGTTAGTTCGAGCCAACGGGACCGTTCAATGGTTGACCGAAGGTGGACCGGTGCTCGGCATCGTTCGTGACGCCGTCTACGATGAAGTCCGCTGTGTTCTGAACTCAGGTGACGTGGCGGTTCTCTACAGTGACGGTGTCACCGACGCGACCAACGCCCACGAGGAAGACTTCGGGGAAGCCCGCCTCTCTGAGGTGATGCAGCGAGTGCATCACGATTCGGCTGACGCCATTCTCTCCGCTCTGACCGCCGCTGTGAAGGATTGGGCGGCAGGCACTCCCGCTCCAGACGACATTACCCTTGTCGTCGTCAGAAAGACCTAGACGCTCCGAGCCTTTTCCCCAGAAAAGTTGAGACGGGTACCAATCGTTTTCAGGCAGTCCTGGTTCCTTGGGCGGCGAGGAAGTCCACAAAACGATGAAGCTGAACGGCCAAGGATGCAAAGATCAAGACGCATGTTCAATCAAGCGACCATCAGCCAGCTTAGTTAGAAAGTAGGAGAGATCGCGGGATCTCATCTTGGCGTTCTTGGCGGTTCAAAGAAAATGGGATCAACCAACCCACTTTCGTTCATCTCGGCGGTATGACATCGCTTGCTGCTTCTAGTCAGTTTCCGCGATCTGCCTGTCGATGTCAGCTAACGAGCCTTCCAGGAACTGCTTGTAGCGAGGATTGTCTGTTGTCTCGAGGTCTTTTGCGAGGCGTGCTCTGGCGAGAACCAGGTTCTCGTGCTGGCGTGAGTGATGCACCGGCTTCGAGGAGTGAGCTACAGCCGCATTCTTCTTTTTCTCGCGGGCACTTTCCATTTGCTCTTCGACCGACTTGCTTTCCCAGCCTCTGGCCATGGTGTCAGATCAGGCAGCATCGGCACGGTGATCCGCCTGAAACTTCGTTCTCGGAAAGGTGAATGCCCTATCTTGCTTCGAGCGCTCCGGCCCACGCTATTCCTGTTACGATTTCATGCAGCTCAGGAAAGCGGTTTTTGAGATCCACAGGGGACAACCCATCTGCAAGAGCAATTCCATGCGAGGTTGCCACCGAATAGCGCAACTCCTCTCCAGCGGTGCTGCGTACCGTCACTAGATTATTGCGGGTCTGCAACACAAGGATGACCTTGCCGACTTCCGGCTGTGGGGCAGGCTTGGCCGCTACTGTCGTGGCGCGTGTCGCCGTGAACTTCTGCTTTCCACTGCGTACCTCCTTCGACCGGGCAAACTCCGGCTCTGCAACCAGCCCGATTGCCAACATGCCGAGGAACAAACCGGTGGCGGTTTTCGTTTTCCCTTGCATGCCTCCTCCTTTGCAGAGGGGCGGTTGACGCTCCTTCTGCTCCTGTCATGGTGTTCGCTAAGGGAATTATACATCAAGTGTCCCTGCGCTTTGTGATAGTGTTTTGGGCTTCGAAAAAGCGGCACAGCGGCACTAGTGAAGGCATCCTAACCAAAGGAAACTGAATGCGCGATTATCTTGAGGTGGCTGTTGAAGCGGCAAAGCTTGGCGGCGAGGTCTTGAAGCAGTCTTACGGAAAGGTGAAGGAGATTGAATACAAGGGCGAGATCAATATTGTCACGAACGTTGACAAGCGGTCAGAGAAATTGATTGTTGAGCTGTTAAACTCGCGTTTCCCTGCGCATTCGATTCTGGCCGAAGAGGGTACCGACATGGCCAAGCCTTCCGAGTACAAATGGGTGATCGATCCCCTCGACGGGACTACGAACTACGCTCACGACTATCCGATTTTCTGTGTTTCAGTCGGGTTGGAAAAGAACGGGGAGATGATTGCAGGAGCCGTCTACCACCCCATCTTTGAAGAGCTGTTTGTGGCCGAGAAGGGCGGCGGCGCCTATCTGAACGGCCGCAAGATTCATGTGTCACCTGTCGGCAATCTGAGGCAAGGTCTGGTGTCCACGGGCTTCCCGTATGATGTTCTTGAGAATCCCGGACAGGCCATGAAGGACTTTAGCACCTTCGTCGACTCGGCACAGGCCGTTCGCCGCGACGGTTCAGCGGCACTCGATTTGTGTTACGTGGCCATGGGTCGTTTCGACGGTTTCTGGGAGGCCCGGTTGAAACCATGGGATACGGCTGCCGGAGTTCTTGTGGTGACAGAAGCTGGCGGGCGAGTGACCGATTTTCAGGATGGGCACTACTCCATCTACAAGGATCAAGTCGTCGCCAGCAACGGCCTCATACACGAGCAAATGTGTGAGGTGTTGCAGCGTGCCCGGCACTAAGTACTGATTTTCATAAATACACTAACGTATTTAGAAGTTGTGTTTGACTGTTAGTTGTGGCATTTTGCGTGGCTATGGAGCTACAGAATGCCACGTCAGAGCCCATATCAGATCGTTCTCTCGCCTGAAGAAGAGCAGGAATTGTCGGCACGCGCCCAGAAATATACGTTACCGTATTTTCAGGTCTTGCGCGCCAAGATGATTCTGCTCGCGGCTGAAGGTCTCTCGAACGATGAAATCGCTCATCGTTTGGATAGTCGCCGAGAGGTCGTCTGCTTGTGGCGGAAGCGATTCTTTGAGAAACGTCTGGCGGGGCTGGAAGAAGGCCAGCGCTCGGGACGGCCCCGGGCTTTTCCCCCCAGAGGTCGTCGTCCAAGTCAAGGCGCTCGCCTGTGAGTTGCCTTCGGGTCGCCAGCAACCCTTGTCGCGCTGGAGTGTCGCCGAGATCGCTGCACAAGCGCGTCGATCCGGCTTGGTCGCTACCATTAGTGACAGCACGGTATGGCGCTGGCTTAACCAGGATGCCATCCGGCCCTGGCAACACCGTTGCTGGATCTTTCCACGCGATCCGGATTTTGCGGCCAAGGCGGGGCGCATCTTGGATCTCTATCATCGCATCTGGCAGGGCCAGCCGCTGAGCCCGGACGAGTTTGTGCTGTCGGCCGACGAGAAAACCAGCATTCAGGCGCGGGCACGTTGCCACCCAACACTTCCGTCTCAATCGGGATTGTCGGTGAGAGTAGAACACGAATATCGACGTCTGGGGGCTTGGGCTTATTTGGCGGCCTGGGATGTCCACCGAGCCAAGCTGTTTGGTCGATGCGAGTCCCAGACCGGGATGGCTCCCTTTGGAAGGCTTGTCGACCAAGTCATGACCCAGCCGCCTTACACCCAAGCCCGACGGGTCTTTTGGATTGTGGACAATGGATCTTCGCATCGCGGAGCTGCTTGTGCGGCCCGGCTGCAAGAAAAGTATCCTCAACTGGTTGTCGTTCATGGGCCCGTTCATGCCAGTTGGTTGAATCAAATCGAAATCTACTTTTCTATCCTGCAGCGCAAGGCTCTTACACCCAATGATTTCTCATCCCTTGCGGCCTTGGCAGAACGCCTGCTCAACTTCCAACGTTACTACGAAACCATTGCTCAACCGTTTGAATGGAGATTCACTCGCCAGGATTTGATGGACTTGCTGGAACGAATCAAAAAGCACCCCAATTCCCTAGCCGTTGCAGCTTGAAAAATACGTTAGTGTATTTATGAACCGAGGTACTTAGTTGGCGCCGGTTCATTGCCTGAGACAGAATCTTGGATCATCCTGGTCATCGTGCTCGTCCTCGAATGGGAGCCGATTCCGACCACTGGGACGAGAACGACGATGAGGCGATTGCCTTTTGCTGGTACGAACCAGCGACCTGAAAGCTGGCCTGTCGAGCATGGACTCCTGCGACAGGCGGGCCGATGGCTCTTCATATCGACGTGGCTCAGCCTCCTCGCATCCATTCCAGTCTGGGCTCACACCACTGGCATCAGCTATGCAGATGTTGCCATCGGCGAACGCCAAGTGGACGTGAGGTTGCAGCTCAACCTCCGCGAACTTCAATTCACGACTGCGATGGACGAGAATCGTGATCAGCAAATCACAAGCGGAGAAGTGGAATTGGCATTGAGGCGCCTGGCCCAGGACCTCCTGGCGCAGTATCGGATCGGAACCGATCGCGAAGAGGGCCAGGGCTCCCTCGGAAGTGTCAAGTTCCGTCCGTTGTCGGGTGAAGTGGAATGCCGTCTGTCTTACGTGTTTCGACAGCCAATCGATGATGTCTGGATGAGGGCAACGTTGGACCGGCTTACCGACTCCGGGCATTGGCATCTGGCTCAAGTGCGCTACGACGGACAAGAAGAGCAACGCACCTTCAATCTCGAGAACCCCGAAACGCGCATCGATTTGTGGCGAGGATGGTCGAGCTACTATAAGCTCGGGCGGCGTTTTTTGAATCTGGCCTGGCGCAATCTGGTGGCAAGCCCCGAGTTGGCGGGTTTTTTGGCGGGATTGGTTTTAGTGCGTCATGCATCGGATGGAAGTTTCACAGCGCCTCTTGTATTTCTGCTCTCACAATTGATCGCTTTCTTTGCCGGTACACGGATTGGCTCCGTGCTGCCGCCAGGATTTGCTGGCGCAGCCATGGCCCTTAGCGTCGTGTATGTGGCCGCCGAGAATCTACTGCTCCATGAGCCCACACATCGTAGCTGGATCGCCGCGTTCTTTGGGTTGATCTACGGCCTCGCTTTTGCGGAGCTCGTTCAAACGGCTGGCCTGCCTCCGAAGGGAACGCTGACGGCGCTGTTTAGCTATCAACTGGGAATCGTTCTCGTGGTGGCCGGACTGGTAGCCTTGACGTTATTCATCTTGGAAGGCTTCAAGCGGCTGGCGCGGCCACGACAAGCGGTGGTAGTGACGTCGCTGGCCTTCATGGCCCTGGGGCTTTTTCAGTTTGTGCGCAAGGTGTCGTAGCGGTGCTGCAAATCGTTCTGGAGGGCGAGGCTCCTGACGAGCCGAACTGCACAAAGGCCGGGGCCGGCGCTCTCAAATGACGCATGCATTACCGTCATTCCGGCCATGCGAAGCGCAAGCCGGAATCCAGTCTGATTTGGATGCTCGAGCAAATACCCATTTTCAAGGAGAGCCTATGAGAAGGACACTACTTATTCTGTTTGCCAATTGCCTTCTGCTGATTCAGTCGCCGATCAGCGGCCTTGCGCGAGCTGCCAAGACAGACAAAGCCGCAAAGTCCCAAGGAGTGAGTATCAAGCAAGAGGCCGGGAAGGTGGAGATCTCGGTGGAGGGTCAACCGTTCACGACCTACTATTTTGAAGGGTACAATAAGCCTGTCTTTTTTCCTCTTCGCGCAGCCACGGGAACGATTGTTACCCGCAGCTATCCGATGATCAAGGGTGTTGCAGGAGAAGCGCAAGACCACCCGCATCATAAAGGCCTGTGGTTCACCCACGGAGATGTCAATGGAGTGGACTTCTGGTCGGAAAGCGACAAGACAGGAAAGATCGTTCATCGCAAATTCATCGCGGTCAAGAGCGGCCCGAACACAGGGGTGCTTCAGTCCGAGAACGATTGGGTCACGCCGGGTGGGGAGACGGTGCTAAAAGAGATTCGCGAGGTCAAGATTCACAGCCAGCCTGGGGTTCGTGTCATGGACTTCGATGTGAAGCTGACCGCTTTCGCCGGCTCGGTGAAATTCGGCGACACCAAGGAAGGATCGTTCGGTATTCGTCTGGCGCAACCGTTCTCACAGAAGGACGGCGGCAACATGGAGAATTCTCAAGGGGGCCAAGGCGAGAAGGGCTGCTGGGGAAAGTCAGCGAACTGGGTTGACAATACTGCGAAGATCAATGGTGAAGCTGTCGGCGTTGCAATTTTTGATCATCCAAGCAGCTTTCGCCATCCGAGCCACTGGCACGTTCGCGGCTATACTCTTTTTGCAGTGAATCCCTTTGGACTGCACGATTTCTACAACGACAAGACCAAAGATGGCAGCCATACCTTGCAGAAGGGACAGTCGATGAACTTTCGCTACCGGGTTTACATTCATCCCGGCAACACGCAGGACGCGAAGATTGGGGAACAGTACAAAGCCTACGTTGACACCGTGCGGTTTAAGTAAGCCGGAGAGGAAGTCTCAACGGTGGTTGACACAGGCGACTGGATTCCGGCTCGTGCTTCGCTTGGCCGGAATGACAAACTGGAACCTATGCGTGTCTCATTTCACCACACTCACTCGTTTGATGAAGTCCAGCTTCGGAAATTGGGCACGCAGGTAGCTGTTACCTTGCGACTGGGCTAGATCCTGCCTTGGGCGCTTCCCCGTAACCCTTGTACAGTTGGTCCACGACCGCCATCCCCTCGACGACTTTGGCGAAAGGCGCGAAGCCTTGACTGTCCAACTGACTATTGTCTCTGAAGTTGATGAAGAGTTGTGTCGTGCGCGAGTTGGGACCCGCTAGTTGCAAAGGTGATGGCGCCACGAACGTTGGATTCGCGTGTCGGGTCATCGTTGATGCTCGCCGATTCCCACTTGTCGTTCACCTTCGGGTCGCCGTGGATTCCGAACTGTGCCACAAAGCCATCGATCACTCGAAAGAAGGCAACGTCGTTGTAATAGCCCATCTTCACCAGATTGTAGAAACGATCGACACCGATAGGTGCGGAAACCCGGGTCACCTGAGCAACGAAGGCGCCCTTGGTCGTTTCGAATTTCACCCGGAACTGGGCAGGAGCTTTTTCCTTCGCTAATGACGGGTTCAGCAACGCCGGGTGAGGCCCGGCCGGCTTCGGCGTTGGTTTCACAGGCGTCGGCTCTTTGGGCGGGACCTTCTCTGCAGGCGGCGTAGGCGCGAGGCTCTGCTCGCTGGGGGTTGGCTTCACTTCTGGCGGAGCCTCCGGCGGAGGTGGGGTCTTGGCTTGCTCGGCGGGCGGCGGCTGGCTGTCCCGGCTTCCGCTGCACGCTACCTGAAAGACAATCAGCCCTGCTAACAGTAGCGCTGCAGCGCAGTTCGGTTTCAACATGTCGTCGGTCTCCTTTAGAAATCCCCTCCATCGGAGGGGGTGAAGGCTTGAGAAGCCTTCACCGCAGCGACAGCGGTCGCGCAGCGCCGGGGTGGGTAACCCGGTCGACAACCCTCATCAGGTTCTGAGTTACGCCCTAAACCCCCCTGAAGTTCCCCCCTCGTCCAAGGGGGACGATGTTTTCATCAAACGGGGCCCAGGGACGCGCCATGACAAAGTTTCTTGAAGATTCTCATGCAGCGTGGCGCATAGCAGGCGGGATATTAAACAGGTTCACGCGTTGAATGCAACAAACTGAGCCAAGAAAAGATGGTTGGAGCACTTCGTCTCAGGCGAACCGCGAGGGCCGGTGGGTTTAGGAGTGGGTTGTCCGGCTGCCATTGCCAAACTCGTCATGACAACCCCCTGAAGGCTCCGCCTTCTTTCCCCCTTTGGTAAGGGGGATTTTCCAAGGAGCGAAGCGCGTTCAAGAAATCGGTGGGGTGCTGCGATCCTAGGAGGATGCGTTTCCCGTCGTTGAGTTCAAGCTGAAGACCTTGGTTTCCGCTGACGTTGTAAGCCTTTCCATTCCATCCATAGCGAATGCCCCAGCCGCCATACTCCCGAAGAGGACTGTAGGTAATGGCTTCATAACTTCGGATGCCATCGATCGGGAAAATCTGGTATGAAAGGTGAAATGGGAAGAAGCGGAGATAGAGACCATCGCTACGAACTTCGGTGACGAGACGAATACTGTACAAGAAGACCGGCAATGCGAGGCCGCCAATCAGCCAAGAGACAATCTGCAGCGAACTCAGTCGTGGGCCGCTTTCGAACACTAAATGTCGCAAGGCGCGAACCCAGATCACCACCGGACCTGGAGCAATCAAGAGCCACAGCCACCACTGGCGGAACTGCTGAACCTCGCGAAAGAGCACTGGAGGACTCATGGTTCCTTGCCACCCGTCAGCGTGTCACGTACCTGGTGGGCAGATTCGGCCAGAGAAACCTGCAAATAGCGGGCTTGTTCTCTAGAGTTCCGGCTGAGGGGTCCCTCAAGGCCAGGCTCAACCCGCACGGCGACCAGGACAGGGCCTTCGCATTGCAGTGCGACAGGCAACTGAGTCTGGTAGTCATCGGCTTCGTCGAATGAAAAGGTTTTCTGAAATCCGGCTGCGCGAGCCATGGCGACAAAATCCACGAAGCCGGTGCCAGGGACCGGTTGGTTGCCCGTAATCTCGTAGGTGCCGTTCTCGATGACGAACAGGATGAAGTTTGTGGCGCCCGACTGTGCGGCCGTGACCAGGGTTCCGAGCGTCATCAGCATAGAACCGTCGCCGTTCAGGCAAATCACCTTGCGATGGGGTTGCGCCAGAGCGATTCCAAGTGCAAGATCGGCGGCATGTCCCATGGCACTGTCGGCCGAGGCAAAATCAAGATCGCTGTTGGAGTAATGTCCCCAGGGGCGCACGGTCCCCATGGTTGTAACGACCACGGCGTCGTTGCGAAGCGCAGCCAAGGGAGCAAGGAGCTGTTGTTTGGTCAGCATAGTATCGACGTCCAATGAGCGGGTGGAACAGAACTGGCGAGCCTCACCCAGTGAGCTTGCGATTCATCTCAGGTCCTGGGTAACCAGCACTGCCACGGGAGCAGAACGTTGCTGTGCTTGGGTGAAGGCCGCTGAAATCTTTGCAACGTCGTCGTCGGTGTGCAGAAAATCGAACGGCATTCCCCAGGCTCGAAGGGTCGGTTCCGTCATCACGGCAACCGAATCGAGATCCGGGCGGCCCAGGATCTCAGCATTGGGTTCCGGAGGCGGGCCACTCCAGCTCGCCAGCTTGGCATATCCTCGGTAGGTTACCAGGCAGACAACGGGAATCTGCATCCGTAGAAGCGTCCCACGCAGGCTGTCGCCGCTTTCCAGCAATCCGGTATTCTGAATCAGCACCAGTGGATTCCGACCACCCATCCACAGTCCAGCGGCCAGCGCGAAGGCTTCGCCCTCGCGGGTCACAGAAAGCAACCGGATGTCCGAAGACTCTCGAAGGAGCAGCAGTAAAGCCGCTGAGGAGTTGTCGGGGAGGGCCACCACGTCGGTCACGCCGTGGCGGTGAAGGGTGTCGAGAACCAGTTGAGCTTGGGCCATGAGAGACGGTATACCCGGTCAGCGACTGGTAAGTCAAGTTGGAGGGAAGCTCGGCTATGAGGTTACCTCGAGCTGGTAGGGACGCGCTGCTGCGCGTCCGCCGACGGGAGATCCAATACGGACGCGGCACCGCGTCCGTACCAGATCAGATCGTCCACTGTCGAGCAGATTAACGTCTAGTGGCCTGTAACAGATGATCTGGTATCGAACCTAGTGGCGATAGAGGCTGCACGATTGGGTCGCCGTATTCGGTGCAAGTACCAATCCTTTTGTTACAGGCCACTAGTGGCAGACGCGGTCACGGCACGGGGAGGTGCGGCCTGAGCCAGCTGCGAAAGAAAGGGCAAGTCGAAACTGCTTCGACGCCCTTCCAGTTGCGGCACTTGATCAAACTTCCCTTTCTTCAGACCCTGAAGAGTGAGGGAGTGCAATTCCCGATAGGTAAGGTTTCCTTTCCGCGAATTAATGGCTGCAACCAGGTTGTAGGTCAGAGCGCCGTTGTAAGTATTTCCAATGTACGCATCGGCTGAAGTCTGCGTGGAACGGCACCCGGTAACGAGTAACTCTGGCATGTTGACATTGACAATGTCCCCGCGCCGCGAAGCTGCCCGCAACTTGGTCCTGCCTCCTCGAACAGATCCGTGCAGTCGTCTTCCTGATTCGACGGCCAGGAGATCCAGTGGAGACGGCAGAAAGCGCTCGATGCGCTTGGCGTCATGGGGTTGAATGGCACGAGTGATCGTGCCCGAATGACAGCAATCCATGATGACTGTTAAGTTAGCGCCGGCGGGCAATTTGTCAAACTGCACCCTTAACCAGTCATCCAGTAGAGGATCTTGCCAGTCCAAATCCGTAGGGCAAACAATCTCGTCCCGTCTATCGGCTTCATCCCCGTTTCGGTCGGGAACGTTGGAACCGTGCCCGGAATAGTGGAGCAGTAAGACATCACCGGCCCTGGCTTTACCAATCAGACCGGTGATCGCCGATTGCATGGCTTTCTTGGTCGCTTGCAAATCCGTAAGCGTACGGATGTTGCTATCAGCAAAACCGTAGTAGCGAGTCAAAGCGGATTTCAAGTTTTTCACGTCGTTCACACATCCCCGCAGATCTGCGCCGGAGATCTTGTAACGATTGATTCCTACTAGCAAAGCTCTCTTCGCCATAGTTCGCTCCTTTCCCTTGGCATGGCTGCATGCTCAATATGAACCGTGAAGGCACGCTACCACCGCCACGAAAGGGCGTCAAGGCAACCGTCCAGGAATTGGCATAGGCCGTTGAACTGGAAGTAGAGTCAGCCTTCCGTGTGATAGTCTCCTAGCCGTCCTCGGCCCCGTTGATTTCTTTGGGAACGCCCGAACAGCTCTGACACAAAGCAAAGTGAATCAAGCAGCCTCCGCCTCGACTTCACAAAAGATTCATCGCTATCAATGTCCCGGTTGCTCGGCGGATCTCGTTTTCGAACCCCATGACGGGTGTCTGTCCTGCTCCTACTGCGGCCGTAGCGAGCCGATTCCCACAAGTGCTGCCGAAGTTCAGGAACGCTCATACGAAGAGTATTTGAAGCTCCGGCCCGAGCAACTGAAACCGATCTCTCCGGAGGCACTGGAAGTTCAATGCAGCGGGTGCGGAACCACGGTCAGCTTTGCTCCACCTGATGTGGCCGGAGACTGTCCCTTCTGCGCCGCCAAGATTGTGGCGCAGCCTCAGGTGGCGCATCCCATGCTTGCTCCCGAGGCTGTACTGCCTTTCGCAATTGCGCAGCGCCAGGCTGCAGACGCCATCAGGGCTTGGCTCGCATCTCGCTGGTTCGCTCCCAACGCATTGGTGAAACTAGCAAAACAAGAGCTGGCTAGCAGCGTCTATCTCCCGTTCTGGACTTATGACGCTTATTCTACAACCCACTATTCCGGCCAACGCGGTGAATACTATTGGGAAACGGAATCCTATGTGGATACTGACGGCCAGGGCCGAAGGGTCACGCGTACGAGACAGGTTCGGAGAACACGCTGGTATCCGGCCTCTGGAACAGTTACGCGCTGGTTTGATGACATTCTGCTCACCGCCACCAACTCCGTGTCGCCGTCGCGGCTTGCCACACTGGAGCCTTGGGACATCGCACAGCTGAAGCCTTATCAGCCGGCTTATCTGGTAGGACATAAGGCACAACGATACCAGCTTGAACTGGCTGACGGATTTGAGGAGGCTAAGGTTATCATGGCGCGGGTGATTGAAAGCGATGTGCGGCAGGACATTGGCGGCGACGAGCAGAACGTGCATCGGATTGCAACGGCTTACTCAGCCATTACCTTCAAACAGATACTCCTGCCTGTCTGGATCGGCGCTTATCGGTTTCAGTCCAAAGCCTATCAAGTACTCGTGAACGCACGCACGGGCGAGGTACAGGGCGAAAGACCGTATAGCCCGTGGAAGGTTGCGGCGTTCGTGGCGTTGTTACTCCTGGTTGGGCTGGTCTTGATTTACCTGTCGGAACAGTAGGGGCCGAAAGAAGTTCTGCGACATTGCGTGAGATCGCCTCCTCTTGATCTGCCCTTTATATGCGGGGAGCCGTGAAAAAATTCCGGTTGGGTCTGCAAGCATGATCCGGCAGGGACGCGGTGCCCGCGTCCGTGTTGGGGTTACCGTCGCGGACGCGCCGTAGAGCGTCCCTGCCACCGAATTTTTCACAGCTCCCTGCGCAAGGGGGGAACAGACTTGTCCCCCTGGACCGCGCCCAAAAGACGCGAGGGGGGTCTGCGACATTGTGGTAAATCACTTGATCTCCCTCTTGTGCGCTGCGCAAGGTGGAGAAGGATTGGTTGCGCGGCTCGGCAGGAGCCTCGCCCTCCCGGATTATTCACAGCACTCCTCCATCATCTTTTCAATTTCTTTGCTTTGGTCGGGCACGATTTTCAGTAAACTGCATCTCGACCGGCCGCCAATCTTGCGTGATCTTGGAGACGACACAATGCCCAAAAGAAAGATCGAACTCAGGGTGCTATTGCCGCTGTTGCTGACGGTTTGTGTGATCGAAGCAGCCCCGCAGCAGCGGTACGAGTTACTGCTGAAAGGCGGCCACGTGATTGATCCGCAAAATGGCATCGATGCTTTGAAGGACGTGGCCATTTCGCAAGGCAAGATTGCGGCGGTCGCCGATGCCATTCCTGAATCGCAGGCCGACAAAGTCGTCAACGTTTCGGGCCTGTATGTCGTTCCTGGCCTCATCGACCTTCATACCCATCTCTACGCTACTTCGGGCATGCCGAGCGCTTGGGCCGGAGACAGCAGCGTCTTGCCGGACGGCTTCAGCTTTCGAACCGGCGCCACCACACTCGTGGATGCGGGAAGCTCCGGCTGGAGGAACTTTGAAGACTTTCGGTTGCGTGTCATCGATCGCGCAACCACGCGAGTTTTTGCCTTGCTCAACATCACAGGCATGGGAATGCCCACTGATGTGCCCGAACAAAATATTCACGACATGGATGCCAAGCTCACGGCAGAGATGGCCCGAAAACACAAAGACGTCGTGGTGGGCATCAAGTCGGCCCACTACCAGGGCCCGGAATGGGTGTCCGTGGAACGCGCCGTGGAAGCCGGGACCATCGCGAACATTCCCGTGATGGTGGACTTCGGCTACTTTAGGTTGGAGCGTCCTTTCTATCAACTGGTCACTGAGAAGCTCCGGCCTGGAGACATGGCCACGCACATGTATCGGGCCCCGGTCCCGTACGTGGACAAGAACGGGAAGCTGCCGCAATATCTCCTGGCTGCGCGCAAGCGCGGTGTGAAGTTTGATGTCGGGCACGGCGGCGGCAGTTTCGTGTTTCGCAATGCCGCTCCCAGTATTCAACAAGGATTCTATCCCGATTCGATTTCTACGGACCTTCACACGGGCAGCATGAACGGCGGAATGATGGACATGGCGACAACGATGTCAAAAATGCTGGTGCTGGGTGTGCCCCTCAAGGAAGTGATCCGGGAATCCACCATCAATCCTGCTGTGAACATCAAGCATCCCGAATTGGGGCATCTTTCAGTTGGAGCAGTGGCGGACGTGGCTGTGTTTAACCTGATGTCCGGGAAGTTTGCTTATGCCGATGCAGCGGGAGGTCGAGCCGAAGGCTCACAACGGTTGTTCTGTGAACTGACGCTCAAGGGTGGGAAAATAGTCTGGGACTGGAACGCGCGAACAGCGCAGGATTTCCGGAAGTTGGGGGACCGCTACGGCATGCGCGAAGTGGATCACATCGTTTTGCCGAAGGAGTAATCGTCAGGATTCCGCGCGCTTTTCCGAGCGATGTTTCAGAAGCCAGCCCTGACTATTGAGTCCTGGTTCATCCCCGTTTGGGGCCAGCCGTCGGTAGCTGCCGTTGCTCACCATCTCTCTGGCCTGGGAATTGTCTGCTAGATACGTGGCGAGCACTTCATCGCGCAGGTACTGAACCAGCTTCGGGCTCTCAACGGGGAACAGCACCTCAACGCGGTGATTCAGGTTGCGCGGCATCAGGTCGGCGCTGCCCAGATAGATCTCTTCCTCCCCGCCGTTTCGAAAATAGAAGATGCGGCTGTGTTCAAGGAATCGCCCAACAATGCTGACTACGCGGATATTTTCGCTGATGCCCTCCAGTCCGGGACGCAAGCAGCAGATGCCCCGCACAATGAGGTCCATTTTCACGCCTGCCTGGGACGCTTGGTAGAGCAGCCGGATAGTGGACTTGTCCATCAGTGAATTCATCTTCAGAATCAGGTGCCCGCGCCGTCCCTGTTGTTGGTGATCAATTTCCCGGCGAATCAATCCCTCGAGCCGGTCGCGCAGGTTGATCGGTGCAACAAGCAGTTTTCGATAACTGATCTTGGCTGAATAGCCCGTCAGATAGTTGAACAAGTCAGTGGCGTCGGCGCCGATTTCGTCGTCGCTTGTAAAGTAGCCGAGGTCGGTATAAACCTGCGCCGTCACCGGGTTGTAGTTGCCGGTTGACATGTGGACGTAGCGGCGAATGCTGCCGGCTTCCCGGCGAACTACAAGCGCGATCTTGCAATGAGTCTTCAGTCCCACGAGTCCATAAACCACATGGACGCCCTCGCGCTCCAACGCTCTCGCCCAGTGGATGTTGCTTTCTTCATCGAAGCGCGCCTTCAATTCCACCAACACAGCAACCTGTTTGCCGTTTTCGAGGGCTTTCAGCAAGGCTTCGACGATCGGTGAATTGCGGCCAATCCGATACAGTGTCATCTTGATGGCCAGCACATCCGGGTCGACGGCTGCACCTCTGAGGAAATCCACAACAGGCTTAAAGGAATCGAACGGGTGGTGCAACAGGATTGGCTCGCGACGAATGTTCGCGAACCACTCGCTGAGCTCAAACCGCGAATCGAGCGTTGACGGGATGCCGGGCAGAAATGAAGGATCTTTCAGGTCATGGCGGTTAATCGCATACAAGCTCATGAGACGGCTGATGGCGAGCGGACCCTCAAAGGAATACACATCCTGCGGACCCACTTCCAGGTTGCTCATCAGGATTTCCAGCATTGAAGGCGGCATGCCTGGATTGACTGTCAAACGCACGGCAATGCCAAAGCGGCGTTGCCGCACACTTTCCTCGATTGTTTCGAGCAGGTCGTCCGCTTCCAGTTCCTGAATTACCATGTCGGCGTTACGAGTGACGCGGAAGGGGTGTGCCTCTAAGATGTCCATGCCGGGAAACAAGGTCTTCAGGTTGGCAACAATCACCTCGTCCAACCAGACAAACGAATATCGTTCTGAGCCGGAATCACCTTCGACTTTGGATTCCGGCGATTTGAGGGCGACCAACTGAGGGAGCGTGCCAGGAATCTTGACCCGTGCAAAATGCTCCTCTCCTGAAGCGTCTCGGATCAGAATGGCCAGGTTGAGGCTCAGGTTGGAAATATGGGGGAATGGCCGCCCAGGATCGAAGGCCAGCGGCGTGAGCACGGGAAAAACGGACTCTTCAAAATAGCGCCTCGTTTCGGCGCGCTGGGCGTCGTTCAATTGGTCGTAATCGAGGATGAAGATACCCGCTTGAGCGAGCGCTGGCTGGATTACCTTCAGAAAATGCACTCTCGCCTGGGCAATCAGCTTTGAGGCCTTGGCCCGCACCGCCGCTAACTGAGCGGCTGGAGTCAGACCGTCAAACGAGCTGTCGTGAACCCCGGCAGCAATCTGCTGCTTCAGACCGGCAACGCGCACCATGAAAAACTCGTCCAGGTTGGAGCCCAGGATCGCGAGAAACTTTACCCTCTCCAGGAGCGGATTGCGTTCATCCTGAGCTTCTTCCAGAACTCGATGCTGAAACTCGAGCAGGCTGAGCTCTCGATTGATGTAGTACTCAGGGCTGCCCAGATCGATCGGAGCTTTCTGCTCAAGTTCGAGCGGCGCGCTGGATTCGGACATAACTTCATCTCCAAGAGTTGAACTGCTGCTGGCACCCCACCATTCTATCTTATCCGCTGAGTCACCGGAAAACTCTTGTCCATCCACATTGCCAGGCGCGGAGCCACTCCTCTGCGAACACGATGATCTGGCACGGATTCAACATTCAACGGGGGTGTTGCCACCGCAACTACTTTTCTCGAGTACTCTGAGGCCTGAATTCAACGACCAGCGAAACGACCGGGCCTTCCACGCCGGCTAGGTTCTGCGTCCTCGCCTCAAACCGGTTTTCTCCAGGCTGGAGAGTCCAGCGAGCACGGTCGCCGGAGAGAGCTTTCCAGGAGCCACTGCCAGTCCGGATGAGATAAGTCTTGAAGTTCGGCGTGGCGCTGCGAAATTGGATCTCAAGAGTCTCCGCCGCTAGTTGGCGCGCTCGTAGATCTGGCACGCCCGGCGTCCATTCTATCTGCTGACGATTAGAGGTCGGAATGAAGGCCTGCGCAGCATACGCCCAGTGTTTCACGAGCTTGCCGTCGCTTGTCGCACGGTGCCAGGTTGTGTTCCGAAACGCATCGTTGTCGAAAACCAGGAGGCGACTGCCACCACTCCAGTGCGGCTCAGTGAACGGGTTGGGACGCAAATAGTAGGAAGCCCACCAGTAGCTGCGAATGGTGCCTTCCGGAGCATCGGGTTTGTCCATCGTCACTTGGTGGCGTTCAATGCCCTCCATTTTCACAACCCCTTTGCCGCCATCGGTACGGACCGCCTCGTGCAGTTCCAACGCTGAGAGGGGAATGCCATCCCGTTCGAAATGGATGTCGTACTTTGCATCCAGCAGCACCCATTTTGCGTAGTCATTCGACCAGACCTCGTTAACGCCATGGTGGATGCTCCGACCGAGATCCTCGTGGTTCCTGTCGACTCCCAAGTCACGAGCGACGTAGCCCATGGAAACCATGACGGCATGTTGCACGGTCAAGGAATGCGAGCAATGAAACCCAGCCCCGGCCTTAGCCTTCTCGAGGATCGCGAAAGCGTCTCCACCCTCCTTCTGATCGTTGTCGATCGGCCACCGGGTGTGGACCCAGTGCCGGAGCTTCAACAGCCGTCGGAACTCATGGGGTTCGCCTGCGACGACTTTCTCAAGACCATATTCCTCGCGAAGTCTTTTCAACCGAGGATTGTGATAGTCCTCGATCGCAGCAAATATCTCCGGAGCATAAAACCGAGGGCCACTTATCATCGCTCGCACAATCGCCTCGGAGGCAGCGTCGACCTGTATTGACCTCGTGTCGCCAGACAGAGGCTGAGATAGAGGCCGGAATGCCGTTCCTGCCAAGGCGTTGGCACTCAGCGCCAACGCAATTGCCGCAATAAGCTGCTTCATGGTCGTTTGCCTCTTAAAACCCTTTCATGCGTCGGATATCTGTGGAGGGCAGTCCCACTACCCGCGTCGAACCCCAGTCCCGCACCGAACCCAAGACCTTGGAGCACAAGAGGAAGGGGGCGGGAGCACCATCTTACCTCACTCCCATCGGAGCAACGAAATTCTCTCCGTTCGGATGCTACGGCGGGTTTCCCGCTGCGATTGCGCTACACTTTCCGCCCACTGAACGGAGATACTCCGGTGTCCAAGGTTGCCTCAAAGTCGGAGGTTGTCTATGAAACGGAGAATTCTGGCCACAGTTTCTCTGGGGGTTCTTGCCCTCGCAGGCTGTGCTGACAAGACAGAACTGCCCTCGGGAAAACTGATTGACCTTACACACTCGTTTGATGAACAGACCATTTATTGGCCCACAGAGGAGGGGTTTGAGTTCGAAAGAGGACAGGCTGGCGTCACCGAAAAAGGCTACTACTACGCGGCTAACCGTTTTTGCTCCGCCGAACACGGTGGCACTCACATCGATGCCCCCATTCACTTCTTCGACGGCCGCAATACTCTTGACGCCATTCCGCTTCGACAACTCATCGGTCGCGGCGCTCTGATCGATGTAAGCCTGAAGTGTGCAAAGGATCCTAACTACCAGGTCACGGCGGATGACCTTGTTCAGTGGGAAAGGAAGCATAACGAACGACTCGATGAGGTCATCGTGATGCTAAGGACCGGGTTCAGCACCTTTTGGCCCAGCCCGGCGAGGTATCTGGGAACTGAGGAGCGAGGACCGCAGGCAGTGGCCAAGCTCCACTTTCCCGGTCTCCACCCCGAAGCCGCCAAGTGGCTGGCGCAGAATCGATCAGTGCGGGCGGTGGGTATCGACACTGCGAGTATTGACTTTGGTCAATCGACTCACTTTCAGAGTCATGTCAGCTTGTTTGAAAAGAACATTCCGGCCCTTGAGAACGTTGCAAACCTGGGTGAGCTTCCGGAAACAGGGTTCGTCGTGCTAGCCCTGCCGATGAAGATCCGCGGTGGTAGCGGCGGGCCCGTTCGAATCGTCGCAATGCTGAACCAGTGAGGGGTTTCAAGTTTTTTTCTTGCGGTAAGCCTCTTTTGCCACTGCGGAGCGAATTTCGGGTTGAAGGATTGCAGATCGTGCCAGAATACATTTCGTGCATTGTGATATGTCGGCGCGAAAAGGAGCGTTCTTGTCGCACCCGTTAGATGAACTTGTTCCTATCAGCGAGAATGGCGGTCCTGTCTGGGTAGCTGATCCGCTTCCCGATCCCAAGCACCGGCGCCGGATTCTCCTGCAAGTGTTGCTATTCCTGCTTACCGTGTTAAGCACTTGGGCGCTTTGGGGCTGGGCTTATTCTGCCTGTCTCATCCTGATTCTGTTGTTCCATGAGATGGGCCACTATTTCACTGCCCGCTACTATGGTGTTCCGGCAACCCTCCCTTACTTTATTCCCTTTCCCTTACCACCCTTCGGGACCTTCGGGGCTGTCATCAAAATGCAGGGCATCATTCCCAACCGTCGGGCACTCTTTGATATAGGGATTATGGGCCCGGCAATGGGTTTGGTGGTGGCACTACCGGCGACGGTGTTTGGCATTGCGATGTCAAAAGTCGTTCAAGTGAATCAGCTTGGTGGTGGTTCTTTCGGATTGGGTGACTCCATTCTCTTCTCACTCGTTGCCGACTGGATTCATGGACCCCTACCCCAAGGGCACGATCTTTTGTTGCATCCCATAGGTTTTGCTGGCTGGGCAGGATTATTCGTGACGGCTTTGAACCTGTTGCCCATGGGTCAGTTGGATGGCGGGCACATCATGTATGCTCTGTTCCGGCAGAGAAGCGTCTTCATATACCGCCTGGTGTTCCTTTCGTTTGCTGCGTTTACCGTCATTGCTCGCCAGCCCCAGTGGATCTTCTTCCTGACTTTGACTTTCTTCCTCATTCGTCTCAAACACCCACCCACCATGAACGAAGAAGTTCCCATTGGCCCTTACCGTTTCGCTTTTGGGATCGCTGCCATGCTGTTTTTTGCAATCACTTTTCCACCCTACCCGATCAAAGTCGATTTTTGACTCTTGTTGATCCAACGCATCGAAGTTTCACCGCCACCCCCATGAACGAACGCCCAGAGGAGCCGTGGTATTCCTTCTGAGCGATGAAAGTGCAGGGTTGACGCTTCCTTGACGCCTGATTTGCATGTCAGTCCGGAGCATTCTTCGTTCGGAAACCTTTGGATCTGGCAGCTACTGGAATGGATTACGTTTTGCAGTAGGACCTAGGCGCAAGAAAAGTCTGGAAAGATAGCAACTACGATCAAACAGGCAGCATCCATCTCACCATCCACTCGTGGCTTTCGACTCTGTGGGGGGCTCCGCCATGAAGAGATTGATTGGGACTACGCTCTTTGGCCTGCTATCGGTTGGGCTCATAAGTTCTTTAGTTTACGCGCAATCGACCGCAAGCTCGTCCAGTGCTACTGCAGCAGTTTCCCCAGATCTGATGGTCGGCCCTGGTGAAAAACTGGTGCTTCAGCTCGACACCCCTCTACACACAGGATCCACCCGCAACGGCGACCGGGCCTATTTCAAGACCTCCGACGAGGTCATCGTGGGCGGTGATGTCGCCATCCCTCGGGGGAGCGAAGTTCGTGCCACCGTGACTCATGTTCGGCGGCCGGGCCGATTGGCTGGCCGGGCCGAAATGCGACTGCGGTTTGATGACGTGCGCCTGCCCGACGGAACGATTCTTCCGCTGGAGGCCAGCGTTGTTCGGGCTGGCTACACGGACATTAAAACCTCCAAGGAGGGTGAGCAGTCGTTGAAAGGCGACGGAGGAAACGGCTCTAGTCTGACGATCGTTGGCCAGGGGGGCATGCAAGGAGCTATTTTGGGTGCCACTCTCGGTGGAGGAAAAGGCGCCCTCTACGGTGGTGCTGCCGGAGCCGCTATTGGGCTGGCCACTATCATGATGCAGCGAGGGCCGGATCTCGACCTCCCCAGAGACATGCTTTTCGAGCTGAAGTTTGACAAAGCCTTTCAGGTTCCCGCCGCCATCGCCCAACGGGCTACCCAGATTGCCCGGTCCGTTCCCGTAACGCCACCAGTGAGTTCGTCGGGAACCTATCCCGCTCCGGTTGACAATTTTCCGGCAGATCCCAACGCAGCTCCTGTACCCGACTTCAGTAGAGACAATGAATCGGCGGCCATTCCGGCTGAAAGCGGAACTGTAGATGTGGCAACAGCCGGACGCACCACACCGCCAGTGGTGATTCCGGCGCCAGGGACCTCAGGCAGCTCGCAGCCTACCGTTGAAGATGCAGACAATGCGGACGACTTCAAGCTGAAGGTGGATGTTCAACTGGTGATGGTGGATGCGACCGTGCGCGACCGGTCAGGTCGGCCGATGGAGACGCTTCGGAGAGAGGACTTTCGCGTTTTTGAGAACGGCCTCGAACAAACCGTTCAATCGTTTTCGAGAGATGAGTACCCTCTCGCGGTCGCTCTAGTGGTGGATCGAAGTGGGAGCGTGGCTCCTTACATGAACGAATTGCGCCAGGCAGCCTATCGGGCTCTGCACCAGCTTAAACGCGGCGACCAGGTTTGTCTCTTCACATTTGCGGGTGACGTGCAACGGCTGGAAGACCTGACGACAGATCGCCAGAGGATCGCAAATCGTATCGGCACGATTCAAGCCGGGGGTGGAACCAATATCGTCGATGGACTGTTCGACGCCGTCTATTACCTGAGTCTGGTGGCACGTGACCGTCGTCGAGTGGTGATTTTGGTTTCTGATAACGAAAACACTACCCGGCCGCGTTCGAGTCAAAGCGAAGTCATTCGACTGGCCATGGAATCGGAGACCGTAATCTACAGTGTGAAGACTGTTGGTGCAGGCACGCCGCTCACGATGCGTATTCCGGTTTGGGTGGGCAGTCTGGGAAAGGACGATTTGGTTGGGAAGATCGCCCAAGAAACTGGTGGCGAGATCATCGATGCTGGTGCTACCGGCTCTCTTGACTCGGCCCTGGCCACTGTCATCACTCGGCTGAAGTTGCGCTACACGCTGGGCTACAATTCACCGAACCCCACGAAGGACGGGTCGTTCCGCAAGATCGACGTTTGCCTGAACGAACGTTACGGCCGCCCTGACTCCGACTACATTGTCAGCGCCCGCCGCGGCTACTATGCAGGCTCCGAGCGGGTAGCCCAGGGCAATCGACAGTGAAAGTTTTAGGTTGTTGAGTTCCGCCAGCCAACAGACACCCTGCGGAAGTCCGCGGTCCGGGACTTCAACGAAATGAGCTAGAAATTCACAGCCAGTTCATTTTCACTCCATACCTAGTTCACACCTCTCGCCTATCCTTTCAGATGCACATTATATAAGACAGGCGAATCGATAGTCCGTGGCATGTTTTCATCCGCACCGAGTGCACTTTCCTCTCTTTTGCGTCGGCTGTCGCCAAACGGAGCCGAAGAGCGGGAAACCCGACAACAATA
The DNA here is from genome assembly GCA_963791795.1 of uncultured Acidimicrobiia bacterium. Taxonomy (GTDB): domain Bacteria; phylum Acidobacteriota; class Terriglobia; order Versatilivoradales; family Versatilivoraceae; genus VFZK01. Next base: position 63,412 of record CAWBTP010000008.1, read on the forward strand.
ATACGCATTTGCATCACCTCCGCTCGCGCCAACAGTTCACCTGGTCGCGGCGGTCTCAACGCTGCAGAAATGCCTTGGCGTTTTGCAGCTCCAGTCTTGGGTAATCGGCATTCGCGCAAAGCTCGATCAGCTCGGAATAGCGCTCTCTCGCCTTTTTTCGATTGCCTGACAGCTCGGCCGCGCGCCCAGCCCCGTAGGTTGCATTGAACCGCCCGGGCGAGTTGCGCAGCGTGGCCTCAAATTCGGGTAAAGCCTGCGCTGGTTGATCCAGTTCAATTAGCAGATCTCCCAGCAGCTCTCGAGCTGGCAGGACCGCCCCCGGCGTGACCGGATGTTTCTCGGTTCTGTCTTCCAGCTCGGCTGCTGTGCGCAGCAGCTGCAGGGCTTTCTCGTTGTTTCCTTCCGCGTGCGCCACACAGGCAGACGCGGCCAGGCGCTGTACCTCTACCTGCGCTTCCCAGTTGTATTCCCCTCGGCCTGCTCCAGCGCCTTTTGAATGGAAGCGAGCTTCTCGATCTCCTTTCGAGCGGAGGCCGTATCGCCGCTGCGGGCTAATCCCATGGCGCGCGCGAAATACGTAATGGCCTCGGCGTAGCGAAAATGGTCCCAGGGGAACGCGGCTGGGCGGACCTCGAGAGCCGCCGCCTCTGACCAACGGCGCCTTTCGAGCGCGTAGCGCGCCGGAATCGCGGCAAAAGCGTACGCTGCCTGGAACACCTCCGCATCGACCTTGGTTACGGCCGCTGCCTCCTCCACCACGCGTTTCGCCTTCCCATCCTGGCAGCTCTGCAAATACGCGTAGACCAAGTAGTCCATGGCGTGAAGCTGGTCCTGCGACGCGGCGCCGGGATGAATCCGGGCCAGATGGTTCTTCGCTGCAGCCGCCGAGGCCAGGTTCGACTGGATGGAGTCCTGCCACAATCCCAGCCGGGTAAAAATGTGAGACGGCATGTGCAGCGCGTGCGGGGAGGCGGGGGCGATCTTCGCATAGCTGCGGGCGGCGGGCAGCGCGAGAGCTGGCAAGGTGCGGTGAATCGTAGCTGTGGATGAGGTAATGCGCGATGCCGGGATGGTTTGGCTGCTCCGGCAGGATACTTGTTGAGAATTGCGGCGGCTTGCTTCTGGGTGGCGTAGGTCTTGTCGGTGGGAGGCGCGGTTCCAATCAGCGCAAGCGCAAAGAAGATCGCGGCCTCGCGGTCTTCCGGATAACGCTCCGAAAGCTGTTGCATGGCGTTGCGCCACGCGAGCGCTCGCTCCTGGTGAGGCCACTTTGTCCGAATCTCTGTAAAAGACTTCGATCGCCGCGATGTAGTCGCGCTCACGCTGGGTTTTTGCCCCGGCCGCCTTCGCCTTTTCGACGGCCGCCCTGCCCTTTTTCAGATCCGCCGGTGTGGGCGGCACCCAGATGGGATGGTAGAGGCTCATGGCGACACCCCAATAGCCCATAGCCGCAGCCGGGGTCGGTGCGGGTCACTTCGGAAAATGTCTTTTCCGGCCTCGTCGTACCAGAACGAGTGCAGCAGCGCGGCGCCACGCTCGAACGTCTTCTGGACCGCGGGAGCGCAGGACACCGGGAAATGCACCAGGCCGAGATCGTGGCCCTGTCGATGCTGATCGTCAGCCACTAAGAGAACGCCGGGCAACAACAAGACTGCTAATGTCGTACGTAGGTTCAAAGTGCCCTCTGTTCAAAAAATGAGTTTGATTCGCACCGCACATGCTGCGGATGCCGCTGTCGTCGAAATCGCGGTTCAGAAAACACGAAGCCGGGGAGCTCGGCAACACTCTGTTCAGAGACTTGGGTGAATTGGGGATGATGCGCACTGTTCAGTGCCCGATCCATGGGAGATTCGTTACTTCCGCAACTCTTCGCTCGAGAAAAGGTTTCAAACTTGGATCCAAGGCCAGGCAGTCTGCAAAATCTTTTTCGGCTTCAGGCTTCTTCCCCTGCAGCAAACGGGCTACTCCACGATTGGCATAGACTCCCGCGCGGCGGGGATTGAGCTGGAGAGCACGGCTGAAATCGGAAATGGCTCTTTCCAAATCTCCTTTCACTTGCCGCGCTATGCCACGCTGGTTATAGGCCATCGTATAGTGCGAGTCGATCTGGATCGCCAAGTCAAAGTCAACGATAGCTCGACCAAGGTCATGTTGAAGGAGCCAAGTCCTACCTCGGTTGTAGAGGGCTCTCGCATTCCGTGGCTGAAGCCTGAGAGATTCGTCGTAGTCCGACAGAGCCCCCTCCCAGTTCTCTTTCAATTGCCGGGCATTGCCGCGGTTGATGTAGGCATCGACGTGATGCGGGTTGAGTTTGATGGCCTGATCGTAGTCCGCTATTGCCCCGTCCTGATTTCCTTTGTCCTGCCGGGCACAGCCACGGTTGAAGTAGGCCAAGCCTGAGCCAGGGTCGAACTCGAGTGCAAGGTTATAGTCGCCAATGGCTTTGTCCAGCTGTCCTTTGGCGTACCAGCTGTTACCACGGTCAACGTAGGAGGCTGCTGTAACAGCACGGGAATTCTGGTGCCGTGGCATTGGCTGCCACCATCAGGGAGCACAAAAGAATGCTGAGACTGCTAGGGATTCTTGAAGGTTAGCATGGTCTTCCTCCGGGTTGGGATTTAGGGAAACAGCCTGTTTGCTTGGGCTGCGAGCCTTGCCCTATACTCAAATTCGCTTTACTGACAGGTAACTTTCAGCGACCGTCTCCGCGAAGCCTTGGTGGTGCAAGAGGAGCCAAACTCAAAGATGGGCTTTTGCGAATGGCTCACGTTCCACGTTGCCGATGTCGGGCCGATCATTCGCCGAACAGCTTGCCGATCCGGACTACCAAGACAACGAAGGCGGTGCGCCCATTCCATCCAGTGCCTCACCGGCCGACTACGGGCGCACGGTAACTCCATGTATGGCGCAACCGGCACAGTTGGTCGGGTTAAACGGTGTCGGCGGGGAGATGTCCAGAAACGCCGTGGTTCCTTGGTTTGGCTTCACAATGGCGAGCTTCCCTGCTGCCCGGAGAGAGACGAACACCGTGTTGCCTCGGACTGCGATGGCGTCGGGCTGATCGTTGCCAGCGCCGGGAGTCGGGTCGAGCGCTAGAGGCCCGATGTTGACGGCGGTTGCTCCCGTGAGGTCCACCAGGATCAGCTCGTCACTCTCGGGCGAGGAACCGTATCCAAGTTTTTCGTTGGGGCTCATATTGAAGCTATGCCAGTCTGCTGCCCCGAGGGTGCCGGCGTCCGCGAGCGTGTCGGTGCTGGTGTCGAGACGGTAGATATGCCCTCCGCTGCCACTGGACGCGATCGTCACCGTACCTCCCTTCTTGGACTTGATCATCCCGCAGGCAACGAAGCCGTCGGTGGGAAGGGTGCCGAGCAGGGTCATGGTGGGCACGTCCACAATCGCAATCCCGTTGGGCAGCAGCGACACATAGGCCCGCTGGCCATCGTCTCGGAATACGCTGCAGATTGGAGCCTTGCCCAGGGAAACCAGCGACAGGCTCCCCGCGACGCTCCAGGACTCCGCCGCCTCGTTCGCCGCCACTTTAATCAGGGTCTGCGATGGAATCTGAGCAACGAGCAGCACTGTCCCGTCAGGTGAGGGCTTGGCTTGGTGAGTCCCGGCAGCCCCAAGACTCAAGGTTTGAACTACCTGACGGTCGTCGGCGCGGAGGATGAACAGATTGCCGTTACCCATGCCCGAAACATACGCAAACTGACTGCTGGGTGGGAACGTCGTGATGTGCGGCCCCGCGCCGCTCGGGAGTTGTATCGTCTCGATCGACTTGCCCCCCCCATGCACGATAAAAAGTCGGTGGGCGCCTTGGCTGGTAACCCAAAGCTCGCCTGGTTCAGGATCGGCGGCGTGCAGGAAGGCGATGCCGCAGGCTAGAAGGAACAATGAGACTGCCAGTCCGGCAATGTGCCGAGTGAAGCGCTGTATACAGGGTTTCATGGTTGATCTCCTCAGCTAAAATGGGTGCTGGGTGGGCCCAGCAAGCCGAGACTGCTGCTGGCAGCCAAGTACTTCAATGCACGGCGGGTAAAACGTGGGTGACACGATATCTCCTTGATCCCACATGAGCTTTGAGAACGGGTGAAACGAGTCAAGCGTTAGAGCTGCCCCCTGCATGCCGCTGGGTGCTAGAATCCCGATCGAATACGGGGAAGGTAATGAACGGATCCACCGACTTGCCGGGAACCATTCGCTTTGGGGTTTTCGAGTTCGTTCCCCAGTCCGGTGAACTCCGCAAGCAAGGGGCGAAGATTAAACTGCAGGGGCAGCCCGTGGAGATTCTGGCCATGCTGCTCGCCCATCCGGGCGAAGTGGTCGCGCGGGAAGACTTGCAGAGGAAACTTTGGCCCGGCCGACACCTTTGTAGACTTCGAGCATAGCCTCAACGCTGCGATCAAAAGGCTTCGAGCGGCTTTGGGCGACTCGGCCGAGACGCCGCGCTACGTGGAGACGCTGGCCCGCCGCGGCTATCGCTTCATCGCACCCGTGGATGGCCATGCCCCAGCCTCACCTAGGGGCCCCGGAACGGTCACGGCAAAGCCCATCGCCTGGCGCCGTTATGTTTGGCTTTCGATACCACTAGGCGCGGTTGCTCTAGCCGTGGGGCTGAACGTGGGGGGAGTGCGCGACTTGGTGCGTGGCCGCTCTACCTCAAGTTCGATTCGATCTCTCGCCGTGCTGCCGCTCGACAATGTTTCCCGCGATCCCGAGGAAGACTACTTCGCCGACGGGATGACTGATGCCCTGATTGACCAGCTCTCCAAAATCAGCGCCCTGCGAGTGATCTCGCGCACCTCGGTGATCCTTTATAAAGGAACGAAGAAGCGGCTGCCGGAGATCGCACACGACCTGAACGTGGACGCTGTGGTTGAGGGCACCGTGCTGCGCTCCGGCGATCGAGTGCGGATCACTGCGCAGTTGATCCACGCGGCCACCGATAAGCACCTCTGGGGCCAGAGCTACGAGCGGGATCTTAAGGATGTGCTTGCCTTGCAAAGCGATGTCGCACGGGCCATTGCGGACGAAGTGCGGGTCAAGTTGACACCCCGGGAGCAAGCGCGGCTGGCCAGGGTGCACGCTCCCAACCAGGAGGCCTACTTGGCCTACATGAAAGGGCGCTTTCATTGGAACAAGAGGACGGAAGAAGGGGTGAAGAAAGGAATCGAGTACTTCGAACAATCGATTCAGAAAGATCCCGGTTACGCCCTGGCATACGATGGGCTGGCTGACTCTCGGCTTCCCCAGGCCTGGTACGGATACCTCGAACCCCAGGAAGTTTTCCCCGGGCAAAGGCGACGGTAACGAGGGCCCTCGAGCTAGACGATTCACTGGCGGAAGCCCACACCACCCTCGCATTTATCAACCTGTACTACGACCGGAACTGGACAGCCGCCGAACGCGAATTCCGCCGGGCGATTGAGCTGAATACCAACTACGCCAACGCTCACCACTGGTACGCCGACTATCTTTCGCTGATTGGCCGGCACAGTGAGGCCATCGCAGAATCGGAACGCGCGAGAGCGCTAGATCCCCTTTCGAGTATCATCAATTGCTGGTTCGGGTGGCGCTTCTACTTCGCTGGCCAGTACGACAAGGCCATTGAGCAATATCGGAATACATTAGAAATGGACCCCGACTTTGTGCCCGGTCGCTGGGTTCTCGGGCAGGCCTACGAGCAGAAAGGAATGTTGAGCGAAGCGGTCGCAGAGTTAGAGAGGGCGGTGAGTCTTTCCGGCGGCAGCCCAGTCTTTCGAGCTTCGCTGGCGCGCGCCTACGCGGTTTCCGGAAGAAAAACACAAGCACTGAAGTTGGTCGACGACCTCAACGAATTGCGAAAACAAAGATATGTGTCGTCGTATGATATGGCCCTGGCTGTTTCCGGGCTTGCTGACAGGCACCAAACACTGGCCTGGCTCCGAAGGGCGGTCGAGGAGCGCTCTCCCCGGGCGCTTTTCCTGAAGGTTGAGCCGCGGCTTAGTGACCTACGTTCGGACCCTGGTTTTCAGGATCTGGTACGGCATGTGGGTCTCCCCCAATAAGCCCCCCAGCTCGGTACAAACCCAGGTCGGGCCTCGCTTATTCATAGCCTCCCCATCACCACAACGAGCACGATTGTTTCACCACCGTCATATCCAAGCTAGAAATTCACAGCCAGTTCATTTTCACTCATACTTAGTTCACACCCTTGCCTATCTTTTCAGTTGCACGAGTTTACTCTTTGACTTGACCTTGGATGGGCACTACTAGACTTAGTCATTAGTTAGAGTTATAATATATACTGTCGGCATGAGCCGACCTGTGACCCTGATTACTCTGACCGAAGATGACCGCCAGACGCTGCAGCAATGGGTGCGATCCAGCAAGACCGAGCAACGCTTGGTCTGCGAGCCCGAATCATCCTGGCTGCGGCTGAAGGGCGCGCCACTCAGACGATTGCCCAACAGCTGCGACAACGGACCGCGACGGTCAGCAAATGGCGGTTGCGTTTCGCACCCAGGGATTGGCGGGATTGCGAGGATGGAGCTCGTACGGGCCCACCGCGCCGCTATGACGCCAAAGTGGAGCGACGGATTCTCCAGCAGCTGGATCAGCCCCCACCGTCGGGCTATGCCCTCTGGAATGGTTCCCTGCTGGCTGAAGCCTTGGGTGATGTTTCGAGCACCCATGTCTGGCGGGTGTTGCGGCGCCGGGGCATTCAACTGCAGCGACGGCGCAGCTGGTGTGTGAGCACCGATCCGGAGTTCGCCCCAAGGCAGCTGACATTATTGGGCTTTATCTGAATCCTCCCGACAATGCCTTGGTCTTGTCGGTGGACGAGAAACCGCACATCCAGGCATTGGAGCGGGCTCAAGGATACCTGAAAGTTCCGGGAGGGAGGGCGTGCGTGGTTTCAGCCATGACTACAAGCGGCATGGGACCTCCACTCTGTTTGCGGCTTTAAATGTGGCCACCGGCCAAGTTCAGGCCGGCCACTATCCACGACGACGACGGCGCGAGTTTCTCGACTTTATGAACGAGATGGTCAGCCAACATCCGGGACGACAGATGCATGTGATCTTAGACAATTTGAACACCCACAAACCGAAACGGGACCGCTGGCTGGCCCATCACCCCAACGTCCATTTCCACTACACTCCAACCCGAGCCAGCTGGCTGAACCAAGTGGAGTGTTGGTTTAGCATTCTGAGTCGTAACGCCTTACGAGGCGCCAGCTTCCATTCGGTGCGGCAACTGCGCCAAGCGATTGATCGCTTCATCGAAGCTCACAATCCCAAGGCTCACCCTTTTGAATGGACCAAAACGATCGTGCACCCGCAACCACTCAGACGTTATTACGCTGACTTATGAATAGTCTAGGCCTACCTAGACCCACTTCGAGTCCATCTGCTTCGCTCAAGGACCAGGGGACGCCCCAATTCCTGGCGACGGGAACAACCGTGCCTATTCACCATATAAGGAGTCTGCCATGTTTCCTTTTTTGCACAACCGCCCTCTCATAGCGGTTTTCCTTTCCGTGTTTCTGACAATCTTCCTATTTCCACGGACACTCTCGGCTCAGTTCGATACCGCGAGTGTGCTGGGTACCATTCGAGATGAATCCGGTGCGGTGCTGGCTGGCGCCACTGTCACACTGACCAATCAAGCGACTGGCATCTCTGCGACGGCGCAAACCGATGAAAACGGCAGTTACGAGTTTTTGACTGTGAAAATTGGAAGCTACAAAATTGAGGCGTCGTTGGCTTCGTTTTCCACGGCGCGTCTGGAGAACGTGCGTGTTGCCGTCGGGGCACGCCAGAGAGTTGATCTCATCATGAAGGTTGGCGAAGTGACGACCACCATTGAAGTTTCAGCGTCAGCTGCGCTGCTGGTTGAAACCGACACAAGCGATCGGGGCCAGGTCATCAACCAAAGGCAAATCGTTGAACTGCCACTGAACGGCCGCAATTATTCAGACTTGGCGCTGCTCACCACTGGCGTCCGCCGGTCGGCGTACGCCTTTGCCAATCCGCCCCGTGAAGGAGCCTTCAACGTCAACGGCCAGCGCAGTATCTTTAACAACTTCATGATGGACGGTGTTGACAACAACGCGTATGGCACGAGCAATCAGGGGTTCTCAAACCAGGTGGTGCAAGCCACTCCCGATGCGGTTGCCGAGTTCAAGGTCGTGACCAGCCAAATGAGCGCTGAATACGGCCGGGCTTCGGGAGCTGTCATCAACGCGTCGGTCAAGAGCGGCACTAACGAGTTTCATGGAACGGCATGGGAGTTCTTGCGCAACACGTCTTTGAACGCCACTGGCTTCTTCAAGCCTCTCACGGGCAAACCGGTATTTCAGCGCAATCAGTTTGGCTTTACCTTTGGGGGCCCGATCGTCAAGAACCGAGCCTTCTTTTTCACCGATTGGGAAGGCTTCCGCGAGCGCCAGAAGTTTCCCGTGTTCTCCAGCCTCCCGACCCTAAGCGATCGCCAGGGAAACTTTCCTGTGGCCGTGCGCAACCCAATCACTGGCGAAACCTTCGCAGCAAACACGCCCATTCCACAGGACAAGATGACGTCGTTTGCCCGAAAAGTCCTAGCGGAGTTGCCAGCTCCGAACACGGGAAGCGGTCGGGCTAGCAACTTTCAGCATCTCCGCGCAGACAAGAGCAACAATGACAAGTGGGACGTAAAACTGGACGGGCAGATTAACAACCGCATGACTGCGTTTGTTCGCGCCAGCCACCGCAAGAGCAATATCTTCCAGGCGCCCGAGATCCCTGGCCCATCGGGTGGCGGTGGCAACGGCTTCATACGGGCACTCAATCAGCAGCTCGCAGGCGCCTTTACGTTTTCGATGGATCCCACGTCGCTGTTGGAAGTGCGTGTTGGATTCTCCAAGACGATAGCCGGCAAAGAGCCCCCCGGACTGGGCGGCCCCAGCATGCGCTCGCTCTACGGCATTACCGGACTCTCTGAAGACCCTCGCCTGACTGGAGGCCTCACCAACCAGGCCGTCAGCGGCTTCACGGCCTTCGGTCGGCAAGCGACCAACCCGCAGTGGCAGTATCCATACGTCTACAATCCAAAAGTGAATTATTCGAAGATTCTGGGAAAGCATTCGTTGAAAACCGGCTACGAGTACCAGCGCATCCATACCGAGATTCAGGATGTGAATCCGCTCTACGGGTTGGACACTTACAACGGCCAGTTCAGCCGCCCCACTGGAGGGCCGGCAGATGCGCTCACATACAGCGTCGCCGACTTTCTGTTTGGGCTGCGCAGCGAGTATTCACTCGTCAATTTCTACATCGCTAACTACCGGCAGGTGATGCACTATGCCTACTTGCAGGATGACTGGAAGGTCGGCTCGAAACTCACGCTGAACCTTGGCATGAGATACGAGTACGCAACGCCCCAGTGGGAGCGGGACAATCGGTTGAGCAATTTCGATCCTGCCAGCAATCGTCTGATCCCCGCTTCGAGCGGATCCATTGCCAATCGCGCTCAGGTAGATCCCGACCGAAACAATTGGGCACCGCGCTTTGGTTTTGCCTATAGCTTCAATCCGCGCAACGTTGTTCGGGGCGGTTACGGTGTCAGTTATGTCCACTTCAATCGCGCCGGCGGCGGGAACATTCTCGGCATCAATGGTCCCCAGGTCGTCATTGCTTCAATCGCGCAAAGCCCGACCACTGCAGGGTTTCGGCCGACGCAAGACGGCTATCCGCAGGGACTGACCGATCCAGACAAGTTCAATCCAGTCCTGTCGAACATTTCCTACATTCCTCGCAACACTAAAACCGGTTACATCCAAAATTGGTCGCTTTCGATCCAAAGAGAGATCTTTCGAAATACGATTCTCGACGTCGGCTATGTCGGCAACAAATCGACCAATCTAATTGTATTCGCCGACTACAACGAGGCTCTCCCGCAGCCACCGGGTGGAAACCTCTCGATTCAGGCGCGCCGCCCGAATCAGGCCTTCGGAGCGATCACCGTGACCTGGCCGGGCGCCTTTGCCAACTACCATGCATTTCAGGCCAAACTCGAACGCCGGTTCAGCGAAGGCGTTTACTTGCTGAATTCCTTTGTCTACTCGAAGGCAATCGACAACACTGGGCAGGCCCTTGAAGCTCAAGGCAGTGGCGGCCGGGCCAGCCCGCAAAGCTTCTATAACCTCAGAGCTGAAAAAGCGGTTTCTGATTTCGATCAGACGTTAAACAACACTTTGAGCCTTGTGTACGAACTGCCCTTTGGTAAAGGACGGAAGCATCTTTCCAACCTTCCGGCAGTAGCGGACCATTTGTTGGGTGGCTGGCAATTCAACATCATTAACAACCTGTGGAGTGGCGAGCCGCTGAATCTTTCCTACACGCCAGCCCTGGCGTTTCAGGTATCGCAGGCGGCCATTCCCGACTGGCGGGGAGGCATCAGCTATCGGCCGAATTTGGTTGGACCGATCCTCACTCCAGAAGGCCAGCGCAACATCGACAATTACCTGAACCGGGCCAGCGTTCAAGTTCCCACAGATGCCAGCCAGCCGTTCGGAAACGCGGGACGGAACGTGGCGCGGAGTTACCCGCTCTATCAGACAGACTTTGGTTTGGGGAAGAGTTTCAACCTGCCGCGCGAAGGCATGAGCCTCCAGTTCCGAGCGGAAGCGTTCAATCTTTTCAACAGGACCAACTTCCGTAATGGCAACACCAATGCCTCCAGCGCAGCCTTTGGGCAAGTTAGGGCGACATTCCCTGCGCGGCAAGTTCAATTTGGTCTGAGGCTGGTGTTTTAGCGACTCGGGAACGAAACGTTTGACCGCCAAGCGCGGCCAGAGGAATCTCCATTGCGCTGGGCACTCGGCTCACTCGATCCGTCATTCCGGCGGAAGCCGGAATCCAGGTGTGCGCAGACGGCGGACCGCGGCTTTCGCCGGGTGACGGTTTCGCAAAGCTACTTACGAACTGTAGTGCCTGGCGGAACTCAACAGGACTCCATTTCATGAAGCCTTTCCTATTGCGCGATTCTCCTCTTTATTGTGCAATGGCTTGAACATTGCACCTCAAAGTCAACCCAGTGCGTCTCGCTCCAAACCAGTCCTCATCGCACACCGCGGTGCCTCAGCCTATGCGCCCGAGCACACCCAAGCGGCCTATGAACTGGCCATCAAACAAGGAGCCGATTACGTCGAGCAGGATCTGCAGATGACCAAGGACGGCGTGCTCATTTGCTCGCACGACGCGGAGCTCTCACGCACGACGAATGTCGAAGAGGTCTTCCCTGATCGTGCTGTGGTTCGAAATGCGGACGCCAAAGGCCCCAAGAAGGGCTGGTACGCAGTTGACTTTACTCTGGCGGAGATCAAGCGGCTCGATGCAGGTTCCTGGTTCAACCAGGCGAACCCGTTTGCTGCCCGAAAAGAGTACACAGGCCTGAAAGTACCAACTTTGGAAGAGGCGATCAGGATCATAGGAAATCGGGCCCGTCTGTATATCGAAATGAAGTACGTCCCGTTCTACGAATCGTGGGCAAGGACATGGTAGGTGCGTTGGCCAAGGTTCTGAAGGCACACCGGCTGGAATCGCCTGCGGTGGCAGGAAAGAACACTGACGTATTACCCCCTGTCTTCATTCAATCTTTTTCCAAGGCTAGTCTGCTGAAACTTAAGACTGTGGCGCCAAACTACCCACGCATCCAACTCCTGCCGATGGAGGATCCCGGCCGCGAGAAGGAAACGGCAAAGGTGACTGAGGAACTTGCCCGAGAGGTGGCAGCGTACGCCCAAGGAGCAGGGCCGGCCAAGGAGATGCTACGCACTGCCGAAGACGTGAGCACGTTTCATCGTGCCGGCCTGAAAATACATCCCTTCACATTCCGGGGCCCCACCACAGCTTCTTTAAGGCGTCCGCTCGATGGCTTGGAAAAGAATGGAAGAAGTTTGCGAGACAACCTGTTGGATGAGATGCGGCGATATCAACAGATGGGCATTGACGGCGGGTTTAGCGACTATCCGGATCTCTGGAAAGACGCCCTACAAAGATAGCTGCAGGCGCAGTTCAACAGCCGTTCAGCGTCTTCCCTGAGCTACTCCCTCAATCAAACTTGTTGCCTGAAAGTGCATGCAGTCGGGCCTTTGGAAGAACCGGCCGCCCCACTTCCAGCTTTCGGCTTCGAAGATGTCAACTACAGGCTGCGGCATCATGCCAGCCTTGCCGCGCCAGGCGGCATGAAAAGCTACCTCGGAAATCTGCAACAAACCGGCTCCGCGCACCCCTAAGCAAACACGAAACCACTACGGAAGCGCCTTCTCCAAGAAACCGACCATCAGGGCAGCGTACTCGTCGGGATGCAACCGAGCTGCGGCGCCATGGCCAGCGTCCTGACCGAAGATCTCAATCTTCTTCACAGGTGACCGCGACTCTTCAAAGAGCTGGCGTGCAACTTCGGGGCGCATTCGCTGGTCACCCTGGCTGGCGATCATCAGCAGAGGAACGGGCTGGACCCGTGCCATCGCGGCATGCGAGTTAACCTGGTCAACGTCGAAGGCCGCGAATCGCTGAAGCCAGAAAAGAAAAAAGGGCGGAAAAGTGAAACGGGGCAGCTTGAAGAAAAGCCACGCGTGGTCCCCAATCGTTTCACGAATACTGGCAAACGGGCTGTCGAGTATCAGGGCTGAGTATCCGTTTGACTCCGAAGCGGCGCGCAGAGTGGCAACGGCACCCATGGAAACCCCCATCAGAACGATTTTGGCTGGCGCAGCGGTTGAAGATCCACTTCGGGTGCGAATATAAGCCAACCCACCCAGCACATCCTGAGTTTCGTAAAAACCCAGCGAAACAACACTCTTCTGGCTGGTTCCATGGTTGCGGGAATCATAGAGCAGCGCGCCATAGCCCGCCTTGGCCAGTGCCACGGCTCTCGACAACATCTCGACGCGGTTTCGAAAGAGGCCATGACTCAGCAGGACCACGGCATTCTTGTGTGTCGGAGCGATCCACCATCCGCTGAGGGTGACACCGTCGGCCGCTTGAAACTGCATTGCTTCGAACGGTACACCGGAATCGGCCGGTGTGTCTCTGAGTCTCATGTCGGGCGCTCGCGTGCCCGCTCGCGTGACAAAGCGCGCCATCCAGAAGGGGCCAACACCCAGGAGCAGTATCGGGATCGCTACCAAGTAAGCGATTCCGGTTCGCCGGAGAATCGCCTTCCTTTTGGCTTTCCAGAACAGGGCCAAGCCGCCACCCAGCAGTGCGAACAAGAGAAACACAGAGCCAAGCACTATGAGGACAAACATAGGGGAGCGCGGTTCCGGAGCAGATCAAATCGCGGTTGAGCCTACACGAGGCCTCAGGGGCAGTCAATCAACGGGGTTGGAAGGGTTGCAAGGTTGAAGTGTTCCGGACCAAACGACACGCGGCGGGTTGCCAAGTCAGGAGCCACGATGATCCAGGATAGAGTTGATTTTGTTTGCTCATTTGCCCATATTCAATCACTCGCTGCGCGGGTGCGAGATCGTGGCACTCCAACCCCTCCATGAACATCAGCGAAGCCATCAGTGTTTCCTTCGGTTCCATTCGGGCGCATAAGCTTCGCTCCTTCCTTACGTTGCTCGGTCTGATCATCGGCGTCATGACATTGATTCTCGTCATGGCGATTGTTCAGGGTGCCAACGTCTACGTGGAAGAGAAGGTGGCAAACCTGGGGACCAATGTATTCAGGGTTTCTCGCACGCCCCTGGCTGTGACCGATTTCCAGGAGTTCATCCGAGCCCAAAGAAACAAGCCATTGGAGATGAGCGATGTCGAGGCCGTGCGACAGGTCTGTCGGGATTGCCTGGATGTCGGAGCCGAGGCGACAGCTACAACGACGGTCAAGGCAGGCAACGAAGTTGGTGAAGATGTGAGCGTACGAGGGTTGACCGCGAACATGGCTGACATCGGCACCACCGTGGTTGAAGAAGGCCGCTACATCTCTTACTTCGAAGAACGGTCCGGTTCACCGGCGTGCGTGCTGGGCAAAGAAGTTGCCGAGCGTTTATTCCCCTATGGGAGTGCGGTTGGCAAAACGATCCGAATCGCCAATGAGGACCACGTCGTCGTGGGTGTGGCTGAACGGGTGGGGACTGTGCTCGGGCAGAGCCAGGATAACTTTGTCATCATCCCAATCAACGCGTTCTTCAAGATCTTCGGACCCCGTCGCTCCGTGACAATTCACGTCAAAACTGCCGACAGTTCGAGCCTGGAGCCGGCAATCGATCAAGTGCGCCTGCTACTTCGAAGTCGCCGGCACGTTGGCTACAACAGCCCCGAAAATTTTTATGTAGCGACTTCAGACACTTTTCTGTCCCTTTGGTCCAGCATCAGTTCCGCTTTTTTTGCGGTGTTTATCATGATTTCTTCGATCGCTTCCATTGTTGGAGGCATCGTGATCATGAACATCATGCTGGTTTCGGTGACGGAACGTACCAAAGAGATCGGCATCCGCCGGGCCGTAGGAGCGAGACAACGCGACATCCTCTGGCAGTTCCTTATCGAAGCCCTTGCGCAATGCGTAGTAGGAGGCCTGATCGGAGTCGCGGGTGGCTTTCTGGTCGCCGTGGCCGTTCGACAATTTACGCCGTTTCCAGTGAGCCTCAAGTGGTGGGTGGCGGCTATTGGACTGATTCTCTCGACTCTTATTGGAGTTTTCTTCGGGATCTATCCGGCCCGAAAGGCGTCCCGTCTCGATCCCATCGAGGCACTGCGAACAGAATAGGTCGCCGTAGGAGCGCGCCCCGTGGACCGAATCCACATCCCCAACATTCAGTTGCGCCAGACGGTGTTGCTTTCGCTCGACACACTCCGAGCCAACAAGTTTCGCTCTTTTCTGACCATCCTGGGTGTGGTGATCGGCGTGACTTCGGTGATTGCCGTCGCTTCCATCATTCAAGGTCTGAACAACGTTGTTCAGGATCGTGTCGCCGCCCTGGGAACCAAGGTTTTTTTTGTCTCCCGGATTCCTCCATTTACGTTCGGCCGCCTGCCGGAACGAATCCGTAAGCGTAAGTTCTTGTATTTGGAAGATGCCACTGCCATTCGCGAGCAGTGCCCTTCGGTTGAGGATGCGACACCTTTTCAGCAACGTGCGGTATTCACCGGACAGCCGAATCTCGTGCGTTACGGCAACGAACGGGTTGAAAGTGCTGTGCTGCGCAGCGCCGAGCCGCAATACATTACTGTGCTGCCGGTCTTCTCCATGCGGGATGGGCGGTTTATCAGCGACTTCGACAACGAACACTCGGCAAAAGTCTGCGCCATTGGATCGGGCATCGCCGACACGTTGTTCCCGGCGACGGACCCAGTCAGCAAGGAGATCAACCTGAACGGACAGATGTTCCGCGTCATCGGAGTATTTGAAAGGGATCCTGGCTTGTTCGGAGGTCCGGGAATCGACCAGTTTGTCATGATTCCCTATAACACCTTTCATAAGCTCTACCCGGAGATTGAAGACAATCTGCTTCTGGTGAGCGTACGCGACCCGTCACTTCTCTCCAAGGCTCAAGACGAGGTCACGGACGTATTGCGCCGCCGTCGGCGGGTACAGACACAAGCGGAGAGCGACTTTGACTTGATGTCGCCCGACATTCTCTCTCAAGTCTGGAACCAATTGACGGGTGCGATCGTCATCCTCACGATGGTGATATCTTCCATTGGCTTGCTGGTGGGCGGCATCGGCGTGATGAATATCATGCTGGTGTCGGTGACGGAGCGGACTCGCGAGATAGGTATCCGCAAAGCTGTGGGAGCAAGACGTCGCGACATTCTGACGCAGTTCCTGATAGAAGCCATGACCTTGACCGGCACTGGGGGAGTGATTGGCATTCTAGTTGGAGGTCTCATCAGCCTGGCGGTTCGAACCTTTCTTCCAGCGCTGCCCTCGGAGGTTTCGCTGGTCTGGGTGGTCGCGGCTTTCTCGGTTTCAGTGGGCGTTGGCTTGTTCTTTGGGATTTACCCAGCCAAGCGTGCTGCGGAACTCGATGCTATTGTGGCGTTGCGGTATGAGTAGAGAGTTGGTGCGTCCGAGGGGTCTGGACCAGTTGAATGCAGCCAAGAGGGCTTCGAGGTTTGCTACACCTGGATGATCTTTAAATCCTTATCGACTTTCACCCCTGCCTCGATGTCCCGGCACACCTCATCTACAGAGACTTCGGGAGCAACTTCTCGAAGCACCAACCCCTGAGGTGTTACATCAATAACGGCTAATTCCGTGATGACGCGGTGGACGACGCCAAGGCCAGTGAGCGGCAGCGTGCAGTTCCTCAGAATCTTGGGCTTCTTGCCCGGGGTTGTGTGCTCCATCGCAACCACAACCCGCTTGGCTCCACAGGCAAGGTCCATGGCGCCTCCCATTCCATGCACGAGCTTTCCGGGCAGCATCCAATTGGCCAGGTTGCCACGCTCGTCAACCTGGAACCCTCCCAGGATGCAGAGATCGAGATGACCGCCTCGAATCATGGCGTAGGCGTCGACGCTCGAAAACAAGCTGGCACCCGCGGTCAAAGCGATGGGCTCTTTTGCAGCATTGATCAGATCTGCGTCGCCCTTGTGTTTTGGAGGCAGAGCGCCGAAACCTTGCACACCGCTTTCCGAGACCAAAACCGCTTTGACGCCCTCGGGGACAAACCGGGCTGCCAACGCCGGTATGCCCAGACCGAAGCTTACGTAGAAGCCGTCCTCAATTTCTCGGGCTGC
The DNA here is from genome assembly GCA_963791795.1 of uncultured Acidimicrobiia bacterium. Taxonomy (GTDB): domain Bacteria; phylum Acidobacteriota; class Terriglobia; order Versatilivoradales; family Versatilivoraceae; genus VFZK01. Next base: position 80,127 of record CAWBTP010000008.1, read on the forward strand.
CCGGCGGGCGATAAACTCGCGCTTATGTTTCCTCACGCACAGACCTCAGGCTTCCGGTTTGCAGACGCTTCTGGTAGTGCGATCCCTGAAGGATTCGCCGAACGTAAATTCCAGGAGTATCGATATGGTCCGGATTCAAACTGCCTGGCTCGACGAGTTCCTCTACTTCTGCGATCGTTACGTCGGCCGCCGTGGCCATGACGGGATTGAAGTTTCGTGCTGTGGCCCTGTAGACCAGATTACCGAGCGGATCTCCCCTCCAGGCCTTCACCAAAGCAAACTGCGCACGCAGCGGTAGTTCCAGGACGTAGTGCCGTCCATTCCAGGTTCGCGTTTCCTTGTTTTCTGCAGCGATCGTGCCATAGCCGGTTGCTGTGTAGAAGCCACCGATCCCGGCGCCCCCGGCCCGAATGCGCTCTGCGAGAGTTCCCTGCGGGCTGAGCTCGATTTGCAATCTTCCGTTTCGAACGAGTTCCTCGAAAGTCCGGTTCTCGCCAACGTAGCTCGCGATCATCTTCTTGACTTGCTGATTGCCCAGGAGGAGTCCGATGCCGAAGTCTTCTGTGCCAGCATTGTTGCTGATCACGGTCAGGTTCCGCACACCCTTATCAACCAGCGCCTGAATCAGATTCTCCGGAATGCCACACAACCCGAAGCCACCGATCATGATGGTTGCGCCATCCTGGATGTCGGCAATCGCTTGTTTGATATCAGGAATGACCTTGTTCATCCTGGAACCAGGAGTTCAGACAACCGCTGAGACGCGGAGACGCTGAGAGAAAAGGACAAGCTACTTCCTTTTCACCCTGCGAAAGGTGCAAAGAATACTTGCCTACATCGATTTGAATGCCAACTCTCGAGATCCTCGCCGCCGGTCTCGTGAAAGCTCTCCGCCTCAGCGTCTCTGCGGTGGCTTGTCCATCCGAAATCAGACACAAGCCACTTTCTGTCAATCAGCGTGATCTGCGTCCTGTATTTCCCTTGAGCCCTATTTCAGATACTTCTCCCCAGCACAGGAGCAATTTGCGCGAGCTCCCGCATCAGTTTCTCGAATTGGTCTGGGAACAGGGTCTGGGCGCCGTCACTGACCGCCTTTTCCGGATTGGGATGGACTTCAACCAGCAAGCCGTCCGCTCCGGCTGCGACGGCCGCCCGAGCCATCGGAGGAACCTTGTCGCGGCGTCCGGTGCCGTGCGATGGATCAACCACAATGGGGAGATGAGAGAGTTTCTTCACAACCGGGATCGCTGAAATATCCAGCGTATTGCGCGTGTAGTTCTCAAAGGTTCGAATGCCACGCTCGCACAGTATGACCTGGTGGTTTCCACCGGCCAGGATGTATTCGGCCGAAAGGAGCCACTCCTCGATGGTTGCAGCAATGCCGCGTTTCAGCAGCACCGGCTTGCGCACTTTTCCGAGCTCGCGCAGCAGATTGAAATTCTGCATATTGCGCGCACCCACTTGGAGAATGTCAACATACTCAAGGAGCAGCGGAATCTGTGTCTGATCCATCACTTCGCTGACAACAAACAAATCATGGCGATCCGCTGCCAGGCGCATCAGCTGCAAGCCTTCTGCACCCATTCCCTGAAAGCTATAGGGCGACGATCGCGGTTTGAAAGCTCCGCCGCGGAGGATCGGGGCGCCACAGCGCGCGACAATTTCGCTGACGGCCTCCATCTGCTGCTCACTCTCAACACTGCAAGGCCCAGCCATCATGACGACTTGATCGCTACCGATCTCGACTTGACGCTTCGCATTCCCCAGCCGAATGCGAGTTCCCTCCGGATTGAACTGGCGGCTCGCCAGCTTGTAAGGAGCTGTGATTCGAACCACCTCACCGACACCATCGATGAGTTCAATTTCGCGGGTATCGACAATCTTCCCGCCAACGACCCCCAGCACTGTCCGGCTGACACCGGTGGAGCGGTGAATGTCGAACCCCAGCGCGACCAGTTTTTCCATTACATGCTGGATTTGCGCCTCGCTGGCGCCTTCCTGCATCACGACAACCATGTGGACTCCCTAAAAAATCGTCTTCGTACTCGTTCTCCTCGCCTGAATCGGGAGATGAAAAACCTTTGCTATTGCTTATTGGTTATCAGCTATTTGCTATTTCTGAGGACGCCGAAGTGGCGTGGCTCGTCGCTGAGTTTGGACTCTTCTACGATGGGTCCTCCAAAACAATTCGCTCTACGCGGCGTGATTCGTCGAGAATCCTTTCAAATAACCGTCGCAGTGCTTCGTCTTCCAGCGGCCCGCGATTGTTACGGGCGAGACGTTCGAAAATTTCCTTCTCCCTCTGTGGGTCGTAAACCGGCAATTGCCGCTGTCGCTTAATTTTTCCAATCTCGATAACGCAACGGGAGCGCTCGCTCAAGAGTTCCGCCAGTTGGCCATCAATTTCATCAATCCGTTTTCGCCAGTCGCTGATATCCATGGGCTAAATTCCTCCTCTGAGCCAGCGGGTGAACTCTCCCACCTTCTCAGCCAGGCGAGGGTTTTTCAGGTTCTCTTCAATGCAGCGTACGAGAGCGCTGCCCACCACCGCGCCATCGGCCTGTTGGCAGATCTCTGCAACCTGCGACGGTTCGGAAATGCCGAATCCCACCGCTACCGGCAGGTCGGAATGGCGGCGAATACGCTCGATGAGCGGCCGAACTTCGTCGGAAATGGCTTTTTGCGCGCCAGTCACGCCCGTACGGGATACCGCGTAGATGAAGCCGGAAGAGAAGCGGGCAATCTTTTCAATCCGGGCGTCGGTGCTGGTTGGCGCGGCCAAGAAAACGCTGTCGAGCGCCGCCTGCCTCAGGATGCTTACCGGTGCGGCGGCCTCCTCCACTGAAAGGTCAGTGATCAACACGCCGTCAATTCCGCTGGCCTTGGCGTCTTGAGCCAATCGCTCCAAGCCATGAGCGAACAGGGGATTGTAATAGCTGAACAGAAGAAAGGGCACCTCTGTTTGCTTGCGCAATGCGGCAACCGTTTTCAGTCCCGCCTGCAGCGTGAAACCGCGCTGCAGTGCCCGCTCCGTGGCTCGCTGGATGACCGGCCCGTCTGCCAACGGATCAGAGAAGGGAATGCCCAGCTCAATGACATCGGCGCCCGCGCGGGCGAGCTCCAGAATGATTTCGACAGACACCTCCAGGCTGGGATCCCCAAGCGTGATATACGGGATGAATGCCTTCCTGCCTTGACGCTTTAGTTGATCGAACTTTTGTTGGATTCGGGTCATGAAGGGATGATGTAGAGGGTACGGTGCGTGCATCGTTGCGAATGGACGTGCACTTAGGAGACTGCGCACCTACGCTGAGCTTGCTGCCACGGTTTGCACGTCTTTGTCCCCCCGGCCCGAAAGATTGACGATCATCAGGTGGTCGCGTCCCAATTTCGGCGCCTGCCGGACAGCTTCGGCAACAGCGTGAGCGCTTTCCAGGGCCGGAATGATTCCCTCGGTGCGGCTCAGCAAATGAAATGCTTCCAAGGCTCCATGGTCATCGACCGAACCATAGCGAATTCTTCCCACATCGTGCAGGTGGGCGTGCTCCGGTCCGACCGATGCATAATCCAGGCCCGCTGACACTGAGTGGGTGTTGGCAATCTGGCCTTCCTCCGTCTGCAACACATAGGAGTAGGTGCCTTGCAAGATACCCGGTTTGCCGCCGCTAAATCGGGCTGCATGGTTCCCGAGCGAGGGGCCGCGCCCACCAGCCTCGACGCCGATCATCGCCACGGTTGGATCATTCAGAAAAGCATAGAACAGGCCGATGGCATTACTGCCTCCTCCGACACACGCCACCAATGTGTCCGGCAGCCGACCCTCCTTCTTCAGGATCTGTTCGCGAGCCTCGCGGCCGATGACAGACTGAAAATCGCGGACCATCATCGGATAGGGGTGCGAACTCAACACAGAGCCCAGCAAATAGTAGGTGTTTCGAACGTTGGTCACCCAGTCGCGGATTGCTTCGTTGATGGCATCCTTCAGGGTTTTGCTTCCGCTTGCCACACCGTGGACCTTGGCCCCCAGCAGCCGCATGCGGAACACATTCAGCTCCTGGCGGCGCATGTCTTCTTCGCCCATGTAAACTTCACACTCCAGGTTAAGCAGCGCACAAGCCGTCGCAGTGGCCACGCCGTGCTGGCCGGCGCCGGTTTCCGCGATGATGCGCCGCTTTCCCATGCGCTGTGCCAACAGGGCTTGGCCGAGACAGTTGTTGATCTTGTGCGCACCGGTGTGATTCAGGTCTTCCCGCTTCAGATAGATCCTGGCGCCACCCAGGTGTTGGGTAAGCCGCTCGGCACAGAACAAAGGCGTCGGCCGCCCGGAGTATTCCTGGAGCAGCCGGTTAAGCTCGGCTTGAAACGCCACGTCGTGCTTTACTTCCAGATAGGCTTGTTCCAATTCCTCCAGAGGATGCATCAGCGTCTCAGGCGCAAACTTCCCCCCATAGGGACCAAAATGCCCCTGTGCATCCGGCCACTGGTCAAACTGACGAGCTTCCATAAATCTCCTCTAAAATCCCCTCCGTCGGAGGGGGTGAAGGCTTGAGAATCCTTCACCGCAGCGACAGCGATGGCCGAGCGCCGGGGTGGGTTTGTCCCCGCGTTCAACCCCCCTGAAGTCCCCCCTTGTCCAAGGGACGCTGTTTTCATCGAACGCAGCGCCGCAAAGCGGCCTGACAAACTCCCTCGAGAACCGTCGTCGTCCTCGAGACTCGTCCTTGGAGAAATGCCGAGTACGACGACGAGAACGAAGACGGAGAACCATTTTCATAGTGCCACCTAGAGGCTCGGCACAAGCGGCGGGATACTACCCGGCTTGGCCCGAGAGCAACGAACGGGCCCGATGAACCTCTCGGAATAGTGCCTCCATCTTCTGAGAGTCCTTCTTGCCCGGCTCGCTTTCAATCGCACTGCAGACATCAACGGCATACGGTCGAACCTGGAGAACGGCGTCGGCGACGTTTTCAGAAGAGAGCCCGCCCGCCAGAATCACCCGGCCATGCTGCTTGGCTTGCACGGCGACGTCCCAATTGAAGGTTTTTCCAGTGCCGCCCAGTTGTTTCGAATCGTAAGCATCCAGAAGATAAGCACCAACGTGAAACGCTGCGAGCTGTGTCAAATCGAAATTCTCAGTCACTCGAAATGCTTTGATGATACGTACCTCGCTGATTTTCTTGACATACTCCGGAGACTCGGCGCCATGGAGCTGGATGGTTCCCAGGCCGATCGCATGGGCAACACTCCGGATGCGTTCGGGGCTGAACTCGTCTACAAAGACACCCACCAGCGAGATGAGTGGCGGCAATGCTTCGATAATCGGCTTCGCCTTCGCCGGTTCGATGTAACGCGGGCTGCGTTTGTAAAAATTGAAGCCCAACGCATCGGCGCCCAGGTTGATCGCCTCGCGCGCATCTTCAAGATTGGTTATGCCGCAGATCTTGACTCGAACCATGCTCAATCGCAGTTGAAAGGGTGAGTTGGAGCCTTCATTAGTTCAGACTCCGAATCATCAGTTCTCTTAGAGCGTTTCCAGGCTTTTCGGACCTCATGAACGCTTCACCGATCAAGAATGCATCACAGCCAGCTTCTCGCAGCATGCGAATGTCGTCGGCCGTGTTGATGCCGCTTTCGCTGACCAGAATAGTGGCGTCGGGAACGTGCGGTGCAAGCTGCAGCGTCGTGTGCAAGTCCACCTTGAAGGTTTTCAGGTCACGGTTATTGATTCCGATGATCCTGGCGCCCGCTCCCAGTGCCGTGTTCAACTCCTGGCGGTCATGCACCTCGACCAAAGCATCGAGTCCCAGCCGTTCGGCCAACTGAATCAGGCTCGCTAGCGTGGCTGCATCCAGAATCGCCACAATCAGCAGAATGGCGTCCGCACCTGCGCCGACGGCTTCGCTAAGCTGATAAGGATCGAAAATGAAATCCTTTCGCAGCAGCGGACGGGAAACATTGGGGCGAACTCGCTGCAGATGCTCCAGCGAACCCAGGAAATGATCTTCTTCGGTGAGAATGGAAATCGCAGCTGCACCGTTCGATTCATAGTCCATGGCAATCTCTACAGGATCATACGCTTCGCGCAACAAGCCTTTCGATGGGGAGGCCTTCTTGATCTCGGCAATCAAGTTAAGCCGGTCGTCACGGTCGAGCGCATTGTAGAATGAGCGCGTTCTGATGAGCGGCGTTCGTGCAACAGAGGTCTGCACGGCCTCGGGAGGGATCGCTTTTTTGAGCCGCTCGAGGCGTGCTTTCTTGCTGCCGACGATTTGTGCCAGTCGATCGTCCAAGTCTCCACCTTTGTCGTGCTGAGAGATTTTGCTGCGCCCTGGCACTCTGCTGGTGTTACAGCGCCGTTTCCGCAAACGAGTGATGGCTGAGCTTCACCAAGAGCTCCAGCTTGTTCAGCGCCTGCCCGCTCGAGAGTGATTTCCGGGCCAGCGTCATGCCTTCCGCAACAGACTGAGCAGCCCCGGCGACATAGATGCCTGCTGCAGCGTTCAGCAAGACGATATCGCGTTGCGCATCGCTGCCGCGATTTTCAAGAACATCGCGCAAGATATGGGCATTCTCCGCTGCATCCCCGCCCTGAAGCTCGCTCCGGTTTCGCCGAATCAGCCCGAAATCCTCCGGGGCTACAAACTCCGTCTTGAGCGTTCTGCCACGCAACTCGGTAACCTGGGTCCGTCCTTCCAGACTCATCTCGTCCAAGCCATCTTCACCTGAAAATATCAGAGCTTGTTCGCAGTCCAGCTGGCGGAGCGCTTCAGCAAGCTTCTCGGTCAACGCCAGGGAAAACACGCCGACGATTTGTCGTCGAGAGCCCGCCGGATTCAGCAGCGGACCGAGCAAATTGAACACGGTACGAACCCCAAGCTCCCGCCGCACTTTGCCGACAGCCTTCATTGCTGGGTGGAACATCGGCGCGAACAAGAACACGATGCCGGCCTTTTCCAGGCAGTCCTCAAGCACATTCAGAGGCGCTTCGAGGTTGACGCCCAGGTGGCTCAGGACATCCGCGCTGCCACACTTTCCCGACATCGCGCGATTGCCGTGTTTGGCAACCGGCACGCCGGCCCCCGCGATCACAAAGGCGGCGGCCGTGGAGATGTTGAATGTTCCTGAGGCGTCGCCCCCGGTTCCGGCCGTGTCGACCAGACCTTGTTGGGTGTGCTTCAATGCAACCGCAAACCGTCGCATACCTCGTGCAAATCCGACAATCTCATCGACTGTCTCCCCCTTGGCTGCCAGAGCGCTGAGCAATGCCGCCATCTGAATCTCGCTGAGCTGCTGATCGAAGATGGCTTGCAGCAACAGCTCTGCCTCGTCACTGTCCAGATGATTGCGGCCCTGGACTTTCTTGAGGCAGTCGACATACAAAGCTTGCGCGGTCATGGTCTGTGGCGTGTGCGTCTTGCACAGCACGGAGTGCAAGGAAGGTGATTGTCAGCCTAGCTTCAAAAAGTTCTCCAACAACTTCTTCCCTTGACTCGTCAGGATCGATTCAGGATGAAACTGAACGCCTTCGATGGGGTGTTCCCTGTGACGCAGACCCATGATGAGTCCGTCGGTTGAAGTTGCCGAAATCTCCAGGCACTTGGGCAGACTCTTTCGTTCTACCATCAACGAGTGGTAACGCGTTGCCTGGAAGCGATAGGGGAGGCCCTCAAAAATCGTCCGGTTATCGTGGCAGATTTCGCTGGTTTTGCCATGCATCAGGTAAGGAGCTGGAATGACTTTCCCACCAAACGCCTGGCCGATTGCCTGATGGCCAAGGCAAACCCCCAGAATGGGCTTCTTTCCTTCAAACGCCTTGAGCACCTTCAGCGTGATACCGGCCTGATCAGGGTTTCCGGGTCCAGGTGATATGACGATCCGGTCAGGTTTCAGCGTTTCGATTGTGGCGATTTCGATCTTGTCGTTGCGATGCACCTCGACCTTTTGCCCCAGCTCTCCAAGGTATTGAACCAGGTTGTAGGTAAAGGAATCGTAATTGTCGATAACTAGAATCATGGTTATAGTGGTCAGTGAGAGTTGTCAGTTGATGATGATCAGTCACTAGCGCCAGAGCAAGCGGACGCCGAACGCCAAGACTTAATCACTAAGAATATCCACTGACAACAGATCAGCAATCTCGTTCAAAATCCTCGTTCCGCCATCTCTACCGCCTTAACCAAAGCGCGGGACTTGTTAATGGTTTCCTGAAACTCCTTCTCAGGAACCGAGTCAGCCACGATACCACCACCGGCCTGGATGAAAGCCTTGCCATCCTTCACGACAAGCGTCCGAATGGCGATGCATGAATCGAGATTGCCGGAGAAGTCCAGGTAAAGAATCGCTCCAGCGTAAACACCACGACGGGTCGGCTCCAGTGTATCGATGATCTCCATCGCGCGCACTTTTGGAGCGCCGGTAACCGTTCCTGCCGGGAAACAGGCCATCAGAGCGTCGAACCGATCGAGGTCCTTGCGCAGGTCACCTCTCAAGCTGGAAACCAGGTGCATCACGTGTGAGTACTTCTCGATCAGCATGAGATCCAACACTTCCACACTTCCAAACTCGCAGACACGCCCAAGATCGTTCCGCCCAAGATCAACCAGCATGATGTGTTCGGCTTTCTCTTTTTCGTCCGCCTTCAACTCTTCAGCCAGCAGCGCGTCCTCGTCCTCGCTGGCGCCGCGCGGTCTCGTTCCTGCGATGGGCCGATAGTAGGCCTTGCCGTTGACAATGCGCACCAGCATCTCAGGCGACGATCCGATTACGGAACACTCCCCCAGTTTGAGAAAGAACATGTAGGGCGAGGGGTTCACGATGCGCAGGGCACGGTAGATGTTAAAAGGTTCGCAGCTCACTTCCGCTGTGAACCTTTGGGAAAGCACCGCTTGAAAGATGTCTCCCGCTTTGATGTGTTCCTTGGCCTTGTCTACCGCCGCAAGGTAATCCACTTTCGAGAAATTCGATCGAATGCGCTCGCTGCCCTCCGTCGCCTTTCCAAACCGTGGGACAGAGACGGGTTGGTTCAGCAAGAATTCCAACGTCTCGATTTCAGCCACCGCTTTCTCGTACTTGGTCTCAAGCTGCGGCGCGCCTTCCTCAATGAAAGCATTCGAAATAATCAGGATTTGCTGGCGCGCGTGGTCGAAGGCCAAAATCGTCGAGAAATACATCATCATGGCATCGTCCAGCTTGAGATCGTCTTCCCCGGTTTGAGGAATCGTCTCAATCCAGCGGACGGCATCGTAGGAAACATAGCCGACCGCTCCGCCAACAAACGGCGGCAGTCCTGGCAGGGTGACCGGACGGTAACGCTCAGTGATCTTGCGCATTACGTCCAGCAGTTGACCTTTGCGCTGCATCCGTTCGGAGGCGCGAACAATATCGACGGTATCGCCACGAGAGCTGATGGTCAGATAGGGGTTGCACCCCAGAAACGAGTAACGGGCAATTTTCTCGCCGCCTTCAACGCTCTCCAGCAGGAACGCGTGAGGATTTGCCGCCTGGATCTTAAGGTAGGCAAGCACGGGCGTGAGCAAGTCGGCCGTCACCGCTTTGTACACAGGGATGATGTTGCCCTGCTTGCTGAGCTCTACAAATTTTTCAAATGTTGGTGTGATCATCGTTGCGGCCAGCGGCTAGGCAGTCGTTCTCCTTGGGTGCGTTTTCGTGAACCGAGAGATCCTCTTATTCTGCCGGCTCGCTATGTGTCTGCCATCTTCTTTTTCTGAGCTCGCTTCTCGAGTTCCGCTAATACATCCCTGAGTTCCAATCCCTCGCTCACAAATAGCACCAGCAAATGATACAAAAGATCTGCCGACTCGAGAGTAAGTTCCGATCTGGATTGGTTCTTGGCCGCAATGATCGTTTCGGCAGACTCCTCGCCAATCTTTTTGAGAATCTTGTCGAGACCCTTGCTGAACAAGTAAGTTGTGTACGAACCCTCCGGCATCTCCGATTTGCGCGTCTTGATGACCTCCACCAGGCGCTCGATGGTGGTGAGAAAACGGGCGTCGTTCAACGGCCCGAAGCTGGGCTGAAGGTCTGCGTCAAGCAGGCCGTTGAAGAAACAACTGTCCTTGCCGGTATGGCAGGCCGGGCCTTGAGGTTGCACGTAGACCAGAAGGGCATCGCCGTCGCAGTCTGCCTCAGCACGAAGGATTTGCTGGGTGTTCCCGGAGGTTTCGCCCTTGTGCCAAATCTTCTGGCGGCTGCGGCTCCAGAACCAGGTCTGGCGTTCCTTAAGCGAAAGCTGCACCGTCTCTCGATTCATGTAAGCCAGCGTCAAGACCCGGCCCGTGCCCGCATCCTGGACGATTGCCGGAATGAGGCCCTGATCGTCGAACTTCAGTTGATTCAGAATCCTGGTGATCTCAGTTTCCGACATACGCCTTGTATTCACCTCACCAGCACGCCACGTTCGCGCAAATAACTCTTGGCCTGCCCGATGGTGAAGGTCCCAAAATGGAAGATGGAGGCGGCCAGAGCAGCGCTGGCACCACCCTCGGTCAATCCTTGGTAGATATGCTCCAAAGTTCCCACGCCCCCGGAAGCAATCACAGGTATCTGTACCTTGGACGTAACAGCCTTCAAGAGTTCCAAGTCGTAACCGTCTTTGGTGCCGTCTCGATCCATGCTGGTCAGCAGGATCTCGCCAGCGCCGAGGCGCTGGGCTTTTTCCGCCCATCCGAGGACATCCAGCCCAGTCGGCGTGCGTCCTCCATGCACAAAAACTTCCCAGGATAGAGGGGTCTCTTCTGCAGCCGGGGGACGGCGCTTGGCGTCAATGGCAACCACAATGCATTGAACGCCGAATTTTTCGGCCCCGTGCGTAATCAATTCAGGATTCCTGACCGCGGCCGTATTGAGTGACACCTTGTCGGCGCCGGCTCGGAGAATTTCGCGAATATCCTCCGCAGTGCGAATGCCGCCACCCACGGTAAAGGGAATGAAAACCGTGTCGGCCACCCGCCGCACCATGTTCGCTACAATGTTGCGAGCGTCCGACGAGGCCGTGATGTCGAGGAACACCAGTTCGTCGGCGCCTGCCTGGTCGTAACGCTTGCCGCACTCCACGGGATCGCCGGCATCGATCAACTCCACAAAGTTGACGCCCTTGACCACACGGCCGCGATCCACATCCAGACAGGGAACAATCCGCTTGGCAAGCATAAAAGGTGATTCTAAAAGAAAGACTGGTTCAAGAGAACGACGAATTGCGAAGTCCGAACGATGAATGATCAAGCTCGAGCGTCGGAGTGCGAATGTCGAAGTGCATAGACTGCAATGTCGTCATTCGAACTTCGTCATGCCTGCCTCCTCGTTCGTCATTGCACCGCTGCCCACCGCAATTGCTTCCTTCAACGTGAAGCGGCGCTCGTACAGGGCTTTGCCTACTATGGCACCCTCGATTCCGATACTTTCCAGGCTACTCAGAGCTCGCAAGTCGTCGAGCGAAGCGACACCCCCGGAGGCAACTACCTTCAGATGGCTCTCTATCGCCAACCGCTTGCTCGCTTCCAGATTTGGTCCTGCCAGCATGCCATCCTTGGAAATATCGGTATAGACCACGCGCTGGACGCCATTTCGTGCAAGCGATTGCGCAAACGCCACCGCTTCTAACGATCCGACCTGGTTCCACCCGTGGGTCGCCACGCAGCCGTGGCGGGCATCGATGCCGACAACAACACGCTCGCCGAATCGTTGCAGCGCTTTCGCTAGAAAGTCCGGATGCTGCACAGCCGCTGTCCCCACAACAACGCGGGTGGCACCTGCGCCTAGAACCTCTTCCAAGTCTTGCAGGGTTCGCAGTCCGCCACCGAACTGGACAGGGATTCGCAGCGCCTTGAAGATTCTCCTGGCAATCTCTCGGTTTTGAGATGCTTCGGACATCGCGCCATCGAGATCAACGAGGTGCAACCAGGCTGCTCCTTCTGCTTCCCACCGTTGCGCCACGGCGACTGGGTCTTCGAAGTAAACCGTCTCTTGCTCAGCCCGGCCTTGCAGAAGGCGAACACATCTGCCCTGACGCATGTCGATGGCTGGAAAAATGATCATCCCTAAGCCTCCAAGATCAAGAGGTCTGCGTGATTCAAAGACAGAAGTCGTTGTACGAGGGAGAGACTAAGGTACGAGGGAGAGACTAAGCGGGGGAGCCCCCCCAATGGTGGGGCCGACGCCAGAAGGAAACCTGATGAATCTTGGTTGATGCGAACTTCATAGTGCCGGAAAGGCTACCACAACCAGTCGAGGGTACAAACGAAAATCTGGCAGAACGCGAACCGCAGGGGAAACGCTGAGAAAGACGCCCGGGACGCTGATTTCGCAGATGAACGCAGATTATTTGAGATCGCCTAGCAAAGAGATTCGCGGTGGTGTCTCAATCGGTGGCTCGCAAGAACCCCCGATTGTGGCTTGAGGGCTGCAAAGCTTGGCTGATATTCCAGCCAAGTTTCTGAGCAGACATGAACCGACTCCATCGACAGGAAGTGATTGATCTCCGTGCATCTGCGAAATCTGCGTCCAGTCTGATTCCTGGTCTCAGCGTCTCTGCGCCTCAGCGTTTGTTCGTCATTACACCTTCACCCACTTTTTCTGTTTTGCACTCTGCAAGATCGCTTCGCAAATGAGAATCTCGCAGTGACCATCTTCGAAGGTCGCAAAATCGGCCTCACCTTTTTGCGGAACCTTGCCTTCCGAGACCCATTGATAGAAGTTTCGGAAGAAATTCTTGGGTCCGTCCGGATAGCCTTCCGGATGGCCGCCAGGATAGTGCGCATAAGGCTTTGCCAGCGGATGTAACAGCGAGGGATCCTTAACAAGAAGCTCATTGGGACGGTCCCGATAACCCAGCCACATTTCTTCAGGTTTCTCCTGGTCCCAAACGATGGAGTGATAGGAGCCATCAATCTCGAAGTAGAGGCGGTTTTTCCGGCCCGGGCTGACCTGCGAGACCGTGAAGACACCTCGGGCACCGTTGTCGAACCGGAAGAGAACCGAGGCATAGTCTTCTGTGGCGATCTTCATGTGATCATAGTCCGACGGTTTCAACGCCTTTCCGGCAAAAGTTTCAATGGCCGTTTTGGGCTTCTTGCGCACGGGAATGACTGTGGACAGGTCCGCCATCACTTCGACAATCTTCAGGCCGGTGACGTGCTGAATGAGATCACACCAATGCGAGCCGATGTCGGCCACAGCGCGCGACTTGCCGCCCACTGCCGGCTCCAGCCGCCAATTGTAGTCCGTGTCGAACAACAACCAGTCTTGCAAGTACGACCCATGCACCAGTCGAACATCACCAGACTTCTTATCTGCGATGAGAGCACGGGCGTGCTGGATCAAAGGATAGAAGCGGTAATTGAAGTTGATGCCGTTCAGAACCCGCGCCTTCTTCGCGAGACGCACCAGCTCTGCCGACTCTTTGGAATTCATGGCCAGCGGCTTTTCCGAAACCAGATGCTTCCCGGCAGCAATGACATCTTTGTTGATCTTGAAGTGAACGAAATTGGGCGTGCAGTTGTGGATGGCTTCGATGCGTCTGTCCCTCAGCAGATCCTTGTAATCGCCATAGGATTGCGGGATGCCCAATAACTTGGCCTTTTCCTCCGCCAGCCCCGCGTTGCTTTCCGCAAGGGCCACAACTTCCACAGAGCCCAGCCGCCGCAACGCCTCGACATGTGCTGGTCCGATAAAGCCGGTCCCGATAATGCCCACCTTAACCGTTCGCATGAATGGAGTCCTCGCTGGGTCCAGCTCTGACATTCGAACTTCGTACTTCGAAATTTCCTACATTGCCGCAAAGTTTTTCAGCATTCGTAACCCCACGTCTTGACTCTTCTCCGGATGAAACTGCGTCGCCCAGACGTTCCCGCGCCGAGCGATGGACGGGAACTCGATATCGTAGTCGGTCGTCGCCAGGATATCTCGAGGGTCTTCTGGGTCCGCATAGTAGGAGTGCACGAAGTAAACAAAACTGTCTTCGCTAATCCCCTCCAGCAGCGGATCAGAACGCTGCAGGTGAAGCTGGTTCCAGCCAATGTGAGGAACCAGCATGCGATCGGGCAGGCGTTTAACCTTGCCGGGTATGAAATCGAATCCTTCAGTGCGCCCGAATTCTTCACTCTCGCTAAACAGCAGTTGCAGACCCAGGCACAGGCCCAGCAACGGCGTTCCAGAATCTGACGCTTTCACGGATGGCTGCGACGAGGTCTTTTGCCTGCAGATTACTCATCGCGTCCGCGAATGCACCTACGCCGGGCAATACGAGCTTTTCAGCGCTCCGAATCCTGTCTGGGTCATCGGAAACCTCGAGAGGAATGTTCATGCTAGCGAAAGCCTTTTCAACGCTGCGCAGATTGTTGATCGCATAGTCGATGATGGTGACCATCAGAGCACCCCTTTGGTCGAAGGAACGCCGGCCACGCGCGGGTCTTTGGTTACCGCGATGCAGAATGCCCGCGCGGCTGACTTGAACATCGACTCCGCCATATGGTGTGAGTTCTTGCCGTAGAGCACCTCAACGTGCAGGTTGGCGCGCGCATGCACCGCAAGAGCGCGAAAAAATTCCTCGACGAGTTCGGTGCTCATGGCACCGACTTTCTCCGACGGGAAATCCGCTTTGCACACCAGATAAGGCCGCCCGGAGAAATCGACAACCGTGCGGCCCAGCGTCTCATCCATCGGAACGTAGGCCGTGCCATAACGCGTGATGCTCTCCTTCGATCCCAGCGCCTGATGAAAGGCTTCTCCCAATGCAATGCCGACATCCTCGACGGTGTGATGACCATCCACTTCGAGATCGCCAGTGCAAGTGATCTCGATATCAAACAGTCCATGCTTGGCGAAGAGTGTCAGCATGTGATCGAAGAAATGAATACCCGTGGCAATGCGAGACTCCCCCTTGCCATCGAGGCTGAGCTTCACAGCGATGTCGGTCTCTTTCGTCTTACGGGAAACTTCTGCAGCACGTTTCTTGTTCAAGAAGGACACCTCGATTGAATCGCCGTTCAGTTCCCTGTTGCCAGGAAGCCACGCAACTCTTTGAGAAACTGGTCATTTTCCTGCGGCAAGCCAACGCTCACACGAAGGAAGTTTTCGAGCATGGGGTAGCGGCTGATATCGCGCACCAGAATACCCTTGGAGTACAGTGCTTCAAACACCTGGGATGCTGAGTGCTGAGTCCTGAAGGCGATGAAATTCGCTTGCGACGGGTACGCCGTCACGCCTCGAGTGTGCTGCAGTTCAGCCAGCAACCGTTCCCGCTCCTGAATCAACAGCTCAATTTGTGGCTGCAGCAACGAAAAGTGCTCTATTGCGGCTTCGGCGGCAGTCATGGAAAAAATGTTCAGGTTGTAAGGCAGTTTGGCTTTGGAGATCTGCTCCACCAACTGCGGATGGCCCAGGAGGTACCCGACGCGCAAACCTGCCATAGCCATGGCTTTGGAGAAAGTTCGCAACACCACCAGATGCTCAAACTCGTGAAGCAACGGAACGGCCGACTGGCGGCTGAACTCGTGGTAGGCCTCATCAACAACCACCAAGCCGCGTGCGGCCTTTACAATGGTTCGCATCTCGTCCAGACTCAGCACGCTCCCGGTTGGATTGTTCGGGCAGCACAACAGGGTCACGTCAGCTTGGGCTGCAGCCTCGGCCAGACGAGGCACGTCGAAGCTGAGCGTCTCGGTCAAGTTGACCGCGTGCGGCTCACCACCCAAAATGGCGGTCAACATCTGATATAGGGTGAAGGTCGGTTGTGGAATCACGACCCGCTTGCCAGGCTCGACTGTCACCATCAAGACGGCTTCAATGAGTTCATTGGAGCCATTTCCCACCAGCACGCCGTCGCTACGCCAATTCGCAAAACGAGCCAGACGGGACGACAGTTCGGTGGGCACAAACGCGGGATAACGACACCAGGCTTTGCCGGCCATCGCCTGTTGCACAGCCGCCTTAACTGTCTCGGGCATATCAAACGGATTCTCGTTTTGATTGACCTTGACCCGTGCTTCAAAATGCTTCAACGTGTAGGCATGAAGTTGGCGCACCGCAGGTTTGATTGAGGCAAGACGATCCTTCATAGAATCTCGGCGGATGAAGCCAGCGCCCACGACTTGACATCGCGCGACGTCCAAAAGAGGACGGATTCTACCGGAAAAGACAGAAAAGATAAACCAAGGGCCAGTTGGGCGGCGGGGAACTTCAAAGGGGGGCAAATCTCTTTGGAGGCTTTCTGATGAAAAGATCGTCGCTGCAGCGAATCTTTCTGTATCTGTTCCTTCTCGGGGTTTGCACGCAAACGAGTTTGGCCGCTGACATTACCTTGTTTACCGGTGTTCAGAACCCCGGCAAGCTCACGATCAATAACGTGGTCAGGGACCTGAAACTGGGAGGCGTTTTCGGTGCCCGGTTCTCCGGAGGCCAAGTCATCGGCTTCGAACAAACCCTGGCTTTCAGCCCGAATTTTCTTGAATCGAGCCGGCAGGCGTTTACGGCGCAATCCAATTTGCACGTTGGAATTCCAACCGGCCATGTGGTGCCCTACGCCACCGCTGGCGTTGGCTTGATAACCACTTGGGGAGACTCTGTCCTTGATCTCGGCACGAAGTTTGCCTTCAACTACGGAGGCGGAATTAAGCTTAGGAATCTGGCAGGGCCGCTGGGCGTACGTTTTGACGTCCGCGGCTATTCGATGCCGGGTGTTTTCAGCCAGACCGTGAACTTTGTCGAAGGCAGCGTCGGATTTCTCTTTTCCTTCTAGCTCATTGCAACTTCAAATTTCCATCGGTCTCAGCCGATTCGAATGCGCCAGCCCGTTCTATTGCGCAAACCCGGCAGCTTCTGGAAGTCGTTGTGGAAGCCTCCAGACCAGTTTCTTCTGGAAGCGGCCGCCACGGGCGAAAAACTGGTAGCGCGCATTCGTCTGTTGCTAACCTCTATCCTGCTGCTCATTCCGCTCGTCAGTCTCTGGTATGAACAGGAACCCTGGGAGAATCTGGTTGGGTTGGTAGTGACGCTCACCGCTTTTCTGGTGGCGCTTCTCTGGTTCTGGTTGGTGCAGCAGGGGATTTACCGCCACTGGTTGGGTCTCGCCAGCAGCCTTCTCGATGTCACGTTGGTCAGCCTGGCATTGTTCATCTTTGTCCTCCTCGATCGGCCTCACACAGCCGTCAACAGCAAAGTGACGTTCGAAGCCTATTTTCTCGCCATTGCCGCCACTTGCCTGCGTCATGATGTTCGTATCTGTGTGCTGGCTGGGCTGTCCGCCATCGGCCAATATGCTCTCATCGTTGCCATCGCCGCGACGCTTTGGGATCTCAACTCTCCTGAGTTTGCTCCGTTTAGGTACGGCTTTTTCAACTGGAGCGTGCAGATTTCCCGATTGATCCTGATGCTTGCCGCGACCGTGATCGGCACAGCCGTAGTTTTTCGGGTGCAGCGGCTGCTGCGACTTTCCACTTGTGATCGAATGACGGGCCTTTTCAACCGGGGGTATTTCGATGAACGAGTGCTGGACGAAGTCAGCCGGGCCAGCCGTTACAATCGCCCACTGACACTGATAATGATCGACATCGACCATTTCAAAACTTTTAACGACAGTTATGGCCACTCGGCGGGAGATGAAGCACTTCGGATCCTGACTTCGATCATGCGCTCATCATTTCGGCAAAGTGATCTGACGGCACGCTATGGAGGCGAGGAGTTCGTTGTGATCCTGCCGGAGACCGATTCAACCGTGGCTGCAGAAAAGGTTGACAAACTTCGCCAATTGATCGAGAGCACTCCAATCCCAATTTCAGGCCAAGGCGCTGTCGAGAGACTGACCATCAGTGCTGGGCTGGCCTGCTTTCCTGAGGACGGCCCGAGCGCCGCCCAGATTCTGGACGCTGCAGACCGCCGCTTGTTTTCAGCCAAGCGTCAGGGACGGAATTGCATCGTATCCAAAGAACGAGTGTTGACCACCTGATGCGATCTCCTGATCGAGATTGGCGTCAGACGGCCGCCAGACAGGTGGCTTGCTGCTTTTTTGTGCCTGCTAGACTTTGGGTGCGGGCGGCGGCAGTGCGCGGGCTTTGATCTGTGACTGGAATCCTACCTTGCGGTGACTACCATCGCAGAAGGGCTTATTCTCGGAATGCCCGCAGCGGCAAAACGAGATGATTTTTCGCCCTGCGAGGTCGAACGCATTGCCCTCCACGTCGTATACCGTAAAATCTCCTTCCACTTTGAGCGAACCGTCGTTGTTGACGATGATCTTGGTATCTGGCATTGAGCTCTCCTTGAGTGCGATAAATCATGAGGTAAGGCAGACGGAGCAAGAATGACACAACTGGCGCGAACCGATCAAGAAAGCTTGCCGGACGCACCTGGGATCGAAGTGTCCCGACCTGGCGTCGGCCTGCTGGCAGCGATTGGGGCTGCTCACCTCTGGGCTGTCTCCGGTGTATTCGGGAAGATCGTCATGACGGGAACATTGTCGCCAGCCCGGTTGGTGTTCTATCGCTCCGTGCTCAGTGCCTTGATGTTGCTGGCAGTATTGCTATGGCGCGATCGCACTTTGCTCAGGTTGAGCAGCAGGGATCTCCCGTTCTTTCTGGCGATGGGCATGCTCGGCCTGGCGCTGACACAATTCACTTACTACGCGGCCATCCAATCGCTCAGTGTTGGAATGGCGATTCTGCTCCAATATCTTGCACCTTTGTGGATGCTGCTGTTTGAGCGGTTCTGGCTGAAAATTCCCCTAACCCGCGCAAAGCTTGTGGCGCTGACACTGGCGCTGGTGGGATGTGCAATGGTGTCGGTCGAAACGGAAGCACCCCGGCAGTGGGGCAACGTGGGGATTCTCCTCGGTCTCACTGCGGGCGTTTGTTTTGCGTTCTACACTCTCATGACCCGACACGCTTTGAAGTCGCATCGTGACCTGACCGTCCTCTTCTATAGCTTCCTTTTCTCCGCCTTGTTCTGGAGTGCCAGCCCGGATTGCTGGCAGCCTCTTTCACAGATCGAGCCTTTCAAGATCTGGATGATCCTTTGTATCGTCGCCTTCGGAACGACTCTTCCCTACCTACTCTATATGCACGCCGTGAAGCATCTTTCAGCCAGCCACACCGGAATCATCACCACACTCGAGCCAGTGGTTGCAGCCGTGATCGCTTGGATCTTTTTGCACGAGACGCTCACCGGATTTCAACTCAGTGGCGGCCTCTGTGTTCTGCTGGCCATTGTGATCCTCCAAAAGAACCCTTCAAAGGCGGAATTCCAGGCAGGACGAAATGTACCGCAGAGACGCTGAGACGCACAGAAAAGATGCGCTGGACGCAGATTTCGCGGATGCACGCAGATGATTTGAGATCGCCTTGGCAAAGAGAATTGGGTTGATACCTCAAGGCGGGGCTGGCGAGGGCCCTTTTGTGCTTGAGTGGGTATCTTGGCTCGAGCCAGTCGAGACATTTCTGACCAGGCGTGAATCGATTCCATCGACAGGAAGCGATTGATCCGCGTTCATCTGCGAAATCTGCGTCCAGGCCAATCCTGGTACCGCTCACTTCAACGTTTGTAACGTCTCGATCTGCTTCTGAATCAGCTTGTTTTGTCTGTCATCGGGATGCAGTCTGAGAAACTCCCGAAGCTCCTGAACCACGAGGGCCAGTTTGTTCTGGCGGGTGTAGATTCCGGCAAGAGCCAGTTGCGGGTAGGTAAAGTGCAACGGGTCCAGTTCCTTTGTGCGGATCAGATACTCTTCCGCCTTGGTGTCATTCTTCAGACTCAAATAGCTGACTCCCAGTTGGGCGTTCGCCAATGCGTCCCGTGGTCGTACGATGACTGCATGCTGGTTGATTGCCAAGGCCTCTTCAAGTTTTCCGACCGCAAGCAAGCTTCCGCCCAGATTTACTAAGGGAGCGTACGCGTTTGGATCGACTTCCAACGCCTCTCGAAAATACTGTTCTGACTTGGCAAAATCCTTCTGCATGTGAAACACGGTACCAATGCGGTTGATTGCACCTACGAAATGGGGCGCTATGTTCACCGCTTGCTCGAGAAGAGCAATGCCCTTCTCAATCTCGCCTTTCGAGAGTTTCTTTTCCGCTTTCAGATATAAGTTGAGAGCCTTCTGGGGAATCGAGAGCTCACGAACCGAGACCACATCGGGTTTCTGCTTGACAGCCACCGACTGCGTGGGTTCCACAGTAATGAGCTGATGAATCCGGCCTTTGCGATCCGCCAGACTCGGTGAAACTTCGACGGTCAGATGCTTTTCGCCGCGGCGGCGTATTTCAACCTGCAGTGAGTACGAGCCCGCGGGGACTTTCTTAAACTTGAACTTGCCGCCAAAGTCCGTCCAGGTATGGGCGGAGTAAGGCTTCGTGTTGCCGTTCAAAGCGACAAAAGCAACCAGGCGGCGAGGCTTCTGCGGCTGCGCCAACCTTACTTCGCCGACCAATTCGAACTTCGCCGAGGATTTGCTCTCATCTACGGCGAACAAGCAGCTGTCTGCCAACAGCCACAATAGAACACCGCAGACATGAAATTTCAGAAATGCCGACGATTTCATCTCAGTGCGACAGGATTTAGAGACAGGATTTACAAGATGAACAAGATTCAGAGGCCACTTTAGAGCGACAAGCCGTCTGACTCCGGCAATCTTCAGTCCAGTTCATGTTGTGAATCCTGAATTACTGAACCTTCAGGAAAAAAATCCCAATCGTAGTCACCATCTAGCGAGGTTTGCCGAGAGCCTGGCTCTTGACGAAGGAGCAGGGGCCGCTTCAGACCTCTAGATTTTTTCGTGCTTCGTCGCTGGGCTCAACACAACCCCCAAGCTGACACGCCGCCCCCTTTTCTGAAAAAGGAATTGGACGCCCTACGAAGCCGATCGCCCCGCAAGAAACACTCCCCAGCCTGCCCATCCTGTTAATCTTGTGAATCTTGTCTTGAATTCTGCTGTTCACCCAGTAAATCCTGTCCTGGCTTCTGTCGTCATTTGTCGCCGCAGGACCACTGTAACACCCTCGCGCCAGCTCTCATTGATCCCTACCTGGATGAGAGGCACCGCAGAATCGATCTTTCTCGTAAGCGCCGGAAAGGTGCTGTGATAGCGGAACTCAGGGCAAACGAAAAACAGCAAAGGCGGCAGAGGGCTCAGTGTGACTTCTGGAAAATAACCGTGATCCTGGAACTCGTTCCTCGAGTGGTGCCAGCGAACTCGCAGCCAGTAGTCGAGGCCTTGCATCGGCAGTTCAATGTCCTCGCTCACCTTGAGTTCCAAAATAGCCAGGCGGCCTTCACGTGTTGCGGTCAAGATGTCAATCATCCCGCGGTCCCCACCGAGGAAAGCTGGGACCTGTGGATACACAAACCGGGGATCCAGCCGTGCATCGATTGCTCGAATGTCCCTCAGGATCAGGCTTTCGAGCCACCGCTCGGGCTTTGGAGCATATCTCGAGTCTCCAGCACGCAAGGCGATAATTTGCTGTGCGAGAATCTGTTCGACCGTTTCCCTCAAGTGGCTCCAATCGCCCTCCGTACGGACGACCGCGGGCATCCCCGAGCCAAAAGTCAACCTTGAGTGATGCCCAAGCTGAAGCTGCGCGAACTCCAATCCGCGAATGCGAAACACAACGCAGTTGTTCTTCTCGGACTGCGACCAGGTGATTTGTTCCGGCGCCAGGCCCAGCACGCGTCGGACGCGCTCGTCGTCACCAAGACCCTTTCCGTTGAAAAGAGTCCTGGACTTGCGTAAGCGCGGTGTCGAGATTGCCGCAATCCCTCAGGTCAACCGGGGTTAACGTCTCAGCTTCAGCATCCATCGCCATCAGCTGAATATCGCGGCCGGCGCCCGAAATCCATCCTAGCCGGCTTTTCAGTACGAGCAGCTTGTTCGACGGCGCCAGGAGGAGCAGTTTGTCCCGACCCGCAAGTCCGCGCTGCTCCAGGAAACCTCTCCAGAGCAACCCGTTGCTCAGCATGCCATCGATGGTAGCCTGGTTTTCCTGAGGGCAGGCGGCGATCGCAACCCAGCGGGAGTTGCCTGCTCGAAACTGCAGGCGGACGTACTTCCCGGAGAGAGAATGCTCCAGATCCGCGGAAACAACCGATCTGAGAATCTGCAACCTTCGGAAAGTATTTGCGAATCAGATTCTCGACGGTCTTTTGGAAATCACTGCGTGTTTCCTGAAGCGGACGCGACAGGAGAGTTTCAACCGCCGGGCGAATCTCAAAGATTTCCGTCCGTCCCCGAACCGCAGCCTGAAGGACAACGGTCCCGAAATCGTCTTGAGAGGCTTGAAGCACTCGGGCTCGCAGATTGCTTCCCGGGATCCGGCAATTCAGGACAAGACTCCTGAGGATGCAATCGAGGCTAAAGTGCATGTGCTTCAGCTGATCCAAACGGCGACCTTGCCGGTAAAGCACAGGATCCGTTTGTTGCTGAATCCATTTCTCGATGCGGGTCTTTAGCTGCAGATGTTCAAGGCGGTCGGCATCAGACCAGAACGTTCCGCTTGTTTCGCGAAGGTATCGCGACCGAGCCATGTCGGTGGCGGGTCTCGCGGATTCTGTAGGCTTGAGCAGCCATGTCTCGTCCGGATTCCTTGCGAAGCACGAGGGATGCGAGGGATGAGCCCGAGGAGACCGGCCTTTTCCCTTGACCCTGCAAAACGAATCTTGCTATACAGTGGCGTCGTTCAGCACTACACGATTTGCAGCTATTATGTCACCGTTTTCCGAGTGCTGGAAGTTTTCCGCAACACCGCTTCTAAATTCGAGCCAAGACTCCCGTGAATCCAGAGAACCCCTTCTTGCCAGGGATTCCCGGAAGCATCTGTGCCCTTGTCGTCGCCCGGTAAGAACTGCTTGGTGATCTAGCCCTTCTAAAACTGCAACAGAAAGGATCTGGCGGTGCCTCGAAAGATTAATGTGGCTCTCATTGGTTACCAGTTCATGGGCAAAGCGCACAGCAATGCTTACCGGCAGATGCCTTGCTTTTTCGACAGCGACGCGATTCCGGTGATGAAGGTCATTTGCGGCCGAAATGAAGCTGCAGTAAAAGCGGCTGCTGGGAAGTATGGATGGGAAGAGTGGAGCACTTCCTGGGAAGAGGTTGTCCGGCGCAAAGACATCGATGTCATCGATGTCTCTACTCCCGGCGATTCGCATATGCCCATCTCCATTGCGGCAGCCAAGGCCGGCAAGACCATCCTGTGTGAGAAACCTTTGGCCAACACGCTGGGCGAAGCCCGGAAGATGTTGGCAGCCGTTCAGAAGGCCGGAGTGCTGCACATGATTTGTCATAACTACCGGAAGACGCCGGCCGTGACTTTGGCCCAGAAGCTTATTGCGGACGGTACGCTTGGCAGGGTCCATCATTTTCGCGGTACTTACCTGCAGGATTGGCCGGTCGATCCCGAATTCCCGCTCTACTGGCGATTTGACAAGGTGAAGTCGGGGTCAGGTGCATTGGGTGATCTCGCTTCGCACGTGACCGATCTGGCCCGCTTCCTCGTGGGCGAGATCACAGAGGTTTCGGCGACGCTGGAAACTTTTGTGAAGGAACGGCCGCTGGTGGACAACCCGAAAAAAAAGGGGAAGGTCACGGTCGACGATGCCAGCCTGGCGCTGGTGCGATTCGCCAATGGCGCGATTGGAACCATCGAGGCGACGCGCTTTGCATCGGGCCGGAAGAATTACAACCGATTCGAGATCAACGGAAGCAAGGGGAGTTTGGTCTTCAACCTGGAGCGGCTTAATGAGCTGGATCTGTACCTGAGGGACGACCCGGCTTATGCGCAAGGGTTCCGGAATATCATGGTCACGGATCCGAGCCATCCGTACTGGAAATGGTGGCCAGCCGGACACATTATCGGTTACGAGCACACGTTTACCCACATCGTGTACGACTTGATGCAGGCTATCTCCCAGAATAAGCAGCCGTCACCCAATTTCGACGATGGTGTCAAGAACCAAGCGGTGCTTGATGCCATGGAGAAAAGCTCCAGGAGCAAGAAATGGGTAAAAGTCTAGAGCGTGATGCGTGATCCGTGAAACGTGATGCGCTGGGTATTGTGTCTCACGCACGTGGCTCTTCGCGATTCACGTATCACTGTTTCACGCTCAGATTCCTTCCTGAACGGTACAAATCTGAAGACAACCGGAGGCAAGAATGAAGATTGGCGTATTCACTGTGCTGCTAGCGAACAAACCCCTGGAAGAAGCACTCGACTATCTGAAGGACCTGGGTGTGGAAGCGGTGGAGATCGGCTGCGGCGCATACCCTGGGGAAGCGCATTGCAAGCCGGCGGAACTACTGGCCAGCGACACCAAGCTTAAGGCGTTCCAGAACGCGATTAAGAGCCGCGGTCTCATCATCAGTGCCTTAAGCGTCCATGGGAACCCCATTCACCCAAACAAGAAGCTGGCGAAAGAGCACCACAGCGCCTACGAACGGGCCCTGAAGCTGGCCCGCAAGTTGGATGTGGACCGCGTCATCACCTTCAGCGGGTGCCCCGGAGCGGATGCCAAAGCCACATCTGCCGCCTGGATCGTATCACCCTGGCCGCCTGATTTCGCGCAGGCATTGGAATGGCAATGGAAGGAAAGAGTTATCCCGTATTGGAAAGAGGCTATCAAGCTGGCCAAGAATAACGGTATTAAGAAGGTCGCGCTGGAGATGCATCCCAACTTCGTGGTTTACAATCCCGAAACGCTGCTCAAATTGCGCAATGCTGTCGGTCCGGAAATCGGCTGCAATTTCGATCCCAGCCACCTATTCTGGCAGGGGGCCGACGTAGGCGCTGCGATACGCGCCGTTGGGGACGCGATCTTCCACTTCCACGCCAAAGACTGCAAACTTGATCATCGCAACATCGCCGTGAACGGTGTGCTGGACGCGAAGTCCTACACCGATGAACTCCACCGCTCCTGGATTTTCCGCACTTGCGGCTACGGCAATGATTTCGCTCAGTGGAAAGACATCGTGAGCAACCTGCGACTGGTCGGATACGACCACGTCATGAGCATTGAGCACGAAGACAGTTTGATGTCTGCCGAGGAAGGGTTGCGCAAAGCCTTCCAATTCTTGAAGAGTGTCGTCATTGCAGAAAAGCCCGGCGTGGCCTACTGGGCGTGAGAAGCAGTGCGAGTTGCTTTGTTCGTCATTCCGGCGAAAGCCGGAATCCAGGTCAGTGCGAAGACGTTGACCCCGGCTAACTACCCGCCGGGGTGACGGGCTCTTTCACTCTCCGCTCAGTACTCATCACTCAGTACTCAGCACTGGCTACTTCACCATCTCCAAGTACGTTCGAATCACCTCACCGCCCAAAGGCGCCGCATCTCTGGCACCTAAGCCTCCGGGGTAATACACCATCACCGCCAGCACCGGGTGAGCCGCCGGATAGAACCCCAGAAACCAACCGTCTGTCCTGGATTTCAGGTAGCGTCCTCGTGCAAAAGCAGGTGACGTCCCGGTTTTTCCCAGCAAGTGGTGATTCGGCGGCAACGCTCGTTGCGCCAGTTTAGAAGTGCCTTCCATAGGGCCAAGCCTTAGGCCGTCGAGGAGAATCGCCTGCGCGAAGGCAGGTGTAGCGAAGTTTCCCGTTCTGCAGACGGGATGCCCGGAAATCAGAACTCCATAAGCCTTGAGCACCTGCAGGGGCGACAGCTTCAAAGTGGAATCCAATCCAATCATTGTCTCAGCCGTGACCGACGCCCTACTGGCCAAATCGGCGCTTGTGCTGATTCCTAGTGCAGCCAAGGCCCTGAAGAACGTCGCCGGAGATGTCTGCTTCGACAGCTGGTAGAAATACTGGTTGCAGGACACGGCCAGTGCCCGGCTGGCGTCCAGGTTTCCATGCCCTGGCTTGTACCAGCACTCCACGGGACATTGCGAGTTTGCGTGCCCCACACAAGGTTGCAACTTGATGCCTACACGTGGGCCGTGCGACGTTTGAGGAACCGCGAGATCGTCCCCCGTTGGACAAGGGAGAATTTCACGGGGGTTAGAAGTTGGGTCACCACAGCGCTCGTTCAAATACGCCAGCAGCAGGAATGGCTTCACCAGCGAGCCCAAACAACGCGGCGCGGCAAACACATCCGCGCGCACAGCCGCGAGGGTCTCACTTCTGGACAACTCCCAAAGCAAGATGGCACTGTGGCTTTTCGACGAAAGTTCGGCAAATCGAGGCTCTAATGCCTGCCGGAGACTCTGGCCTTGGGCTGACGGCATCGATATCAGAAAGGCAAATGCGGGCAGCAGACGCGTTAAGACCGCGCAGGAATGCAACGATTCCATCAAAAAACGAGTGCGGGCGCCCCTTGTACTTCTCATCTCCGAATATCTGTGGCAGGTGCTCAGGCTAGTCGCTCTGCAACGAGGCGCTTAGAATTTCCTCGTCATTGCGCACAAGGATCTGCCGGTTGGCATACGCTGGATGCGACCAATTTACCACGCCCAGTTCCCGGCGATTGCCGACGCGCGTCGTCGGCTTGATGAGTGGAGTCCGTCCAATCTCCTGGTAGCCTTGCGGAGAGAGCTTCGCGATGATCAACTCGCCGCGATCGTTGTTGATGAAGAAATGGTCGCCGTTCTTGACAAGAAAACCGGCGGCCCAGCGAGCCTTTTCCTTGGTGACTTCGAGAGTTTCCCAAATGCGACTGCCCGTGCGAAAATCCAGACAACGAAACTGGCCGTAGCTGCAAATGCCATAAACAGATTCTCCGGACAATCACAGGCGTCGAAATCAGAGAGTGCAGACCGTCCGTGTCGATCTCGCTCTTGCTCTTGCCCTTCCAAATAAGGTCGGCCTGAGGTCTTTCTTCGTCTAGCTTCAGCAGCATCGAACCGTTGTAGAACGAGGACACCAGCAAATGACGGCCACTTAGAACCGGTGTGGCGACCGAAAGCGCGGTGTCCGCTTTGAACGGTACTTCCCAAAGCAGCTTGCCGGTCGCAGGCTCCAGTGCTGAAACTGCCTGCGGGTGCCAGATGATGACTTGGCGGCGCCCGCCAGCGGTGAGGGCAAACGGTGGACTGTATCCTGGCTCAGAGTCTGATGACAGGGCACGCCAGGCTTCCTTACCAGTGCGTTTTTCAAAGGCCACTACTTTGGCGTTGGATTTTCCACCAACCAAGCAGATTAGCAGGTCTCCCTCCACCAGCGGTGCAGCGGTCATTCCCCAGACCGGCACTTCCGTCTGGTAATCTTTTTGATAGTCCCTTTCCCACAAAACGGATCCGGTCTTCACGCTGAGACACAGCAGCTTTCCCTTGGAGCCGAGCACATAGACGCGATCCTGATCGACGGTTGGAGTCGCCCTGGGTCCGGTTGCATACGTCTCCATGAGACTGATGTAGTCGGCTTCCCACTCTCGCGTCCAAAGAATCTTCCCGGTGCGCTCCTCGAGACACAGAGCCCGTTCGATGCCACGGTTGCCTTGCTGGCGTGCGAAATCAGTGACAAAAACTCTGCCCTGAGCAACGGCTGGGCCACTGTAGCCGTTGCGAATCGGCGTCCTCCAATTGGTCTTCAGGCCTGTGGCAGGAAAGCTCGATAGGATTCCACTCTCGCTCCAGATGCCCGCTCGTCCTCGTCCTCGCCATTCGGGCCAATCCTCCGCAGAGGTCCACGAGGTTGCGAAGAATACGAGTGTGCTGAACAGGAATACTTTTTGCTTCACTCGTCCTCCTATGTGGGTGTTCCAAACCACGAGCACATTTTGCGAACCGCCCTTATCTTACCAGAGATCATGAGGACCGAGTTCAGCGCGGGTCTATTGCGAATGCAAGGTCACTTGTTGAGCGCTCGATGCCCTCTTTGTGGACTTGGAGTGCGAACCCGATAGTCAGAGAGCTCGCGATTGAACCTTGCCAAGTGGACGCTCTCGCCCGTGCGGCGATCGGCGCTGGCTTGACCGGTCAGAACGGGGATGCTAGAGTCGGCAGCAAAGTTATCGACATCAATCGTTTGATGAGGCACTGGAAGCCCATCGTGAGCCTATGCTGCTTTCGATTGTGATCCCTGTCTACAATGAGGCCGCCAATCTGCAACTGACTCTTCAGGCTCTGCAGTCCGAACTCTCCAGAGTTGGCGGCGATAGCGAAATTGTTTTCGTCAATGATGGCAGTACCGACGAGAGCCAGGGAATCCTCGCAGGTTTTGCGGCTGCCGATCCGAACGATCAAGGTTTTGAATTTCAGTCGCAATTTTGGCCAGCAGGCTGCAATCACAGCGGGGTTGGACTTTGCCGCCGGCGACGCGGTCGTCATCATGGATGCCGACCTGCAAGACCCTCCTGAAATCCTGGCGGAGATGGTGAAGCTTTACCAACAGGGTTACGATGTCGTGTCTGCCCAGAGAGTATCTCGAGAGGGCGATGGCTTCTTTAAGAGGCTCACAGCGGCAGTTTTTTACTGGATCATGCAGCGCGCGGTTGACCGGCGGATTGTTCCTGAGGTCGGCGACTTTCGGTTGCTCAGCCGGGCCGCGGTTCTGGCACTGCGCCGCTTTCCGCGAACAACACCGATTCATGCGCGGTCTCGTTGCCTGGCTGGGCCTGAAAGAAGCAATCCTTCCGTTTCATCGGCCGCCACGGGCAGCGGGGGAGACCAAGTACACACTCTTCAAGATGATCCACTTGGCCTGGACTGCGGTTGCATCGTTTTCGGCATTGCCGTTGCGCCTAAGCATTGCGGCGGGGGTTTTGTTGAGCTTGGCGGGATTTGGTTACTTCTTGTATGCATTGTATGCGGCTGTCGTTCTCGGGGCCGTGGTGCCCGGATGGACCTCGCTGGTCTTTCTGCAGTGCCTTTTCTCAGGCGTCACGCTGTTGGCACTGGGGTTGATCGGCGATTATGTGGCCCGAATCTACGAAGAAATCAAGAACCGGCCGCTCTATGTCGTCAACGAGATTCTCAACGGGGGCCAGGTCGCACCGGTTGCTGCGGGAGCTGTGATCTTGACGCCGCGGCAGGCAGAGCTTCTCAGCGACGAAGTTCGGCGCAAGATTTCCGCCAAGAGCAACCGCTGAAGGTCTGCATGCCACCGGAATTTGACAGCTATGCGAGAGAGTACTCTGAGCTTCTCCGCGATCCCCTCCGGGACCGGTTTGCGACAAGTCCCCTTTTTTTTCACCAAAGAAAATGGAGCGTGATTCAGGAATTTTTCGAGTCAAGGGGTCGCTCCATGCACACGGCCAGCTGGCTCGATATCGGTTGCGGCCAAGGTGAACTATTGCGGTTGGGCCAGTCTGCATTTGCTCGTGTCGCAGGTTGCGATTTGTCGCAGGAAATGTTGAAGGCCTCAGAAGGGCTTGAGGTCCGATTGCAAACGACACCAATCTCTCTCCCTTTCGACTCGGAAAGCTTTGATTTTGTCACCGCCGTTTGTGTTTATCACCACGTCGGTTTTCCTCCGGACCGCGAGGCCCTCACTCGGGACGCCTTTCGCGTTCTCAGGCCCGGAGGTGTTTTCTGTGTTATCGAGCACAATCCACTGAACCCATTCACTCGACGCATCGTCCACCGCGCTCCAGTCGATGCCAATGCGAAACTGCTGGCGCCTTCAGGGGCAAGGCGACTGGTGGCCTCGGCGGGATTCGCTTGTCTCGATACTCAGTTCTTTCTCTACCTCCCTGAGTCTGCTTTTCGCCGGATGCCAAGGCTGGAAGCCTTGCTGCAGTCGTTTGCCCTTGGGCGGGCAGTATGCAGTGTTTGCTGGAAAGAATTGAAGGCACGTAGCGCTTGCGGCTATCCGCCATCACCGGCTGACTCCATCATTCAAATGCGAAGACAATGACCTTACGCGCTGAGCATTGGGGCGTGCCGCTCTTGTTGGCTCTCCTGATCTTCCTCTTCTTCCTGGGCATCCTGGTCACCAACCGTTACGTCATTCCGTGGGATGCAATGTCCTATTACTACCCCATGACGTTTTTCCTGGTGGAGAACCTCAAGCAGTTTTCGCTGCCATTGTGGAATCCTCACATTTTTGCGGGATTCCCATCCGTGGCAGATCCACAGGTGAGCACCTTCTATCCTTCGAAGTGGCTGTTGGCTTTGTTGTCAGCGGGCTCACCGCTGTCCTACAAACTCTATGAGGCGGAACTGTTGCTTCACTATTTTCTCGCCGGGTTGTTCATGTTCCGATTTCTCCGCAGCCTTGGCCTGCTTCAGTTTTCAGCCCTTACTGGCGCGTTTACCTTCATGTTCAGCGGCGCACTGGTGGCCCGAGCCCAGCATCACACCATTGTTCTCGCGATGGCGTGGGTGCCATTGATTTTCATGTACGTTCGTCTGGCGGTCGTGAACGCCTCAGTTCCCAGCGCTGTGAAGGCCGGCCTGATCTTAGGACTGCAGTTCCTGGTAGGACACCCGCAAACGTCCGTCTATACGGCTGTGGCGATTGGATTCTACTGCCTGTGGGAAGGCGTGCTTCGCTCCGTCGAGCGTGGCGGGTTCAGCGAGCTGCGGCGAATTGGCGGCAACTTGCTGCTCATCGGAGTGATTGGAGGCGGAGTATCGGCTGTTCAACTGCTGCCCACAGCCGAACTCACCCGAAGCTCAATTCGGGCTGCCAGGCCGGAGATCGACTCGAATCTCATTGGACCTCTTAACCCTATCAATCTCATCAAACTGGTTCTGCCCAACTTCTTGGGCGGACTCCAACGCTCCGACGCCTGGTACCGCCAGGATCCGACCGAGACCACACTCTATCTTGGCGTTACGGCGTTGCTGTTGATTGCCATCGCTCTGCGCTTTCTCGAAAGGGGAACGTTGGTGTGGGTTGTCGGGTCCGTCTTCTTCCTTCTGTTGGCGATGGCTGATTTCCTCTACTGGCCGAGGCTTTTCTACTTCCTTGCTCCGAAGCTCAACTTGTTTACGCGGCCCGGCAACTACTTTCTGTTCACGACTTTCTGTCTTTCTGTTCTGGCAGGCTTTGGCATGGACCTCTTGTGGCAGTCTGGGAAGCAGCCTGAAACCGTGGCCTTCATTCGAAGGATCGGTCTCTGGGGTCTCATCGTCGTCTCTCTCGGGTTGATGTTTTCGTCCGCCGTGGCTTTGATCGCGGCGCCGGACGGCGCAGGCGAGGATGTTTGGCATCGTAAGTAACCAGATCATTCTTGCGGTCTTTTTCTTCCTGGTACTGGGCCTCTTCCTTTTGGCGCTGACCCAAAAGCTTGCCACCCCCATCGTTCAGATTCTCATAATGATCTTGATGGTGATGGATGTCTTCACGTTCAACTCTCACCAGTCTTTCACTCAAGCCCGTTTTCATCCGAGGACGTTCTTGAGCCCGAGAGAAGTGGACGGCCGGTCGACGTGGATAGACCTGTTGAAATCTGATACCGCCGGAGATTTTCGCAAAGACTACCGCATCGCAACCTTTGGCCTTGGCGAGATCTGGAGCAACGGCGGAAACGTCGTCGGGTTCCAGAATCTTTTTGGGTACGATCCAATTGCGCTGCAGGATTACACATCGTTGCTTTCGCAGGTTGTGGGAAAGTTTGAAAGAACTCCGGAATTCAGCTCCGCTCCAGACGTTTATGCTCCGATTCTGGATGCTGCGAGCATGAAGTACCTTCTCATTCACGACGAACTGAAGGAGACGGAGAAGGTGGTTTTCCGGCCTGACAAATATACCTTGGTGGGGCAGAGCCACGGGGTCACGGCCTATCTGAACCAGAGTTTTGTTCCCCGAGCCCATGTTTCACCTCGAATCCTCATCTTGCCAACAGGCATTCCGGCGGCCGGCTTCATGGGCTCGCCTGCCTTTGTTCCTTCAGAGATGGCTCTGGTAGAGCACTCCGCGGCTCAGGATGTTCCGGGAACGCTGGTTTCACCTGTGCCGGTCGTCTTTCTGGAAGCTGAGAACTTCACGAACAAATCGCCTCAAGGCCGAGTGGTGCACTTCCCTGAGGCGTGGAACCAAAAGGTTTTGGCGGGTTGGGGGAATGTTGCGGGTGATTCTGTCACTTATCGCTTTGAGGTGTCGAAGGTCCTACCTTCACCGGTGTTGTTTCTCAGATATGCTATGGAGACCGACCACTCCGCAGTTCTCGACGTGCACCTCGACAATGAGGCACAGAAATTGGCGAGCCTCGAGTGCCCTCCCACGCCGGGCTGGGGTGGAATTGCGTCGGACTGGAAATATGTTTCGCTGAAGCTGGGGAAGCTGGCAAAAGGGACGCACGAGCTGAGATTGGTCAGTGCAGTCGGTGGACCCATTCATCCGGACACTCTGATGATCAGGGAAGAAAGCAGGAGGCAGTCGACTGGCACCGCCAGAATCACCGACTCCAGACCCAATTCCGTTCGTGTTGAGGCTCAGCTGCAGGAGGAGGGCTTCCTTGTCTTGAGTGATGTGTACTATTCGGGATGGAGGGTGAGCGTCGATGGCCGTCCGGCCGAAGATCTTACGAACGAATGCCGTCTTCCGCGGGCTTCCACTCGCTCGAGGAAGTCACGTCGTCGAGTTCCACTTTCAGGCCGCGGTCAGTTTATTTGGGCGCCGTCGTGAGTCTTTTGACGCTGGTACTTTGTTCATACAGATTGTTTCGCCCAGCCACGCCCAAGCGCGCTGTCGCGCCTCCTTGACCGGATTTTCAGTATTGATGATGATCGCACGCACCGTATTCACCGCACATCTCGCATAGTCCAACGGATGCCCTTGAGCAGGTGCTGCTGAAAGCGCTTGTCTTGCCAGACCTCTTCACGATGGCCAAGGGCGGTATAAAAAACGCGGCCGCTGCCAAACGTTCTCGTCCACGCAAGCGCGAAGTCACCGTCGGAGCGATTCACGCCTGGCACGTTCAGATTCACTGAGTTGTTATCGAGCCGTAGCAACCCATGAACCTGTTCGCGGATGAAACTGCGAAACTGGTAGATTTCGTCGGTGATCCGAAATCCTGGAGCGAGATGGCGAGTGGCTGGGTGCACCGGATCGTCAGCCTCAATCGCGACCTCCTGGTGCCAGGGATGCCCGTCGAAATAGGCCCCGACAAGTTCACCATATTCTGGCCAGTTGTAGAGTGTGTCGGTGGCACTGTGAATACCAGTGAAGCCCTTTCCCGAACGAACAAAATCCAGCAGCGCTTCCTTCTGGCTGTCCGAAAGTGGCAGTTCGCCTGAGGTGTAAAACACCAAGGCATCGTAGTTCCTGAGATTTTCACGTTCAACGGCGATCGAATCTCTGGCAACCGTGAGTTCAAAAGCCCGCGACGCCGCTCCGATTTCAAGAAGAATATTTTCCGAAAGTGATAACACTCCATGCTGAAAACCGGCGGAATGGGTGACGTAGAGCACCCTGCGCCGCGGTTCCACCGGGACGGCTGCAAAGGCGCTTCCGGTGCGCTGGCTGCTGATGACACGCGAAGTGGCAACCAGGGGCTTCCCGCCTGAAGAGGTGATTTCGATCGGACCGAACCGGCCGGGAAGGCCGAGCGTCGCGAGCACATCCTGGGACACAAACATGCCTGACGACGGGATGTTCAAGACCGTGGATTTCATCACGGTCCCTTCGGAATCGCGGGCAATCACAGCGACCTGAGCCGGTTCTCCATCCAGATTGGTCAGAGCGAGGCTTGATTTGAAGCTTCCTGTGCTGGTGGCTGAAGGGATCAGCCACTTCGTGGCGCTAATCGATGTGGCGACAGAAAGCGCCGGATCGTGAGTCGAGTTGTCGATAATCGAGACCCAGGCAAAGATGTCCTGGTCGGCAGTGAGACGAATGCAGCCTTCCCGCGTTGTTTCGTTTCCAAGAAATCGGACGACTGAATCAAGCTGTGTGAGCGAGTTCGGAGGCACCGAAAACTGCCGGCTGGCCTGTGCGATTCCATCCGGAGTGGCCAGTGACACGCTGACGCTGGCTGCGCTGGCTCCCGGATTGTTTATTCCCAAGTTGGTTCGGATATCTGCGGAATCCTCGACGTAGGGTAGGAGCAGGCTACGCGCTCCCTGGTTGAGGTTGACTCCTGGAAGAAATCCTCCCGTGCGCTCGCTAGTGCGGATAAAAAGGATGGCTTGCAACTGGGCTCCATTTGCCGACTCGATTTCAATCGGACCGAAGATGCTACCACCTGGAACGATTCCCACTGCCTGGAAAATATCGTTGAAGTAGAGGGATCCCTGAGCTGCGACGCGCACTTCGTTCCGCATACCCAGGATATTTCCCTGTGCATTGCGAATGGTGATCTTCAGCGAAGTTGCGACGGCCGATGTGTTCACAACGACGAGACCGGAGGTGTAACGCTCACTGGCAACTGACGAGGGAATGAGAATGCGGCTGGCCGTTTCATCGGAGGCCAGCATCACGTTTGAGTCCAGTGATTGCCGGTCGATAAAGGATGCCCAGGCGCGACTGTCCTGGTCACTCTCGAGAATCAAATGTCCCTCAGCCTTGTCCGTTGATACATCTTGCAGATAGGAGACCACGCGGTTGATCTGCAGCATGCCGTGAGGCGGCACACGCGTGGTTCTGGTACCAAGAGAAGATCCGTCCCGACTCACGAGAGAGACTCTCACCGTGGCCAACGAATCACTCAGGTTGTTGATTCCCAGGTTGCAATAGGAATCGCTGTCCTCTACCACGAATGGAACGCGAAGCGCGTTGGGGAAGGCATTGGGTGCCTGTTCGACGATGGTGGCAGCGTGAGCCTTGCGTGCCCCGGGCGACCGACAGGCGATCGTCGCGGCTCAAGATCCTGAGAATGATCCACCAGGATTAGAATGGCCCAGAAGGCAAGAGCTGGTACAATCCATGTCGTCGACGGATTCCGCAAGAGACGCTGCAGGCGCATGATCTACCCATGGCAATGCTTGATAGACGAAACGAGTGTACCACGGAGCTGCTGACCGCGGCCTGCAGACTGACGCAATCGTCAGATCGAATGACAGCCACGATGGGCACCTGTGCGGAGCATGGGCGGATGCATTCCATAAAGCCATGGATACTCGTACTCGCGCCATTCGTTTTGCTCGCGCCGTGGTCACCAGCCCTGCAGGCACTCGCGGGACAAACCGGAACAGCGGTCGGCGCCAGACCCTCCCCTGACTACACGCTGGTTTGGGCCGATGAGTTCAACACGACCGGCCCGCCCGATGTGCGCAACTGGACGTTCGAGCAAGGCCTTGTTCGGAACCGAGAACAACAGTGGTATCAACCTCAGAATGCACGGTGCGAAAACGGGCTGCTGGTCATCGAAGCGCGAAGAGAGCGTGTGAGGAACCCGGACTACTCTTCCGAAGCTAGAAGCTGGAAGCGAAGCTGGCCGTATGCCGAGTTCACCTCTGCTAGCTTGATAACCAAAGGACTGCACCACTGGACCTACGGCCGCTTTGAGATGCGTGGACGGATCGATACGAGTCCTGGATTGTGGCCGGCTTTTTGGACTTTGGGCTCGGCACGGCCCTGGCCGGCGAGTGGAGAAATCGACATCATGGAGTTCTACCGGGGCCAACTTCTGGCGAACGCCTGCTGGGGAGGTGCAGGGCAGTGGCGTGCAGTGTGGGACGATTTCAAGAAACCGATTGAGGAGTTTGGCGATCCCGCATGGTCCTCCAAGTTCCATATCTGGCGCATGGACTGGGACTCAGACGAAATCCGACTCTATGTCGATGATCTGTTGCTCAATACCATCGACCTTCAGGAAACATTCAACCAGGATACCGAGAAGGCAAATCCGTTTCGCGAACCCCACTATATTCTTCTCAACCTGGCGATTGGCGGAACGAACGGCGGAGACCCCTCAAAGACAGAGTTTCCGGCACGTTTCGAAGTGGATTATGTCCGCGTGTATCAGACGATAGGGAAATGAAGATTGCAGCGACGTTGAACGCCTCGATCAGTTATTCCCTACCGGAACCGGTTGTGTCCAGGCGATCAGTCCATTCGAATCGAGAACTTTCCCCCGAACGTATCCCTCGTCCCCGCGAATCTGATAGCGAGCGGGACTGGCGATTTCTTCTTTTAGAACCTTGCCACCCTTCCCAATGAA
Source organism: uncultured Acidimicrobiia bacterium (assembly GCA_963791795.1). GTDB lineage: Bacteria > Acidobacteriota > Terriglobia > Versatilivoradales > Versatilivoraceae > VFZK01. Next base: position 116,097 of record CAWBTP010000008.1, read on the forward strand.
CTGGATGCGGTATTTCGCGGTCGGGTCTTCTTTGATCGTGATCGCAATCTCCTGCTGGCTCGTCTGGAACTCGCTGAGCTCAACACCGGTGGAGGCGTAGAATTCCCCTCGTTCCATCGCTTCAAGCAGAGCTCGCGGATGCAAGCGCTCCGCCCGTACCATTACCCAGCCTTGACCGGGCCTCGCTGCGTTCCTGTCCCAGGGTCGCTTGAAAACATGGGCATCGTCGACGGCGATTCCATAGAGGATTTTTCCGCTTGTGAGAATGTGGTCCCAGGCGCCTTCCAAACCGGCGATGCCGCCGCCTCCCAGATTGTTGACATGAGGATGCCCATTGAATATTTCGAAAAGCTTGTTGTTTTCAACCTGTCGCAATTCGTCAGCCGTAACCGCCCAGCCAAAGTTGGGATGGTTGATGTGCGGGATTCCCTGCACCTTGCGTATGGCGTTCACATTGCGCTGCAGTGTATCCACGACCGAGGTTCCCTTTTGTGGCGTCACCAGCTCTGTCACGTCCAGTCCATTCAGGTGGAGAGGCTTGTCACCGAACTTGTCCGTGACTTCTTCTCCTTTGATGACCAGAAAACGCTGGTCGGCTCCATGGAGAGCATTCAGCGCGTCAACGCCCGTAAGGAAGTTGTGGTCGGTCAAGACGAGGAACTGATATCCGTGCTCACGATACCAGCGCACAACGTCTTCGGGAGTCGAATCGCCATCGCTGTTGAGTGTGTGGGTGTGAGTATTGCCCTTGTACCAGCGCCGGGACGAATCGGAACTTCCGACCTGCGAGTTCGTTGGGACTGACATGGCGAACAGAAGCAAAGCAGCCATCGACAGAAGTAGGAAGAATCGTCTCATGTTGGCTGGAGAATTAACCGGCTCGGGTGAACAAAGGGTTGCTCCACTGGATGCATTGATTCTTGTCATTTCGTCCGCCTTCGTGACTCGGTTAGGATGTTTCTCTTGCCGGAGCCTGACGGAGTATCGGGATGCTGCTGCTCGTCTAGGGATTCATCGGGCTTTGGTGACATTCGGACCTGAATCGCCATTCAAGAGTTCTCCGCAACAAGCACATCCAGGAACTTTAGCACTTCAGAAGAGGTCCAGTCTTTTGGGCCGATAACCTTGTAAGCGATCTTGCCTTTCTTGTCCACGATGTAAGTCTCTGGCCACATGTGCGTTCCATAGAGGGTTGAGATCTGCTTGTCGAAATCTGCGTAGACTGGCAGCGTGAATCCGTTCTCCTTCATGAAGCGGTTCACAGGTTCCCATGAAGTGTCCACGCTCAGCGCCAGTATTTCAAACGGCTGGTTTGTCATGCGCCGGTGTAGCTGCTGCATGGACGGCAACTCGTCAAGGCAGGGCGGGCAAAAGGTGCCCCAGAAGTTCACAAGCACTACCTTGCCGCGAAGCTGTGAGAGGGAGAGTTCCCTCCCAGCCTGATTTTTGAAGGTGAACTCCGGTGCAGCTTCGCCTTGGACCGCCGGCCCAAGGCCAGACGAGCACGAGAGGTTTGCGATCATCGCGAGGCCCGCGAAGACCCAGAGAACTGCTCTTATTCGCCAGATTCTTGTTCCCATTATATGAAAGACTTTGAGACCACCATGTGACTCAATGGATCTCAATCTTGAGGAATCCGGTGTAAGAAAACTGCGCCCCCGCTCTTGCTTACTGTCTAAGAGCGGTTCCACGATCGCCGCGTGCCAGGGAAACCTTAATCAGTGGTGGGTACCAATGTGATGACCACCGCGGAATAGGTGGAACTGGTCACCACCAGACTCCCCCAACAGGAGTGTGCACCATTGCTGGCAAAAATCAGTCCCACTTCTCCCCGCGGGATCATCCTGATACCCACCGAGATGCGATCCGGATGATGGTGCCGCTACAAGGGAAACTGAGTCGAAATCGACGCCTAAGCCGAATCGGAATAAGATTGCTCCTGCAATGAGAAACGCCGAGATTCGGAGCAGTCGTCGAAATCGGTGAGGCGCAGTGTCCGATTTCACAGGGTCTTCTCCAGGACGTTGGTGAAAGGATCCCAAGCAACACGCCCCGGACATCTTGTCTTTAGGAGACGCGACCTTTTGATTTGAGGTCCAACTCAGACCCGAGTCAACAAGTGTCCGAGCTTGTCTTTCTTTGTCTTTAGGTAGTGATGTGTGGATCGTCTCGGAGCCACTTCGATCGAGATGCGCTTGACAACGCGCAACCCGCTGGCCTGAAGTGCCTTTACTTTCTCAGGGTTATTCGACAGCAGGTGTACGCGAAGGATACCCAGGTCTTTGAGGATTGCGGCGCATGCCTCATAGCTGCGCAGGTCCGCTTCGAATCCCAGTTTGCGGTTTGCTTCGACCGTATCGGCTCCTTTGTCCTGAAGCTCATAAGCGATAAGTTTGTTGAGTAGTCCGATGCCACGGCCCTCTTCAGGGTGGTAGATAACCACGCCACTGCCCGACTTATGTATCGCCTTCAGGGCAAACCTTAGTTGATCCCCACAGTCGCATCGAGTCGACGAAAAAACATCACCTGTGAGGCATTGAGAATGAATTCGGACCAGCGGCGATGCAGCTTTGGAAACCTTGCCTTTGACCAGAACCACATAGGGGCTCTTCTTGCCGCGAGCGATAGTTTCATAGCCTAGAATCCGAAATTTCCCATATTTTGTGGGGAAAGCCGACTCGGAAACTTTGTGAACGGTCATTGACAATGCCCGATCTGGAACAATCAGGGACCCTGTTCAAGAAAAACAGCTGACCACTGCTTGCTCCGAGGCAGCTAGACTCTAGCCAAAAAGCGCGGTTGGTGTCAATTTTGGCCTCACGTGAGCTTGAATTGGGGTTCCTTAGCTCTTATTTTCGACAACAAAAGCAGCCCAAAACACTCCGATTCGCCCTTGACATTGATTCAGAAATTCATTAATTTCTGCCAGTTGTCAAAAAAAAGCACTTCGAAAGAGTTGGGGGGTGTCAGTTGAGTGGCTGAAGTCAGGCTTCAAGAGGGAGAGTCTTTGGAGAATGCTCTCCGTCGTTTTAAACGTAAGGTTCAGACGGAGGACATCATCAAAGAGGTAAAGAAGCACTCTTTCTACCTCAAGCCGGGAGAAAAAAAGCGCGTCAAGCAAGCGCTGGCCCGAAAGAGGAATCGAAAGAAGATCCGCAGAGATTACGATTGAAAATAGCCGTGAATAGGCTCTACCAAAGGGAGTTGAAGGAGTCTTAGCAGATTTCTTGGCGGGTTCACCGATCGGAGATCCTAATGGATTATCAGGATAAGACGCTGGTATGTGTGGAATGCGGTGGTGACTTCGTTTTCTCGGCTGGCGAGCAGCTGTTTTACGCTACCAAGAACTTCAAGAACGAACCCAAACGCTGCAAGGATTGCAAGTCAAAACGGAATCAGGCCTTGAGTGCTCCCAGAACCAAAGTGGAAACCACGGCAACGTGCGCAAGCTGCGGTAAAGAAACAACGGTTCCGTTCAAGCCAACCCAAGGCAGACCCGTTTATTGCCGGGAATGTTTCTTGCAGCAGCGGCAGATTTCTGCGACCGCTTGATGGTCTGCTAAGATTTCTTTAGTTGGGAAGTTCAGAGCCCTCCGGGCAACGGGGGGCTTTTTTGTTTCAGGAGGACTCCAAGGAAGCCTGGATGGCAGTAATCACCGCAGTATTTACGATGTCTTCCGGTTTGCAACCTCGGGACAGGTCATTTGCGGGCCTTCGCAATCCTTGCAGAATCGGTCCTACAGCTTCAGCCCCAGCCATTCGCTCCACCAACTTGTAAGCAATGTTTCCAGATTGCAGGTCTGGAAAGATGAGAGTATTGGCACTGCCTGCCACAAGGCTTCCTGGAGCTTTCATCTTGCCTACGGTTGCTATCAGTGCCGCATCCGCCTGCAGTTCGCCGTCGATCTGCAGCTTTGGGTCACGTTCCCTTGCCGTGTGCACCGCTTCTGCCACTTTATCGACCAGAGGGTGTTGTGCGCTCCCTTTCGTTGAAAAAGAGAGCAACGCCACTTTGGGTTCGATCTGCAGCAGGAGTTGTGTGTTTCTTGCAGTAGCGATGGCGATATCCGCCAGTTGGGAAGCATCGGGGCTGGGGACAACGGCGCAGTCAGCAAACAGCAGTGCGCCTTGATGTCCTAACAGAGAGTTCTTGAGCAACACCAAGAAGAAGCTGGATACCAGCGAACACCCCTGCTGCAAGCCGATACAACGAAGAGCAGCACGAACCGTTTCTGCGGTGGTGTTGGTAGCGCCCGCCACCGATCCATCGCTCAGTCCAGTGCTGACCATCATAGCTCCAAAGTAAAGAGGATGCTTCACCTGGCGGGAAGCTTCATCCCGCGTGACTCCTCTGGCCCGCATCTTCTCGTGGTAAAGCGCCGTAAAACGCTCCAGTTCACTGGAAGAGGCGGGATCCAGGACGCGAACATTTTCAATCGATGCGCTGATCTCTTTGGCACGCTTTAGCACTGTGTCAGCATGACCAAGCAACGTCACGTCCACAAGTCCCTCGCGTTGGAGTTGTGAAGCCGCGATGAGCGTGCGATCATCTGTTCCTTCAGGCAGCACAATTCTCTTCCTTGTTGCTTTGACTTGAGACTTCAGCTTGTCGAGCAGATGAGGAGTCAAGAAGGTCCTCCCTGGAAATTCATTGAGGCAAGCAGCCGCCATTCAGAACAAGACGGAGCTGGCATTCTCTAAGTGTCTGAGTTGGGAAGAGGTGAGATGGATGGGGCTTCGGTGAAAGCGCCAAGCCCACGACCGTCAAACTACCGTGCTGCCTTGCGCTTGATGTCAATCCCAAGGCGCTTGACTTTGGAATTCAAAGTTGAGAGGGGCACAGCGAATTTCTCTGCCGCCTCCGTTTGGCTCCAGTTGACACTTTCCAGCATCTGGACGATCACTTTCTTCTCGAAACAATCGACGATCTCAAACAGCGATTGGCCATCAAGAATGGAGATCTCGTCCAACTTCATCCTCGCGGCTGGAGCCGTCAGATGTTCCGGAACGAGGTCAATGGTGATCTCGCCTTTCGGCGACAGCACAACCCCTCTCTCACTTACATTCTCCAATTCACGTACATTCCCAGGCCAATCATACTCCATCAGAAGCTTCAAGACCTCGGGCGAAACGTTGCAGTGGGGCTTTCCGTTCTCGTCGCAGAACTTTCGCACGAAGTGACCAACCAACAGAGGTATGTCTTCCTTGCGATCGCGGAGCGGTGGTAACTGTACCGAGATTACGTTGAGTCGATAGTACAAATCAGCCCGGAATCGGCCTTGATCAACCAACGTTTTCAGATCGACGTTCGTTGCAGCAATAATCCTCGTATCAACTTTGATGGTCTCGATGCCTCCAAGCCGCATGAACTCTCGCTCCTGCAGCACTCGGAGGAGCTTGGCCTGGGTCTCGAGGCTGATGGTTCCAATCTCATCGAAGAAGATGGAGCCATGGTCGGCTACTTCGAACAAGCCCTTCTTTGAAGAAACGGCGCTCGTGAAGGCACCCTTGAGATGACCGAATAGTGTGCTTTCGAGCAGATCGGTGGGAAGGCTCCCACTATTGACCGTGACGAAGGCGTTCTCCGAGCGGTTGCTGTTTGCGTGGATGGCTTTGGCGATAAGCTCTTTGCCGGTTCCGCTCTCGCCTTGAATGAGAACCGTACTGCGGCTCTGTGCCACTTGACTGACCAGGTCGAAGATTTTCAACATCTTCTCGCTTTTGCCGACAATGTTGGAGAACCCATAGCGCTGTTTGAGCGCTTTTTTGAGCTCGCGGTTTTCAAGCTGCAGCTTGCGCTGCTGGATGCCATTTCGGATATCGAGCAAAAGCTTCTCGTTATCCCAGGGCTTGGTGACGTAGTCGGCCGCACCTGCTTTGATGGCGCTAACAGCGTTCTCGATCGTTCCGAATGCCGTGATCATGATGATCGCTGTCTCGGGCGAAGACAGGTGGATTTCCTTCAGTACCTCAAGCCCGTTCTTGTCGGGCATCATCACATCCAGAAGAACCAGATCGAAAAACTCCGACTCCAGTTTCTTCAAGCCCTCAGTGCCGTTTTCCGCCAAGGTGACTTTGTAGTTGGCATCAGACAGCAGTAGTTCCAGGTTTTCCCGGATGGCCGACTCATCGTCCACCACCAGGATGGACCCCTCATGACTTGGCATCTATTTCCTCTTGATCAAACGTTGGCAACTTTTCTTGCGGCGGGAAATTCCAAAGTGAAACGAGTTCCGTGGCCAGGCTTGGAATCTACGGAAATCTTTCCGGAGTGCTCTTGAATGATTCCATACGTAACGGACAAGCCAAGACCCGTGCCTCGTCCAAGCTCCTTGGTCGTAAAGAAGGGATCGTAGACCTTCTTCAAATGCTCTTCGGCGATTCCGACGCCGGTATCCACGACTTCGATTCGGAACATCGAATCGGGACTGGAAGTCTGAACCAGAAGTTCTCCACCGTCTGGCATGGCGTCTTTCGCATTGATGAACAGATTGAGAAAGACCTGCTGGAGCTTGCCGGGATTTCCGAAGACCTGGGGAACGCTGGAACTGAATTCCCGTTTAACGCGGACTTTCGCGATCTTGAACTGGTGCTCCAATAGCGAAAGAGTGTCTCCCACCACTCCATGCAAGTCGACGATTCGAAATTCGGAGCCACTCGTTCTGGAAAAATTCAGAAGGCTATTGACAATTTCGGACGCGCGGAAGGATTGCTTGATGATCTTATCGAGGATCTTGGCCTTCGGATCCTCTTGATGAAGCTGTTTGTAAAGCATCTGGCTGTAGCTGGAGACGACAGCCAGAGGAGTATTTACCTCGTGCGCCACCCCCGCGGCGAGCAAGCCGATCGAAGTCAGCTTCTCCGACTGGATCAGCTGGTCTTCCATCTTCACCCGTTCAGTCTTGTCATCCAGAATCATCAACTGGCCCGAAACCTCACCGTTCCGCCCGAACAAGGGAGTCAACGTGACATCTGTCACGAGCGTTTCCGAGCCCAGCCGAAGCGGAAACTTGTACAGCTTGAATGCATCCGAGGCGCCGTGCGAATTAGCTTTCGCGCGGGAGTGGATCGCGTCGATCAAGTTCCCTGGGAAGTGGTCTGCCAGATAGGTACCGATGGCTTCGGCCCTTCCGACTCCCATGAGAGCTTCCATCCGGGTATTCCAGCCCTCAATCCGGTCATCCAGGCCAAGAACGGCCACGCCTACGCTGATGGACTCCACGATACTCTCGTTGTAATCCTTAAGGCGGCGGAGCTCTTCCGCCTTTTCGTGAATCGATTCATACAACCTGCTGTTCTCAATCGCGATTGCGACGTAGCCCGCAATCGTCATCAACAGTTCAACGTCTTCGCTCGTCAACAGCTCGCCCCGGGCTGTGCGTCCCAAGCCAATAAAAGCAATCGTGTGACCCTTGGTGACGCAGGGCAGGTAGTAGTTGAGATCCAATTGCCTCAATATGTCCCGATGCTCGGGGTCTTCGGAGACCAGCGTTCTGAGATTCTCGTAGAACAGATAGCCCTTGGCCAACGCTGGACGTTGCGGGTCCAGAAAAATCAAAGCGGCTTCATGCACGTTGGGAATCACACCCATCGACCTTACCAGCCGGAACTGTCCGTTTTCACCGGCCATAAAGAGGGCGATCTTGTCGACGGACAATGTGCGGCTTAAGCGCTCCACGACTGTATCCAGCAGACGCTTCAAATTAACTTCAGCGCCGAGCGTCCTGCCAAACTCAATCAGCGTCTGCCGATAGTTGTAGCGTTCCCGATAGAAATACTTATCGACCTTGACCTGGATCCAATTCCGCAGAGGCGAAAAGATAAACGCGGCAACGACAATTGAAATAATGACCCAGATCCGGTTAGCACCCGAGGCGCGGAAGACTTCGCTAACGAAGGCAATGAGCCCAAAGTAGAAGCCTACAACCGCCAGGGACGCAAGCGTCGAAGCTACGCCACGTTTGAAAATAATGTCTACGTCCATCAGACGATACTTGATGATGGCGTAGCCAAATGTCAGTGGAATGAAAACCAACGGGAATACGGTGGCTTCCATCCAGAAGTTAGGAATGACACCAAACCAATAGGGTAGGGCGTAACCAAAAAAGAATGGGAATGCACCGAGGGTGGTTCCAATGACAATCCACTTCATCTGCTGGCGCAGAGTCTGGTTTGAACTCGTTGCGTAAGTGTTACAAAGGGAGATAACACCTAACAGAAACAGGATTGCGAAATGAAGCGCATGTACCTTGTCGAGGAGGACCCGAAGTGACAAAGGAGCTTGTAGAAGATTCAAGCCGCCCGTAATGAACAAGGCCTGGACAGCTGCCAGCAGTAGGGCTGGGAAATAGACGGCTGACACGAGGTAAGGAAACGACTTCAGCAGACTCTTGCGCTCGGGGAAGCAAAGGCAAAAGTGCAGGAACAGAGGAGGCAAGAGCAGAATGCCGATCTCGTCCAGCCAATAGATGGTCCAGTCAAATTCGTTGAGCTTGTTGGTATACGAGAAGGCATAGACGACGAAGGAAACAATACAAATGGCGTAAAAATGCAATGCGCCACTCGCCTGCCAGCGACGCAGAAAGATGAACACTCCGATAAAAAGATAGAGGAATCCAACGAATTCGAGGAACCGCTTGAACCTTAAATGGGTCTCCTGGGGAGCTACAATGACGGTTGTCGTAAAACGGGTTTCACCGCGTTTCAGTGCATATGTGGCCTTGGACCAAACGCCGAGCTCGTAGAGTTTTTGCGAAACCTCTGTTGCACGGGTAATCTTTTTGGTTCCGATGGCCTCCAGAATATCGCCCTGTTGGATCCCTGCGCGTTCCGCGGGTCCTCGTCGATCCACGATATAAGCCTCAACCCCCCGGGCGGTCGCGTTCCAACCACAACCATCATCCGGCGTCACGTAACGTCCTTTCTGGACGCTGTTGATCAGGCCCAAGACCGTCAACGCCGCCGTCACCAAGACTATGATGGCTGTTCTGAAACTGAACCTGACTATCATGTTCCTCGTGGACCTAGGGACTGTAAGACTAGCTTTTGCAGTTTTGATGCCAAGGTTGAGGCCCCGATTCTGGTCAGTAAGACAAACATATGATGCAGCTTACAAACCCGATCGGTGAGAATTCCCGATGAGAAACTTCGACGATACATTTTTTGGAATTTATGGCTACCGAATACTGTATCGATTTGAGATGCTGGGGCTTACAGCCGGAGGTGGGAAGCTGACTGAGCCAGCCTTAGAACTTCAACTTGATCCCGCCACGCACGGATCTGGCAGGTTGCACAAACTCAACCCTTCTCAAGCTCGCTGACTGGTAGAGTTCCGGATTGCTTCGGCCAAACAAGTTCCTGACGTCGACCTGCGCCTCGATCTTCCCAGGTATGAATTTCCCGAAATACGGTATCGCTTGAACGAAGGCCAAGCTCAATCCTGGAGCATTTGATTCAAAAACGGCCTGGTAAGGATCGACAATGGTGATCGACTCCTCCGACATCCAACGGTAAGTCGCGGCGACCTGAGTGTGGGTCAACGGCAGCCTGGATCGGACGCGTGCAGCCACCATGTGCAAGTTGTGCGCCGAAAACTGCGAGAAGCCCTGGTCGGCTTGGAGCCCCGAGCCGTAAGTATAGCCAACAACACTCTCCATTGCACCGAGGGATTGTTGATAAGTCAGGCGAACTCCTCGCGATTCAGGGAACCTTTCGGGGCCGCCATTCGAGCCAAGATAGTTCGAAGCAACTTCGTCGGTATACACGCCTGCACTGAAGCGCGCTTTCCCCCAGGTTTGCTCGGTTTCGGCTTCGGTGTGCGTCACACGATTTAAGCCCAGATTCAGGCGATTCCCAAAATCATGCTGGAAGGGAGACGTAAGCTCCAGCGAGTCGGCTTCACCCAACTCCAAAGTTCGTTGCATTTGGGGAAGAGACTTTGTCCGAAGGAAACTGTACCGGCTGCCTGCCGAGGGCTGGATGCGGAACCCCCATCTCGGGCGGAACCGCGGCGCCTTGCTGCTGGGGTCAGTCACCTGCAACTCGGCGCCGTAGATAACAGACAACATTTCGGAAACCTTCAGGTCATCCTGAAGATCCAGATTGTACATATTCAAGCGACGGACGTTTTGATCTGGAATGGGAGAAAGAGGATCCGAAACGTAGGGAAGAATTCCCAAACTGAGCCGAGCCGAGGTGGTGTGGCGATCGGACGCGCGAAATCTCAGCAAAGAGTCAAGCTCAGCAAATCCTGAGTCGGACACCACACCTGCCACAACCCAAGTTGTCGAAGTTCCGACGTCTTTGATGAAAGCGAAATCCGTAAACGTGCTGCCGGCGTTTGCGAACTCCGGCGTGGAGGAATACGCAGCAGTTGAAAAACCCACGACGCCGCGAATGCCGTTTTTCCGAGCACTCGTTGGATCCTCCGGTTCTTCCCGGCTTCCGGCATCCGTTTCGAAGACGCGCAGGATGGGCCGTGTTGAAGAGGCGCTCCGCAGCACCGACTCGATGTCTTCTCGAACGGTATCTTGAAAACTTCCGGCCGGAACACCCAGAATCGACTGGAGGTACAGATTCTCAAGGATGAGAGTCAGGTCCGCAATCTTGCCCGCAACCACCCCAACTTGGGATTGGATGAACGGCAAATAACTGGCGAGGCTTGCTTTAAGGGAATAAAAGCCTGGCAACACCCCCCGCATCTCAAATCGTCCGGTGCCGTCGGTAGTTACAGTCTGGACGATCCTGGGGTTAAACTGGCCACGGAGCAGACTGACCGCAACTCCAGCCAAAGGCGCACCACGCGAATCCTTGACAATGCCAGCAAGTCCGCCGGCATCGGCCGCCAAGAGGTTCTCGTCGAAGCCCGCCAGTAGGCTACCAATCAGAAGAAACATCCCCGGCAAAAGCTTGGGAACTCTCAGTTTCGTCATCGCCTTCGTCATTTTGTGCGAATGCAAAGGAGGAGATATCCTGCCAGAGAGGAGACCATCGTTTACCGCACTTCAAACTTTGCAACTGGCGAAATAGTCCGTTTGGTCAAATTATCCGTCACATTCACGACTAGGCTATACCGTCCGGGGTCCAGATCCTTCAGCGGGTACAGCTTCTCCAGAGTCATCTGTTGAGAAGCGCCCGTCAGCTTGTCCTGCTCTTCCATAAAGCGTGAAACTTCCTTCTCGCCCTTACGCAGAACATATTCAATCGTGGCTGAAGGTTTATGCGTTTTTTCGTCCAACGCCAGATTGTAAATTTGGAAATAGATACCCATCATCTTGTCGCGCGAAAAACTGACGTTCACGTTAGGATGCACTTTCGAACCGCCAATGATGAACTGGCCCGCGGCCACCTGTTTCAGGGAAAGCTTCTCGATGTTGTCTGCCAGAATAATGCTGCTGGCGGAGAGCTTGTCCTCTTCAAACTTCGGAACGCTAAAACCCTTGTAGATCGTTCCCATGTTTCCGCTGTTAAGGTCCTTCACAATGAGTTCCAGCTTGTATAACCCGGAACGCAGCGGTAGAGCCTTCTGATAAAGAGACCGCCGCTCCAATGCCTGCTTGAAGAGTGACTCCGGCACGTCCTGAACGACGACGTCTTCGAAGACCTGCGCTACCCGGCCGGTGATCGTCGAGATCCTTCCGTAGATGTTGACTGCCGCGCGCTGGACGCCTTCCTTGTTCTGAAAGGTCATGTCCTTGTTCTGAAGCTGAATCGTAATCGGGGTGAGCACCGTATCTTCGGTAATCTTGATGAAATCAGTACGGTAGTCGAACGGCATCAGGTTGTAAGAGATCTTAGTATTGACGACCGTTTCCAGATCTTTGAACTTGATCTGGGGAGGCCGTTGCAGGGCCACATACTGCTGGAGGCGTTCAAACTGGTTGTAGCGAATTCCCCGTCCGCCGAGTGCTTGACCCATGCGGGTGCCGTCGGTATTGTTGAAGCGGTCGGCTTTGCTAGCCAAGCCCATGGCCTCCATGTCTGTCAGACCAGCGTTGGGCACGTAGAGCAGCGCGTCCTTCTCTGACGGGTCCATCGTCATCCGATACTCGCCGCTCATCGTCGGATCCACAAACTCGATGATAACCTCGTTCCCTAGGTCCTGCCCTTCGAGATAGCGATAGCGCCAGGTCTCAAACGGAAACGTGCTAGTGGTCCCACCGCCTTCTTCCTGAGGTCGAAGATAGCTGCCACCGCTTGGGTGGGATTCAATCTGGTCGGGCGGACCCCAAGTGATATAGATCCGGCCGCGATCGGTCTTCCAGCCTGGCTTGCCGGACGCGAAGCGCTCGTTTGAGTATGCAATGCGGCGATAGTGCTCGTCGCGAGTCTCATTTTCGATCGTATCTGCCGAAGGATCCCGGCGCAGCCAGAACGACTCAATGAATTGGTAGCGCTCGTCATCCGTCGTGAGCCGCTTGAAAGATGCCTTTTCCTCGTCCGTAATGATGTAGACGACATCCTGCTCCAGCCACTTCTTCAAGAACTGATCAGACGTTTCCTGCCTCAGCGACTTCTCACGGTCCTTGTCCTTCTTCTTGTCTGCCAAGACCAGAAGGGTCGAGCCGCCAACCAACGCGAGAGCCGCCAAAGATGCCAGAAATCGCGGGAATTTCGATGGGTATTTCATAACCGGACCTTATGGAATCTTAAAGAATTGATTAGGTTTTCCTGCAGGTTTACCACTTTGTGATTATAGATCAGCCTGTCAGCGAGTCAATCTTTTTGTTGTCCCTTACGGTTTGTATGTTTGGCAGCGTCAGGGTGCCCAAAAACCACTGCTGGTAACTAGGGATTCCAGATGCCTCGGTGAGATGCAACGTTGTCAAGAACGGTTTACTCTCAACGTCACGTCACCTGGATTGTATCCAGGCACCTTGGAGGCAACCCGGGGCGCACCCGCAGCCAATAAAAAAGGCGGATGAGATGTCTCATCCGCCTTTGTTGCCAACAGCAAGTGCGCTCAACTAGAAAATGAACTTCACCATGAACCGGCCGGCAAATCCGTCGTTGAAGACGCTATACTTCCCGTAAGTCGGGTCGACTGCCCAGTTCTTAGTTGGATCTAAAGAATTGGGATCAGAAGATCGAGTCGGATCTTGGGCGTACTCGGTTTGCGAAAGCAGCGCTCTCCAGTCGTAACCATTGAGCAAGTTGACATCGTGCATGTCCATCGCCGAACTGCTGTCGCGATAGCGGGTCACGATGTTCTGCTGATAACGGGCCGTCTTCTGGTTGAAGACATTGACCGCATTGAATTCAAGACGAATTCTCTTTGTCTCCCCCATTTTGAACTCGTGAGAGACCAGCAGATCAGTTGTGTTCAAGAAAGGCAGCCGACCTGCGTCAGCGCGCCCATTCACCATAATGGGGATCTGGCTTAGATTTTCGACTCGAGTCGTGATCGGAGTGCCGCTGCCACCATAGAAACGGCCGCCGGCTTCGGTTCCCCACTTGAGTTTGTAAGAGCCATACAGCTTGAACACGTGCGGCCGGTCAGTCTCTAAGCGTCCGAACAGGAAATTTCCGCGTGAATCGAACATGACCTCATCGGAGTCGTAATCGCGATTGGCATTGCCTCCCGGGCGGGCCAGCTGAGCGGAGGGATTTTGGGATACTGCCCAGCCAGCAGAAACAGATGTGAGTCCGCCGTTCGCAATTTCATCCGTACTGCTTAAACCAGCATAGTTCCCGTAGAGTCGGCTGAAGGTATAGTTGCCGCCAAGGAACCAGCCATTAGAGAAACGACGATTCAGCGAAAGCTCCAGGGCATCGTAGTCGCGCTTCGGCCGCGGCATCTCGTAGTCTGGGGTGGCTCCATAGTGGTTATCCTCGATGACAAAGCGGCCTTCACCTGGATTTCCGATGGTGTAGACCTCATTACCATCCACCAGCCTGCCGATGTCTTCAATCGTTCGGTTCAGTCGCGTCCTCACATAGTGCGCAGAAACAACCAATTGTGGGTTCAACTGGTGCTCGACGCCAAACACCGTATTGTCGACACGGATGGGCTTCAGACCGGGATCAAGCGTATCTTCGTCCAGAGGGGAGCGGTGATCCTGGAACGAGCCTGGAACATCGGACCAAAGGTTTCTTCCCTGTAGATTGTTCAGACCGAGAGAAAAGATGTCGAGCGTGTCGAGGGAATACCACCATTCCTTCCATACGTCGCCCCCAAACGACCCGCGCACCAACTCATACTTGGTCCAGTCGAACAATCGACCCCAGCTGCCGAAGATTTTCGTCTTGCCATTGCCAAACAGATCGAAGCTGGCGCCAAGACGTGGCGCGATCTTGTCCCCCCAACCAAACTTGATAGCAACATCTTGCAGATCCCGGTTATAGGAGGGAATCGTCTCTCGTTCTGTGCGAATGCCGAGACTCAAAGTCAAGCGGGGGTGAATCTGCCATTGGTCCTGAATGTACATGTGGCCGATTCCTGAACTGGCAGAACCCTGTGTGCCGATGGTCCTCACCCGATAGTATCCATACTGGCCGCGGTCGGTCTTTCCCGTTGCAAGACTCTTGTAGGACGCATTCCAGTAGATAGCGACGTTGTAACCTCCACCTTGGTAGCCCGTATTGGAGTTGTTTACGATTTTCTGAAAGCCAGCGCCGCCCTTGAGGTTGTGCATTCCTCCAAAGCGGAAAGATTTGCTGTAGTCGGCCATGTAGAAGCCGCGGCTGGTGATGTCGAAATAGTTTACTTCGGTCAGGGGCACGTCGAAGTAGTTGGTGGGCTGCTGTAGTTCCTGAGGAATCTCAAAAGGCAGGCCTATTCCAGTCAAATTGTACCGCGTCTGATGCTTCGCCGGAGGATTGTTGTCGATGAAGTTATCCCAGAAATACCCCCCACGGACACTCAAAATGCTACTGGTAGATAAGGTGACATCCATCGTTCCGGTATAGCTATTCTTCGGTAAATACCATCCCTGCGTCCGATAACTATCGTAGTTGGCGATCGGGTTGAGGTTGCAATCGGCGCAATACCCAGTGAAAGCCGGAATCAACCCCGTCCGCTTTTGAGTGGTGTAAAGCCAGGAGAAGTTGGTCCGAATGCGGCTGGTTGTATCCCATGACAACTTGTTGAACATGCTGATCGAATTCCGATCACTCTTGAAATTGCCGGGGCCATCTTGGAATTTGATGTCTGCCTCCTGCCGTCTCCAGTTGGGCGTAATCGAAGTGAAGAAATAGAGCTTGTCTTTCAGGATAGGTCCGCCAAGGGAGCCACCGAATTCGTTGTTATGGTCCTTGATCTTGCTGTCCTGAAAATACGTCGAGTTGAGCTCACCCACTGGGTCAGTTTGCAGCCGCTGGGTAGGGCCGGCGTTAAGGTTTGAACCGTAGTTGTACCAATGGGCTTCGCCGTGGAACTGATTACCTCCCGATTTTGTGACAGCACTGATCACGCCCCCTAGGGCGCCGCCGTACTCAGCTTCGATCCCGGAGGTCTTCACCTGAACTTCCTGCAGGAATTCATACACTGCGTCCTGGCGAGAATCACCGTTGATCACACCGGTAACAGAAAGTCCATCAATTGTGAAGTTATTCTCTGAGGCACTGGCGCCGTTGACCTGAATGCCGCCCTCAATTTTGCCTGAGTTGACGGACGGGGAAGTTAGCGCTACGTCTTGGAAACTCCTGGCCTTTGGCATGCGATCGAATTCTTCTGCGGTCACATTGTGCGAAACCGCAGTGCTTAGCGTGTCGATCAGTGTTGCCCCAGCGCTGACCTCGACAATTTGTTCGACAGCGCCGACTTGCATCGAAGCGTTGACGTCGATGGTCTTCCCCAGCAAGAGCACCACGTCTTGTACGACTGCGTTGGAGAAACCGGCCAATTCAAACTTCACCGTATAACGCCCCGGTTCAAGCTCTCGCGCAAAGTACGATCCGTTCGCATCTGTCTTGGCGCTGAGAGTTCGACCCGTTTCTTTGTTAGTTAGAGTCACCGCTACACCGGGCAGTACGCCTCCGCTTTGATCTTTGACAACTCCAGCTATGTTTCCCGTTCTCTCTTGAGCGGTCATCGAAGTTGCGCTGAAGAGGAACAACGCAACGGCGAGAAACGTCGCGAGGCTTCGATACGGAAACCTCGCCGAAAGCCTGACTGACGATTTCGTGATATTGCTCATACTGGTCCTCCTTAGTTGACCTGCTTAGCTATCCCTTGGAGAGTGCTTCGCTTGGAAAGCTTGGCCAAACCTCGCGGTTTTGAATTCTCAAGTCTGAGGAAGATGAGGAAGTTTGCTGAATCTTCATGAGTTTCAGCGTCAGAGATGTGCTCAGCGGACAAACGAGGGCCGTTCGAATTCTTCTAGTCCAAGTTCGAACAAAAATGCCTTGGGGTGATGATTCTCATGGTCGTCTTGCTCAGGTCGGCGAAAAGTCCGCTGTGACTTGATCTATGCGCTAGCGTGTTGCACAACACTTTCCAAACAAGCCCATCCCCTTCGGTTTCATCTCACATGTAGTGAAACAAGTAACTTAAGCTTCGAAGAGGACTTCTAAGACTTGGCAGTCAGACCCTCCAAACGTCCGTGGGGGTACATTTTTTAGTATGATGTAGAAGTTTCATACGAAATTTCGAATACCATTCTTACTTATCTTACTTAGAAGTTTCTTGAACCCAGTCTTGACCAGCCGAGCACAATCCGATGATTTTCTCCTTCCAAGTCCAAGGCTCTGACCTGCCCTCGACCTGTCCGTAGAGTTGAATCCCTCCCGGTTTCTTGCGAACGCAGCTCTTCAATGGAAGTTGTGCGGTAGCGAATTGTTTTTGGTATGATGCGTTGGTTGAAGGAACGGGAGCGGATCATACCTGGAAGGCTAACCCCAAAATTTACTTCGTTGTTGAAACATTCCCGCCGCCACGCGCGTATCAGCGTAGGAAGAGCAGCTCGGGGAAGACAGCTTCATTTGGAGAAAACCTCTCCGGCCCGTTACCTCTGATTTGGAGAACTCATGAGCAAAACCAAGAAAATCGTCATCGGGAGCGTTGCAGCGCTCGTAGTCTCGATTGGCGGATTCGCCTACTACAAAGCCCAGCAAGCGAAAATCGTCAAAGTTCAAACCGGGAAAGTAGTCAAGATGGAGGAGTTGGTGCAGACAGTTTCTGCCTCCGGCGAGATCAAGCCGCTGAAGTTCATCAACATCACAGCGAACTCCAATGGGCGAATCGTGGAGATCCCCATCAAGGAAGGAGATCGCGTCAAAAAGGGGGACTTGCTATTGAAGCAGGAGTCTGTCCAGTCCTCGGCAGAATTGCGCAGCACCGAAGCGATGCTGCAGCAAGCCATGACCGATGCCGAAGGCGTTGAGGCAGCGTTTCGGGCTGCCGAAGCCACCTTGAAAACGACTGAGGCAGATCTGGTGCGGTACAAAGCTGACTTTGAAAAGGCACGTCTTGACTTGGAGCGCAGCGAAAATCTCCTTAAGGAGGGCTTGATCTCCAAGTCCCAATTTGACCAATACAAGGCCACATTTGATGTGACGAAGGCCCAGATCGAAGCCAGCCAGTCTCGGATCTTGCAGTCCCGAGCCGAATTGAATCGGGCTGATCGAGGGCGTGCTTCCGCGCGCGGCCGCATCGCCCAACAGCAGGCGTCCATCGCCCGGAGCACAGATGTCGTGAACAAGACCATCTACACGGCGCCGCTGGATGCGATTGTGACCAACCTTCCCGTGCGTGTCGGCGAATCCGCAGTGCCCGGAATTCAAAACTCAATCGGAAGCGGCCTCATGACCCTGGCCGATCTGTCAGTCATCACTGCCGAAGTCAAGGTCGATGAAACCGATATCATCAATGTCAAGATGGGACAGGAAGCCGAAGTAACTATCGATGCGATTCCCAACAAGACCTTCAAGGGAACAGTCACAGAAGTGGGAAGCAGCGCTTTGACGCGTACCGGGCAAGCGGCTGGCACCAGCAACACCCAAGGCACTGCCAGCCAAGAGGCGAAGGACTTCAAAGTGGTCGTGACGCTGCTGGAACCAACTGCTGAATTGAAGCCAGGACTGTCAACGACCGCCAAAATTACCACGGCGACACGCCAGAGTGTCCTGGTGATTCCCATCCAGGCTCTCACCATCAGAGAAAACGAGAAAGACAAGGAAGGCCAGGCGCCTTCTTCGAATCCAAGCACCGCAAAGGCAGCGGGAAGCAAAGAGGCGGTTCTAAAGGAAGGAACTGTTTCCGGTTCCAAGACGTCTAAGAAGAAAGAAGAGCAGGGTGTCTTCATTCTGCGCGACGGGAAAGCCGTGTTTGTTCCAGTCACCACAGGGATTACCGGACAAACGGAAATCGAGGTTCTTACCGGGCTGAAGGAAGGCGAGGAGATCGTCACGGGGAGCTACAAGACGTTGCGCACGCTCAAGACAGACGCCAAAGTCAAAGTCGACAACAAAGAAATTAAGGATGAGAAGAAGGTTTAGCGGGAAGGGCGCGCTATCAGAGACCATGACGGCAACCCGGATGGCTGCTTGCTGGAAGAAAGGGTAAGAATCTCTCATGTCGGAAAATCACGGAAGCAACGGCCACCTGATCAAGACAGACAACCTCTGGAAAACCTATGAAATGGGTGCGGAAAAAATCCATGCCCTGGCTGGAGTTTCCTTTACGGTCACCAAGGGTGAGTATCTAGCCATCATGGGCCCTTCCGGTTCGGGGAAGTCCACGTTGATGAACCTGATTGGTTGCCTTGACACACCCACGCAGGGGCAATATTTCATCAATGGGCGGCTTGTCAGCGCTATGAACGATGACGAGCTGGCCTTCATTCGGAATCGGGAAATTGGGTTTGTCTTTCAGACCTTCAACTTGCTGGCTCGTGCAACTGCGCTGCACAACGTGGAGTTGCCACTGATCTACAACGGAACTCCCGCCCAGGAACGGATTGAACGTGCGAAAGGTGCGCTGCGGATGGTGGAACTTGAGAACCGGATGATGCACAAGCCCAATGAGCTCTCAGGCGGCCAAAGGCAGAGAGTTGCCATCGCCCGTGCGCTGGTAAACAATCCGTCCATTTTGCTGGCTGACGAACCGACGGGGAACCTGGATTCTGCAACCGGTGTCGAAATCATGAACCTGTTCGAGAAGCTGCACCAGCAAGGCAACACCATCATTCTGGTGACGCACGAGCACGACGTCGCGCAGCATGCTCACCGCACCATCCACATCCGCGACGGCAAGGTTGCGTCCGATGAGCGCCGTGCCTAATGAAATGCTTGTTGTGTCAATCTCGGAAGGGCAAGCGTTTTTGTCCCGCGAAAGCCGGACAGATTTGCCCCGTCTGCTGCGGCACCAAGCGCGAAGTCGAGATTGACTGTCCCTCGGATTGTGTCTATCTCCACGCCGGCAGGGAATACGAAAGTAGCAAACTGGCGCGTACCGCACCGCCACTCCGGCGGACGGAACGATTGTGGGAGCCGTCATTTCTGCGCGCCCATTACCCGCTGATGATGCGGATGTCTCAAGTCATTGCGGCAGTGCGTCGCAATTCTCCCGAGCTTGCCGACAGCGACGTCCAGGCGACCTTCGATTCTCTTCTTCAGACTTTCAATACCCTCGACAAAGGCATCTACTACGACTTTGCGCCTGAGCGTGTGATTCAGAGAGAACTCTACCTGGCTCTCAAGCAATTGCTCGAAGGTCCGACCGAATCCCGACTCGTTGCGGAACCCCGGCCGACTACAAGTCAAATCCTCGACGCCTTGCAGTTCATGAAGGAGCTATCCGCCGAAATCACTTTGCCGCGTCCGAAGAGCCGCGCGTTCTTGGATCACCTCGAGGGCATCGCGCGCGATTTCGTGCAGGGCCAGCCCGAAGAACCCAAACTCATCATCCCAGCCGAATTCTGATCACGCGAAGCTAGGCTGGACAACCCAGGAAGACCACGGGGGCTTCTTGGCCGCGAATGCACGCGAATAAACGCCGAGGCGCGCTGCCTTTCGTACCATCGACCGCGACCTGCTTGGGCTCGGAAGAGTAGAATATCTGATCTGGACTTTGGGAAATTTTGAATGCCCTGAAAGGTCTTGTGGAGAGAGGTTGACAAAGATTCACCCGGAGTTCTGCGTCCCATAGTTCGCGTACATTTGCGTCCATTCGCGGTAAGGCTTCCGTAGAGGACCGCTGTCTCTGCAATCACAAATTCCTCAAGATCTTCTCCAGGCTGGCTGCCGGATCTGGCGAAGCAGTGATAGGCCTGCCAATTACTAAGTAATCGGCGCCCGCCTGCAAGGCTGCGCCGGGTGTTGCGATACGGCTCTGGTCGTTCACTTCACTGCCTGCTGGGCGGATGCCGGGAGTCACAATCTTCATAGCTCTCCCGAGGTGTCCTCGCAACAGGCTTAACTCTGAGGGTGAGGCGACAACGCCGTCGAGTCCGGCTTCCTCCGCGAGTTTCGCGAGCCGTGCCACTTGTGAAGCAGCATGCGCGGTTACCCCAACCTGCACCAAATCTTCGTCAGCCAGGCTGGTTAGCACAGTCACGCCCAGCAGTTGCGGCCTTTCTGCGGCGCCGCACGTTTCCTTCAGTGCATTTGCCGCGGCGGACATCATCTTCACACCACCGCTGCTGTGTAGCGTCAGCATCGATGCGCCCAACTTGGCGGCCGCTAACACAGCCTTGGTGACAGTATTGGGAATGTCGTGGAACTTGAGATCGAGAAAAACCTTCTCGCCCTCACGCACAATTTCCCTCACAAACTCCGGCCCTTCAGAAGTGAAGAGCTGGCTACCGACTTTAAAGAGGCCCACGCGCCCCTTCAACTGTCTTACGAGGTTGAGCGCGTCCGCTCTGCTATCGACGTCGAGTGCAACGATGATCTGATTCATTACGGTCAATTCTCAGGTGATCCATTGCTTAAAGGAGCCTGCGCAGCCTCATCTACGAGGGCCACCGAGCATCTCGCGAAACCACTTCTGCTTTACAAACTCAAGAACCTGAGTCCAGTCCAAGAGATCGCCTGGATGCTTCTCGCGCATCCTCCCGGCTTCGGTGCGAGACGCGTAGGCTGAAAGATTGATGGACATCGGGCTCATCAAGGAATTGGATTGGAGATAACACGCAGTCCTGGCGTTCAACATCTTGCCCGGCTGGTTGAAGTTCACAGACCAGAGCGATTGAATCTCAGCGGGCTTCACCATTGCTTTGATGACGAAGGCAGCCAGGCATTCTGTGGCATCGAAGATTAGAATCTTTCCCTTGGTGGTCTTGATTCTCCCACCGTATTGCTTCTCGGTGATGATCATCCGGCAGTAGTCACAGGTCGGCCGGCCACGATCCTCGCCAGCCATCAGGACTGCTGGCCCGACACAGACACACACGACCCACAAAAGAATGCAACGCTTCATCTGGAGTTCCCCACTAACACTTCACGCTGCCGACTACTGACTGCAGCCTCTGTATCCCTTTGCGCCGGCAGAATGCATCCAAGCCGTCGATAATTTTGAGGGCCGCTGCCGGATCGAGGAAATTGGCCGTGCCGATCTCGATGGCTCGAGCGCCCGCAATCAGAAACTCAAGAGCGTCCTCCGCTGTTCGAATGCCGCCAATGCCGACCACGGGAATTCTGACGCTGCGGGCCACCTGATAGACCATGCGGAGGGCTACCGGCTTGATCGCGGGTCCCGAAAGCCCGCCGGTCAGATTTCCCAGCCGCGGGCTGCCCGTTTCCGTATCAATCGACATTCCAAGCAGAGTATTAATCAACGACAGAGCATCCGCCCCGGCATCCTCTGCCGCGCGGGCAATGACGACGATATCTGTGACATTCGGAGAAAGCTTGACGATCACGGGCCGGGCAGCGACCTGTTTGATCGCCTTCACTACTTCGTGCGTGGCCGCCGGATCTGATCCGTAAACGATCCCGCCCTTTTTGACATTCGGGCAGGAAATATTGATTTCGTATCCTGCAAGACCCTCAGCTCGATTCAACACCTCAACCACACGCACATAGTCCTCGGTGGAATGCCCGAAAACATTGGCAAAGATCGCGGTGTCGTAGCGCCTCAACAGAGGAAGTTTCTCGGACACAAACCGCTCCACGCCCACATTCTGCAATCCGATGGCGTTGAGCATGCCTGCGGCGGTTTCGTGAAGCCGTGGAGGCGAGGCGCCTTGCATCGGAGCCACCGAAAGTCCTTTCACCACCAGGCCGCCAAGCCGGTTCAAATCGATCAGGTCGCGAAACTCCTCGCCGTAACCGAAGGTTCCGCTGGCTGTAATTACCGGATTCTTAAGCTTGAGGCCGGCAAACTCCGTTGAAAGATCAACCATTGCGAGAGAGACGAGATCAAGGCTTCTGGCTCCGAAGCTCACGCATAGTAGCAAACCGAAAAAGACCGGTAAACCGCATTCCTGCCGCGCCTCGTACCACCCGCTTACCTAGAGCTTGCCGGAGGCAGCACCTCGTTCTGATTCTTGGCGTGAACTCGCCGCGGCAATTCGTATAGAATGGAGGCCATGGATTGCAGGATTTCCCTTCATGTTGCTGCCGCTCGTGGCAAGGCATTGCGCCCATGAATAGTCGGCACCCCAAACGGCAAAAACGGCTCATCATTTTTCTCTCCACTGTCGTCACCGTCCTGCTTGTGTTCGCGGTGTTGCAGCAAGTTCTCAATCTCAGCCCGTACTTTAGCGCGCCAGACCGCAATACCACGCTGCTCCTGTGGGCTTTCGCCTCGCTGAACGTCATCCTGCTGATCATCTGCACTCTCATCCTGCTGCGTAACTTGCTCAAGCTTTATTTTGAAAGACGCAGCCACCAGCTGGGCTCCAAGTTTCGAACGAAGCTGGTGCTTGCGTTCACCGGGCTTTCCATGATTCCAGCAGTCTTCATGGCATTCTTTGGCTACACGCTGCTGCATCGAAATCTCGACAAGTGGTTCAGTACCCCGATTGATCAAGTCGTCAATAACGTGGGCTTGATTGTTGAACAAATCAGCCAGGATGCCCGCACGCACGCTTTGCGAAGCGCGCGGTTTCTGGCAGCGCATGCAGCGGTCCGAGAGTTGGCCAACCCTACGGAAGGCAGCCTGAGCGAGATCAAGAGTCTGGTTGCCGACTACGATATTCCCTTGGTTCTTTTCTTTGATGGCTCCAGAAGGCTTACTGGCATTTATCAAACTGGCGAGGTCTATGGGCCCGGCCACCCGCAATTCAGGCGCATTGGAGACCGCCTCAAACTGGTGACGTGGAACACGCAGCAGGGGCAGATGACGGAGCAGGCCTTTAACCGGCTGATCAACAGTGTGGGTGGAAAAGGCATCACACTTGAGGCGACGGATGAGAGAGAGCAGGCGATGGTTCTTGCCGGGGCCGCAGTCGAGACGGGAGGTTTCGAGGCGCCGTCCAGCATCATCATTGGTTATAAGATTCCAGGTAACTTGCTGAAGCTGGCGTCAGAAATCTCCCGAACGAGCCAAGACTACAAAGGCCGTGCGAAAGACCGGCCATTAGTGCGGGACAGTTTGATGCTCCAGATGGGCCTAATTACAATCCTGATCGTATTCGCGGCGGTGTGGATTGGGGTATATCTTTCAAAGCGCATTGCCATTCCGATTCGTGCCCTGGCCGAGGCTTCCAATGAAGTGTCGCAAGGAAACTTGCAAGTTCAGGTGGACTGCCCGGCCCAGGACGAGCTTGAAATTCTGGTTCATTCGTTCAATCGGATGACGTCACAGCTGTACGAGAGTTCTGAGAAAGTTGAAAGTGCCAACCGAGACCTGCAGGCATCGAATCAGGCACTTGAGGAAAGGCGCCGCTATACCGAAACCGTTCTGCAGAACATTCCGACGGGCGTCATTTCGATTACTGCCGAGCAGAAGATCAGCCGTGTCAACAAAGCAGTTCAGCGCATGCTGAACTGCGATCTCGAGTTGACGAACCCTGGCCTTGATGCGTTGTTCCGGCCTCGGGATTTGGCAGAGATCCAGGTTCTCATCGAACGGGCATCGAAGGCGGGGATCGCAACGCGTGACATTCGTTTGCAATTCAAGGACCGCACTCTTTATTGTGCCGTCACCGTAAGCGCCCTGGACAGTGAGTCGTCATCTCCGCGGGGCTATGTCATGGTTTTGGAAGATTTGACGGAATTGCTGAAAGCGCAGAAGGCAAATGCCTGGCGCGAAGTGGCCCGGCGGATGGCACACGAGATCAAGAATCCACTGACACCCATCCAACTCTCCGCTGATCGGCTGCTCAAAAATTACTTCAGGAAAGCGGATGAGGCATCCACGACTCAGCCAGGAGGGCAAGGGTTTGAAACTATTTTGCGCGAATGTGTTCAGACCATTCACCACGAGGTGGCAAGCCTCAAAGGAATGGTCGACGAGTTCTCGCGATTCGCGCGGTTACCTGCGGCCAGCATGGTTTCAACCAACGTGAATCTCCTCATTGAACAAACCCTGGCGTCCTATAACGGACGCTTGGATGGAGTTCGGCTGGATGCTTCTCTGGCGCCGGAGTTGCCCGAGATCAAGGCAGATCCGGAACAACTGAAGAGAGTATTCGTGAACCTCATCGACAACGCCCTTGAAGCCCTGGAAGATGCCTCCGAAAAGGAACTGTCTCTCACCAGTAGCTTCTATCCGACGCGCCAAACGGTAGAAGTGGTGGTGAAGGACACAGGGCACGGCATTTCCTCGGCCGACAAGGAAAAGTTGTTTCTTCCTTATTTTTCCACGAAGCGACGGGGCACGGGCCTCGGACTCGCCATCGCCAGCCGAATCATTGCTGATCACAAGGGCTATATCCACGTCGAAGACAACATTCCCGTGGGGGCCAGTTTCGTGGTTGAGATCCCGGCGCGGTAGGAAGGCAGTAGGGTTGCAATTCCTTTCGCGGCGCCCTGCCGGATGAACGGTCGAACGGTTTCCCTTACCGGAGGGGCAAGGGCCATCAGGCCCCTGAGTGGTTTGTTCACGAAGCGACCCGCAGCGTCACCTCTACCATCCCGAGTCGCGGATTTTGAGGAGTTTTAAAACACTTGTTGCGTAATTCAATTCTGTTAGTCGACGATGAAGCCGGCATTCGGCAGTCGCTGAGTGCGGTGTTGCGGGAGGAAGGATTCAAGGTCGAAACCGCTAATAGCGGCGAAGCCTGCCTGTCCTTGCTGGAAAGCCAGTCGTATGAACTCATTCTGCTGGACGTTTGGCTGCCAGGCATTGACGGGCTTGAAACTCTCGAAGCGCTCAAGAGGAACGGAGTTTCGTCCGAAGTCGTTATGATTTCGGGCCATGGCACCATCGAGACGGCCGTCAAGGCAACCCGTTTGGGGGCATTCGATTTCGTCGAGAAGCCGTTGTCGATTGAGAAGACGCTGCTTGTTGTCAAGAACGCTCTGGATCACAAGCATCTGCAGGACGAGAACCGCACCTTGCGTTCGGAGTTGGGCGCGCGTTACCGAATCGTCGGAACTAGCGTCCCCATGAAAGCCCTGCGCCAGCAGTTAGCGATTGCGGCACCCACCAACGGCCGCGTCCTCATTTTCGGCGAAAGCGGCAGCGGCAAGGAGTTAGTGGCTCACGCGCTGCATCATCAGAGCCTGCGCAATTCCGCCCCACTCGTTGAAGTCAATTGCGCTGCCATTCCCGATGAGTTGATTGAAAGCGAGCTTTTCGGCCATGTGAAGGGAGCCTTTACCGGGGCCACGCAAAGCAAAATCGGCAAGCTGGAGAAAGCAGACGGTGGCACGCTGTTTCTGGATGAAGTCGGCGACATGAGCCTGAAGACCCAGGCCAAGGTGTTGCGGGCTCTGGAAGAGCAGCGCTTTGAACCCGTCGGCTCGTCCGCTCCCATTTCTGTCGACGTCCGCGTCATTGCGGCGACGAACAAGAACCTGGATGAGGAAATGGAGAGAGGAAACTTCCGCCAGGATCTGTTTTACCGGCTCAACGTCATCCCTTTCTATGTGCCGCCGTTGCGAGAGAGGGTCGAAGATGTTCCGGTGCTCACCGAGCATTTCATTCAGGAATTCTCCCAACTCTACGGACGCAAGGCGAAAGAGGTCTCGCCCGAAGCCCTGGAGATCCTGAAGCACTACCGCTGGCCCGGCAACGTTCGGGAACTGAAGAATCTGGTGGAACGAATGGTGATCATGACTCCCGGTAGCCGCCTGGAAGTTCGGCATTTGCCGTCTGTTGTGCTCAAAGAGAATGGGTCGCCGGAGGATCCCGCCGAGGCGCGAAGTCTGTCGGAGGCGCGCCTGGCTTTCGATCGGGACTACATTCTCAAAAAGCTTGAGGAAAGCGGAGGAAATATTTCACGCACCGCAGATACGCTCGGCATTGAGCGAAGCCACCTCTACCGAAAGTTGAAGAGTTTGAAGATCAACCTGGAGAAGAACTAAATGGGCCTGACACGGTCTTGTGTAGCAATTGTTCTGTTAGCCGTTGCGGTTCATGCTGGAAACTGGCCAGCATGGCATGGACCGAACGGCTCGGGCGTGACTCCGGAAACAAACCTGCCTGTGCGCTGGAGTGCCTCCGAGAACGTACGCTGGAAAGTTCCTCTGCCGGACCGTGGCAATTCATCGCCGATCGTCTGGCGTGACCGGGTCTTTGTGACTCAGCCGATTGAGAAGGAGAATCGTCTGACAGTGATGTGTCTGAATCGTGCCAACGGAAAGGTTCTCTGGCAGTCGGGCACGACCTACTCTGAGAAAGACCCAACGCACGAAACCAATCCCTATGGTTCGGCTTCGCCGGTGACTGATGGCGAGCGCGTTATTGCCTGGTTCGGTTCAGCCGGCGTTTACTGTTACGACATGAACGGCAAAGAGCTTTGGCGTCGCGATCTGGGGAAACAGAATCATCAATGGGGCTATGCTGCGTCGCCTATTATTCATGGCGATCTGTGCTTCTTGAACTTTGGTCCCGGAGAGCGGACGTTCCTCATTGCGCTGGACAAGAAGACTGGCAAAACTGTCTGGAAGGTCGACGTACCGCAAGTGCAGCCCGCAACGCGAACCGATGGCTTCGCCGGTCAAAGAAACGGAGTCGTTGGATCGTGGAGCACGCCAATCACGATCAATGTGGAGGGTCGCGATGAGTTGATCGTCAGTTTTCCGGAGCAGGTACGAGCGTTTGACCCCAAAACGGGCAAAGAACTATGGGTGTGCGATGGCTTGAATCCTTTGATCTACTCCTCGCCAATCTACGGCGACGGGGTCGTTGTTGCCATGGGCGGTTTCCTGGGCACGCTGGTGGCTGTGAAGCCCGGTGGGACTGGAAACGTCACGGCCACCCACCGGTTGTGGAAGCGGGAGCGCAATAAGAATCAGCTTGGTACCGGCGTGATCTACCAAGGGCATTTCTATGTCCTGGACACGCCTGGAATTGCAGAATGTATTGAGCTCAAAACAGGAAAGCTGGTTTGGGAGAAGCGAGTGAATGGAGTCGGACCCAAGAATGACTCATGGTCGTCCATGATTCTGTCCGGCGACAAGATTTACATCCTCAACCAGTCGGGCGACACCATTGTTCTCCGAGCGAGTCCACAGTTTGAAATGATTGGCGTGAACTCGATTGGCAATGAATTGACAAATGCGACGCTGGCTGTTTCGAACGGAGAGTTTTTCATTCGTACTCATCAGAACCTTTGGTGTATCGGAGATCCACAGTCCAGCCGCACGGCGCTTCAAGGCAGCTGACAGATGCAGCTTGGGTGGCGTTGTCACCAGAGTTGGGGTTCAATCCGATTACTTCTTGTCCTTTGGTGTTGACCGAGTCGGGGATGGGAGGCTGGCCGCGACTTGGTCAAAAAGCGATTTCACCGTGTCCTTCTTCTTGCCTCCCTTCCCATGCCGGTAGTTGTGCTCGTTACTGCAAGTTTGACAGCGGACCTTCTGGGCAACGCCATCCACCAGACTCACGACGTAGTGATTCATGAGTAACCGGCATCGGCTGCAGTAGTCGTCAATCGTGTCCCCAAGCTTCAGTTCATTCGACATGGTTGTTCCCCTGAAAATCCCCTCCATCGGAGGGGGTGAAGGCTTGAGAAGCCTTCACCGGAGCGACAGCGGTCGCGGAGCGCCAAGGTGGGCTGGTTTCCCCTTCCCAGCCTCCCTGAAGTCGCCCCCTTATCCAAGGGGCGACGCTGTTTTCATCGAACGTGGCGCCGCAACGCGGCATGAAAAACTCCCTTGAGAGTAGCACTGGATGTTGCCGAGGTCCCCACAGGCAATCCTACGATCCTCGCAGAGATGACCGACCGCCACGGGGAATCGGAGAGGAGTTGATCTCTTCTCTCGCTACCGACGCGACACAATCAACGACTCAGGCGAATTATCGAGCCGGTGCAATTCATTGTGCGCAAAACCGGAGTTCCGGTACATCGTTTGGTACTCCGCAAAGGTATACGCGTCGCCTTCCTCGGTCGTGCCCAACATCATCAGCGCGAAGGTAGCAGCATCTGGAGGGGTCACGCGGTCATCGTTGGGCACAAATTCCAGCGTCACGGCCAGGCCTCCTGGTTTCAAGGCCGCGTGTATCTTGCGCATCAAGGTTTCGATGGTAGGCGGCGAGAAATGGTGCTGAAAGTTGGTGATCAAGACTACGTCGTAGTCCTTGCCGAACTCGACTTCGAAGGCGCTGCCTTCGATGGTGTGCCAGCGATCCGCCACTCCAGCAGCCTTGGCATTCTCGCGGGCAATTTCCAGCACTGCGGCCCAATCCACTGCATAAATAGCGGCCTTCGGATTGTGCCGGGCGATCGTGATCCCGAAAACTCCGTGTCCGGCAGCCAGATCCAGTACCTTCATCGGTGCTCCGTCCTTCGCCTTGACGATCGCTGCGATCGCCTCGGCCGGAGCGATCATCAGAGGAATCATACTGCGCGCAAACTCCTTCCAAACCGGATGCTCGTACGAGACCGTCCCGCCACCAGCCATCACAGTGCCACCCTTTCGCACTACGGCCGCGAAATCGTCAAAAAACTGCTTCACCGGCGGCGACAGCAGAAAACTCGCGGTACCTCCCACGTACATCCTCGAGTTCTTGTCCAGAAACAGCGCCGCGTCCGGAGCGAGTCCGTAATGGTTACCCTCTTTGGTAAGGAACTGCTGAATCACAAGGAAGTCGCAGAGAACCCGCATTCCTTTTACCGAAGTCTTGCAGCGATCAGCGACAGACTCGGCTGTGACGCAACCCGCGCCGATCGCCGTGAACACTTCCAGTTCAAGGGCGGCCTTGAGCGCTGCAGTTTGTTGGTATGCATTGATTGTCTGAAAAAATCTCCCTGGTGTTGGCTGTGGCATGACGTTGGCTCCGGATCGTATTGGCTAATAAAAAGCGAGCGCAGACTCTACCGAATCCTTTCGTTGAACGCAATAAGCCGGGATTCGCGGTGCGGATGTTTGTCATTAGGCTGGGATACTGTCGAATCGAAGATCTGCTCAGAGTGTAATGTAGGAGGTTATCGATCGTCTTCATAGGCTGTTAGGCACTACAGATTCGGGTGGTGCCAGGGGCCGTTGCATTCAGTGCAGTCAGGGAGAATCCGATGATATCACCCAAGCCGAGAAGGCTTTCTGGGACGAATCAAGTCCGGACAATGCATCGGTTTGGCGCATCAATGAGGAGGAGTGGGAGCGCTATCCCTGAGACAATGATTCGGTTGAAAAAGCTTGCCGTTCTGCTAGACTTCCCTCGCTAAACGGATCGGGCCCCCAACGTCGCGATCAAAACCTAACGAATGCGCCCGTAGCTCAGCTGGATAGAGCGCTTGCCTCCGGAGCAAGAGGCCAGAGGTTCGAATCCTCTCGGGCGTACCAACTTAGCGATCGCTGCCTGATCTAAACCCCATCAAAACTCAGTGCAGCTTCGTGTCTGTTTCCGCCGTTAACTCGACATTTCTGGGAAACATGCGATCGGCCATCCGTTCGACTGTGAGCCGAACGCTTTCCGGGATTTCTTGCACGTAGATCTGGAGGGTGGTCTCGGCGCTTGAGTGCCGGAGGTGTGCTTGAACGTCTTTGAGATTGGCCTGAGGGATATCGAGCATGTAAGTGGAGCAGGTTCTTCGCAGGCTTTGGTGCGTCACTCCCTTCACGCCCAAGGCGCAGCAAGCAGGTTTGAAGATGCGGCGCAGATAATTGTGAGTGTCCATTGGCCGACCGGACTTGCCGTGCTCGGCCCGGAAGATGAAATCATCAGGCTCCGCACAGCGGCACGTCATCTTATAATCCGCCAGATTCTGCTGTAGGATTCTGGGCAGCCAGACAAATCCCTTGCTGTTTTCGGTTTTCGGGTCGTCGATCTGGCCGCGATAAACCGCATCCTCAATCAAGAGGCGATCACCCAGCCAGTCGCGCCAGCGGCGCGCAAAGAGTTCACCGGGCCGCAGGCCCAACAGGGCCAGTAAGCGGAATATCAGGCGTTCTCGCGAAGGTAGATCACGGTCGAGAACGCCAATTTCTTCGAGCGAGAGAAAACGGTTTGAGGGTTTGCGCATTCTCTTAGGCAAGGAAAGTTTCAAAGCGATGTTCCTCTGCACGTATTGCTGCTCGACCGCTTCTCCAAGGATCTGTCTGAAAAGCTTACGGACGTGGAGCACCAGCGAGCGGCTATGACTGTTGCCGAGTTTGTTCAAGTGATCCTGAAATTCGAATTGACTGAGTTTTTGCAGCGGTAGGTCTCCGAACTTGTCCAGAATGTGCCGCTCCACGAGATAGGGAAAGCTTGCTAGGGTGGAGCGTTTCCATCGCGCTTGGGCCAGCGGCAGGAATCGGTTCTCCCAAAACCACCGAAGTTTCGTGTTTGGATCGGGCAGGGCGGAAAAGGTGCAGGGGTCTGCCGAAACAAGCTCTTGCAGGCGCTGCTCAGCTCTCCATCGTGGCATCTTGGACTTTAGATCCAGAACCCGATCGCGCCGGCGGCGGACTTCCTTGCCGTTGTCCAGACGAACATACGCGAACCAGTGAGCCACCCATTTTCCCTTTTCCGCGCTGAGCCAGCCGTGCTGGCGCCTGGGTCTAGCCATGTGTGCCCCCAATTTCTTGAGTTGCATTGAGGGCGGGAATTGTAATTCAAGTATCATTGCTTTGCCAATTCGTTGAGCCATTGCTGTACGGTTTCCGGGTCAAAGCGGTAGGTAGGGCGGCGCACGCCGCTGATCTTAATCGACGGCAGCACCGGCCGCCGGCGTCCCGAGGCATGGTCATGCACCCATCCTTTCGTAACTTTTAGAGCTTCCGCCAGGTCTTTGGCGGTAACGAGTTGCTTCATTTGGATGCTCGCCGAGGGAGCGGTAGCGTCGTTGGCCAGTCGAGAAACTCGTCTACACCTTCAGCACGGGTGCGCCTCAACACGTTGTCCAACTCTTGTTGAGGCGCGCCTCTCGATTCTCGTTCAATTTCTTCAAGTACCTTCGCCAATTGCGGCTTCAACCGTGGGCCGTCCCTCTGAGATCGTCGACCGCGTGACCTTCAGGGTAGAAAAGGCGTTGAAGAACAAGATCGAGTTGCTCGTAAATGCCCCGCTGGTAGGTTCGTAAGCGTGCCCTCGCCAGCAGGGGACACAAAACAGGGCCGATTCGATCTTCACTGGAAGTATGGTCGGTGAGTCCCAGGACTTCGGTGATGGTCAGTTTGCGAATCTCGAGTTCCGTCTGATAGAGAGGAGAGAGTTTCTCCAGGGTGACATGATCCGGGTCATAAGTCTCCCGGAACTCTAGCGCCTGCCGGGTCTGGTCATAGTCGTAGAGATTCTCCCCATCCTTGAGGTTGCGGAAGACGACGTAGTCAACGTGATGAGCGAGCGCAGCGGCCCAGTTCAAAAACGATTGGACACTGTCGGGCGCGCTGGTGACCGAGCCAAGGCAAACCAGGCGAACTCCACGTTCCCTGAGCTGGTCAAAAGGGAGATCCAGGAACCATTTCAGGACCTCGTGTCCGGTTCCGGCCTTGAGGTCTGCCACAATGAACTCATGTTCACCGCTCAAGGCCTTTTCAATCACCACATCCTGCGCGAACTCCTGGTGCAGGTTGATCTGCAGGGCCTCGGGAAAGAAGCGGGCCAGGGTATGGTTCTCATCATCCAGGTCCATCAGCAGGGGAGATTCTCCGTGCTCGCGCAGGTAGGTAATGAGGAACTTCGCGGCAGTGGTCTTGCCGGAGCCTCCCTTGGCGCCGGCGGTGAAAAACAGGGTGCATGACATGGTTATCCTCCGTTCTTTTCTCGTTCACGTCTCAGTTGTTCGACGTAGGCAGCCGCCTCTTCCGGTGAGAGACGGGTCAGGTTGTATTCATTGCTGGGTGTAAAGGTGGTGAGCATCTTCCCCCGTGCAGCAGGTTTTTCGTTCTGCCAACCCATCCAAGGCCGGGGGTTTTCAGTTCCAGCCGCATTGGGCGGCACAGCGTCAGTCTTGGGCCCGGTCCGGGCGCTGTGAGGTTGAGACTGGTGAGTCAGCGCCGTGTTCCAGGTCTTGGACGCCGCGCGGTTCTGTTGTGCTTCCTTCTTTTTCCATCGCGCGCGCAGTCTCACAAACTTGCAGATGGCAGCCCGCTGAATCGGAACCTGATGCTTCTCCATGAGGAGTTCAGCAATACGGGCGAAGGCCATAGGCGGACGCTGCCTTCTCAGGCTGAGGATCTCGTCTTCGTAGGGAATCAAGCTCGATTGGAAAGGCTTTCCAGGCATTAAGTGATTTACTCCCAAGGTGATCGAACGCTGGGAAGTTGGAACACGTTTCCACTCTGTTTCCTCTTTGTTCCACTTCGAGGGTGACCTGCAATGAAAAGTGGAAACAAAGCTGGAACATGTTCGATGTTTGTTTCCACTCGCATTCGATTCGAAGCTCGACTTAGAAGTATTGTGTCTTAGCTCCACTGTCATCGCTGTGAGCACGAACGGACTGCGCATCGAAGCTACCTCCTGTCGAGCCTCGAATCTGCGGCCGGAACGATGGCCGCGATGCTGCTCATCCAGGGCTGATCTGGGCACGGGCACTGGGGTTCCTGCAGGATCGTGCCCAGCCGACCAACGATCGCATCCTCAAACAGAACTTCCAGCAGGTGGCCAGCTACTTCAACCGTGCAGCAGGCATAGTTGAGCCGTAACAACCGGCCTTGTTCCGAAAGCTCAGCTTCCGTGAGAAGCTGATCCGGAATGAAACGGCGAACTCCGCCAATGGTCACAAAGACGGCTCCGATAACGGAGCGCTCGGAGGATC
>CAWBTP010000009.1:0-140000 GCA_963791795.1 uncultured Acidimicrobiia bacterium
ATCGACGCTGTGGACCTGATCACCGATGACGATCCTACCCCAACTGCCCAGCCACTGGGGGCCTTGGAAAACCTCGGGAATGTCTCAGGGAGAATTCACAGTGATGGTGGTGATGGACCTTTACTACCAATACTTCAATGCCAGCTTCCGCCTGCCGATTGGCGCGGGCACTGACAAGATGGGCGAGGGCATTCCCGGTAGGTAGCAATCGTCTATACGGCGTGGTTCCACTGGACGCTTCCAGCTATGACGCCTGGCTGGCAGGTCTCAAGGCAGGAAATGGCTTCGTGACGAGGGTCCCAATGTCACCTTCGAGGTTGAAGGGCACACTTCGGGCTATTCTTGGCCAAGTTTGATGGCACCAAGAACGTGAAAGCTCGCGCAACTGCCCGATCGATTCTGCCATTCGCCCGTGAGTCCTGGAGATCATCGTCAATGGATAGATGGCAGCGATCCAGGAGCAAGACAAGCAAGTCGGCGGCGTGTACCAGATGGATATTGAGACCACTTTAGATCTGCGACGCAGCAGTTGGGTGGCCGCGCGCGTTGCCGAGGAGCCCGGTATGCACCAACGGAATCCTCGCGTGCGGGCTCACCGTATTCGCCCACACCAATCCTTACTCCACGCATCCGCGCGGCGGCGTTAAAGTTCGTGAACCTGGTTCATTTGCGTACCTTCAAAAGTACGTCAAGGCAGCCACGCACTGGCTGAACACAGGAGCCCGATTTGCCACACCCGAGGAGAAAGAAGAAGCTTTGCGTCTCGCTGACGGAGCGCGTCGGATATACGCGGGACTGTGAATAATGCACTTCAGATAAGGGCGTACACGGAGCCTGTGGACGGAAAAGGTCCTCCGCAGCAGCTCTCTCGTTCCCGCTCGCCCACCCTTGCAATACTTCAGAAGAGATATCAGCCAAAAGCGCTGACAAGTCTTTCTCAGGCCAAAGATGAGATCGTCGCCGCGCCGGGCAAGAGCCCGGGCAATCCTCGCCACCTTCCTTTTCAGGTTCTGGCATCGCGCGAATTAAGGAGAATGAAGCCAGCAACCACGGGAGCCCGATTGCGCACAATCGCCCATCGCGTCACCGACTGCTCTTCAGGCGTCCAAGCCAAATTTTCCCGGGTCTTTTGAGTCAGGAGCGGATCATGATCAGCCTGAATAAATCCAACGCGATCCGTGGATGACTTAGAGGGAGGGAAAACGACAACACCGGTTGAGTTTGGAATCTAGCTGATGCGGGAAACCTTTTCCGGCAAGGAGATCTGAACCTGAGCGACGCAACGCACAGACTTCTCCCGGTCTCGTTTTCTTGTACTATAGTTGCAACAGCTCGCATTACTCAAGCCTCTGAGGTGCTCAATGGGATCAATACAGGCGTGTAGTGCTGCTAGCCGCGCTCTTACCTCTCGGCCTCGTCCTGACAATGTTTGCCGCGACCACTTCTGGAATAATGAAATCGATACAGAGTGGAATGAACCCGAAGCGATGAAAATGTTGTCGCAGTCTCCCTGGTCTCGAACGCTTTTGGTACTGGGGGGAACACTGTCAGCCGCGGAGCTGCCAATCGAGTAACCGACCTGCCGAGCTTGTCAACGACTGGAGCGGGCCGGGGCACGGGCGTCGGACAGGCTGGATCAGGTTATGGAAGCGGTGGCGATTCAGTGTCCGTTTACGTCAGTCCGTTATCCTCGCCAGAATTCGGCAGGTTTTGGGGCGCTTGGCTCAGATTCGAAACCATACACGGAGTCGGAAATCAAGAAATTCGTCGAGCAACCATCAGAGGATTATCAGATCGGTGTTGCCGGGCCTGTCCTCGATGCTTTCAACTCTTTGTCGTTAGCCGATTTCAAACCAAAGACGTTTTCGCTCTAAGCGAAACAAATCAAAGACGCTTCCTCTGAAGAGCTATGCGGCACCGAAGGAGCGCAGCGACGGCATGGCCGTATTTCCGTTTCAACGCCAACTAGACGGGGAGCCCGCTTTTGGCCTGGAAGATCAGGAGGTCGAGTTTGTCGCTCAAGGCAAGAAGATCGTCCTCAAGGCTTCGTTCAAGCTGGCAAAGATGATGAATGCAGGGAATCTGCATTTGTAAATGAGCAGCTTAGCGTTCCAAGAAAACCCGCTTTGGGATTTCCATGCCTCTTGCTGTGCGGTGAACCACCAAAGGCTGAATTGAAGAGCTGCTTTCCCCTTGCGCA
The DNA here is from genome assembly GCA_963791795.1 of uncultured Acidimicrobiia bacterium. Taxonomy (GTDB): domain Bacteria; phylum Acidobacteriota; class Terriglobia; order Versatilivoradales; family Versatilivoraceae; genus VFZK01. The sequence goes on from CAWBTP010000009.1 coordinate 2,201, forward strand.
GAGCCCTCCATAGTGGCCGATTAGTTCGCCTCAACAGACTTTCAGAGCGGAAACAAGGCACCCCGAGCGCAAACTTTGCTGCCAACCTGGAAGGGTCATGTGGACTCCCAGACAACTTACCTCTTCTGTCACGATACTACTCTTGCTCACCGTCGCAGGCGCTGATTCCCAGCGCTCCGATCGAAGTGCAGAAGGACCGCTTGAGACACTTCGTGTCAACGTCAATCTAGTGACCATCGGTGTCCGCGTATCGGATCGGAGAAATCGTGAAGTGAGTGGCCTCAAACAAGAGGAGTTCTCGGTCTTTGAAGACGGAAGGCAGCAGCAAATTGCAGTCTTTGCTTCCGAACAGCAGCCTGTCAGCGTGCTGATCCTGCTCGACCGCAGCTATAGCATGGGTCAAAGTGGCAAGCCGGACCAGGCAAAGTCAGCCCTGACACAACTGCTTGCAAACAGCCATCCGGACAACGAGTATGCTTTGGTGGTCTTCGACAATGAGTCTATTCCACTTCTGGACTTCTCCGCAGACCGACAACGGATTGGAAGCTTGTTAGGAAGGATTGGCTCAGTAGGGCGGGCTCCAGCCTTTACGATTCGATGGTTCTGGCCCTCGATCGTTTTGACCGGGCGCGTTACCCTCGGCACGTTCTCGTCGTCATCACCGACGGCGCCGACCAGCATAGCCGGCTTCGTTTGGACGATGTCCTCACGCGGTCCAGACTTCCCGCGCACAGGTGTATCTGGTTGGGTTTCTCGATCCAAGGAAGATGCCGTCTTTCGAGAGAGCGGCAAGACGGTTACTCTGATTAGCGGACAGGAAATCGACAACCCGCGCTACGTCTTCAAACATCTGGCTGTTGAGTCTGGCGCCGAGCGATACTTCCCGGAGTCTGGAGAAGAGCTTGCCACAGCAGTGCGCACGATTGCGCAAGACCTGAGGGCGCAGTATACATTGGGCTACTACACGTCACCGTCTGATCGCGGAATGCAGTATCGTCGCATTGAAGTGAAGGTGCGTCCTAGGGGCCTCAGGGTGAGAGCACGACATGGCTTCCTGTCACTCGGAGACGACGAGACTGAGCTGCCAGTGAGCGCAGTTCCTGTCAGGCCAAGCGGGGCAGAGACCATTCAACAGCGAACCCTTCCGTACGAAATCAAAACCGAGCGTCGCGACGGGCAAGTGATCTTTCGGGAAGACTTTTCTGACGCGGCAAGCGGCTGGCCTCAGAAACCGGGGTTCTTTTTGAAAGAAGGCCGGTATCACTTGGAACAGCTGCGTCTCAAGGCTTTTAACGAGGGGCGTGTCGCGGCGAATGGGCCCTGGTGGACCGACTTTGAAGCTTCCGTCGTCGTTGAGTTCCAATCCGGCCAGAAGGATTTTCACTCCATGCCTCCGGCCGCTGGCTTGGTGTTTCGACTCAACGAGCGCGGGTATTATGCGTTGGTCATCAGTCGTCCAGCTGGCTTTGCGAAGGTGTATTACAAACCGGTTGAAAAGTTCCACACAGCTGCGGCTCACGACCTGCTGTTTTGGGACCAGGAGTGGCGACCTGATCCAGGCCGACTCTTCCAGCATAAACTTGGAGTCGTATGCCGCGGTAGCTTGATCCAGTTGTACGTTGATGGTCTTCGAGTGAGGGAACTTCGTGATGAAAGCTTCTCAGATGGAATAGTGGGTACAGTGCTCTTTGGCGAAGGCCATGCGGTGTTCGATGATCTGCTCGCTCAATCGATTGTTGATCGGGCTCCTGTGGCTGGCGTGAGATAGTTGGCCACGTGGAAGGGCACCCTACCTTGCCTAGCGGCAGGCTTCCTTCCCCAACCCATGACTATACACTGCGTCGTTAATTCCATCGCACCCTCACCCGGCCTTCGGCCACCCTCTCCCACGGGGAACGGGTGCAGCCGCAACGCAGCGACGCTCATGTGAATTTACTTATGTCGTTCTGTTTAGGCACTGCAAATTTATAGTGACAACTCTACGACCTCTGTCTGGTACAGCCAAAGTCGGGAGTATCGGATGCCCTCGGCCCAGTCCTCGGGGTGACGGGGATCTGTGTCGGCTGAAACCAAGCACAGAATGGGGATCTCTCAACCATGGCGCGAACAGTCAAGCGGAGCCTGCCCCCTCACCCCTAAGCCCTCTCCCGCGCTGGGGCGAGGGGAACCCAAGGCCACTGAGGTTTTCGAGAAACGAAGAGTGTCGTCGCCATATTCATTTGAGGGTTTTTTTCAAATTCTCGTTATTCCTGGTACTTGAGACGGTGACCAACTTTGCTTCTATCTCGCACGCTGAAGCACCCAACACCAGCGCTGTTCCTCGAAACGCGGCTCCCGGAGTTGCATATGTCGGTTCGGTGGCTTGCAGAGGTTGTCACGCATCTCTCTACGAGGGATATCGAAAAACCGGAATGGGACAATCCATGTCCTTGGCTTCGGATCCTTCACAACTGAACCGGCTTCCAAATCCCGTCACGGTCTTTCAGCAGAACATCAAGCGCCATTCTACGACGTTCCGTCAGGGGTCGGATCTCTACCAGAGCCAGTATGAAATAGAGGGTGACCGAGAGGTCTTTCGCAACACGCATAAGCTGGAATACGTCATTGGCTCTGGCTCGAACGGTCAGAGTTACGTGGTTCGGCGCGGAGAATCTTTGTTTCAAGCTCCCTTGTCCTACTATTCGAAGCCAGCCAAGTGGGATCTTTCACCGGGATTCGAATTGCAAGATGCCGCATTCAACCGTCCGATTGCCGCGGGTTGTGTTGCTTGCCACAGTGGCAGAGCCAACGCAGTTCGAGATCGTTTAGCAGTCTATGGCGAACCGGCGTTTCATGAATTGGCGATCGGGTGTGAAAACTGTCACGGCCCCGGGCAACTCCACATCGCCGAGCGTTCCCAGGGCTCGCCCGTGTCGAAAAGTGGCGATAGCAGCATCGTGAACCCCTCGCGACTATCGCCGTGGCTCGCAGATAACATCTGCATGAATTGCCATCAGACCGGCGGAACTCGTGTGCTGCAGCCAGGCAAGAATCACCAGGACTTCCGCCCGGGCACGCCCCTCAACGATACCGTGGGCATCTTTCGTGCCGAGGGTGAAAAGGTCAGCGCCGACTTGCTGGAGCACTACTCCTCCATGGTGCTCAGCGACTGTTATCAGAAGAGTGGTGGGAAACTGAGCTGCGTTCGATGCCATAGTCCTCACAACGAACCTTCGCCCATTGAGGCTGCCGCCTACTATCGCGACAAATGCCTGAGCTGCCATACAAACCAGAGCTGTGCCACTCCCTTGCCCCAGCGCTTGGCCCAAACTCCATCAAACAATTGCAGCGGCTGCCACATGCCCAAGCGCGAAATTGGAACCATTGCCCATTCAGCACTGACCAACCACCGCATTCCCGCTCGAGCGGCGCAACCGGTGCCTGAGCCCGATTTACCAGTGTGGAGCGGTATACCGGGCGTTCTACATCTCAACGCGCCACCAGGCAAGGAACCTGCAGCAGTACCGCTCCTCACGCAACTTCAGGCTTATGGCGAGCTGCTACCTCAGAATCCCTCTTATCGAGATCGCTATCTCTCAGTTCTCGACCAACTCGCGACCACCCAGCCTCATCATCCATTGGTGCTTTCCGCGCTGGCACGACGCGAGAAGCTGAAATCAATGCCCGACGGAAATGCTCGAGCATTGCAGTTCCTGTCACAAGCGATTGCGGCCGGATCTGCGTCGGTGATTGACTATCAGGACATAGCCCAGCTGCTGGCGGAGGCTGGGAGGGCGGCTGAAGCGGTTTCGGTTCTGGAGAAAGCGACCAAAGTCTTTCCGTTCACGCCGATGCTTTACAAACTTCTGAGTCTGCAGCTCATCCAGCAGAAAGACTATGCGAGAGCGCTGCAAACCATGAAGCAACATCTCGACCTATTCCCGGAAGACGCCTTCATGAGGAAGCTGATCAAGCAAGCCGCCGCCGCACCCACTCCAAGGTAGGCACCCTTTTTTAAGGCGTGCGCGGGCGTCCGGGGCCCTGCTGCTTGCTGCCATCATAACGCCGGCAATCTGTTGCGACACGCCCATCTCCGCCGTCGAGCAGAATCTTTATCTAGGCTGCTGTTCAAAGGGACTAAATATTTGGATGCTACGGGGTCGATTTCCAACAAGACGAAGTCCGATCTTTATGGAAATCTGTTCACATGAGGCTGTATAGTGTCTACATCGCTAAATCACGAAGGGTTTACGAAGGACTCAGGCACTGTAACCCGGCACGAATATTTCTTTGCTTCCTGTTGGCGTGATCAGCGCCGTTGGTGGTGTCGAAGGTGATTCGACCGGGGATTTCCACGGCGCCAGAGCTTTCCGCAAGGGTCTGTGGAGTGGTAGTAGGTATGATGGGATGCTCCCATCGAAGGAGGACATTATGTTTCGCGCTTACGTCAAAATCTGTGTTCTCTGCCTTGCTTTCGCTTGTAGCCTCTTCGCGCAAGGAGGCGAGTCAACACAAATTCTTGGAACTGTCGAAGACTCTTCTGGAGCCGTCATACCCGGCGTGACCGTGACAATCACACATGTCGCCACCGGCCAGCAGCGCCAGGTCGCCACGGGGGAGTCGGGCAACTATGTGTTCACGAACATCAACCCCGGCGAGTACACGGTGCGGGCGGAAAAGGAAGGCTTTAAGTCCGAGGTCCGCAGCGGTCTTATCCTGCAACTGAACCAGAAAGCGCGCGTCGACATGAAGCTGAGTGTCGGTGAGGTTGCTGAAACGGTCGAGGTCAGTGCGCGAGGCGTGATTTTGAACACCGATGATGCCACCATCGGCAATGTCGTCGAGCAGCAGCGTATCACGGACCTGCCGCTGAACGGGCGCAACTTTGCGAACCTCGCGGGGCTGATGCCGGGCGTGATCAAGGGCATCTCGTCGAACACCAATCAGTACGGCCGCAGGGATACGGCGATCGCGATCAGCGCCAACGGAATGCGCGAGAACCAGGGCCAGGTGCTTTATGACGGCGTGAGCACCGCGTGGAACATTAATAACGCCACCTTCTTTAAAGCGTCGATCGAGGCGATTCAGGAGTTCAAGGTCCACGCGGGAACGTACTCCGCCGAGTATGGGCACAATGCCGGGGCGCAGGTCGAGATTCTGACGCGCCCCGGCACCAATCAGCTGCACGGAGCGCTGTTCGAATTTCTGCGCAATGATAATTTCGATGCGCGCAACTACTTCCGCCCGCGGCCGCTGAGCAAAGACATTCTGCAGCGGAATCAGTTTGGATTCGTTCTCAGCGGGCCGGTGTGGATACCGAAGATCTACAACGGCCGCGACAAGACGTTCTGGATGGTGAACTACGAAGGCCAGCGCGAAAAACAAGAAGTAGCGTCCATTGCTTCCGTGGCGCCCGACGCGTTCCGCACCGGTGATTTCTCCGCCATCACCACGCCGCTGCGGGACCCGCTCGGCGGCACGTTCCCGGGCAATCGGATTCCGGCGAACCGCTTGAGCCCGATTTCACAGCAATACCTCGAGATCTACCCCCGCCCGAATCTGCCCGGTCTGGCATCGAACCTTGCGGGGGTCGAGCAACAGATCAACAACATCAACCAGGTATTCGCACGCGGCGACCACAATATCGGCAACAAGGACAAGTTGTTCGGCCGCGTAGCGACCTTCAGATTCGATTTTCCGACAATTCCGATCAACTACTTCTCACCCGTCAACAGCCGCATCACGGCGAACAACGTGGTGATCAGCGAGACTCACATCTTCAGCCCGACGGTGATCAACGAGGCGAGGATTGGCTTCAACCGGAACTGGATCCTTCGTAGCAATCTACGCACGAACACAGACTTCAATCCCGAATCCATCGGCCTCACCGGGATCCGCGCGGGCCTTCCCCCCAACGATCGCCCGCTGAACCCGCTTGAAACCGGCTACGTGCCCATGAACATTACCGGCTATCTCACGATCGGAGACGGCGACCTGCTGCCCGATTTTAATATCAGCGAGACCTGGCAGATTGTTGACAGCGTGACATGGACGAAGGGCGTTCACACCTTCAAAGCCGGCATTGACTTCCGCCGCCTGCGGATGGACCGCGCCGGAGCCAACGTGCCGCGCGGCGCAGTTTACGTTCAACGGCGAGATTACCGGGAACCCTGTCGCGGATTTCATGATTGGCTATGCCGGTCAATCGCAGTCGCCCGAAGGGATCCTGCCCGTGGAGTTCCGCCAGCGCACTTACGCCTGGTATGTCCAAGACGAATGGAAAGCGAGCCGCAAGCTAACCCTGAGCCTGGGCCTTCGGTACGACTTTGTCGGCACCGTTGACGAGAAGAACGGCATCCAGCGAGCGCTGAGACTCGACCGGCCGGGCGGATACCTGTTCCCTGAGACTCCCGCGCCGGCGACAGGCCGTGAGCCGATTCCGCTCTACCCGGCGGAGAAGAACCGCTTCTGGCCGCGCGTCGGGATTGCGTATCGGCCCGCCGACGGGTGGGTGGTCCGCATGGGCGGCGGCGTGTTCAACAACGCCAACCAGATAAATAATCTGACTGTGTTCTCGGACCCTGAACGACGCGCTTCGAACAATTATTTCTGGAATCCGCAGAACTACATCACCTTTGCGAATCCATTCCCCCCGTCGGGCGTGGCGGCGATTCCGCCGATCAACGTAGTCTATATTTCGCCACGACCGGGTCAACGCTTACAACGTGCAATGGAGCTCATCGGTGCAACGCCAGGTTTCGGAATCCACAGTGCTCGAACTTGCCTACGTGGGCAGCCAGGCATCGCATCTGGACAACAGCCGCAGCCTGAACGACGCGCCTCCCGGATCTATCCCTCTTCAAGCGAACCGGCCATATCCGCGTTGGGGCACCATCCGTTATCTGGCGAGCGATGCCAAATCCTACTACCAGTCAATGCAAGTGCGTGGGGAGCGGCGCTTTTCGCGCGGCTTCTCGTTCCTTTCCAGCTACACTTGGGCGCACAATATCGATCAGGCCTACGGCACCAACGAATCGCTGCCATTTACTCCGGGCGGCGCGCAGAATCAGAATTGCTTTGAATGCGAACGTGCCAACTCTGGCTTCGACTACCGCCACCGTTTCGTCACCAGCTTCCTGTGGAACATCCCCGCGCCAACGGAGTGGCGGGGCCCGCTGGCTTTCATTTTTAAGAATTGGAGCTTCAACGGGATCGTCACGTACCAGTCGGGATTCCCCTTCACGGTCACTCAGTCGGGAAATACCCAGAACACCGGCGCCGGGACACAACGCCCGGACCACGTGGCGGGGCAGAATCCTGAACTCGACAACCCCAATCCGGCGCGCTGGTTTAACACGGACGCGTTTGTACGGGTGACAAACAAATACGGCAACGTAGGGCGCAACACGCTGCGGCAGCCGGCCATGAAGCTGTGGGACATCGGCCTGTTCAAGGAATTCCCGATCACTGAGCGGCAGCGGTTCCAGTTCCGATGGGAAGCGTTTAACCTTTGGAACACGCCGCAGTTCCGCGCGCCGAACGCGCAGTTAGGCACGCCAACGTTCGGCCAGATCACCTCGACATGGCTCGATAACCGGCAGATGCAATTCGCGTTGAAGTATCTTTTCTAGGATTCTATGCGAACTCTCACCCTTCTGCTCTGCGCACTGCTGCTCTGCGTGATTCCCGCCTTCGCGCAGCAGTACGACCTGCTTCTGAAAGGTGGCCATGTCATCGATCCGAAAAACGACGTCAACGCCGTCCGCGACGTCGCAATTAAAGCGGGCCGAGTAGCAGCGGTTGGCCCGAATATTGCCGCCTCGGAAGCCGGCAAGGTGATTGACGCATCAGGTCTGTATGTGACGCCAGGCCTGATCGACATACACGCTCATGTCTTCGCCGGAAACCGCCCCGGCAGCACTAGTGGAGGCCAGTCGAGTTTCTACCCGGATCACCTCAGCTTCCGGACCGGGGTGACGACCATGGTCGACCCCGGCTCTTCCGGCTGGCGCGAGTTTCCCGAGTTCCGCCGCACCATCATTGAGCGCGCGCGCACCCGCATACTCGCCATGCTCAACATCGCCGGCGTCGGCATCCTCGCCTATGAGCTCGAGCAGAATGTCAACGATCTCAATCCCGAACTTACGGCCAAAATGGCCAAGGAGCATAAGGACGTTGTGGTCGGCATCAAGAGCGCGCACTGGTGGGCGCCGAACTACATCTCCGTCGAGCGCGCAGTTGAGGCGGGAAAGCTCGCGAGCCTTCCCGTGATGGTGGACTTCGGCTATTTCCTACCGGAACGGCCCTACTCGCGCATGGTGACCGAGATCCTGCGGCCCGGCGACATGAGCACGCACTGTTTCCGCTGGCCGTCGCCGCTGCTGGACGCACACGGTAAGCCTGCCGAGTTCCTACTCCAGGCCCGCAAGCGCGGTGTCAAGTTTGATGTCGGCCACGGCGGCGGCAGCTTCCATTTCCGTCTTGCCGCACCGCTGGTGAAAGCCGGTTTCTATCCGGACTCCATTTCCACGGACATGCACACGCAGTCCATGAACCACGCCATGCAGGACATGCCGACGACGATGTCCAAGTTTCTGGCGATGGGCATGCCGCTTGTAGAGGTAGTGCGTGCGTCAACCACGAATCCCGCGACGCAGGTCAAGCATCCCGAGCTAGGTCAGATCGCGGTAGGATCTGAGGCTGACATCGCAGTGTTTCGTCTCGAGAAGGGGACCTTCGGTTTTGCCGATGTGATTGGCGGACGGATCGAAGGCAACCAGAGGCTGGAATGCGAGATGACGCTCCGCGCAGGTAGGATTGTGTACGATTTTAACGCGCGCGCGGCTGTGCCTTGGGGCACGGGTAATCTTAAGTATCCGGTGAAGTAGGCTGGATAGAACGAACTGATAGGATTTTCAGGCTACTTCCTCGTCTTCAAGAGATGACGAGTGGATCGGAATACCCTGGATTCGCCCGTCAACTCGATCGGCAGACCTTTCGTCCCACACCAAGTCAAAGAAGTGCCAACGGGCCCGGCAGCCGAATCCAAGACCGCCCGAGCTGTTCAGAGATACCCGCCAAACCAAGTGCTGAGATTACGCACGTTCGCTGGGCTGGCTTTTGTGGCGTTTAGTCCAATGGTACGCCGGCCGTTTCCCAAGCTCTCGCTGATCTGCCTGGAGGGCAGAGCGGGCGAACAACTCCTTGGGCTTTTCCATTTGGGGGAGATGATCGATCACCACTCGCAAGCTGGGGACCAGGTCAGTGAGCCGCGCCACCGCCGAAAGCAATGGGGGGTTGGGATTGGCCGTATCCATCGCGAGGCCGGCCTCGGCCAGAGCCGCAAGGTCGGATCGGAACTCCGGGCGGGAGATCTGGTCAACGAGATTCCTGCCCCACAGGTTCCCGCATCTGATGCCTAGAAACAAGGGATTGCGATGAAACCTCTCCAAATGTTTGCGGAAACCTGGCGTACCCGGTTCGAGGTTGCCCACGGTGCCGACAATGATTGTGTCCTTGGCGGCAACGTCAAGAACCCACTGGTTGTCCTCCAGCCAGGGGCTGCACTCAACCTCAATCGCACCGACGACACCGAGTCCTTTCGTGACCTTCCGATACCGGTCCGGCAGTGCGGGTTGGTAGAGAGTTGCATCATTCTTGCCAGGCCATGGCACGCCTTGCGGACGTTTCGGGTCGAAAAGATGGATGTGTGTGTCAATGATCGGCGGCGGTCCGGTGGGTGGGACCGCGGCTAGACCGGCGATTCCGGCCGCCACGCCGAGAAAGGTTCTGCGATTCATCATAGGGATCGTATCGCCCTCTCCGCGGTCGGTGCACCAGAAACCCCGTCCGCAAAAGTAACCCACTCTTAGACGATCTGCAGAATCTCCCGGCTGCCCGTGATCCACAGATCCGTGTAGCCTTTCATCTTCTCGCGAAACGCTTCGTCTGTCATATATTGCTTCATCCTGGCCTCAAATTCGGCGATGTTTTCCGCTTCATATTCCAGTATGACACGGTTAAAATCGCCGGTCAGATCGGTCAGCACGCGGTATCTGCGTATCGCGCGCCGCCGCTTCCTTAAGCTGGGCGGCGAGTTTGCTCGCATGGCCCGGCCTTGCGACAAAACAATTACGCACGATGATCAACATTCCTCCTATCGAAGCCTGACCGTTCTCCGGCTTCTTGTCACACGCGCATCACGTAATTTCTAAGTCGTACGTACCGAACTTGCGAATCCCTCGATTACCCAAAGCCTTCCGCCTAGCTCCAGCGGCCAAGGCTCTCGTGCCGGTGGTTATCCTGGGAGCGTACGTTGTGGTGGGGCTCGTCGCGGCAATCGTACTGTCGCTGGCCGCTTCACCGACCGCCTCCGAAAAGCCGAATATCGTGATCATTTTCGCCGATGACCTCGGCTACGGCGATCTCGGCTGCTACGGCTCGCCGACGATTCGCACGCCGAACCTCGATCGCATGGCGGCCGAGGGACTGCGGTTCACTGATTTCTATTCGGCAGGCGGAAGTCTGCACTCCCAGCCGAGCGGCGCTGCTGACCGGTCGTTATCCGATTCGCAGCGGCATGTGTGGGAACCGGCGCGTCCTGTTTCCCGAACTCGAAGGGTGGCCTGCCCGCAGAAGGAAGTCACCATCGCCGAAGCGCTGACGTCAGCAGGGCTACGCCACCGCGCACATCGGCAAATGGCACCTCGGCATCCATGAGGGATCGCGGCCACTCGATCAGGGCTTTGATCGCAGTTTCGGTTTGCCCTACTCGAACGACATGGATGCTCGCGCCGATCTACCGAAGGGAGCGTCGGGTTCTCCCGAGCCCCCGAAGACGGCTGGAACGTGCCGTTGATTCGGGATGGCAAGGTCGTCGAGCAACCGGCCGATCAGACGACGCTCACGAAACGCTACACGGACGAGGCCGTGAAATTCATCCGCGAGAAGAAAGGGGGGCCATTCTTCCTTTACTTCGCTCACACGTTTCCGCACGTGCCGCTGTTCGCATCGCCCGCGTTCAAAGGGAAAAGCCGCGCGGGCATCTATGGCGACGCGGTTGAAGAACTCGATTGGAGCGTCGGTCAGGTGCTGGGCGCGCTGCGTCGCGAGGGCCTCGCCGAAAAAACGCTCGTCTTCTTCACCAGCGACAACGGTCCCTGGCTGATCATGGGAAATCAGGGCGGCAGCGCCGGACTGCTTCGCGAAGGCAAAGGGAGCACCTGGGAAGGCGGCATGCGCGTGCCCGGGATCGCCTGGTGGCCGGGGCGGATTCAGCCGGCCTTAACTAGCGAGCTGGCTAGCACGATGGATCTCTTCCCAACCGCTCTCGCACTGGGCGGCGCGCCGTCTGCTCAGGACGTGCGGATCGACGGACGGGATCTTTCGCCGCTGCTGCTGCACGGCCAGTCGTTGCCCGAAGCGCCGTTCTTCTACTATCGCGGTGACAAACTCGCGGCCTGCCGAATCGGTGAATGGAAGGCGCATTTCTTCACCCAGACAGGCTACGGCCAGCCGAACGCCGAACAACATGATCCTCCACTGCTGTTCCATCTTGGCCTCGATCCGTCCGAAAAACGGAATGTCGCCGCTGAACATCCTGACGTGATCGCTCGCATTCAATCCGCCGTGAAGGCGCACCAGTCGGCCGTCGTTCCCGGCAAACCCCAGTTACAGTAGTCGCTCCGGCGCACACTGACTGAGTCGATCCGACCAGGAACTCTTTAGCGCAAGAGGCAAGCATGGGATCCGAGGAGCTACATGAAGGCGGCAGTGAATATTCTGACCAAAAGGAGGAAACAGAACTGGCACCGAGTGAATGAGGGGTCTTGTAAGTGGCCGAACCTGGATGGTGACCTTCTGGGAGTAATGAACGCGCTCCTGGCGATTGGGACGTCTCTGTGAACTGAAACGGAACAGAATTGGATCGGCTTTGAACTTCGAAAGTATGGTATCGATCCAGCACTACCACCGCCACCAAGACCGAGTGGTGATGTTGTTGGGATTTGAATGCGAATGGCGAGAATTCGACACATTGCAAAGTGGGTATGGCGAGCGTGGCCAATCATCACGGTTGCTGGTATCGGAGTGGTTCATTACGCGCTTCGCTCCTTGTTCTACGAGCACGCAGTATTTGTCAACAAAGCAGTTAGCTCTGTTCTGACGTTAACTGGTGGATTGCTTGTACTCTATTCGATTGACGAAAACATAGGCATGTTTACAGACCACGGGTTGCCTACTCTGGTTTGGGACTGGGTGAAGTCGTTCCCGTTAACAAGAAGATCAGCCAGCGTCAACATCGTTTTGGAATCTGCGACTGCAAAGGGCTCAGTAGGAACCCTTACAGTAAAAAAGCTGTGCACTTCCGTGGAAGAGCGGGTCGAGGAGTTAGAAAGGCAAATGGACAAATGCAGAACCCTAATCAACGAGAAAGAGCGTTTGATAAACCAACGATTGAAGACGGTTCAGACTGAGGTGAACTCTTCTCTTACTACCCATGGCGCAGACTTACAAAAGCTGTCAGCGATGGTAAAGCAAACTGTAGTGGGCGGCTTTAAGTCTCAGGCATTGGGTGTTCTGTTTGTGATCTATGGCGCGATTCTGGGGCTATTTGTATAGGCCGGGTAGCAGGAAACAAAGCCATGAGGCTGCTAGCACCGAATAGAGTATTCCAGAAGACGTACAGAGGTGAGATGTTTTTGAGGTTTACAAAACAAATCTTCGAAGTGGTTTCGAAGTAGATCACATCACCATTTCGCCGAGATATTCAGCCAGCAGTGAGAACGCGCCGAATGTATCGAAGACAGGAACTATCAATTGACCGATCGAGGCAGCGTTTTTTCGAGTGCCATGACCGCGCTTCACACCAGCCGCAACAACCTTAAAGTCCGCGAGTCATCGTTACACCCTCAAGCATTACTCGGACAGACACTCGGGCGCACACCACGGCAAAACGTTGAAAAACTCGACAGCCGCTATGGGTTCGTGAAACCAGCAACGATTGAGCCTCTTACCGATTTTGAGTTTCAGATGTACGAGGATCCGATAATTCGTCGGCCAGATAACTATGACGAGCGTCTGCGCGAGCGAAATCGCCAGGAGACCATCGCACGAAAAGCCGAGGTCGCAGTACTGAAGCAGCGTGTTGCCGTCGTCAAAGAAAGGCAGGAAGGTAGGCTTTACAGCACACAGAGATACGTTGCGGCGGTGCGAGAACAGCAGGCTGAAGAGGAGCGACGGCGTTACGGTTTTTGATCGAGCCTCCCGGACGCTCCCGTTCGGACTTATGGTGAAATAGAATAACGTTGTGATAAGAGCTGCTCTGCCCTTAAATGCGCGTCGAGTTTGTGACGACCCCTGTAACCGAGAAACGTTAAGCAATTCCTCCAACCGGCCATGTAAGCCATGACGAAGACCGCTCAGCAAGAATTTGATGAAAAACTCGATAGGTCTATTGAGAGGTTCTTAGAGCACAAGGGCATCGTCAAACTCCTCAACGATTGGGGATTCTTTCCGAAAGTCGAGCGGCTGCTGGTTCGGTTGGATCGTACTTTGAAAGAAAATGCGGAAAGCAAAAGTGACAAGATCCGTAAGGCTGTGTCTGACCTGAGGAGCATCGTATTGAGGCAGAGAGGCGCCAGCACGGCTCCCAGTTAGAAAAAATCATCGAAGAAGCGCAGGAGTTTCTTGACTCGGGTAAATTTGAGAAAGCCGCCGCGCTAATGTTCCAATGGCTTACTCAGACGTACAGAGAAAATCCGAACCTCGATAAGAAAGGCAGATTTGAAGAGCTGGTTCGGCGTTTGGTGGTTGCGGACCTCTCTTACACTGTCTCAAAGGAGGATATACAGACTCTAAGGAAGCAAGATGCCCTAGTAAATGACTGGTGGTGGTTCTTTAGGCGGTTTGAGCAACCTGCGGCGGATAGATTGTGGGACAAAAGGCGCGATGCATTTTTGTTACAGATAGTCCAGATTGCCAAGGACTATCTGGAATCACCGAGTTTGCAGACTTCATGTCTAACTGGCCAAATCTCCGCTCGCGTCTTGGAACCAGTTGTCGATGTACTTAACGAGATTTTTCTTCACAGAACTTTCAACCAGACCGATGGTTCGCCCGCTCTTCAAGCCTATGGAAACTCTTCGCGGTTTGGATCATATCCGCCTTCTGGCTAGCAGCGTGGGGCTTAGTCGTAGGAATTTCCTTTTGGTCTCTCCCGGGTCCTGCTGCGACCGCGGTCTTTATCCTGGCGTTAGCCTTCTTTTACCGTCGGCAGCACAAGGAACGGGAATGGCAGAGACTGCGCGCAACGAAAGTCGCGATAGCGAGCTCGTTGTCTGTTCTTGCCGTTGAACTCAAAAATGACACATTCAACGCAGGAGAGATGCTTCGCAGAGTCAGACAGCTTACAGGACCAGAATTGCAATTGCCAACCCTGCTTGTTGGCCTGCTTGAGCTGCATCATCACACAGCCCAGCCAATATCTGTCCGCGAGAATTTTGATAATTTTGATCCCTGGGAAAGTTAATTCGTTCCATACAACTCCGTAGCGATACCCCCGGCACGTCGATCGGTGGTGAAAGTTCCCTTGTCCAGGAGAAATCCGTGTCCACCCTCATCAAAAATCCGACGATGGTTTTCGCAGGTGAAACTCTACAGGTTCCTTCCGTTTATAGTCTCGGTTCTTGATCTTCTGCCAGTGCCAGGTTACGCGCGGACCCTCGACGTAGGGGCTCTTTGCGTCCTTGGCCACGACGCCTTTCAATCCCAGAGCCAACGCGCCAGCAAACATCGATGAGCCGTCGTTGTTCGATGTGTTCCACTGGCATTGTCGGGATTTTGGAAGTTTGAATCACCTTTTGTTGCGGTCAAGGTATCCAAGCCTGTTGGAACTCTCTCTCTTGCTGCTTCACCTGCACTGACGACGTGATGAGCTGTCCTAACAGACCACCTAGAAGAACTGTGACTAAAGCAGTCCCACCGCTTGACTCAAGGAAACGCTGCCACCAGAGTTTTTCCTTCTGTTTTTGGTCCAGCTTCGTACGCAGCCGAAGAACCTCAGCCAAGAACGCCTCATGACGTAAGCAGTCTGGCTTCTTCATCTGATGGATCGATTCCTTTGCGATCTTCCATCGGTGCGCTCTTTCTGAACTCGGAAGTATGTCAGGAATTGCCGATAGCCTAGTCCGCTTAGGTATGCTCAGGCAAGCTCGAATTTCGCTTCTGGCGACAATATTCAGAGGGGCATCATGCCCAAACAGAAGACAAGAGAAGATCTGCTCGACCGCAATAGAGAACTCGAAGCGGAAACCGAGACCTTGCAGGATCAGGTTGACTCAATCGCCGATATCATCGAGGGAGAAGAGAAGGACGAAGACGAGGGGGGTAGCAGAGCCAGTTTGCGGTGCAGGCTGGCGGAAGGAAGAAGTCACAGACCGGGTGCTTCGGTATCGGTCAAAGTCGGTGCAGCAGCCGTCGGGGCCCCCGATCTTTGCCTTTTGCGGAAACGACCAATCCATGCTGAAGGCTTGCCTCACCTATGCAAGCTTGCCTATGGATTCTCAGTGCCTATTGATCACCCTTCGACAGTTGCATCACCTGCTCATACGATTCGAGCTTTTCGTGCAACCGAACCATCGCCAACGTGTCCATCTTGCAATACTGAAGAAGCGCCTCGCGGGTAGCCTCTGCGGCAGGGCCGTTGATTTTGCCCCTGGCCATGAGAGCAAACCGTGTGATGGCGACATCTCCATCTGCCACTGCACAACCCTCATACGAAAGGTCTGATACCAGAGCGGGAAGCACCTTCTTGATTGAAAAGCTGCCTCTGAAATCCGGGTGGTAAACATTGTCCTCAATAATTGCAGAAAGGTCCTAAGCCTGCCGACGATGGCTAGTAGGGGTTCCTTTAATTCGGGAAATCTATCCGCTAAACCTCTAATTCGGGTCGCTTCAAAGTTGCCATACACTAAGATTGATCCACGGTCTTGCAACTTTTCAATCAAGCCTTCAGCAAGCTCTCTCTCACAATCCTTAGCTGCATCAGCCAGATACTCGCTGTGGCTCCACTCTGCATTCATGCTATCGCGATGGTGGATGCTGAACTGGGTCATCACTTGCTCGTGGCAACCGTGGCCATTGTAGATAGGGGAAAACGTAGCAACCGTTTCAAAGTCCAGATATTGACAAGGCCATTCAATGGTTGCGAGGGCAGCGCTAAGGCCTTTCTCGACAATTACCTTTTCAGAAAGAGCAGCAGATTTCGCTCGATTCTGGCGCTCGTTAAGATCCAAATCGTTCGGGATTTTTGATAGGTCAATAATGCCCGCGCAGGACAGGCGCCTCAGCTTGCTAATGTGAAGCTTGGGGATCTCCAAGACAGTGTGCGCCAAGCCAGAACCGAGATACGTGCTACCAAAGAAGTCGCAACTGCGGCACGCTGATACTAGTACTGGAACTGGTTGAGTATGGCTGAAGAGCGATTGGGCGATACTATCGGCAGCATCTTCAACTTCGGTCACTCGGGCGTTTACCTCTTCGGTCCTGTCGATGAACTCAAATAGACGGGCTGGATCATCACCCAAGCGAAATTTTCGTGATAGCAAGATAAGTGTTGACTTGGCGATCTCGAAGGCCTGCTCGCCTGAGGACCATAACCGTATAGGCGAGGTCGTCGATGTGTTCCTTATTCTTTGTATCCGAGAAGCTCGATTTTACCTCAAAAACTTGCCACGCCCCGTTCAATCGCTGAAGAATATCCGCCTTGGCCACGAATGGATCACTCTGAAAAGCTGCCTCAAAAAGAGTTTCACGGGAAGACTCGGCAACAAGGTCTTGTGTCGCCTCTACTGCAGTTTTCCCACTGCGGCCTGAAACGAAAACTCCATTCGAAAAAAGCTCGCGTGCGCGCGCGCCAACTTCTTGCCCTTGCGTCATCCGAAAACGTTCCGCTTCATTCGGAGCCGCCGAAGTACCACGCAGCCGGAACCAACCCATTGATGGGCATTGTCTGGCAATTCAGCCAATCACCTTTGCTAATCGTTTTCTTCATCCGACACCACCTGTTTTGTCAGTGGCCATTGCACACTGGGTATTTTTGCTGCTCCGGAAGCCCACGAACAAGCGAGGGCCTTCACCACGTAGGGCGTAAAAGGAGCCGAGAAAGGATCATGAGGATTAAAATGTGGGGATCGAGGGCAGTCAGAAATAGGCTCAAGACAGCAACTAAAGGGGAACGATTGGGGAACACCGGGGTGATCATGCTCAGTGCTTAATGATTCTCAGCCGAAGCCTAAACTCGTCATGAACACACTCGCGTTTCAGTTACTCTTCCTTGGGGCTCTCTCGATTCCGTAGTCCGCTCTGAGGCGCCCTATGAACTGCCTTGACGTTCCAAACCGGTCGGCGATTTCTTCGATAGTGAATCGGCGGTCATAGTATAGATGCCTGAAGAGGGAGGGCGTGAGAATCGCCCTGATGGCCGCCTGTTCTGGCAAATCAACGTGTATCCTATATCCTAGGTAGATCATCCAGACTATCTATCGAGACGAGCCAGGCAAGTGTCTCTGAGGGGAGCTCAAACCATTCGCCCTGAACGCGGAATTCAGCGAACTGCTTATGCAAATAGGTCTCCGCTCTGCGAGGATGTGAGGTTGCAAAGGCTCGTACGAGTTCCAGCCTATGTGGTGATGCAACTTGGAGATCAGCAAGTCGGGATTGAACGTCCTGAGCTATGCCGATCTTGTAGAAACGGGCGTCCGAGCAGATTACATAGACGAAATCCTTCTCGGGTTTTGGCGCGCGCTTGCGACGGCCTTCCGCGTACTCCCATTCCTTACGCATGTGTCTATTGATCCGAGCGATACTTCGCGTTCGTGCCAGCGACGGGAGGCGATCTGCGGCTCTGGGTCTGAGTCATTTCCCATTCAGTTTCCTCTTTGTTCGGTTTGTTCGTTTAGTAACCTGTGCGCCGTGAGGCACTCACGGTGACCCAATCACTCACCGCCACGCACGGCAATGGTTCAAGCAAAACGGTGGGTGTCGTTGAATTATCGACGGCAAAACCATGTTCCTTTATTTCACTTGCTGTCAATCCTATTAAAAAGGGCATCCGGTCTGGATAGCTTTCGCGCCTTCAGTCGAGGCTCTTCACTCTTCGCCGAGATCCTCGCGAGCTGACAGTCCGTTGAGAACTTACGCGGCCTCTGAGGAAGCCGGAAATCCACCGCTCCCGTCAAGTAGTATCCCGTGATCGCCCCCGCCGGGTTAATACTCCATGGAAACGTCCTGACGGCGCCCGGTAGGTCGAACGTGGTGAAGGTGCCGTCCGGAGCTCGCAGGAAGCCGTGAAGATATAGTCCCGCGTCATACGTAGTTTCCCGTGATCGCCCCCGCCGGGTTAATACTCCATGGAACGTGAAGATGGAGCCCGGTGAGGTCGAACGTGGTGAAAGTGGCGGCATGCGCCTTCCAGGAAAAGCCCAGCCAGCAGAAGACCAAGCAGATTGCGAGCAATTTTTTCCATCGGGCTACACTGAGGGATGTCCAGCAACCAGATTGGTTCATCGTTAATAAGTTCATTGTTCCTCCTCCTATGAGGTTTCTGGTCCAGCCAAAGCAGCGACCAGCCAAAGAGTCTTTACTCGGCCACGTGTCGAAAGAGATTTCCTCGCCCCAAGACTCCAAAACCCAAGCTGTGGGCAAGAGTCAGCGACCAAGTTTAGAAAGACTTCACTGGGTTAGGGCGCAAAGGAAGGGAAAACGGGATCATTAAAATTCTGCGTCACAGAAGAACAATCGTTGCAGGGCACTTCAAACGGAAGGGGGAGCGGGAGGAAAGGAACCGGGGTAGTATTCCTTTCCCGCGAAACATTCAAGTTGAAGATTCGAGTTTGTGACGCGGAGGGCGTGTCGATTTACCAAGCGAGGGAAGCTGAGATGCTCTTGAGAGGCGGGCTGGCGCATGTGGTGGGGAGAGGAAGTCGCGTGCGGTGCGTCATGCTGAGCCCAGAAGTCGCCCTGGCAGCCAATTTTCAAGCGTCTGTCTCTACGACATCCACCAGCGTGTGAGCAGGACGGTCCCGACGACCAGCAGCGCTAGGAAGGCGAAAATGGAGATGGCAAGCATCAGTGCCGCGGTCTTCAATTCTTCAATCTGTTCTGGAATCTGTTGTGTGTTGATTTGGAGGTCAATCATTTTACTGAACCCGATTCTACGTTGTGTTGTGCCACTTCTGATCGGTGGGAGCGAGACAAAAGATTAACACAAACATATGGCGCGGAACCATCACCAGGACAACCGAAGTCTACCGAAAACGGCCGGGTCTGCTGGATTAGGGTTGCAAGCAAGGACCGCTTCGGCCTTTTCGTGTCACGGGACCTTGGCTACGGCATTGCTTGGGTTGGAGAAGCGTAAAGAGTTTCTAGAACAAGCTGCCAGCGCGTCTGGATGAGGCAGGATCGATTTTCCGACTCGCTGACGATGGTTTGAGCAGCTCGCGAGCAGGCGCTGCGTAGGATGACACGCCAATGACGCGCCAAAGCGTCAGGATTGGTCTATCCAACACAGATAACCAGTACCCTTGCAGGCGCCGCAGGTGCCCTTACATACAGGGCAGTCGCACTTGCCCGAGCCTTTGCAGCCAAAGCATACTTCGCAATGGTTGCGCGGAACTTGCGCAACACGGTCGAAGCTTCGAACTCTTGCGCTCACCTTTTGTTGGATTAGAGCTTCATCATTTTCCATTTCGCGTCGCCTCCCAGCAGCTGCACTTAGAACTCCAGATGGGTAGGGCGCAAAGGAAAGGGAAACGGGATCATTAGTAAGAAAACTTCTAGGAATGAGCCTGCGGAGAGTAACACTTGAGGAGCGAGCCGTGGGCTCGTCTGGCAGCCAATAAAAAACAAGCCCAAGCCGCTATCCATTCGGCCTGGGCCTAGTTTCCCGGAATGCTTAAAGCATGAGGAAGCGTTACACAAAGTCGCGGGCTTCAGCCTGTCTGTTTAACAAGGGAGGCCAGAAACATGCCCCAAAATTGCCCGATCTGTGGCAGGCCTGAAGCCGACGTCCAACGAACGCAGCCTGGCTACAAAGTGACATGTGAAGTTTGCAGTGGCCCGGGATATTTCATAGTTGGGACCACTCTCATGCACAGCTTTCAGACGAAAGACGACCGATCTGACAAGCTGAGACCCTACCTGTCGGCTTACATCAGGCAGCACAGAGGCACAGTCCCGGTATTGCTTACTTGCGAGAACTGGACGGCTTGGGCTGAAGGTATTCAGGCCATACCAGTGGCTACTAAGATTGAGAAGTTACTAAGATTGGTTTCCGATCGATCGTCTTTTCCAGGGCATTTCATCGAGATAGATGGAAGACTCGACTACCCCCTGACCGACGCTGCCAATTCTAGTGAGTTTCAGTTCATGCTGGAACATTTGCAGGACACCGGACTAATACGTTTTTGGACGCAACAAGCGGCTCCAGGACCGGCAGTACATGCAAAAATCTTGGCGAAGGGATGGGAAAGACTTCAGGCTAGCGGCAACAAGGGCATTCCTGGAAGGTGCTTTGTGGCCATGTCTTTCGACCCGACTCTTAACGATGCGTACAATTTGGCGATTGAACCTGCTGTAATTGCGTGTGGACTCAATCCCAGGCGCGTTGACAAGATTCTCGACAACCGAAACATCGATGAAAAAATCATTGCTGAACTTCGGGATGCTGAACTAGTAGTAGCCGATTTCACCCTGCAGAGAAATGGTGTGTATTTCGAAACCGGTTTTGCCCGAGGTCTAGGCCGTGAGGTCTTCTGGTGTTGCCGCAAGGACGATTTAAAGAATCTTCACTTCGACACGCGGCAATTCAACTTTCTTGTTTGGTCGACCTTGGATGAATTGAAAGAAGGCCTGACCAACAAAATCAAAGCGATGGGTTTGGCGAGGAACTGAGAACGCGATAGCACGCGGAACCATCATCACAGGACAACTGAAATCCACCGAAACGGCCGAGTCTACTGGATCCGGCAATGCAAGAAAGGACCGCTTCGGCCCTTTCGAGTCGCGAGACCTTGGCTTCGACGATCTGCTTACTATTTGGTGACTGAAGGGCAAGTGGCCAACAAGTCAGGAAGCAATTAGTCATATAAGTTATTGTTTTTATTGAACTAGTTGGTGAGCCGCCCCGGAATCGAACCGGGAACCTACTGATTAAGAGTCAGTTGCTCTGCCAATTGAGCTAGCGGCCCATCTTGTAAGGCGAGTTTCTTGAAAGGAGGGTGAAATGATCTTCGCTTTCTATTCCTTTTGCGGTAACCACCAGTGGTAACTCGTGCTGACCAACTGAACCAACAGTCACTAGCGCGCGAGTATAGTGAAGAATACATCCCAGAAGCAATAGAGTTCGAAGCACTCACTTGCATAAGTAAAACCAGCAGCCGTCCTCGAATGGCCGATCGTGTCACCATCTCCTCTTGCGTGTCCGTGGGTTAAATCTTGTTGAACATTTCGTCTTCGTCCATTGCGGTGGCGTCGGCAATGATGTTGGCATACACGGCCAAAGCCGACATCGCGATGATCTCGACGATCTCTGATTGTTTGAGGCCGTGCTGACGGAGCTTGTCGAAATCTGTTTCCTCAAGGCTTCGTGGGTCGCGGGAGCACTTGATCGCGAAGAGAATCATGTCGCGCAGCTTGAGATTCGTGATGGAATGGACGTCACGGACGAGTCGTTCCAAGGCTTCGGGATCAGCCCCTAGCATCCGACAGCACGCGATGTGCGCTGCAGCGCAGTACCGGCACTCGCGGTCTTTGGAAATCGCCACAAACATCATCTCTTTCATCCAACGGGAGATCTCTCCGCTGACGAGGACATTGCGCACCAACTCCCATGTTCCTCGCGCGACGGCGGGAGAGTGGCCTTGTGTCATGATGAAGTTGGGCGGGGAAGGAAAGGACATCCGCTGGTGGAATTCCTGGTAAACGGCTTGCACCTCTCGTGAAGCTTGGTCTGGCGGAACGATCGGCAGGTGTGCCATGAGTACTCTCCCTCACGGAAAAAAAATGAGCGATCCCGAATGCTTCGTTTTGAGAATGCTTACTGTTTTGGAGTCGTGATGAGGTAATGCAGGAGCGCAATCATAGCCGATTGCGTGACTCAGGGAAAACCTTCAAGTGCGTCTCAGGATCTCCATTGTCGACAAACACCTGTTTGCTGTAGGCTGGGTTCCTTCAAAAGAGTTTCTGTCGTCGAGCCCTTTGTAATTCTCCTCTCTCCGTTCATTGACTCCCTATTCTTCCATTGCGACGCTATGTGGTAGGAGGCGTCTATGAATCCAATCAGCATACGAGTGCTGGTGTTGGCGATTACAATCCTCACATTAGGGGTGATGTCCTCCGCGCAAACCGTCGTTCCTGGTTCAGCGCTGCTCGCGCACATCGAAGGCAAGGTCTACCTCAACGAACTGAGTGTGGAGCCATCGAGCACTCCCCTTTACATTCTGAATCCCAATTCTGTCGTGCGCACAGAAGCTGGCCATGCTGAAATCCGTTTCGCTGGTGGCGTCTCTCTTTTCTTGGGTGAAAAGACCGCGGTCAAGCGAATCCCGAGCGGCGGCTATAACTTCAGTCGTTTTGAAGTGCTTGATGGTTCGACCGTCGTGACAACTGGCGAAATGGGCACCCATGCGACCTGCGAAAACGAGGTGACACTTTCCGATTTCGGCCTGTTCCGGTTCGATGTCTTTCGCCTGCCAGAGCCGGCGCTCCCAAAGGTTTGTGGGTTCAAGGTCAATCGTGGCGCAGCCGCCGTGAAACTATCAAGCGTTATCGCCGTGGCGACGCCGGGCAAGTTCCTTAGCCTTGGTGGCGGAGCCGGAGATAGGGTGGCTCTTCAGAAGGTCGATACCGATCACAAAGATGACTTGGACAATTGGGCCAGCCAACGGATGAGCTTGCCCCCCACCCAGTGACAGATTCACCAATCGACTTCAAACTGAACCGGCTGCGACCGCATTAGGACGCCGCTATTACGCAAACGAGAAAGGAAGAAGGGATTGTGGCCTTGCGGTGGAGTTCATTGATCCTGGGGGCTTCTAATGCGGCTAGAGGAGGGGTGTTGTTGGGGGGAAGCCTTACTGTTTGGAGCCTTGCAGCGGGATTGCAGCGCCCAGGGCGAGTCCGATGAGCGCACCGAGGATGATGCCGAACGCCGCCCCATCTCCCAAGAGTGGGCCGAAGACGATGCCGAAACCAGCGCCCATAACGATGCCGTTGTTTGAGGTGCTACCTGTCTGCTTATTGTCTGGTTCCTGTCCCATTGCCTTTGCTCCTTTCTGGAGCGCTAACAGTCCTTGATTGCGGGATGATTCTACCACGAGATCTATTGGTTCTTTCTTTGTGGCGCGGTAACCCCCAGTGGTAACCCCTCCCTGACGCGTTCCTTCTATACAGTCAATCGCCCCAGCGATTCCCGGAGGGCTTTTCACCCTCCACTCTGCTGAGGCTGTTTTTCATGCCGTCATTGAGCTTGCGTTACGCAAGAAACAGTGAATGTCCGCGCAATGAACAGCGACCATGCAGTGCTTGACAACGGTCGTTTGCAATTCACGGTATTGGCTTGCCTATGTGCTGTTATTGTCTCGTTCACCTGTGCAGCCCCCGTTTCCCTCGAAAGCGGACTTCTTGGAACAGGAATTTGCAAATGGAGATCTGGGAAAACTCGCCGATATGAAATAGGAATAAGCCCACTCCGTGTCTGCAGCTCAGACGGCGACATCGGGGGCCTTAACCTCCATGACTTCGAGTTTTCTTGCAGAATCTCCCAGAGTCGTGGCGTTTTCGCGCTCTTGAGTTCCAACACGGTGCGCGTCCCGGTCGTGCCGTTCAGGCCCGCGGGCGTAAGAATTGCAAAGGAGGCGGAGAATGTACCGTTCGCGGTTTCTTCCAACGCAGCGCTTGCTCATTCCGTGCGCGATATTCATCGCGGTTTTTCTAGGCGCCTGGTGGACCCTCTCGGAGAGACGCGCCGGTCTTGAGCATGAGATCGATGCTCTCGTGGAGAAAGCCATGGAGGAAGGACCCATCGCTGGTCTCTCCGTGGCTGTTGCCCGCAGCGGCAGGCTCGTCCACCTCAAGGGCTACGGTTATGCCGACCTTGAGAACGGGATACCGGCAAGCGACAAGACGATCTACCACGTCGGATCTATCACAAAGCAGTTCACGGCCGCCGCGGTGATGCAGCTCGTCGAGAAAGGAGCGCTGGCGCTCGATAGACCCATTACTGACTACATTCCGGATTACCCTACTCACGGACAGAGCGTCACCGTCCGCTCGATCCTAAACCACACATCAGGGATCAAGAACTTCACCGCAATGCCCTCCTGGTGGCGGACAATGGCCGTCGAGAAGACGCCCGAGGAGATGGTAGATGTGTTCAGGAATGAACCCTTCGACTTCCCGCCGGGTACTGCGTTTTCCTACAGCAACTCCGGCTACATCGTTCTGGGCTTCCTCATCGAGCGAGTCACCGGGAAGCCGTACGGAGGCTATCTAAATGAAAATCTGTTCGTTCCGCTCCAGCTTTCATCGACCAGCTACTCCGACGACCGCGCGCTGGTGCGTCACCGAGCGAGAGGTTACAAGGTGGCCGAACGAAACTTTGTCAACGCCGACTATGTAAGTCAGTCGCAGGCCTATGCGGCCGGGGCCGTCTGCTCCAGCGCACAAGACCTAGTGCGCTGGATGCACGCGCTCGGGCACGGCGGCGTGGTGAGTCCCGAGTCCTACGCGCGCATGATCCAGCCCGGAACGCTTGCAAACGGCAGTAGCGTGGAGTACGGCTTCGGCCTGGCAGTAAGTTACCTGGAACAGCATCACCGTATCAATCACGTGGGCGGCACGCTCGGCTTTGCGGGACAGATCTCCTACTACTACGACGACGACGTGACGATCGTCGTGCTGAGCAATACCGAGGGCGCCAAGGTCGCGAATATGGAGAGCGACATAGCCCGGCTGATGCTGGGATTGGGCAATCGGACGGTCAAGGATCTCCTGCTCGCACCCGAGGAGCTGAAACAGTACTCCGGAGTCTATGAGGTTAAACCCGGGGAAGTGGAGATAAAGCCCGCCAACGGGAGGCTGGAGGTCGACCTCGCGGTCCCGGGTGTTGAGGGGAGGTACGTACTCCTCAATCAGGGGAAGAATGTGTTCCATGTCGAATCCGACTCGGAAATCTCGCTGAGGTTCGCACTCGAAGACGGCGTCGCAAAGCGCTTCGTGCTGTCGTACAAGGGAATTACGATGCACGGTACTCGGACTCGCCAAGGTTCCTGAAGTTTGGTCATGCAAGTCAGATTGAACAGGCTGTGAAACTGCGAAGGTTCAAAGGCCTCGTTGACGGGTGTTTGCGATCCTTGCGTGCACATCGTCCGCTTCACCGGGTCACCGTGAGTATTACCGTTTCTTCACTCCAAACGTTCAATTCACAAAATCGTGTCTGACCAGATTCGATGCGTCGTTTCCGCATTTGTCGGCGCGCGCACGGCAGTGGTTCAGACTGGCAATGATTAGCCGCGTAGCACGGTGTCGTGCTCCGAATGAATTCGAAGGCTTGCGGGAGATCGAGTTGTCGGGCAAGAATGGGAA
The DNA here is from genome assembly GCA_963791795.1 of uncultured Acidimicrobiia bacterium. Lineage (GTDB taxonomy): Bacteria > Acidobacteriota > Terriglobia > Versatilivoradales > Versatilivoraceae > VFZK01. Next base: position 27,821 of record CAWBTP010000009.1, read on the forward strand.
TCGGCTCCAGAGACTGCAGCGAAACTGGGGCAACCCTCGTCGAAAAAACGGAGCGGAATCGCTATGGAGACAGAAATGGTGTGGACGCGCTCTAGCGCCGTTGGGACGTTGGTTCTGTCGATGCTCTGCTCGGGTGTTGGATTTGCCGGCCAAGCTGTTGGAAGGCCTGCTGCCAGGAGCCCCAACATCCTGTTTTTGTTCCCCGACCAGATGCGCGGTCAGGCCATGGGCTGCATGGGAGACCCGAACGTCAAGTCGCCCAACCTGGATAGACTCGCTTCGGAAGGAATGCTGTTTCGCAACACGTTTGCCAACACTCCGGTTTGCTGTCCGGCTCGCGCTGTCATCCTGACAGGCAAATATGCACATGCCAACGGGATGACCGCCAACGATCTGCGCCTGCGCGAGTCAGAGATCACGCTCGCCGAAATTCTACGTGACGCCGGGTATCGTACAGGCTTTATCGGAAAGTGGCATCTGGACGGAGGACCGAGAATGCCTGGCTGGGTTCCTCCGGGGCCACGCCGCCAGGGATTTGAGTTTTGGGCTGCGAACGAAGTGAACCACAATCACTTCGACAGCCAGTATTTTCGAGATTCCGAGCAACCCATTCCGATCAAGACATTTGAGCCCGAAGTTTGGACTGACCTCGGGATCGAGTTCCTGCGAGCAAGCCAAAAGGATGGCCGACCGTTTTTCCTCACCCTCCAGATGGGTCCGCCCCACGATCCCTACCGGGCGCCCGAGCAATACATGGCGATGTACGATCCGGTGAAGCTTACTCTACGGCCAAACTTCCAGCCTGATCAGTTATCTGATACTGAAGCCAGCCCCTATCCAAGGACTCCTGGCCGAAGAGAGATTGCAGCCTATTACGCCATGATCACAGCGGTGGACGAACAGGTGGGTCGCATCCTCAAGGTTCTGGAAGAGCTGGGCATGGCCGATGACACGATCGTTCTGTTTTCCTCCGATCATGGGGATATGTTGGGCTCTCACGGTCTCCGCCTGAAGCGCAAGCCGTGGGAGGAGTCGATTCGTGTGCCAGGGATCTTCCGCTACCCGCGGCGCATTCCCGCCGACGAGCCGACGGATGCGTTGCTGAGTCACGTGGATTTTGCTCCAACTTTGCTCTCGCTTTGCGGACTCAAGCGCCCTTCCGAAATGCAGGGAACAGACCTGTCTCCCGTGCTCCTGGGCAAAACCCATGAAGGCCCGCCGTCTGTTTTCTTTCAGATTTTCGGTCCGTTTGAGGCCGGGGGTGTCAAAGCAGGCTGGCGTGGCGTGCGCACTGAGCGGTATATGTACGCCCGTTATCAGTCGCAGCCCTGGGTGCTTTTCGACTTGGAAAAGGATCCTTACGAATTAAAGAACCTTAGCAAAGATCCTGCACTTCTCTCTATTCGCAAAGAAATGGAGAAGAAACTGACCGTGTGGATGAAAGAAACCGGTGACTCCTGGAAAAACGACTGGACGTTTCCGGTGGAAGACAAGGGCAGGCTCTATAGCCACCAGACTTTCTACACCGTGGAGGACTACCTTGCATGGGCAAAGCAGCATCCCGAGCTGGCACCAAAATGAGCCGAGATGCCTCCGCCGCCACAAATGCGGGAAGCTACGGCTCCTCGACCCGCAGGTTCCTCCGAGCCCCTCTTGAGTTAAATGTTTGCCGCGAAAGACGAAGCAACTGCCCGATTTGAAGGGTGCCGTACACAAGCCCGATTACGCTTCCGGGTGTGTGTTTGTGCGCTATAATAATTGCAACAATCCTAGTTCCTATTTCGTTGTGGTCCATCATGACTCATGACTTGCAGGTGCTGAGGTTTCAAGCGGGCAGTAAGCGATTCGCTGGCTCGACTTGTGGCCCAACATGTTGGTCCGAACCACCCTCGAAACGTGAACACTGCATGCCAGTGGAATGAGTACTTGAGGAGAAAAAATGCGACGCGAAAAGATCCATTCGACAACGGCACTCTGGGCGTGGGTTTTCTTACTGCTGACCGGAACGCTTTGGAGCCAGGCAACCCGTGGCGTGATTGTCGGGCGAGTTACCGATCCGTCTGCCGCGGTGGTACACGGTGCCAAGGTGGTCCTGCTGAATGAGAACACAGGCATCTCTACCGAGACCACTGCTGACACCGGCGACTACACCTTTACCAACGTTGAACCCGGAATCTACAGAGTCAGTATCACTGCCCAGGGTTTCAAGACCGGTGTCGTTCGCAACGTCAACGTGTTTGTAGACCAGACGGTGCGTGTGGACATGAAGCTCGATGTAGGCGAGATTGCCACGCAAATAGAAGTCGAGGCCGGCTTGCCGGTGGTTCAATCTGAGACCTCTTCCGTGGGCAGTGTCGTGGATGGCAAGCAGATTAACGCTCTGCCTCTTAACGGGAGATCCGGCATTTTGGGCCTGATGATTTTGGCGCCAGGAGTTCAGAAGGCTACGATCAATCCCATGGTGGCTGGCGGCGCATGGTTTGGGGCTGCCAACATGACCGTCGATGGAGTGACGAATATCGACGTAGGGAATGAAAGAATTCTGCCTTTGGCCCCTTCCTTGGAGTCCATTGGAGAATTCAAAGTGATCGCCAATGGCGCCGCGGCGGAGTATGGCCGAGGTGGCTCCCAGGTTGTGGTGGTCAGCAAGACAGGCACAAATGACGTTCATGGCAGCCTGTTTGCGTTCAATCGCAACCGGGCTCTTTCCGCCAAGCATGTCTTTGCCACCCACTTGCCCAAACCTACCTTTAACAGGAATGAGTTTGGCGGCTCGGTGGGAGGGCCCATTATTCGCAACAAGCTGTTCTACTTCGGAAACTTTGAAGGGTTGCGTAGGAATGTCTCGACAACCACTGTCCACGCCATGCCCACGGTTGCACTCAAGGCGGGCGACTTCAGCGGCCTGGCCCCGATTCGCGACCCATTCACGGGGCAGCCATTTGCCGGCAATCGCATCCCAACCGACCGCATCAGCGCAGTGTCTCGCGAGCTGCTGAAATTCACGTCGGATCCAAACGGCCCGGGAACAGGTGCCGCCGGCCTCGGAAACAATTTTACGGTGAACGTGCCGACGCGTGAAAGCTACGACCGCTACTCGGTGCGGATCGATGCACAACTGACGTCGAACGATAAAGTCACCGGCCGGTTCTACCGTGCGGATAACGGGCCTTTCATTTCCGGTGTCGGCACCGGCACGGACAAATTCGGTAACTGGGGAGGATTTGGGACGGCCACTCGCAACGTGCTGGGATCGTACACACGAACCATATCGCCGACCATGATCAACGAAGCGCGCTTCGGCTTCGTCCATACCAACTATTACCGGCAGCCTCAAAACTTCGACTTTGACCCCAGCAAGCTTATCCCCGGTCTGATCTCGCCTGTTTCCGAGCTGGGAGGACTACCGACGGTCAACATCACGGGCTTTCGCGGCTTCTTCGACCAGCCGGGATCCGGAGACCGGCAGCGCAGTTGGGAGGCGGCGGACACTTTGAGCTGGACGCGGCGCTCCCACAGCATCAAAGCGGGCTTTGATTTTCAGCGAGCGTCTTCATTCAATTTTCAAAACCCTCCTCCGATTCGCGGCACGTTTAATTTTGACGGACGCTATACAGGTCACCCTTTTGCCGATTTCCTGCTTGGCACTACATCCGGGACCGGCCGGGTCAGCAAGAATGTGGAAGCTGAGCCGCAGAACAGCCGTTACGCGGCCTTTATCCAGGACGACTGGAATGCCACGCCCAACCTGACTTTGAACGTGGGGCTGCGCTACGAATATGCAGGGCTGTTTGTGAATGGCCGGGGAGACATGGCGAACTTCTACCCCAATTTGGGAAAGGTTGTCCTGTTGCAGGGCACAGGTGATCCACGACTGCTTTCGACGTTGCCCATCGTGGACGGCCAGAGCGTTGGTCTGGATCCCGATAACTATCTCAATAAGGACCGAAACAACTTTGCTCCGCGGTTAGGCTTCGCCTTCCGTCCGTTCGGCACCACGCGGTTTGTGGTCCGCGGCAGCTATGGGATTTTCTACAACGTGATTGGCGGATATAGCGGGAATTTTCAGGTGGCATTGAATCCGCCATTCCTGGTGGCGGAAACCTTTGAGCCAGCGGCGGGCACGGTCCCCTCCCTGACTTTTGAGAGAGCCTTTCCGGGCTCGGGGAATATCCCAGCGAGTCCGGGCCTCAATGCGATTTCATCGGATCGCCGCAATCCATATCACCAGCAGTGGAATCTCACCTTGGAGCATGAGATTCTCCCGAACACTGCGGTGCGGGCCTCTTATGTGGGCAACAAGGGCACTCATTTGGAGCGTTTGTTCAACCTGAACGACCCTGCGCCGGCGCTCGGCGCGGTACAACCGCGCCGTCCTTATCAGCCGTTCGGGCCAATTACCTACTATGAATCCGGAAGGGACGCGATCACCCATCAGCTTCAATTAGGTGCGGTGCGCCGCTTCTCGGCGGGATTCGCCTTCCAGTTCGAATACCAGTTCACGAAGGCGCTCGGCGAGCAGATCCATGTCCTGCCGCCGATGGACAACCGGAACACTCGCTTGGACCGTGGCAACCTCGATACCATCCGGCAGCATTTTGCAGCCATCAACTATATTTACGACCTGCCCTTCGGTCGTGGCAAACGCTTTGGGTCTTCTGCTTCAGGTGTTGTGGGTGCCCTGGTGAGCGGCTGGCAGATCGCGGGGATTTCGACGATCGGTAGCGGCGAGCCTTACTCGGTGACGTTCACGAGTACCGTGTTGGGATGGCCTAGCAGCAGAGCCGATATCGTTGGCGACCCAAAGGTCAGCAGTCCGTCGACCCAAGGGTGGTTCAATCCAGCTGCCTTCGCCGTTCCGGCCCCATTCCTCTACGGGAACTCGGCTCGAAACATGCTCTTTGGTCCCAGCTTCTTTGGCTGGGATGCGGCTGTGTTCAAAAATACCCAACTGACGGAAAGGCTCCGGCTGGAATTCCGTGCGGAGTTTTTCAACGTCCTCAACCATCCGAACTTCGGCATTCCGGCGAGCAATATCAGTGTTCCTGCCACGGTGGGTCGCATTTCCACCGCCACTGATCCTCGAGACATTCAGTTCGGGATCCGGTTGGTGTTCTGAATCTGGCAGTGGGTGATCAGGAGGAAGGTTCATTTGCGACGGCGGTCGCGTAGCGACAGCGGTTGCGCAACGGCAGTGGTCGCGCAACGGCACCGGTCGTGTAGCGCCGGCGTGGGTTCTTCCTGGTCGACACCCACCCCGAAGCCTTCGGCTCCTGCTTGGAGCTGTGTAAGAATTGAATCACGACAATGCCGACCCATCACATTCAGAATCGACGACCGAAAACGCGCGCGGAGCGCGCGTTCCACCGGTGGAGCGGGTGCGTGGGACCACTGTCCCCCCGCGCACGCTTCTTTCCGGAAGGAATCAATTTCAATTTTTTCACAGCTCCCCACCCAGGAGGGGATTCGATTCCCTTGTGGTCCTCGGAGACAGCTGCGATTGACGCGCAAGATTCAGATAGAGTACGTGGAATGCGTCGCACTTTTGACGCACCGTCTCCAACTGATCCCTGCGGTGCGTTGGAAAGCGCAACGCACCCTACCATGTTCTGCTGGCTGCCAAGCTCCAGGTTCAGATCTCAGTACAGCCCTGCTTTGACGTCTGCGTAAACCTTGGGGACGTTTCCGCCAATTCGCGGTTCGAGATCCTGCGGCGGGAATTCTGAAGCATATTTGGGAGCCAGTTGAGCCACAACGGACTTCTGAACTTCCTCCAAGGTCGATCCTTTCTTGACCTCGATTTTTACAGCATTGATAAACTCGTTGAGAAACTTCTGCTGCACCTCAATCACGCGTTTGCCTGAAACTGCTCCATGCCCTACGATCACGCTCTCGACGTTCAGCTTGGAGATTTCGCCGAGTGTTGCAATCCATTCATTGGGATAGCCATCGTTCATTCCCGGCACCCAGGCTGTAACCAGGTCGCCTGTGGCGAGCACGTTCTCTCGGGAAAGGTACACGACGATGTCACCGCCCGTGTGGCCTCGGCCCAAAAACAACAACATGATCTCGCGGTTCTTCTTGTGCAGAATCATCGACCGGTCGAACGTCACGCCCGGAAGCACAAGCTTTACCGACTTCAGCTCCTGCTGGTAGGTCCTCACTTGGGCAAGCGAGGCTGCTAGTTGCTCTTTCTTCTTGCTGTCGGATTCTCTCTCGAAGTCCTGCTCTAACTTGGCGATAATTCCAGGCAGGTCGGATACTTCCTTTTCCAGCCGCGACGTTTCGATTCCGATCAGATCCTTTCGTGTCTGCTCAGAGGAAATCAACGTCACCTCGTGAGGAAATCCGGAGAAGTAGGCTTGATTGCCGCGGGCGTGATCGTAGTGAAAGTGCGTGTTCACGACATAACGCACTGGGTTTTGAGTGATCTTGCCAATCTGCTTGAGCAGTGCTTTAGCTGCTGAAGGCTTGGAATGCGAATCGACGATGAGCACATCGTCTTCATTAATGATGACGGCGGCATTGCAGTTGAGCTTGTACTGGGGCTTTGCCAAGGCAGCATAGATCCCGTCCTTCACCTTCACCAGTTCAAAGAGCTCTTCATCCTGCGTCAAAGCCAGCAAGCCGGAAAGACAGAGCGCCAACACAACCGGCATCAGAATTCGGGGACTCTTCACGGATCACACTCCATTGTGAAGCGTGGAAGCCGCTGCGAACGCCCGACGCGATTGCTCATTAGCAGCCGACGACCTGAGATCGCCGCTGGGGACAGCGGCTCCCACGCTCCATGCTCGGAAGGAAAGATAACTGTTGACCCTGGGACCCCTGTGGATCGGGATCCTAAGAATTGTGACGAGCTCCAGCAGTGTGCTCGCCCCCTCACCCCTAACCCCTCTCCCACGCTGGGGCGAGGGGAATCGAATCTATCGCGCGCTTCGAGAGACAAAGGGTGCCGTCACTCAATTCTGTAGTTCTCAATAGATAGTCTCCACGGGCGATCCGCCTCGGATTGCTGAGGCATCCACTCCCATCTCTTCCGCCGAACGGATGATACCTGCGAGCGTCGCCTCGTTGAGCGGAATGCCTTCGCGGCGATAGTGGCGGTCGTTTTCTGCCTCGAGTTCTCCCGGAGCGTAGATGCGTGACGCGTTGGAGGCTTTCCGCCCATTCCGAATTTGGCGAACGATGGTATCCACGCGGGCTTTGAATTCAGGCAAGTCAACAAACGCCGATACCTTGACGGCAAGATAGAAATGGCCGTCTTTCCCCGCCTGTGGCCCGTCCACCATATTGCCCAGTTCAGTTCCATAACTGGCGCCGGATAACAACGTCGAAAGAACGCCCATCACCAGAGCCAGGCCAGTGCCTTTGTATCCGCCAATCGGCTGCAGCAAGCCATTGATTGCCGCCGCCGGATCGGTTGTGGGATGCCCATCGGCGTCGAAAGCCCAGTCTGGAGGAATGGGTTCCCCCTTCTGCTGATAGACACGAATCTTCCCGTGCGAAGAACCGCTGAAGGCAGCATCCAATACGATGGGGTCTTCCTCACCAGCAGGAATCGCGACAGCCAACGGATTGATGCCGAGAACCTTGTCCACGCCTCCCCATGGGGCCATCGTCGGCAAGGCATTGGTGGCGGCAATGCCTATCATGTCTTCCGGCAACGCGAGCATCGCGTAGTACGCCATTGCTCCGCAGTGGTTGCTGCCTCGCACCGCCGCGAATGCCAGGCTGTACTCACGGGCCCGGCAAATCGCTTGGCGCATGGCGAAACAGCTGCCGATCTGGCCCATACTATTGTTCCCATCGACCACCAACGCTGCCTTCGCGTCGTGGACTACGCGAGGTTTGGCTGCCGGATCCACACCGCCTTCTCTTAATTTGAACACATACTCCGGAACGCGCAGAACACCATGCGAGTGGCACCCACGGAGATCGGCCTGAACGAGCGTTGCAGCCAGCAGTCCAGCGTCCTCTCCAGACATCTTACAGGCTCGAAAAATCCCGGAAACCGTCGTCTGCAAAGCCTTCCATGGGATACGTCTTTCCCGTTCTGTGCCTGGGTAGTGGGACATCGCCTCTCCTCCTGTGAGACACCGGGCCTTCGTCAAGCGCCGGTCAACAGACTACTCTGCCCGGGCCCTTCTGCGTAAGAACAACTGCGCGATCCGCATCTCAAGCTGCGTTTCAGGCTTTCTGCGTGTATTCAACTCTATCTGAGGAGCAGCGAGGGTTCAAGCCAGCAGGCGTGCGACCGTTTGTCCGGGAAGCGCGCCTAAGCATGCCGAAGTGTCAGTATGATTTGAAATGCGCCTTGGTGGCGGTAGAGGTCGGCCGTGTTACCATCCGTTAGATTCTTAGTTCCTTCATGCTTGGTTCTCGATGACTAGCTCTCATTCGTCCGTGCGTGATTGTAATTAAACTCACCGACCCTTGGAGCCATCAGGCTCTGGCCGGTCACCGAACATCCCGGGACTCGCTTCCAACACGGCCCGGCTGAGCGACCAAGCCAGAAGCACGAGCCGTGTATCGGCACAGAGGTTTACATTTTGTGAGGAGCGTGCCATGCGAATCTCTAGAAGAGACTTCGTTCGAAGCGCCGTCGCTGCCGCAGCTGCAGTAGCTGCAAAGAATGCAGCCGCACGGCTGCGCAGGGTTGAATCCCTTGCTGTCGATGGAGGGATCAAGGCCGTCACGTTACCCGATGACCGCCATCTGGCTGCCATCAAATGGCCGCGCTACGGAGAGGAGGAAAAGCGTCGAATCTTAGAGCTGCTCGACAACAACCGTTTCTACGACGAGATCCCTCAACTCGAACAAGCCACGAGGGAGTATCTCGGAGTCAAGCATGTCAAGGCGCACTGCAATGGGACGAGCGCGCTTGTATCCATGTTCTTCGCGCTCGATCTGCCAAAGGGCAGCGAGATCCTCGTGCCCTCCTACACCGCTTGGGCCACGGTGGCGCCCATGTGGCTTTTCGGCTACGTGCCGGTATTTGTGGATATCAATCCCCGCACGGCCTGCTTCGATCTGGCCTCTGCTGAGCGTCACCTAACCCGGCAATGTCGCGCTCTCGTGGTGATGCATGCCTGGGGGCTTCCCTGCGAGATGGACCAGATCTGTGACTTTGGCAGGAAACACGGGTTGATCGTGCTCGAAGATGCAGCACAGGCGCAGGGGGCCATGCTGCGCGGTAAACAGATGGGTAGCTGGGGCGCCATAGGTGTTTTCAGCTTCCAGGCAAGTAAGGTACTTCCGGCTGTTGAGGGTGGCATGGGGGTCTATGAGACTCCCGAGTATTTCGAGCGAGCCACTACCTTCGGCAACTACGATCTGCCAGGCCAGTTCCCTGCGGGCAGCCGCTATCGAGGGTACCAGGGCACGGGATTCGGCTCCAAGTTCCGCATTCATCCGATCGCGGCGGCGTTGGCCCGCACCCAGCTCAAGGGGCTTGACCAACGAAATGCTCTAGTCGCGGCCCAAGTGCGCAAGTTGAATGACCGCCTCACACAACTGCCTGGATTGTCGGAGCAACAGGCAACGCCAGAGATGCGACGGGTCCACTGGGCAGCAAATCTGCTTTTCTTTGACGAAGCCAAAGCCGGTTTTTCTAAAGAAAGGCTGCTGAAAGCCCTGAAAGCCGAAGGTGTGCGCCCCAGCGGCGTTCCGTATGACGAACAGCATCAATACCATCTCTATCGCGAAGCCAAGTGGTGGCATCATCCGCCACAGATACCCGCTAGCCTGCCTGGTTGCAAGCAGGTGAACAAATCCAGCGTGCGGCTGCCTCTTTTTACGGAGTCCGCGCCAGATTTAATCGATCAATATGCCCAGGCTTTCGAAAAGATATGGGCACATCGGGATGCTCTAGGCAAGACGTAAGAATTTAGACGGAGATGCTCGTGGCTTGGGTGACCTTGCTACGAGAGAACAAGTGGAACAAAAGTATCCAAAACCTATCCACTTCGGTTCGACGGCTTTTGTCTGGCAGGCTGGGCTTGGCGAATTGGCATACGCAGACTGAACCCCGAGTGTAACCCTGGCTGACTGTTCTGGGGCAATTGGACACCTCAGGGCGCCGTCGCGAGAAAGAAGGCACCGTCACCCGTGCGCTGACCAGGCGCTCCTCCATCATTGATCACCCCGTATGCGACCCACGGAGAGGACCCAGCCCTCCGCACAATTGTGGCCCATCCATTCCGAGCGCCTCGCTCGGCCAAAGGGTTCAGAAGCTGAGTCCACTGCCCTGGGCCCAGCGTCACGGAGGTCAGCGGGCCTATGGCGTTGCCTCGCTGGTCAGCGTCAAAGAACTGCACTTCGAGTGTAATAGTGCTGCCGCTCAGCGCCCCGGTGTTTAGCAGAGACACATTCGTCCGATGATTCGCATCGGATCGCAGTCCGAACAGGGAAGCCCTGGCGAACGCTTCTTGGCCCGCGAACACAGCCGGAGTAAAGACGCCGAACTGCCCACCGGCCGGGCTCGGTGCCAGGGCTCGGGCGCCGGCGAAGATATCGGCTGAATTCGTCCCTTCAACAGTCACCTGCAAAGAACCGGTGTAGCCAGCCATTCCTCTGGGCCCAATGGCAGCGCCCTGCTGCCGCAAGAAGTCGATAGCTTCAGGGATGATTCGTTGCTGACGCCGGCCCAGGGGCACGATGACGGTTCCGCCTGCGCCGAGCTCAGGCGCAGAGGACTCGCGGTAGTCGAGGCGAAAGGAAGCGGCGCTGTTGCCACGATTGCTCAGGATCAATTCACTGCGGAATCCCGTGTTTTCGACCAGAGCCGGGACAGTCAGCCGATTGGCAAGACCCGCTGCGGGCCAAAGAAACGATCCGTCATTTGTGTCGTTGTCGTTCACCACACCGTAAACCCCGAATGCGCCACTGTCAGAAGTTCGTTCCACCGTTACCCAACCCTCCGCAATCCCGGCAGCCGCCAGGATGTTGTTGTACTGGCGCCATCCTAAACCGGGAAGAGTCTCAGCGGCGCTCACGACTGACGAGGCGCCATCTCCAGCTCCAGAAAAAGCCACGATCCTGACCGTGACTGGGTCAGTGGCCGGGTTATAGATCGCCAGGTTGGAACGATCCTGACCCGTTGCTCTCAGTCCGTAAATGTTAGCCGTCTGGGTAAAGGCGTTCCATGAAGGCAACCCTACGTAAGCCAAACCTGCTGCGCCTTCAGGGTGAGGAGCCGCGGTGGCGGCAGTGGTTCGAGCGAGGACTCCAAGGGCGGCTTCCGAAGTCGCGCCGGAATACGTAACAGCCAAGACGCCTCCCTGCTGAGGAGCGGAGCTGGACGCGGGCAACGCCAGCCCCTTGTCGCGAAGATAAGAGAGGACGTCGGGAATCACCTTCTGCTCGCCGCCTGCCAGGCTGTCGGTAACTGTTCCGGAGCCCAATCGCTCCCCTAGGGAGGCCGTGTAACGAAGAGACAGATTCACCGGCGAAGCGCCAGCATTGGTCAGGGTCATCTCCGTGGTGAAGTGGGCTGTGCCGGTCCTCACGTCCAGAACGATTGGCACGATTCGAGTGTACTGAGCATTGACGGTGTAAGCCTCGTTGGCTGTGGTGGCGCCCAGACCCTGCTGAATGGCGCCTCCAGCCAGATAGATGACATTGTCAATGACGGCGGCGAAGAGTCCGTGACGGGGTGTCGGCATAGTCGCAAGCTGGCGCCAGCGGTTTTGCAGCGGATTGTAGGCTTCCACTTCCCCGAACAGGCGTGGGATCTCGCCACCAAAGACGTACAATTCGCCGTTCACTACTGCCGCTCCGACGCCGGACCTTCCCGTCGGCATGGAAGGCAACCGCGCCCAACTATTGGTGAGCGGATCATAAACCTCCAGGGCATCAGCGGCGCTGGCGCCGCCGCGTCCAGCCGCGACATAGAACCTGCCGTTGATAGCCCCGCCGGCACAATGATTGCGGGGAACTGCCATTGAAGCGAGCACAGTCCAGGTATTCGCGACGGGGTCATAGACCTCCAATTCATTGCCAGTCATTCCGGATCCTGTCCCTCCAGCCACATAGATCCGGTTGTCGATGACGGCGACTGCTGCTGTATTTCCATGTTCGAAGCGCATGGACGCAACTTCGGACCATGAGTTCGTCTCAGGGTTGTAGACAAACGCCCGATTGGAAACTCCACCAAAGCTATAAAGGCGGCCGCCTGCCACGGCTGCGGCGTTGTGATTGTTGACAATGGGTAGCGATGTGGCGGGGCTCCAGCTGTTGGTTTTCGGGTCGTAGACCTGGACATCCGAGGTCGAAGCTCCACTGTTGTTAAATCCTGCAATAACGTAAATCTTCCCGTCCAGCGCCGCGCTCGAAATTTCCTGCCGCGCCAAAGGCATCGGCGCAAGCATCGTCCAAGCTGCCGGATCAACGCTCTGCGCCAGCACCGAGACTTTCGACCACATAATCGCCGCCATCCAGAAGCAGTGAACAAACCTCATCTCGTCACCTCGACCCTTCCGAATCACCCAAGGCTGAGCATACGTATTTCGAGTATCGAACGATTTGGGCGCGTTGAAAACCCGAAATCAGTGGAACCCGGTGACCGCGGATGTCTGGCCGGAGATTGCAGATCTCGTCGAACGGAGGAGGGGCGGGGTTTAGGACCCTGGCTGCTGTTCGCCGCTTTCTGCATTCATGGTGTGGATCCGAATCGATTGGGAACCGATACTACGACACGCGTGCGGCCTGCGAAAGTCGGCTGCCTTTGGAGCGAGCTGAGGTTGAATTCCTACCTTGTGGGTGCAATTGCGGAGAGGCCAAGAAGAGTTTCTGCAGCGACAAAGGTCCAGCCCGAGGTCGACTTGTGGAGCGTAGCCTCTCCGAGGTCGACGACCAGATGGCCTAATGCGCGCTGCACCGCCACTCGCTGTTCGGGCGGGGCGTTGCGGGTCGCGGGACGGCTCAGCCACCGTGCCGCACAGTCAATGGCCCAGGGATGAGGCGAGGGTTCAAGCCGGCGGGTGTTCGAGGGCTGAGGGTTGAAGGAGGGAACGATCTAACGATCCAGTTTCACAGCGGCTTCCAATTTAGTATCCGCTTCGCATTGCTGCGATACACACTGTCCAGAACTTCAGGTGGAAGGTTCAGCGCGTAATAGCGCCACCAGATTCTTCCCGGCAAAAACTCATCGCTAGTCTCAAGGAGACGCCACCACGCTTCATAAACCTTTTGGTCTCGTCCCATGTCGGTACCGAAGAGAATCCGGTTTTTGTAGCGCGTCAGGAACTGAAGCGCCGTTCGCGGTTGGCGGCCAAGTTCGTAGTCGCGGGCCGAGATGTCGAAGTAGAGATTTGGAAAACGATCCAGAGCCTGGCCGGCGGCAGCCAGGTTGTTGCCTTGGTTGCTCAAATGGCAGGCAATGAAGCGGGTATCGGGATGGCGCTCCAGCAAGCGATCGCGATGCCCCAGCAGTTCTTCATAGGAGGGAACATCCTTGCCGTGGAGATTGAAGGTCTGAAAATCCGGGGTCCGCTCTTGATTGGGTCCCAGGGGTTGCCAGCAGGAGGGATGGTCGGCGATGTGGGTGTTGACGGGAATCTTCAGCTCAGCGCACTTCTTCCAAAACAAGTCGAGCCGGGGATCGTCGGGATGAAGTCGTTGATTGCGCGGTACAGGTTGCTTTGAACTTCCATTGTAGCCCCAGCCCTTGTCAGAGAGTTCGCCAACACCCCGCGCGCCTTTTTCATAGCAACGTACCAGCTCACGGACCGCTCGTTGCGGGTAATCGCTTGCGTCGATGCCGGTGGTGTCGAGGCCGCAGTACAACTGAAAACGATCCGGATAGGCCTTGAGATACAAGTCAGCCAGACGGTCAAACTCCGCACCGGTCGCATCCGTCAGGATAATCGATCGCTCGACTCCGACTGCATCCATGGTCTTCACCCACTCGGCAACTTCTTCCTTGGTGTCGGCGTAGACGTGTGCATGCACGTCGATTGCGGGAACACGGGCCTTGGGGATTTTCGTTTCCGGAACCACGAGAGATGAACTGGGTGCATAGTCTTTCAGCAGGATCGAATCCATCGGGCCGGAAACGACGGTCACCCCATATTTCACTACTGGGTCCGCCGTTCCTTGTGCCGGTGCCTGATTTGTTGGCTGGGGTGCAGGTTTCGTTTGGCAACCCGACAGCAGGGTGCTCGCAAGAAAGCAGAGAAAGCCAGAGCGGGGGTTGAGGAAGCAGAGTCATTCGCGTAACGATGGGACCGCCGATAGCAAATTTCAAAGACGTTCTCCTCGGGGGTTGCAATTGCTGAGATGCGCTGCTTGATGTGCGAAGGAAGATGCCGGCCGAACCCCTCTTGGGATGGCGAGAACCGTCCCACCCGCGGGTGTGGGTTGTGGCTTCGCGCCTACGACCCACCCCGTCTGGCTCCGCGACCGCGTGAAGTCTTCTATGACTTCACCTCCGCCAGCCACCCCTCCCCAGAGGGGATTTTGATAGGAGTCGCTCCTCAAGATCAGAGTTTGACCAGATCGGCTATCCGGACCTTCTGCCCGGCGCGTTCAATGCTGCGGTACGCTGCGATTCCGACAAGACTCGCCAAAGCTCCAGCCCGAAGGTCTGCCCTCAGGTTGAGAGGATCGGAACCACCCGGACTACGAAAGATCATATCCCTGAGCGAGGTGTCTGATCCCCCATGCTCGCCTTCTCTTCGCGTAGCCATGTCTTTGATGACCTCCGACTTTCCAAAAGTTCGCGTCAGCCGGAGTTCATTTTCGGCAACACCACCGCCTTTGAATGACCGGTAGTCCAACCGGCCCTTGGTCCCATTGAAGGCGATGGCTTGTCCCTCGTATGGCAGGTACGTGTTGGCCGTATAGCTCATCAACACGCCGTTCGCATATTTGACGGCGACGGACATCGTGTCATAGATGTTTGTATTCTCCGCCCAGACGCAACCGTCGCGCAGATAGCCGTCTTCAGACTCGCAGTCGGTGTAGAGTTTGACGTATACCGGATTCTGAGTGACGTTCCAATAGAAAGGGCACTGCTTCTGGAATGGACAGACGCGGCAATGCGTGCTTCGAAAGGAATGGTTGCGTCCGTAGAACTTCAGATCGCCTTGCGCTGTCACTTCGACCGGATCGGAGTCCAGCCACCAGTTGGCTTGATCAAAGTGATGCGAGGCCTTGTGAACGAGTAGTGTCCCAGAATTTTCTTTCAATCGGTGCCAGCGCCGAAAGTAGTCGGCGCCGTGACTCGTGTCGAGATACTCGTGAAAGTCGACGGAAGTTAAATCACCGATCGCCTTTTCCAGCAGCAGTTCCTTCACCTTCATGTCTTCCGGGCCATATCGGGCATTGAAGGTCACGGTGACCTTTCTGCCCGTCTTCTTTTGCATGTCCAGGATGGACTGGCACTGCGCCTCATCGGTGCACATCGGCTTTTCGGTGATGACGTCGCGGCCCAGTTCCATGGCACGGTTGATGTACCGGTAGTGAGTCGAATCGACGGTGGTCACCATGACGACGTCGGGCTTGGTTTCCTGGACCATACGATCGAAATCCAGGTAAGTGGGCGCCTGAGTTCCCATCAAAGCCTTGGCGGCGTTAACTCGTTTGCTGTTGATGTCGCACAGACCAACAAGCTCGACCACATCACTGTAACTGTCAACCACGGGCTTACCCCAGGATCGCGAGCCCCGTGATCCCGTCCCAACAATTGCCAGCTTCATGCGGGAACCCTTCTGGCTGTTGCTGAGAACCCGGGTTGACGCTAATGTGGTCATGGCCAGGGCGCCGCCTCCGGCCAGCAGCTGCCGGCGCGTGGGACCGGACTTGCTTGAGTTGATCACAGGAACCTCCGTTGAATGGAAGCCGCGTGCGGCTTGAGAAAAGAAACAAATGCTTCAGGCCCTTAAGCAAGGAGCTTGGTGACGACCTCGCCCTCCACATCGGTCAACCGAAAATCGCGCCCTTGGTGGCGATAGGTCAGCTTTTCGTGCAACAGCCCAAGGCAATGCAGAATGGTGGCGTGGAAGTCGTGAATATGAATTTTATCTTCGACGATATTGAGGCCGAATTCATCCGTCCGTCCGACAACCTGGCCTCCTTTGATGCCTCCACCCGCCAGCCATAGGCTGAAGGCAAACGGGTGGTGGTCTCTGCCTTCGTTTCCCTTCTGCGCGTTGCGACTTTCGACCAGCGGTGTTCGCCCAAACTCTCCAGCGCAGATAACCAGCGTTGAGTCCAAGAGGCCCCTCGACTTGAGATCTTTGAGCAGAGCGGCAATGGGCTGGTCGGTGATGCCGCAGTTCTTAACCAGATGCGCGTTCAGCTCACTGTGGTCGTCCCAGCTTCCATGATTCAGTTGAACAAATCGAACGCCACGCTCAACCATTCGCCGCGCCAGCAGGCAGTTGGTGGCGTAAGGTTTGGTGACCTCGTTCTCAACCCCATACATTTCAAGCGTGGCCTTGGATTCCTTGGAAAAGTCCAGCAGTTCCGGCGCCGCCGACTGCATACGGAACGCCAGTTCGTACGAAGCAATTCGAGACGCAATTTCGACATCGTGAGTTCTTAGGTAACTCTTTCTCGTTAAGGTCACGAAGCGCATCCAGCGTTGTCCGCTGAATCTCCGAACTGACACCGGGAGGACTCGAGAGGTAGAGCACGGGGTCGCCTTGGCTGCGAAACGGGACGCCTTGATAGGTCGAAGGCAGAAACCCGCTGGACCAGTTGGCACTGCCCGCGCTGGTTCCGGCGCCTGAACTGAGAACCACGAACCCCGGCAGATTTTGTGACTCGCTCCCCAGGCCGTAACCCACCCAGGCGCCCATGGAAGGGCGTCCCACCAGCGGGCTGCCGCAGTTCAGCATGAGCTGGCCTGGGATGATGATTGAATTGTTCCGTGAACATGGAGCGGATCATGCAAATGTCGTCGGCGCATGTCGCCAGGTGGGGCATCAAGTCAGACCACTCCATGCCCGATTTGCCATAGGGTTTGAAAACGCGTTGGCTGGCCCAGACCTTGGCGTTGGGTTTGATGAATGCCAGTCGCAAATCCTTGGTCATCGATTCAGGCAAAGGCTGACCATCCCATTTCGCCATCGCGGGTTTGGGATCGTACAGGTCCAGGTGACTGGGAGCTCCTTCCATAAACAGGAAGATCACATTCTTCGCTTTAGGTGCGAAGTGGGGCGGCTTGGGCGTCAGGGGATTTACTGCCGTCAATGCAGTACCAGCACGTCCCTCCAGCTCCAACAGATGGTGGAGCGCAATCGTCCCGATTCCGCCCGCGCACCATTTGAAAAAATCGCGTCTGGTTTGAATCTGCTTAAATTGCCTGAGGTCCATTAACTATTCCTTGCTCCGGCCGTGTGCTTGCCCCCTCACCCCTGACCCCTCTCCCGCGCTGGGGCGAGGGGAACCGAAGGTTTTGGAGAAAGTAAGAACGTTGTCACCAACTCTGCAAACTTCGATACCTCGAGCACCCATCAGCCCCGGGTGATGAACTCATCCAGGTTCAAGAGGACGCGGCTGACACTCACCCACGCTGCTGCCTCGGTTGAGTTCAATCCCTCAACACCCTGGGCCGGGAAGAGGCCGGCAGCGAACTCGGGATTCCTTGCGAGAATCTCCTTCTGCTGCCTGTAAAACTGAATCAAACGATCCCGTTCGTCGGGCTGCGGCCAACGTCCGACACAGAGCTGGAATGCGAAGTCGAGCCGGTCACTCGGGCTGCCCAGATTCTCTCGGAGAATTCTTGTTGCTAGTCCTTGAGCCGCCTGGAAGAAGACGGGGTCATTCAGCAAATTCAGTGCCTGGAGAGGAGTTGTGGACCTCTCACGCCGGCTGCACGCCAGCAGCGAACTAGGTGCATCAAAGTTCATGAGCTGAGGATACGGGACGGTTCGCTGGAAGTGAATATAGAGGCCACGCCGGTATTGCTCGGCACCCTGGCTTAGCTTCCACTGGATTCCATTGCCGTAGCTGAGGTCCGCAACGCCGGGAGGCAACGGCGGTCGAATGCTCTTGCCTCCAACGGCTGGGTCCAGCAGCCCGCTGGCGAAAAGGGCAGCATCACGAACGAGTTCTGCCGGAAGACGAAGTCGTAGCTGTCTCGCCAGCAGTTTGTTTTGTGGGTCGCGCGCTTCCAGCTCTTGACGGGTATCGGACGACTGCCGATACGTGGCAGACATCACTATCAGCTTGTGCATTCTCTTCACGTCCCAGCCCGTGTCCATGAACGTCGCGGCGAGCCAGTCCAGCAGCATGGGATGCGTCGGCAGATCGCCACGCGTGCCGAAGTCTTCCGGGGTTGCCACCAACCCCTGTCCGAAAAACTCGTGCCAAATCCGGTTGACCGTGACTCGTGCCGTCAGCGGATTGTTCCGGTTCACCACCCAGCGTGCCAAGCGCAGTCTGGCCGGTTCCGCTCCCTGAGATAGCAGCGGGAGAAAGGCTGGAGTTCCCGGTTGAACCTCAACCCCAGGTTGCCGAAAATCGCCGCGGATCAAAACGTGGGTTTTGGGAGGGTTGGAATTTTCTATAAACGTCTGAGCTTCAGTGAGCCCGGGATAGTTTTCATCGAGCTCTGCCAGCTTCTTCACGAGATCGGCGAACTTGAGTCCTTTGTACTGTTCCTTCTGCACGACGATTCCGTAGTACTGCACAAAGTGATCGGTGAGTTTGTCGTGTTCCTTCTGGCTGCGCTCTGAGGGTGGTTTTCTAAGGATTTCGTGGCCGTGATCAACCATCTTCCCGACCGTGTCCCAAGCCACGTCGTAAGGAACATTGATTCCTGGATGAGCCGCGGCTTCCAGCGTCGCCTTTTCCCAATCTGGCATCAATTCAGGGACCCGGTATTCCTTCAGCAAGGCCTGACGCTCTTTATCGCGCTCCGGTTTCCGGCTCAAATACGGACCAATCTCTCCGGGGAAGGGCGCCTCGATGTTGATTTCCCTGGCCGTGTTAAAGCAGGCAGAGAGTTGGTAGACTTCGCGCTGCTTGATCGGGTCATACTTGTGGTCGTGGCATCGGGCGCAACCCACCGTCAGCCCCAGCCACACGGTTCCCAAAGTCGTCGTCCGATCCAGGACCTGCTCCGTGCGAAACTCCTCCAGATCGATTCCTCCTTCGCGATTGGTCAAGGTGTTGCGATTGAAGCCGGCGGCAATCTTCTGATCCAGCGTTGCGTTGGGCAGTAGGTCGCCAGCCAGCTGCTCAATCGTGAATTGGTCGAAGGGCAGATTCCGGTTGAGTGCATCGATCACCCATTCGCGATAGCGCCAGGCGTGAAGGCGCGGCTTGTCCTTCTCGTAGCCGTCGCTGTCTGCATAACGCGCCAGGTCCAGCCATGGCCTGGCCCACTTCTCACCATAGTGCTTCGAATCGAGCAGGCGATCGACGACGCGCTCGTAGGCCATTGGAGTTCGATCGGCGAGGAAGGCTGAAACCTCCTGCGGCGTTGGGGGCAGGCCTGTCAAATCGAGGCTTACACGGCGCATCAACGTGGCCCGATGAGCTTCGGGTGATGGGGCGATGCGTTCCTTTTCAAGTCGCTGGAGGACGAAGCGATCAACGGGGTTGCGAACCCAGGAGGGCTTTCGAACTTGTGGAGGCCCTCCGCGCCTGATCGGCTGAAAAGCCCAGTGATTGGACTTTGTTTCCGAGCGGGAGTCGGCAGACGAGACGTTCCCCTCCGGCCAGCTTGCTCCCTGATCTATCCAGGCCCGAAGCAAACCGATCTGCTCCTTCGACAGCCGTTCACCTTCCGGAGGCATCACCGCGTCCTTCAGAACTCCCGCCACCAACTGAACCAGTTTGCTGTTGGCACTATCGCCGGGCTTAATGACTTGGCCCGAGTTTCCTCCCGCCATCGCACTCTGTTTCTGATCGAGACGAAAACTGCTCATCTGCATCCCTGGGCCGTGGCACCCATAGCAGTTCTGGCTAAGAATCGGTTGAACGTCGCGGACAAAATCTACTTTGAGGCTTGCTGCGGGCGGAATAGTGGCCGGTGCGGTGGGCCCGGGCTCCTTGGCGAGATACGTCAGGCAAGGGAGGAACAGAAGGCCTATTGAGATGACCATCTGAACCAACCGGGGTTTCATCTTCAAGATCATTGCCTCAAGAGGTTCGAGTGATTCTTCGGATATCTCTGTTCAGCCAGTACTGACGTGAACGTCCGTGTTGCTGGGAACGTCCCTATACTGCTTTAGTTCGCCTCGCAGGCCGTCGTCAGTCAATCCCGTGATTTCCGCACTCAGTACTTGGTTCGCCTCAACCGAGCACTTGCTGAGCTCGACTTTCAGATAATTCGTGCTCAGTGCTTGAGCTCCCGAGTCGCAATCCCGTGCCAAAGTGATGAGAGACAGATCCCTTCCCAAGAACGAGCTTCGGAACACTCGGTTCTTTCGCAATGCGAGCTCTCGTAGTTCCTTTCCACGTTGCTGTGCGATTCTGCCGTGAACTGCAGGCTTGAGGTTGGCTGAAGCAGTACCCGGCCGACGGGAATAGGGAAACACGTGGAGATACGTCATTGGCGCTGCTTCGAGTAACCGCATGGTATCCGCATGATCCTCGTCGGTCTCAGTCGGGAATCCCACCATCACGTCCGCTCCGATGGCGGCATCGGGAACGCGGCGGCGCATCTTTGCGACCAGGTCGGCGTAGTACTCAGCCAGATAGGGTCGGCGCATCAGACGCAGAATGCGGTCTGAGCCGCTCTGGAGGGGCACGTGAAAATGCCTGGCCATTTTAGGAGACTCAGCCACCAGGTCGATCAACTCGTCCGCATACTCCAGAGGCTCGATGGAACTCAGTCGGAGGCGCTCCAGTCTTTCTTCCTTCAAGAGTTGCTGCACGAGTTGTGCGAGGGTTTCCTTTGGATTGGCGTCTCTACCGTAGCCGCCCAAGTGGATCCCGGTGAGAGTGATCTCGAGAAACCCTTGATCCAACAATAGCCTCGCCTGACGAATCACCTCGGCTGAGGGAAGGCTTCTGGAATCGCCGCGGACCGACGGGATAATGCAATAGGAACACCGGTAACTACAGCCGTCTTGCACCTTCAGCACCGGGCGCGTCCGGCCACCGCCGGAAGCATCAGCGATGACGCGCAATTGCCGGGATTCAAAGATGCTGCTGCAGAAAACGTCCGCGCCTTCAACGGCTGTGCGCTGATTGCCGAGGATCGGAAACGGTGAATGAGCGAGATAGTTCGCAGCGACGATTGGGGCCAATTGTTCCTTGTGTGAGTTTCCGATGACGCAAGTGACTCCCTCAATGCGAGCGATCTCTTCGGGGGCGCGCTGCGCATAGCAACCGGTCACGACGATTTTTGCGTTTGGGTTTTCCCGATGCACGCGCCGGATCATTTGGCGTGCCTCAACATCCGCCGTGTTGGTTACTGTGCAGGTGTTGATGACGACAACATCGGACCGCTGCCATCCCGCTGACTTTCGAAGATGAAAGTCCTGCAAGGCCTGCTCAATCGCCGCGCCATCTGCCTGAGTAGCCCGGCAGCCAAAATTGACTACGTTGAATGTCTTTTCCATCGAGATTCTCAAGTTCTGACAAGGAGCCCGGGCGAGTGTCCGAGACGCCTTTGCCCGAACCGCAATTCGTTGCCCCACAATACGCTCTGGATTCCGGCTCGCGCTGCCGCTTGGCCGGAATGACGATGAGTGTGCGTCAGTCGAGGCGTGTGTCATTCCCGCGAAAAACATCACCCCGGCGGATACTAAACCGGCCGGAATCCAGATTCGCTGTGGGGAGATATGGAGCTAGTCCGGCTTGCCATCCGCGTGTGTCGATCCGCAAGCTTCCTCACGGCGAACCCTACTTCGAAGCGCCGCTTCCCGCCGCGTCTGCAAGGATTTTTTGCGCCAGAAGGTTCTTCACCACGGTTTGGTTTCGGACCGCTTCCAGGTAGGCCGTCTTCAGCAGTGTCTCTTTGCGGTTGAAAATCGCCTGGCGAGTATCCGCTTGAACCTTGGGGTCGGTCAGCTCATGCTGCCCTCCCGCTTCCTTTTCGATGAGCTTCACAAGGTGATAGCCGTATTTCGTTGGAATTGGGCTGGAGAATGTTTCTCCGACCTTGAGACTCTGAACGGCTTGGCGGAATCGCGGATCGACGGCTTCCAATTGTTGCAGGGTCAACAGTCGCAGATCGCCTCCTGACTGGGCTGACGAGCTGTCCTCCGAATAGTCTCTGGCGACGATTGCGAAATCCTCGCCGCTTAGAATTCGCTTCAGCAGGCCCATCACCTTCTGGCGCGCCGCTTCATCTGTCTTGGCATCGTCGTTGCGCGCGTTGGTAATTTGCGAATCGGTAAACGGCGTCACGAGGAGATGCAGCACATGCCAGCTTTCCGGAAGGTTGTAGCTTGCCTTGTTCTTGGCAAAATAGTCCTTGATTTCGCTCTCCGAGACAGAAATTTTTGAAGTGATTTCCTTGTTGTAGAGCTTCTCGATAGTTGCGCTTTTTCGAATCTCCTTCTTGATGTCCTCGACCGTGACACCCTGATCCTTGAGGAATTGCTGGAATTTCTCTTCCGTGTACTCTTTCTTGAACTCGGTGAACTTCACGTTCACCTCATCTTCGGTCGCGACGAGCTTGTCGGCGGCTGCCCGCTGCATCAACATTTCATCGTTGATCATCTGGCTCAGGATGTTCAGCCGCAGCGTGGAGGCCTCTTCCGGGGATGGCGTCTGTCCGCCCTGCTTCAAGCGGTTCTGATAGACCTTCTCAACCTCGGCGTTTTTGAGTTCAGTCTGGTTGACAACCGCGGCTGTGTCTGGACCGGTTTTGGGTGCCGACTGGCAGGAGGCGAAGACCAACGTCAGAAGTCCTGCGAGAGCCATGACAACCAGATTTCGCACGCTTGTTCTCCTTGAGCTGCGATCAAAACGGCTAAGTCTAGCATTGAGGAAAAGTGCGCACAACGGGCATTTGTGGCTGAGTTTGGCCTTCTGTAACCCAGCGAGGTTACCGGACTGGGACAAGCTTGGCCTACAATCGGCGGTGAATCGTGTCGCAGATCCTGACGGATCTGCGTCGAGGTTGCTATGGCCGGGTGCCCCAGTTGATGGCAATGGCACCGCCCAGGAAGGTCACAAACCCGCAGTCAACCAAACCTGCAGCCTCCATCAAGTTCCTGACTCCGCTTTGTCCCGGATAGTGTTTGATCGATTCAGCGATATAGCCATAGACGTCAGGGTCTCGGTGGAGCAGCCAGCCCAGCGCGGATCCTGTCACGCTTAGATAGCTAAGGTAGGTCCTCCGATAAACGGGGCCCTCGGGCTTTCCGAAATCCAGTGAGAGAAAACGGCCGCCGGGTTTAAGCAGCCGGAACACCTCATTTAGCAACCGGGGGATCTCGGGAACGTTGCGCAGTCCGTAGCCGACGGTGATCCGGTCGAAGGAGGCATCCGCATAGCTTAACTGGCAGATGTCGCCGGTCTCAAAATGTACGCGCGCTTCGTGCAAAGCCTTGCCGCGTGCCCGTTCCACCATCTCGGGAGTGATATCCACGCCGATGGCTTTTCCGCGGATGTCGAGCTGTCGGGCCAGCAGGAAGGTAATGTCTCCGGTGCCGCATGCCAAGTCGAGGATCTGGTGGTAGGGGTGCACGTCGGCCATCACCACAAGCTTGCGTTTCCAGCGTTTGTCCTGACCGTATGACATCAGGGTCGTTACCAGATCGTACCGCGGCGCGATGGTGGCAAACATCTGGTTGACGTAGAGCTGCTTCTTCGCCGGTGAGGCGACATGTTCCTGGAGGTTGAGCTTTTTCGGCGGAGTCACGCTGAGATCTGACCTGGGTGGCTATTTCTTGAACAGAGCATCGAATGCTTCCCGGGCCGTCTTCGGCACGGCTGCACGAGCGGGGGAGGCGACTGGGGACGAGGTCTCGCGCTCGATGCTTTTTTTCGCGGAGAAGAAGGTACACTCATTACGGGCATTTTTTGGCTGGACGCGTTCCGGTATCGGCTGTGTGCACTCGAAACGCGCTGCCGAATCAAAGAACCCACATTGCTTGCAAGTATGAAGATCCGCGTTGCATTTGGGACACTGCGTCTCCAGCGTGATCTCCAGAGCGATTGAGGCGCCGCACATCGAGCAACGCGTCGCCTCGTGGAAGCCAGGCATTTGCCGCGGGCGAAACTCCTTCGCGCCTTTCGGGCGCGGTTCTTGCTTCGGCTTTTCCTGGCGCTCACGTCCGCTGTCCATGTAACCACGCTGCTTGTACTTGCGATCCATAACTTCTCCTTGGGGGCAGGATTTTCTGATAACTTCAGTTTGTGGGAGCGAGAGCCGCTAGACTAGAGAAGTCAAGAACACTCCCACTTTCGCTATCAAAGATTTTCAAGCTGCTTTTAGGGGACACGGCGTGTTCAGGGTGTGAAGAATCTCAAGAAGTGACCGTTTCGTCAGGTGTCGGTTCGGAGGATTCGAACCGTGCGCGCTAGCGAGCTGGTTACCTGCGGGATTTTTCAGTGTGTATCACGCCGGGTGCGCAGAGAGTGCTGAACAAACAGTGATTGGAATCTATGCCCAGATCATTATATCGACGAATGCTAGTTTGGGAATTAGAAAATGTGTGTGTGATTAGAGAGCGTGCTGAACGGGCTCCAGTCAGAAGTTGGCTAGCGACTTTCAGGACAACCGGTGCAAAGGCCCTGCTTCTGATTGCTGCAATTCTTGTGGAAGCCTCTGTGGTGTTCCGGCCGCCGCTCCAGGCACAGGAATCGGCAGCCTTCGCCGCGCAAGTGCAGCAACTGATCGATCAGGCCAAATGGGAATCGGCATTGTGGGGAATCCACATCGTCTCGTTGAAAGACGGGAGGGTGCTGTTCTCGTCGAATGCCCGCAAACGCTTCGTGCCCGCTTCCAACATGAAGCTGCTGATCGGAGCGGCTGCCCTGGACACGTTCGGTCCCGATTTCCGATTTGAGACATCCATCTACGGCGAGGGAGTGATCGACACGCACGGCAGGCTCCTGGGCGATCTGGTTATCGCGGGCCGCGGCGATCCGAACCTCGAGGGCCGGATCTACGATCCACAATATGAGGAACTAACGCCACAGGACATTCCTGCCTCCATGGCCCATGACTGCGACGCAGTTGGCGGACCGAGGTGTCAAGTCGATTGTGGGAGACGTCATTGCTGACGAGACCCTCTTCTTGCATGAACCTCATGATCCGAGTTGGGCGTTAGAAAACATGCTGTGGAGCTACAGCGCGCCCGTGAGCTCTCTGGCGGTGTCAGAGAACTGGTTCCAACTGGAGGTTCTTCCTGCCGAGACCGAAGGAGGCCCTGCTTTTATCCGTCCAGTGCCTACTGAAACCGGGTTCGTCTTGGTGAACCAGGTCAAGACCGTCAGCCAGACAAGACAACCCTGGATGGGCATTGATCGCAACGAGGTTGGAAACCGTGTGACCGTGAGAGGAGAAATTCCTCTGCGACATGCCGGGTTGAAATACAATCTCGCCGCGCTAGATGGGGGAGTGTTTGCCGGTCAGCTGCTGAGGCTCGCACTAGCGCAACGAGGCATCGTCGTGACGGGCAACGTGAAGACCCGCCAACTGACAGAGCTTGATATTCTCGAGCAGGGAAAGACTTCCATTGATGCTGCAAAGCGCTTGCAGAGCGTCCATCGAGAGGAGCAGCGGCTTGCGAGCATCAAAACACAACCCTTGTCAGAATCGCTGAAAATCATGATGAAGGCCAGCAACAACCTCTATGCCGAGATGATGTTAAGGAACCTGGGGGCCTGCGACGACCGGCCTGGGTTCCGTCAACACGGGGACGGCTGCAGTTGAGACTTTCCTGGAGAAGACCGGAACGCCCAGGAATGGCGTCTCCCTGAATGATGGGTCGGGCCTTTCTCGAAAGAATTTGATCACGCCCGAGTCGGTGGTGCGTGTGCTGCAGTACATGGACCACCACCCGCGTCGGGAGGTCTTTCTGGACTTGCTTCCTGTGGCCGGCCGCGATGGCACCCTGAGGACCCGAATGAAGAAGGGCCCGGCATTCGAACACATCTTTGCAAAAACTGGATCGATCGAGTTCGTCAACACACTCTCAGGCTTCGCGCTCGCCAAGAACGGAGAACGGGTGGCTTTTTCGATCATGGTGAACAATGCGGCGGCAGCCTCACGCGAGGTGCGCGAAGCCATCGATATGATCTGCGAATGGATGACACAGTAGGCGGCCGTTCACTGATGGAGGGCATCGTCTCTGTTCTCACGAGGGCGCCTGGATCGCAGCAGGTGGTTCCCACTTAACACAGCTAATCACTTGACCAGATTTGCTTATGTCCAATCTCGCCAATCAGCCCGAAGGCTGATGCCCGACTTCTCGTCGCTGCGAGTGACAGCGATCCCAATCTGCTCTATGCAACGCACTTCTTCGCTCCCGATCCATTCATTTTCTTCCAGCATCGGGGCAAGACGCATTTGGTGATGCACGATCTGGAACTGGATCGGGCACGCCGTCAAGCGAAGGTTGATGAGGTCCTGGCCCTGGCTTCGGTAGAGGCGGAATTAAAGAAGCGAAAATGCCGGGTCATCGATACCGCAGCCGTTCTACGCCATCTCTTTTTGAAGAAGAAGGATTCGCTCGGTCCTGGTACCGTCGAATTTTCCGCTCGGCCTTGCCGATCGCCTTCGACGGCTGGGTGTTCGCGTGACGCCCAGCTTGCATCCGTTCTTTCCGGAGCGCGAAATCAAGAGCCAGGATGAGGTTCATCACATTACCCGGGCTCAGCGGGCGGCAGAGGAGGGAATGCAGGCCGCCATCGCGCAGATTCGGGAGTCGACGGATTTCACGCGGTTGGCTCTACCACGGGTCTGCGAAGCTGACGTCTGAAATGGTTCGAGAACGCATTGTAGCGGGTGCAATGCGCAAGGGTTGTCTGGCTAGCCACACGATCGTCGCCTGTGGCGAGCAGGGTTGTGATCCTCACGAAGTTGGGCACGGTGCTTTGCGCGCGCACCAACCTATCATTCTGGATATCTTTCCCCGTTCGCAAAGCTCGGGCTATTGGGGTGACATTACTCGAACCATCGTAAAGGGAAAAGCGAGTGAACCTGTCAAGGCGTTGTACGCAGCCGTTCTGGCCGGACAATCGCTGGCGTTGCGACAAATTCGCGCCGGCGCTCAAGGCGATACAATTCACCAAGCGATCCTCGACGAGTTTCAGCGGCGCGGGTTTCAGACGGGAGCCAAGAACGGACGCATGCAAGGTTTTTTTCACGGGACTGGTCATGGGGTTGGTCTGGAGATCCACGAACTGCCGCGCCTCAGTCCGCGAGGCCAGGCGCCGTTGAAGCCGGGGCACGTGGTCACGGTGGAACCAGGGCTTTACTACTCCGGCGTAGGGGGTGTTCGTCTTGAAGACTTGGTTGTGGTGTCGGAGACAGGATTCCGAAATCTGACGCAGTTCCCGAAGTTTTTGGAGGTTTGAAACCTTCTGTCGTTCATGAGGCGTGGTAGGAGGCCCGGCCCTGCAAGCGATTAGCAAACCGCAAAGGGAACTCCACAGCGGGCGTTCCCTACGTTGTTCCGTTGTCGATGTCTCACGCCCCGAAGAAATTCAGGAAGGAAGCATTCGCGGTGGAAACTTCGTAGGCATACCAAAGACCAAAACAGATACTCAGACCTCCCGCGGCCATCTGGAGGTTGTAATGAACACGAGTCAGCCGTCGGGAACTCAAGACAAAGGGCAGGCCGACAACTCCCGACATAAGCAGCATGCCCGCCATCGAGCCCAGCCCAAACATCCCAAGGTAGAGCACTCCAAGCGTCATCGAACGAATCTGCGTCAATACCAACAGCGTCAAGGCAGCCGACCCGGCGAGCCCGTGTACTGCTCCGACCAGCACTGGTTTGAAACCCACCTGACGAATCGCATGCGAATGCGACTTTACCGGCCCGGCATGCTGTGTGCCCGGTTCGTGAAAGTGGACGTGCACATGCGCGACATCGTCATGAGTGTGCTCATGAAGATGGAAATCACCTCGTTTGCCGAACGCCTTGGCCGTGGCGCTGATGCCCAGACAAATGATCATGAGCGCAACGGAGAATTCAAGCAAGCCGGCAAGCACCTCCGGAATGACAACGCGCATGGCCAACACGAGACATCCGACGACCGCCAGGGATATCGTGTGGCCCGCACCCCACAGGCCGCCCACCCACGCAGCATGGGAGAGCTTGCGGTGTTCACTGACGATTGTTGAGACGGCGACAATGTGGTCGACTTCGGTCGCGTGTTTCAAACCGTAAACCAAACCCAATCCCAAAATTCCCAATGCACCGGCTGTTCCCAGAGCAGACTCTTCCTCCGGCACCAGGGCGCTGAGTTGTGCGATCAACTTCTGCAGTTCGGCAACGAAAAGACCCATCCGATCGCAACACAACAACGGCGAACACACCTGCAGCCAGGACAAGTGCAGTGCACACCGCGGCCAGCAGTCCGCGCGACTTCCGACAATCTGCAAAGAAGGGAATAGGGAGCATTCAGGGACTCTTCAAGAACCAACGAGACCTGACATACTAGCTGTAAGCCGACGCTTTGAGCAATGAAATCTTGCGGTGAGAGCGGAGGGAAACTCCGTTAGAATGTTGACCGATGAGGAAGGTGGCGGTGTGGATATCTTCAATTCTTGTGGTCAACTTGCTCAGCGTTGTACTCGAGGCAGAGTGAGGGCAGAGGCCCTTCGCCGGCTGTCTCGACACCTGTTTGGCGCGGTTCTCGGCCTTTGCCTTTCAACGCCCTGGATCCATGCTGACACCTGCAGCGAGGCGCGCGATGCCTTGCAACGGCGTGATCTCAGCAAGGCCGAAGGGCTTTTGAAGCAGTGCGCAGCGGCCAATCCGAACCTGCTGGGACCTGTTTTGGATTTGTGTGGCGTCTACCAAGCCCAGGGGAAGCGTGAAGATCTGCTGCGAACGGCCTCGGAAGGAATGAAGCGCTTTCCCGACGAGCGGCGCTTCTACCTCACGGTGGCAAACGATGCAGGACGCAATGGCCAGTATGAACGTGCTCTCAAGGTTTTTGGCGAGGCGCACCGCCGCTGGCCGCAGGACGCACAGTTCAAAGAGGGCCTGGCAAGCGCCCACTTCTATTTAGGGACACAACAGCTCGACCAGGGACGGAACGAAGCGGCTGAGCGACACTTGCAGCAGGCTGTCACCTTGGCTGAGAACGATGTGGACGCACGTCTGAACTTGGGCCGCGCACTGCACAACCTCAATCGCAGCGTCGAGGCCGAGCGTGAGTTCGACCGCGTGGTCGCTCTCGATCCGAAAGCGCCGCTGGCTCATTTTCATCGTGGAATGGTTCGTCAGGCTTTGGGTGATTTGGACCCCGCGATTGCCGATTTGAGTGAGGAAATCAGGCAGAACCCAGCCTATCCGCCCAGCTACTTTTCGCGTGGCAAGGCCTATCAAACCAAGGGTCTGCTGACGGAAGCGTTGGGAGATTTTGAAATCGCCGTACAGAAAATGCCGGACAATGCGCGCGCCATCTTTGCCCGAGGGCGTTGCCGGCTGCAACTTGGACAGATCGCTACTGCAGAAGCTGATTTCCGCAAGGCGATGGCGCTGGAGCCTGAGAATCCTGAGCCGATCAACGCTTTGGCCCAATTACTGTGGCGCGCGGGAAAGAAGGAAGAAGCAGAGCCAATGTTCCAGCGAGGGCGTGAGAAGGCACAGGCAGTTCGTACCGTTCAGCCGGGTGAAATCCGATTTGAAGGTTCCACTAAAGCACTCTCAAGCCGCCAGCCCGCCAGCAGTCCAAAACTCCCGCATCTACAAAAGTCAACTAAACCCAAGACGCTTGCAGATTTGTTCTGACTCCTGGCCATCAGCTTAGATTGAAGGCGCGACCTTGCATGGAAGCAGGCGTCTCATATCCGCCGAGCCGGCACAACGTCGGCGCGATATCCAGAAGGCGGACTCCCTGCAGTTCGCCGCGCAGGCTGCTGGCAGGCGAAGACAGGATAAAGGCGCCGAACTGGGCATGATTGCACGCATCCGGACCGGTGTCGTTTTCCTGGACGTGAATTGAGGGGTATCCAACCCCGCCGATGGATCGCCAGAAAAGACCGCCAAAGTGGGCAATGAGGTCTGGAGCGACGTTTCGAACGGCAGCGTAAATTTCTTCAGGCTTGAAAACCAGCGTCCCGAGAGGCATTCCCCGGTCATCCAGCGTGGCCTCCAGCCGCGCTTTCAAATCGTCCCGGACTTTCTCATAGTCAGAAGGTGCGATGGTTCCTTTCGGCTCGCGACCTTTGACGTTAAGAAAGACGCGGGCATAGTAGCCGCCTTCGCTCCATGCGGTGGTTTTGTCCCAGTTCACCGCCAGTTTTTGAAACGGTGTGATCTCTCGAGGGTATTCCTGCAACACCAGCAGGCCTTCGCGAACCAGCCATTCGTTGACGCAGAAACCTCCGTCCAGTCGCTGGGCGCCGTGATCGGAAACGACCAGCACCGTGGTTTCCTCATCCAGCAGGGCCAGCAGGCTGCCGACTTCCTCATCCAGATAGCGATAGTAGTCGCGAATCGTCTGCTAGTAAGGATTTCCCGGAACAAAGTGGCGATGCTGGGCGTCGTGACAGTCCCAGAAGCCATGCTGAATGCGATCGAGTCCAATCTCTACGAATTGAAAATAGTCCCAGCGCGACTGCGCGAGATAGTGACGAATCACCTGGAAATGCTTCCGGCTCATGGCGTAAATCTGCTCCAGGAGCCAGGCTTTATTGTCGGTTCGAAAATCCTTTACGTCTGTCGCGTACTCTCCCACGATCGTAGCAATCTCCGTTTTTATGGCGGATGGGAAAGTGTATTCGTTGCGCTGCGTGTCGGGCGTGAGAAAGCAACCCACGCAAATGCCGCTCACCCGGCGCGGCGGATAGGAAGGTGGAACGCCGATGATGTGGGCCTGCTTGCCGGCAGCGGCAACCACGTCCCAGAGGGCTGTAGCGCGAATTGAATTGGAGGTGACAAAGCCGAGGCGATCGTAGGAATGGTCCTGCCGGTTCCGAAATCCATAAACGCCGAGCGAACCGGGATCCTGACTCGTGGACATGCACATCCAGGCAGGCACCGTGATGGGGGGAATGACACTCTCGAGCCGGCCGTAGCTTCCCGAGTTCATCAATCGCCGAAAATTATATAGTTGATCGTCTCCAAACAGCAGCTCCGGAGCGGCGCAGTCGAGACCGATGATGAGGGTTTTCATTGAGTGTTATTCAGCATCCACGAAGATCACGAAGGAGCCCGAAGAGGGTCCCGACGGTAGCGAAGATCGGACATTTCCTGGTAGCCACGAATAAACGCGCAGTCTGCGTTCATTCGTGGGTAGTTAGACGATCGCGTCACGATATTCGTCATTCCCGCGAAAGAACGTCACCCCGGCGGATAGTAAGCCGGGGCGGGAATCCAGCCTGAGGGAATGACAGGAGCGCTGCCAATCGAGGACGGGAACTGGCCATCAGACAGTCACGCGCAGCAGCTTACTGCCGACGAAACCCAACGCACATGTCAGTACGAAGAAAAGTACCAGCCAATGAGTCTCCAGTCCAAAGAGCGTCAAAGATCGTTCGGGGTAACTGACCTCGACCCACTCGAATGGACCGTCTCGCGGCAACGAGGCTTCACCTGGATAAGCCCACTGGTGCCAGAACTCAGCGGTCACCAGCCGGGGAGCTACGCGCTGCCAGCCGTTGTCCGCCACAATGACCCTCTTCTGCACTGTGTCTCCCGCACCTTTCATGCTCAGTAGGTATTGGCCTGACTGGCCCGCTCGCACAACCCAGCTGATTTCCCTTTCCTGCGGAATCCGCAATGAAGGCGTCTCAATCGCCAAACCTGCTCCCGCCTCCAGTGCAACCTCATCCAGGGATGGTTGCGCGGATGCCAGAAGCTTCGCCCGGACCAGAGCCGCCTGTCCCGGGCGCAATGGGGTGTATCCAAACCAGGAATCCAGATGAATCATCAGGACGATGAGGGGAGGCAACATCAGCAAGTGTCGGTTTCAGGCTGTGCTTGAGATACCTCAGGTTACAAGTCAGCATGCCCGCCAGGGCCGCTAGAACGATAGACGGAGAGTCCTTGAACAGCCGCACTTCCAGCAAACGCGCTTGCATACCGTTCTTTGCCGCTTGCAGCCTCACCGAATCAGTGGTCCGCCGGAATACCTCCAGAAAGACGAATGTGGTCACGAGGCAAACGGCGAGCAACGCCCAAAATGGATCGATCCGCTTGAACGGCTCGAAGAGCCAGTCGAGCCCACGAATGATGGTGGATTGGAGAGCAAACACAGTAGCATTCAACTCTCCCCCTTGCCGAAGGCGCATAAGGGGGAGATCAAGAGGGGGTGTTCCTTCGGATCAATCAGCGTCGAAACGCTCTAACCGCTATTTGCTGGACGTCGCTGTGCAACGCGTTGGCTCGTGATGAAAGCCTCACTCGATATAGCCCAACCCCTGGAGCCGTCGGGCGATTTCTTCCTGGTCTTTCTCAGATTCTTCCTGCTTGGATTTCAGCTCCCGTTCCAACACATGCGCAACAAACTCCTCAACTGAGCTATAACCTGCGTCTTGCGCATGCTGTTTGCACCGCTTAAGCAAATCAGCATCGATTTTGACGGATGAACCGAACATGATCATGACCTCCATTTTGCCCGGCTATGAGAAAGTTCCTAAGTCGCCCTTACCAAAGGGGGAAAGAAGGCGAAACGACAGCGGTCGTGAACACGACAGCGGTCGTGAAGCCTTCAGGGGGTTGTCTGTGAAGGTTTCGAAATGCGGCCGTACAACCCACGGCAGCTCCGCGGCGCCCTCTTTGCTAAAAGGGGGAATAGTTCTCATCCCCGCGCCGGTGTCACCGGACCTTAAACCACGCTTGTCACGGGGTCGTGGTGCCGTTCGCTTCATCGAAAGTTCCTACATAAGAGGTTGTGGGGTCGTTGCCTTCGCCTCACCGTTTCGTTACCAAGCTGCTTCCTTTCATGTTGTCCGGCTTCGCAATCCCAAATTCAGCTAACACCGTCGGGGCAATGTCGAGCAGTGAAGGTTTCGCTGAAAGCACCTTCCGATTGGACAGAAAAACCCCGGGTACCCACTCCGCCGCAATCAAGTGGTCGCCACTCCATTTTTCCTTGTTGTCCCGGAGAATCTCCCTGGGGAACTTGCCCAGAGCGGTTTCCCAGGAAGCGCGATAGCCTCGGTTATAGCCCACTACAAGATCTGGAACCTTTCCGTGCAGCTGCACCCGGATAGACATCCAGGCCCCGATCAACTCGGGTCACCACGGGTTCGCCATTCTTCGGATCACGCACAGCCAGCAGGCGGTTCGTCAGTTCCTCGAGCAGACGCTGCTGCTCTTCACCGGGGGCTACAATGCCTTCCTTTTCGCGGCCCTGCAAGTTCAAATAAAGCAGATTGAAGCCGGTCGCATAGGCTCGTGTGTTTTTCCAGTCGACGTTGTGAAGCATCTCACCCTCGGAAAAATCGAGCAACGACACATAACCTTGAGATCTCAGCCAGGAGTTGAGATGGAAGGCCCGGTAGAAAGGCGCAAAGCCATGATCGGAGAGAACGATCAACGTCGTCTGTGAATCCACCTTGTCCAGCAGTTTGGCCAGTGCGCCGTCCATTTCCCGATAGGCCTCTTCGATGACACCGGCGTAGCGATTGCCTGGCTCGTGCGCGGGGTGTTGCGGATCGGAGCTTCTCCAAAACATGTGGCTCAGTTGATCGACACCGCCGAAGTAGAGGAAGAGGAGCCCTTCCTGAAAGCGCCCGATGTGGTACTGCAGCATCCTCATTTCTTCCTCGAAAACGAAATGAGCCTGCTGGAGAAACTCTCCGTCATCGAACACTGCCGAGCTGAGTGCTTTGGTATCTTGAGGAATGCCCTGGGTGTAGAACATTCCGATGTGATCCTGTAGCTCAGCCGAGTAGCTGTCGGGCGTCGAGATGGGTAGAGCCGGTGAAGTAGGATCGATGTTGATGGGGCTGACATACAGCTTGAAATGTGGGCGGACTTCCTTGAGATAGAACCGGCAGATGCCATGTACGCGCGCGACCCACGGCACAAGTTCGAAGCTGACTCGCACCCAGTCGCTCCATTGCTTCTCCGCAAGCTGGATTCGTTGACCACCCAGCTCAATTTGGGCCACCGGATGGCTGGCATCTACAAACACTGTGAAGTCGAGCGTAGACTGCTGGAGTTTCTTTCCTGAAATCATTTCTCGGCCCAACCAGCTTGGCGCGGACTGTTTGCTGGTCCACGCGCACCGGAAATACCGTTCCTCCCGAGGCCCCTTCGTACTGTTCCG
Source organism: uncultured Acidimicrobiia bacterium (assembly GCA_963791795.1). GTDB lineage: Bacteria > Acidobacteriota > Terriglobia > Versatilivoradales > Versatilivoraceae > VFZK01. Next base: position 62,141 of record CAWBTP010000009.1, read on the forward strand.
GGACGTCGGTATAGAAGGCAAAGGTTCCGTATGTACCCTGCACATCAGGCGTACCCATCCCAGAAAGTTGTACGGCCGAGCTCTTCACAGGCGGGAAATTGGCGGGAACTCTGACGATGGTTGCCGGAATTCCATGGTCTTGAAGGATTTCCCAGAAAGACGTTCCCTGTCGCAACAGCGTGACCTTGCCTGCCGAAAGGGGAAAGATCCAGTCGCCAAGGTGCATGACCCGATTGGCAGGTTCAGCTTTGGACGTCGAGAAGTAGAGCTGCAGTGTCGCTGGATCGCGATGGATGAAATCATAGATTTCGTGTCGGCCCGGATCCATTCCTGTGATGAAGGTTGACCAGGCCACCGGGCTCTGCGGTGGCGTTGTGGTAGCCAGAGGTTTGAAGTCGCCTTCGGACTGGAGTCGTTTGAAATGTGGCATCTTCCCGTCATCCATGAGGCGCTTGAGAACGACGGGATCCATGCCATCAATGCCCAGGATAATCAGCTTACGTGCGGAGTTCGAACTGGGGGTCGAGTTCCCGTGACAGCTCGCTAGAAGAGCGATGCAGAGGCAGCAACAAGAATAAGCTAGGCGATAGAGCATTCGAGTCACCAGCTGCTGCGATTCACTATCGGTGACTTCTCCTCAAGATGGTCTTTAGCGTGGGAGGCGCGCTCCGCGCGGCGATATCGGGTGGCTGCGGACCGATGAGGTCGCCGTCCGGAGGACGCCTCCCACATTCAAGACGCCAAAAAAAGTCAGCCAATCAGCGGCCTTCCTCGCATGTGTCCCGGAATCGCCACGCCAAAAAGATTGAGCACCGTCGGAGCGATGTCGGTGATCTTTGGCGAATCAATCCCAATGCGTCGATTGGCAAACAGCACCCCAGGAACCAGGCGGGGCGCGACACAATGATCGCCGCTCCAATGCCGCGTGTTGTCTTCGAACACAGTCTCGGTCACTCTGCCCATCGCACAGGCCCAGGAGTTGCGATAGCCATGGTTGTATCCGACTAACAGGTCCGGCGCATCGTCCAGGTAGGGCCCGTTGAAGCTCTGCGCCGTGTCCGTCACTTCCAGAATTGCTGTCTCGCCAGAGGCCTCATCCTTCAGGCCGGTTAACCGGGTGATCAGTTCCTTCCTGAGCTGCCGCAGCTCTTCACCGGATTTGACGACTCCCTGGACTTCACGCCCTTGCCGATTGATGAAAACGCCCGTCAGACCCAGAGCAAAGGCCCGGGTTGCCTCCCAATCCACCCCGTCAAACCAGTCGCCGCTTACGGATTTTCCCGGCAGCAACTTCAGATATCCTTCCTTAAGGAACCAGCTATTCAGATTCACTCCGCGCTTGAATTGCGTGAAGCCATGATCGGACATCACGAGGACGACTGTTTGGTCGTCCACTTTGTCCATCACTTTTCCTACCAGCTGATCCATACGACGGTAGAGATCTTCAATGACGCCCCGATATCTCTCGAACTCCTTACCACGATTGGCAGGGTGCGTTTCATCGAGGCATCTGAAGAACATGTGTTGAATGCGATCGGGCGTGTCAAAAACGCAGGTGGTCAACCCGCGCGGCGTTCTTTCGATGGCACCGAGAAACATCTTCTCGCGTTCCTCGTAGAACAACCACGCCTGCTTCAGAAAGGCTTCTTCATCGAGTACGCCTTCGTTCAGGGCCCAGGTGTCTTCAGCCAATCCGAGCGTACCATAGAGCCCGTTCAGCTTGGCCAGGTAGACCGAATAGATAGCGGGATGCGAGATCGGAAGGGCGGGACGTTCGGGATCGAGATGAATTGGGGAAACATAGAGCTCGCAGTGGGGTTCGGTTCGAATCAGGTAGAAGCGGCAGATTCCGTAAATTCTCGGTGACGGCCCCGTGGAAAACGCGACTCGCACCCAGGGAGAATAGTCGCCCATCGAAAGTTCGAATCGTTGTCCTTGAATCTCAAGCGTGGCTCGATTGCCGTTCGTTTGGAGTGCGAACGGAGTCGTGAGGACCTTCCGCTGCTTGTGCCAAGGGCTGTCGGGCCCTTCCAGAAGGCCCTTCAGGCTGTTTCCCTGTCTTTTCAAGTGGTGCCTGATGCCTCCCGTCATGGCCTTGGACGGGTGCTCGTCGGTCGTGAAATACGAAAAGGTTCCCTGAGAACCTTTGAGATCAGGTGTGCACATTCCGGACAGAAGAACACCGCCAAACTTCTCCGGCGGAAAAGTGATGGGCACGCGGAGAACCGAGCTGAAGATGCCGTTCGAACCGAGCACACTCCAGAATGCCTGACTCCTCCGCTTCAGCTTCAGCAGCGGTTTTGAGAGCGGGAACTGAAACTGGCCGAGAGACAGGACTCGGGAGGCCTTTTGAATGTCGACCGAAGACAGCATCGGCGCATAGGTGCAAGGATCGCGCGTGAGGAAGTCAAAAATATTGTGGAAGGACGCATCGACGCCCGTTGCAAACGAGGACCAGGCCACCGGCGAAATAGAAGGATAGCTGGTGGCCAACGGGGCAAACGCACCTTCTTCCTTCAGGCGGTGCAGGTTTGGCAGCTTGCCGGCTTCCATAAACTGCGAGGCTAGACTGAGGATCGAAACCATCGAGGCCGATGATGACCATCCGCTTGACCCGCGCATTCTTGGAACTGCGAGATCTGCGCCCCATCAACGCTTGGATGAGAAATCGGATTGGCCAGAACAGCAGGTAGACCGTTGCGAGAAAGAGGGCGAAGAAGAGCGCAAGGAAAGAAGAGACAAAAACAAACCCAGCGCCCGGCCCAATGTAGGCCTGGAGGGGGCTGGCCAAGTCAGGAACAGAGCGGCCAGACAGATTGCGCGACTCAGAAACCTCATGCAGTTCCGCATGGCACCTTCGCGGTGAAGGGATCTCCCAGCAACTGTCGATAAGGGCAAAGCTGTGGACGTTGTTTGATCAGGGATCCTCCATTTTTTTCGGGTTCGTGGAAGATGATTAAATCACGAACTTGTCCATCGAGATGGCAATTGACGGGAAATTCTTAAGCAGGCCTTTGTCAGAAGTAATCAGCGGCACCTTGAAGGTTTTGGCCAGTGCAACGAACTCACAGTCATACGAAGAGCACTTGGATGTTGACACCAGCTGAAGCATTGAGCTGACGGCACGTCGAATTCTCTGTCCTGCATGAACTGCTGAGCTGCCTCGGCTACGACCAAAGCGTCATCCAATGATAGGGTTCCCTGGCGAAGACACAAAGCCAGAACACTCAGGAACTCCGATCGCCAGAGCAGTGGAGCAATCCACTCGTTGTACTTCACGAGAATCTTCTCAGCTTGAGCGGTTCGCTGACCTTGTATGTACAGGTAGGCAATCGTATTGGTATCACAACAATCATCGGCGTCCGATAGTCCTTGCTACAGAGAGGCGTCGATCGTTCAGGAGCGGGCGCAATGTCTGGTCGCAGCTCGCGGGCGCGGGCAGTATCGATCTCGCATCGCTGCCAGTTCTTTGCAGAGAACGTTCCAGGCAGACGATCACCTCACTATTCAGGCTCCGGCGATGTTGCTCGGCAGTCTTCTTCAACTGGCGGTATAACTCATCGGGGATGTTCTTAATGGTCAAGGTAGCCATTGCCAAGACTCCAGTGGTTGCATTTTGGAACCACTCTTGGAAGCCTACTGGAAATAGGGCGGCAGGGTCAAGGGCCAGGCAATCGGCTGGGCTATGGCAGGGCTCCTTCAAAGGCGCTCTCAATACATGACCGTGAGAACAGTTAGCATGTCTTCGTTCATGTTCATAAATCAAAAGGTTGAAGGAATGCTAAAGCGACGGCCGCTCAATGGCGCCGAGAGAGGGCTACAGTTTCGAGCAAAAACCTCCAGCTTTGATCAAACTGCGTCACCTAATGTCAGCCCCTAGTTTGGCATCGCCACGCGATTCGCGAATGAACCCACTAAGGCTTGTCATAGTCGCCTAGAGCACGAATCCAGAGATTGCGGAAGCGAATGGGATTGTTGTGATCCTGCAGTTCGATGAACACTTCAGGTGGATGAGGCTTGACGTACGCGGCCAGCGCTTTGTGGGCAACGCCGCCGACGCCATCGGTGGCGCCGAGGAATTCACGCCGGTGATGTAGCACCACACCGTTGTGAAACACGGTCACGTTGCCTTTCTTGACGACTTGGTTCTTGTCGTCCCAGCGCGGCGACTCGAAGATGATGTCGTAGCTCTGCCATTCTCCAGGCGGCCGGCTGGCATTGACCAGCGGCGGTGTCTGACCGTAGATCGCGCCGGCTTGCCCGTCGGGATAGGTTGGGTTGTTGTAGGAATCGAGCACCTGCACTTCATACATACCGTTGATCAGCACGCCGCTGTTCCCGCGGCCCTGGCTGTTGCCTTGCACTTGCGCAGGGGTCGCGAACTCCAAATGCAGCTGGAAGTCCGGAAACTTCTCTTTCGTTCGGATAGCGCCCGTGCCTTTGACGGCTTCCATGTAGCCGTTTTCAACTTTCCACTTGGCGTCGCCGCCGCGGGAAACCTCCCATTTCGAGAGATCCTTTCCATCAAAGAGCGTCTTGGCGTCGGAAGGAGCCGACGGACTGGACGTTGATCCCGGCGTCACAACCCGCGGTTGCGGTCGCTTGCCGTCGTGCACATGCCACTGCGTTCCGGGAATGATGGGCGTGTCGGAGTATCCCAGCTCCTGAGCCAGGACAAACCTTGAGCAGCCAGCCGCCGCTAGAGACATAACGATGAAACAAAGAGAGCAGTGAGAGTGTCTGATGTTCATGGGAAGAATTCTCCAGAAATTAGATGGTCGATGCCAGAGTTTTACTGCACGAAGACTGGATGCCCGCCCCGCTTACTATCCGCCGTGACGTTCTTTCCGGCATGACGTCTCTGGTGGACTCATCCTAGGGACCACTGTCATTCCCGCGTAAGCGGGAATCCAGAAACGTCGTAACACTAGGACGCCGGGCTGAAAACGACCAGAACAGATTAACCAGTATCCAGCTCTCAGGGTTCATTCTGCACGAATTCTGCGATGAGGCCTCATCGGCCCGAGATACGCCTACTGATTCAACTCATGGCAAAAACTGCAAGACACAGAAGCCCGGTTCGCCTTGTGGCAATCCATACATGCTTTCATCGAAGTTTCGCGTTCTTTCCACAACACGTCGCGCGTGGCGACAGGGCCATGACAGGTCGTGCATCCGTCTTTGGCGCCTCGATGAGCGCTGTGACCGAAGAACACAAAATAAGGCAGTAGATAAACCCGAGTCCAGAGGATCTGTTTCTTGGCCTCGGCGTGCTCGAAGAGCGAACGAAACTCTGCTTTCGAACCGTCACTGCTTTGATGGCAATTCATGCAGTCCGCCGTCTGAGGGATTCCGGCCTGCTCGCCATCCGCCATCGGGTGGCAGACTTGGCACTCCAGTCCCAGATCGCCATGGCGCTTGTGACTGAACTCGACAGGCTGTCTGACGGGTTTGGGGGTTCGGTGGATTTCTTTTCGTCTTGCCGCCCGCCAACGCCGTCGTGATTAGCAGAGTTGCGAGGAGAATTGTGCAATTGATCAACGACACGAGCCGAGGTGGTCCCCCTCACCCCCAACCCCTCTCCCGCGTTGGGGAGAGGGGTGCCGACGTTTTATGAAGAGTTGGTTCATTTAGTTCTCGTCGGAGCATCCGTGGAGAACATTCGTCGACGACGAGAACGATCGGACGATGAGGACGAAACACAACAAATCAGTGCCTGTTTAGGGCAATGCATACGCTACCAAGCTGTCGCTGAAGGTTTTGTTGTATTTGTTCCCGCCTCCGGCGGCAATGACCACAAACTGTTTACCGCCGTTTTTGCCTTGATAGGTCATTGGCGTCGCATGGCCGCTGGCAGGCAGACGCGTCACCCACAACTCTTTGCCGGAGTCTTTGTCGAACGCCCGAAAGCGGCTGTCGTTTGTCGCGGCGATGAAGACCAGCCCTCCCGCAGTGACGATGGAGCCCCCTAGATTCGAAGTTCCGGTTTGGGGAATTCCCCGCTCCAACAGAGCGTCAATCACGCCAAGCGTCACTTGCCATCGAAAGGTGCCGGTATTCAAGTCGATGGCTGTCAAGGTTCCCCATGGAGGCTTTTGGCACGGATATTGATTTGAGTCCCAGAACCGCCCTTGAGGAATTCCTCTCGAAATGTAAGCCGCGGGAGATCCCTCACGTCCCTTGACCATTCTCAGCGCCTGGCCGGCATCCATTGAGTTCACGAAGAGCCAGTTGTTGGCCGGATCATAGGAAGCACCGCCCCAGTTGGGTCCACCGTTCGTTCCGGGAAACAGCACCGTTGTCTGCAACCCCTGCGGCTCGAAGAACGCACCAAATTTGGCTCCTTCGATCATCTGCAGGCATTCCGCGCGCGACTCCGGCGTTACGTCGGTGAGGTCCTCTCGCGTCATGATGTGTCGAGCGACGGGCGGCGGTTTCAAAGGAAACGGTTGCGTAGGCCAGGCGGCCTCACCCGGGACTTCGCTCGCCGGTACCGGACGTTCTTCAATGTCGAACAGCGGCTTGCCCGTCAAGCGATCGAACACAAACAACAAACCCATCTTGGTGATCTGCGCCACCGCTGGGACGACTTTGCCCTCACGCTGCAAGGTGACGAGGTTGGGTTGGGCGGGCAGATCCCAATCCCAGAGATCATGATGAATAATCTGGTAGTGCCACAACCGCTTCCCCGTGCGAGCATCCAGAGCGACCAGGGAATTCCCGAACAGATTTTGCCCCTTCCGCTCTCCGCCGTACCGGTCGGGCGAAGGCGAGGTGACGGGCAGGTAGACAATGCCCCGTTGAGCATCCAGGCTCATCGTGGTCCACACGTTCGTTCCACCGCGTTCAACCCACGAATCCTTTTCCCACGTCTCGTTTCCGAATTCGCCGGGGCGTGGAACCGTGTGGAATTGCCAAACAAGTTTTCCGGTCCGCGCATCGAACGCTCGCACGTCGCCCGCGGGACCGCGAGGCTCCCCGTCCGAAACAATGGAGCCAGAGATAACGAGATTCTGGAAAACGACCGGAGGCGAAGTGATTCCGCAAACCCGGTTTGGAAATTTGTCGGCGATGCCGGCCCGAAAATCAATCGAACCGCCACTGCCGAAATCTGCCATCGGTTTGCCGCTGCGGGCATCCAGAGCAAACAACCTGCCGTCCAGCGTGCCCATGAAAATGCGGCTCTGCCGTCCAGAACGCCAATAGGACACGCCGCGGTTAATAAAAAGGTTGTAGGTCCGGTCTTTGTCGAGCTTGGGATCGAAACTCCAAAGTTCTTTGCCGGTCTCCGCCTCCAGCGCCACGGCGCGCCCGAACGGAGTCGTCAGATAGAGCATTCCATCTACCACCAAAGGAGTGCATTCGAAAGCGGTGCGGACGGCCATGGTATTGCCATCACTGATCTCACCCGTGTGATACGTCCAGGCTACTTTCAACTGGGTGACGTTCTGCTTGTTGATCTGCTTCAACGATGAATACTTTGACCCACCGGCATCGCCGCCATAAAAAGGCCACTCCTGAGACTGCGAGGAGTGGATCGCAAGCATAAACAGCAGCAAAACAAGTATGAATCTGAGCATGATCATGTTCCGGATACCGCGGTAGCACGATTCATCGTGAGTCGAGCGTTGAAGGCCAGTAGGCTACGGAGTATAAGCCAGAGACTACCCTGGGTCACGCACGAAGGGAGCAGGCTCGTGCCAAACTCGAGGTAGGGTGCGCTGCGTCTCAACCGCACCGACTGAGGTTGAATGTGGGAGCTGGCTCTGGACAGCGATGGCTTCTTGCTCCAACTCCGTTCGCCGTCGCAGAGGCCGGCTCCCACTCCCAGTGATTTGCCTTGGTGGTTTGTCTGGTCCTCCCAGCGACGTATAATCCTGCTGCAATGGAGCCACCCTGGGACATGCGGTTCTGACAGAACCGCCACTGGAGAAAGCATGACTGACTTGCGCGCTGTCGTTGTGGGAACGGGAATGATGGGGCCTGGAATCGCGGCCACGCTGGCGGCCGGGGGGATTGGTACTTGTCTGGTGAGCCGCAAGGCGGAAAGTGCCCGCGAAGGCCTTGTCCAAGCCAAGGCGCTTTTGAATACGTTGGAGAAGCAAGGCCTGGTGAGTTCGGCTCAACTGGCGACGGCATTGCAATCCATAACGTGTTCGACAGATCTCGAGGCTGAGGTCGCCAATGCTGATCTAGTGGTGGAGTCCATTCCCGAAGACCTGCCTCTGAAACAGCGCTTCTTCCAGCGGCTGGCGAGCGTTGCTCCCGCGAAGACAATTCTGGCAAGCAATACATCAGGCATCAGCATCAGCGCAATTGCTGAGGGCTGTGGTCACCCGGAGCGCATCCTCACCACGCATTTCTGGAATCCGCCGTACGTCATGCCGTTGGTCGAAGTCGTCATGGGCCAGCGAACCCTGGAGCCTGCGGCGCAGCAGACCATGGACATCCTGAAGCGCTGCGGCAAGATTCCCGTGCTCGTTCGCAAAGACACTCCCGGCCAGCTCGGAAACCGCCTGCAGCATGCGCTGGTACGCGAGGCAATTCACATCATCCATGAAGGGATTGCCACTGCCGAGGATGTTGATCTGGCGGTGAAGAACGGATTCGGTTTGCGCCTGCCGGTTTGGGGTGTGCTGGAGCACGCGGATGCCGTAGGGCTGGATCTGGTGAAGTCGGTTCAAGACTACGTGCTGCCCGCGTTGCGGAACGAAACGTTTGCGGACCCGCTACTGACGCAGAAGGTGCAGGAAGGCAATCTTGGTGCGAAATCGGGGAAAGGGTTCTACGACTGGACGGTCCGAGACATGAGTGCCGCCAAGGCCAGGCGAGACGAGTTTCTGATTCGATTCTTACGCCACTCAAAGGAAGCGAGTGGAACTTAACGTGTCAAGGGCAGTTGCGATCCGGCGGTGTGTTGGGAACTACAAATCCGCTTCCGGCGGCAGAGAAGCGTGCGCCGGAGCGCACGCTCCACCCGGTGCGCTCCACGGGCGTTTTCAACTGTGAATTCGGGAATCAAAGCTATTTGTACCCCTGATTAAAGAACACCCAGAGTCCCTGCTTGCTGGGTGCGGTCAAATCCAAACGGCCGTCACCATTGAGATCCACGAGCATTCTCGTCTTCCCTTTGCTCCCTTTACTCGTCTCGACTGTGATTCGACTGAGCAATCTATTTGAGCCGATTCTGAGATGTCAATTCTGAAATGTCAGAATACATGATCTACGGACCTCGAAACCCACGGCTGTTTTCTCCGCGACCAGCCGAGCAAGAGGCCGCTAAGTTCAGCCTCCACCCGTGGCGCTAGTGCCGGTTGTTGAGTGAAGGACTCATGCGATGGTGCCAAAGCAATATTGTGGCGGCAACTGGTTGACTTCTCTCTGGGGGTTGAATTAGACTGGCCCCAATCTGATATATCAGAAGTCACCCTAGCATTCATCGTCCGTCAAGGGTGATGAATGCCTCGATTCTAGAAGGAGGAACCGTATGAGGAAAAGGCAAATGACACTCTGGGCGGTAAGGATCACCTTCATCCTGCTGGTCTTGACTTGGCAAGCGTTTGGGCAAGCCATCACCGGCAGGCTTGTTGGAATTGTACAGGACAGCAGCGAAGCCGTCGTGCCAGACGCACGAGTCACCATCACCAACTCTGGCACTGGAATCTCCTGGGAAGTTCAAACCGACGCGCAGGGAAACTATGTCGCACCCTCGCTTCCCTCGGGCAATTACAAGATCTCAGTCGCCGCCGCTGGATTCCGCAATGCTGTCGCTGCGAACGTTGTCGTCAGCGTCGCGCAGACAACGCGCGTCGACGTCACGATGGAACTAGGCAAACTCGAGGAGATCCTCGAAGTGGTTGGCGCCGCTGCACCATTGGTTCAAAGCACCACTTCGGACCTCGGCGAAGTGGTCAACCAGCGGCAAGTTCAAACGCTGCAACTCAACGGGAGAATTTTCTTCCAACTGATTTTTCTTGTTCCCGGTGCCGTGCCTGCCGGTCAGGGAGCTCAAGTGGAAGCAGCTTCCACAGCTGGCGCAGGGGCTTTGTTACGGCCAGTGTGAACGGCTTACCCTGGTCAGGAACAACGTACTACATGGATGGCGTGGAAAACAGGGAGCCGCTCAACGGATTCATCAGCATGTCGCCGCCGATCGAGGCCGTTGAGGAGTTGAAAGTTCAGAGCAACAGCGCCAGCGCGGATACGGCGCGTTTGGGGGAGGCGTGGTGAATCTGACGCTGCGATCCGGAACCAATGAGATTGACGGATCGGCATTTGAGTACATGCGCAGCGAGGCCTTGAATGCCAAGGACTTCTTTGCTCCGGTGAAAAAACCGTTCAAGACTCATCAGTATGGCGGGCGTTCAGGGCGCCTATCGTGAAGAATAAGACTTTCTTTTGGAGATTCAGGGCCTGACGCTTGAGGGGGTCGGCCGATTCTCACCACAGTTCCAACGCAGGCTATGCGCGAGGGGAGATTCCTGGCAAGCGAGGGTTTCACCAGCACTATATACGATCCGCTTTCAAACGCCACGCCTGCGCAGAGGACGGCGTTTGCCAATAACGAAATCCCAACAGGCCGCATGGATCCCGTTTCAGTGAAGGCACTCAGCTTTTGGCTTTTGACGAACCGTCTTGGGTTCATCCGCAGTGGTGCCACAGTCGACAACTATTTCGAGAACCTTAGCCAAACGCAGGACGTCCACCAGATCGACTTTCGCGTCGACTACCAGTTCGTAAAGCTGGGACGCCTGTTTGTGCGCGAGTCGTACGCGCGGCGCGATCTCCGATCTCTGCTGCCGGGCGCCAACTTTCTTAACACAGGAGATATCAATTCAAATTCGCGCGACCACAATGCGGTGATCGGGCACACCATTTCATTCACACCAACTCTGCTGAATGAGCTCCGTTTGGGGTTCAATCGCTTTAACACTTTTCACTTCGGGCGAGACTTCGGCGTGGACAAGAACAACGAACTTGGGATCAAAAACGGCAACCTGGCTGCGTTCCGGAAACCTCAGGGGTCGCCGCTTTCGGAATCACAAACATAAGCAACACCGGATCTGCAGGATTCACCAACGCGATTCGTCTTTCCAACACCTACCAAATCACGGAGAACGTGACTTGGGTGAAGGCTGCTCATACCGTCAAGTTCGGTGCCGATCTGAAGCGACTCGAATCAACGCTTACAAATCCAGAGTCGAACCCCCGCGGCTTTTTCAACTTCAATACCAACATGACCAGCCTCAACGGCGCGGGAGGAAATGCTTTCGCGAGTTTCTTGTTAGGATTTCCAAATGATCTTGGCCGCTCGATTGTAGACACGCGGCCGGCGGTGAGGATGTTTGTTGGTGGCTTGTACGTGCAGGATGACTGGCGCTTGACGCGAAACCTGACACTGAACCTTGGACTGCGCTACGACGTCTTTACACATCCGCATGAACGCTACAACCGTCACAGCAACCTGGATCTGACTACTGGCAAGATTGTGCTGGCCAGCGACGGAAACAGCGGGCCCAATATCGATACCTATAAAAAGAACTTTGGCTCGAGGTTCGGGTTCGCCTACAGCCCCGACAGCGGCAAAACCGCTGTGCGCGGCTCGTTCGGCATGGGTTATTTCATCGGCAACTTTGGTGCGAATGGGGGAACACTCGAACGTAACTATCCTTCTTCCAGACGTTTTCGCTGGCTGCTTCGAATCAGTTCACGCCGTTTTCCCGGTTGTTCGTGGATGGCTTGCCGGGATACATCTCCCAACCGCTCACGCCGACGATTACCCCTCCGGCCGGGTTGTCGCTGTTCTACATCCCGCAAAACTTCGGCCAGGAAACCGTGGTGATGTGGCAGTTGAGCGTTCAGCGACAGGTCTTTTCTTCAGGTGTGGCTGAGATTGCTTACGTAGGAAATCACGGCTATCACCTCTTCAGTGGAAACCGGAATATCAACACTCCACTGGCCCCGGGGCCGGGAGCGATTGATCCTCGGCGACCGTATTTCGGCATTCTCCCGAATAATCAGACGATCAACCAGCGAAACTCCGACGGGTCCTCGCACTACCATGGTGCCCAGTTCAAGTACTCAAAACGTTTGTCTGCCGGCCTGCAAGCACTAGTGTCCTACACTTTCTCCAAGACGATTGATGACTACTCTGTCATCTGGCCACACGACAACAGAATGAATCGAGGTGTTTCCACAGGCACCAACGGAAGCAAGACGTTCGACGTTCCCCACCTGTTCTCCGCGAGTTACCTCTACGAACTGCCATTCGGTAAAGGCCGGAAGTTCCTGGCGGGCATGCCCAGTGCGGCTGACTTCGTTTTGGGAGGTTGGCAGGTTAACGGCATTACCAGCATCCGCAGCGGGCAGCCGCTGCTCGTCACCGTTGCCGCGTCGCAGCTAAATACTGGCAGCAACAACTGGGCGAATATCACCTGCGCCGACGTCGATCACCCCAAGACCGTGGAACTCTGGTTCAACACCGGCTGTTTTGCCGCGCCGGCACAGTTTCAGTTTGGCAATTCGGGTAAAGGTCATGCACGCGGTCCCGGTGTTGTTAACTTTGATCTTTCGCTGTTCAAGAAATTTGCCATCGATGAGAAACGGAGTGTGGAATTTCGGGCTGAATTCTTCAATGCCTTTAATAACCCGCATTTCAGCAATCCCAACGTACAGGTGGGGAACGCCAGCTTCGGCAGGATCAGCAGCACTGTCTTGACGCCAAGAGAAATTCAGTTGGGATTGAAATTCGTCTTCTAGCTCGACGTCGGCCTGCGGGGCCCTTCAAAATCCTCCTTAGCAAAGGGGGAAGATGGCGCAGGTGAAATCTTGAGAAGATTTCACGCGGTCGCGGAGCCTTCAGGGAGTTGTCGTGACCGGTTTGGCAAGGCCGACCGGAAGAGGGACCGCGGACTTTACACTCGGATATACATCTTATTTGCGCCGGCTTGATTTATCGCTTTCAACGTTTTCCTGTTTTTGCCCTCGCTGCGTTCGGCAATTCCCCGCACCACGTTGTCGAGTCCATAGCGGATGTGCTGGCGCATCGCATGGTCGGCATCTTCCACGGTTCCCTGGTTAATCTTGTCGATCAGCTCCCGGTGAAATCGTGACGGAAGGGGCGGTCTCTGCGCGGCAACGTCGTAGAGCCAGTTGAAGATCAGCACATGATTTTTTTCAATGGCGTGGCTAAGAGCTCTGCAACCGGTGCACTCGGCGATTCTTAGATGGAATTGCAAATGATAACTGTGGACTGCGAAGAGAAACTCCGGATCATTTTCTCCTTTGCTGCAGCGATTGAACATCGCATCCATCTGCTCCGCCATCTTCTCCATCTCCAGACGTTCGCGAACCGTCGCCTTCTCCGCAAACAGCCGGGCAGCCTGTGATTCCAGCGCTTCGCGGATTTCGTAGCGCTCGCGAATGTCCTGGGCGGTGGGCAGATACACCCGCGTTCCAATACGGGGCCGGCTTTCGACCAGGCCCTCGCCCTCAAGCCGCTGTAGTGCTTCGGCGACCGGCAGCAGGCTCATCCCGAGCTGCGCTGCCAGTTTGCGTCTTGACAGCGAAGCCCCCAGAGTCAGTTGTCCTTTGAGAATCTTTTCCCTGAGATGGAGATAAGCACGCTCTGAAAGGCTGATGGCGTCGTTGGGAGCTGGGAAACGGCGAGCGACAGTATTCACGGGTCTCTGATTCTCCGATTCAGTCTGAAATGTCAATCAATCTCTTGAAACCTTCAAAAGCGCCAAAAATCTATTGACAGTGCCCTAGTTCACGGCCTAGAGTTCCAACACTGATATATCACAGAACTATCAGGAACCGATGGCCAAATCGTAAGGCCGTTTCGTCAGATGAATAGACGAAGGCAGCCCATTTTCGGTTACAGGTTCTCGACAGAACGCCCCTAGGGTTCGGCAGTGGTGCACTGGGCTTTTGACCTCAAGGATACCTACTAGATTGGCAGCTGGGCTGGTGTTGCCCAGCCAGGAAAGGAGAATGAAATGGCTCATGGACTCAAACGGATTCATTGGTTGGTTGTTGTTTGCTGCCTGCTTGGCGCGAACGCGCTGGGCCAGCAGGCCGGGCAGATTCTAGGGGTCGTGACCGATAGCAGCGGCGGCGTGGTCCCTGGGATTACGATCACCGCCAAGGAAGTGGGAACCGGGTTTAGCCAGTCAACCGTCACTGGAGAAGATGGTCGTTACGTGTTTCCCACTCTGCGTCCCACACATTATGAAATATCGGTTGAGTCAGCGGGGTTCCGGGCGTTCCGTCGGGTTGGCATCGAGCTTTTGGCCAACCAGAATTTGACCGTGAATATCAACCTGGAGGTCGGAGCGGTTACCGAGACGGTCAACGTGTCTGGGGCTGCCGTTCAAGTCAACACCACCAATTCAGCGCTGAGCGAGGTGGTGGACAACGCCCGCATTGTCGACCTGCCTTTGAACGGCCGCGATGTCGCCACGTTGTCGACCATCGTACCTGGGATCGCTGTCGCCTCCGTGAGCACCGAGACCGGGAAGTCGATTCCCGGAGGCTTGCGATTATCGTCCAACGGCACGCAAAGCCGTCAGGTGGCTTTCAAGCTGGACGGCGTCAGCAATACCGACTTTTATTTCCAGGATAACCAGACGTTCCCGTTTCCTGACGCAGTGCAGGAGTTCAGCATCCAGACGAGCAACTACACGGCCGCCCAAGGGAACAATGCAGGCGCCATGGTGAACGTTGTGACCCGATCTGGGACCAACGAGTTTCACGGTGGCGTCTTCGAGTTCCTGCGCAACCGCGTGTTCAACGCCCGAAACACTTTTGCCAGCCAGCAGGATTTCCTGAAGCGAAATCAGTATGGGGCGTTTGTGGGCGGACCGGTGAAGTTGCCGGGCTATGATGGAAAAAATAAGACATTCTTTTTTACCGGTTGGCAAGGAACACGCATACGGAACCGGGCGAACGATGTGACTGCGTCCGCACCAACTACCGCCCAGCGCAACGGAGATTTTGGCAGCACGGTAATCCGAGATCCTGCAACAGGCCAGCCGTTTCCGAACAATCAGATTCCGGTGAGCCGTTTCGATCCGGCGTCGGCAAGCGTTCTCAAGCTCATCCCGGACGGGGGCACCTCGGGTCGCATCGTGTTCGGGCGTAACATCGGCCAGGAACTGGATCAGCTGGTGACCAAGGTGGATCACCAGTTGACGTCCAACGACCGGCTAAGCGTTCGCTACTTCATCGACCACTTCGACAATGCTTCGATTTACAACGACGACAACCTGCTGACTTACCGGGGGGGCAGCAACCAGTCGCGTGTGCGGACACAAAACATCGCGACTTCGTGGTCGAAAACATTCAGCCCCTCGTTGCTGAACGACTTTTCATTCGGCTACAACCGGATCCACTCGCGGCGTGCGCCGCCAGACAACACACCTGGCATGAAGGATTTCGGCGTGCGCTTGCCCGTCTATCCAACGCTGGCGTCCATTGCGGAGATCAACGTAGATAGGATTCTTCAGCATTGGCGACAACCTGGAGGCCAAGTTCGTGCGAAACGGGTTTGAATGGAGCGATCGGGTGAGCTGGATTCAGGGGAAGCACACCATGCAGTTCGGAGGGGAGATCGCCCGATATCGAGTTGATATCGTGAACGAGTTCCGCCGGGCCGGCCACTATGTATTCCGGGCAAACTCGACGCTTGGAACGGGACACGCGATGGCGGACTTCCTGCTGGGCGCGCTGGACACCTTCGACCAGGGGACGGGCGAGTATAAGAACAACCGTGCTACTTACTCAGGACTGTTCTTCCAGGACGACTACAAGGTGCATCCGCGGCTGACGCTGAATCTGGGCATGCGGTACGAGCCCACGCCGCCGTGGCACGAGGTGCGAGGCCGAATCGAGCGCTTCAGGATCGAGGACTTCAAGGCAGGTGTACGGACAACCCAATTCACCAACGCCCCTGCGGGAGTGACGTTCCGTGGAGATCCCGGCGTGCCCGAAGACGGTGTCCTGGGGGACTACAACAACCTCGGCGGGCGGTTCGGCTTTGCCTGGGACTTGTTTGGCGACGGCAAGACGAGCCTTCGCGGCGGAGGCGGGATGTTCTACGACCAGCACCTGCTGGGTGAGTTCAACAACGGCGGCGTCAACGCACCGCCATGGAGTCTCCGTTTGAGCCTTACGCGGCCGCCAGGACCGTTCTCGGACCCGTATCGTGGCCGGACGGACTTCAACCAGATTACGATCGAGGCGATTGGCACCAAGGACGCGCCGTTCCCAAGGCCCGTGCTGCTGACCACTTACGACGAGCGTCACGAGACACCATTGACCTACAACTGGAACCTGACGCTGGAGCGCGAATTCCTCCCGGAATGGATGGCACGCCTGGCCTATGTGGGTTCGTCGTCGATGTACGGGCGGATCACCAAGCAGCTGAATCCGGCACTGCCCAGCACGGCAGCCTTCTCCGATGCCCGGCGCTTGTTCGCTCCGGAGCTTGGTGAACATCGAATTCTTTGATCAGGATCGCCGCGCCAACTACCATTCCATGCAGCTTTCGATGACCAAGCGCTTCTCTCAGAACTACACCATTTTGGCCAACTACACCTGGGCGAAGGGATTGGGCACTTATTTCGGCGAGACCCAGGTGTCAGGCAGCACCTACGGCGAGGTAGTCCCATGGAACGTCCCAGACGTTGATCGCTTGATGTATGGTCCGATGGAGTTTGATCACCGCCATCGGGTGGTCGGTTCGTGGGTTTGGGACCTGCCGAAGAAGAATACGGACAGCGGTGTCCTCAAGAAACTTCTCCACGGATGGCAATTGAGTGGCGTCGGCCAGTACCAGACTGGTGCGCCCTACAACGTCCGAAGTGGTCGAGATAACTCAGGAACGGGTCGGAACAACGACCGGGCAAGGTTGACCGGCACAAGTCCGGAGCCGGCGGCTGGCTCGGACAAGAGAGTTTGGTTTAACCCAGCCGCTTTCGCAGTCAATGTCCCGGGAACATTCGGCAGTATCGGCACAGGCGCCTTCTACGGGCCCCACTTGTGCAGCTTTGACATGGGCTTTTTCAAGAACACCCAGATCAACGAGCGGGTAAACGTGCAGTTCCGCGCCGAGATGTTTAACATCTTCAACCAGACGAATTTTGACAACCCGAACTCGAACCTTTCCGGTGCCGACTTCGGGAGGATCGTCCAGACAAACCGGATCGCAGGTGATCCACGCATCATCCAGTTTGGCCTCAAAATCCTGTTCTGAGCCGTCCGCCTCGCGCTGTCACAATTGCCGGTGACAGTCCTGGTAGGGAACGGGCGCTGTCCCGTTCCCTGCTGGATGGCGAACCAGTTTGAAATCAGTGCTCGGTCGCCACAGGGGAACGCCACAGCGGGCGTTCCCTACAGTGTTGTGGCAATTTTCTCACGACCCTCGCCCTACCGATTTTTCCCGTCAGCCTCATCAACCTCGCCCTCAATTCTCATTTAGCAGGGCGCTGTGCTATCATCCCGCCTCATTGATCATCACAATGGCCAAGGAACCCTCCTCAAAACTGCAACCTTTTCCAACGCCGGAGACTATGAATTTGGAACTCGTGAAAGCTTCTTCGGCCCCGCTGCCGGAAGCTGTCACAAAACTGAAGACTGCCCTGAAGCTGAAGGATCAGGAGATCGAGATCCTCCATCGCATCAGTGAGGCGGTTAGCGGAAACCTGAACTTGGAAGATGTGTTGCGGCACATTATCGACCTGGTTGGACAAGTCAGTCGTGGCGATGCCTGTCTGTTGTATCTTCTGGATCGGACCAACGAAGAGCTGGTGCTGCGCGCCTCAAAGAATCCTCATCCGCGCATCATAGGGCGAATCAAGATCAAGCTCGGAGAAGGCATCACGGGATGGGTGGCCAAGGAGAAGCAGCCCGTCGCCATCCAACGGGACGCGTTCAATGATCCACGCTTCAAAGTCTTCCACAGCCTGCCCGAGGATCGTTATCAGGCCTTTCTCTCGGTTCCGATCATCAGCAAGAACGAAGTGATTGGCGTGATCAACGTTCAGCACCGGAGGCCACACCGGTATTCGTCCGTTGAGCGAGCGCTTTTGGTGACCATCGCTTCGCAGGTTGGCGGCTCCATTGAGAATGCCCGCCTGTACGAGGAGACCAAAAGGAAGGCGATGCAGATTGAGACGCTCTCGAAGGTGAGCAAAACGATTGCGTCCAATCACTACCTGGACGAGATGCTGAATCTGATTGTCTCGATGATGGCGGAAGCCATGAGCTCGCCCGTCTGTTCCATCATGCTGCTGGATGAAAAGAAGGAAGAGCTGGTGATCAAGGCGACGCAAGCGCTAAGCCATGCCTATTCCAGCAAACCAAACATCAAGGTCCACAAAAGCCTGCTGGGCCGGGTGGTCATCGATCGCAAGCCGCTGGTGATCCGTGATGTGACCCTTGAAAAGGGCTACACCTATCCAGAACTCGCCAAACAGGAAGGGCTGCGCTCGCTGGTTTCGGTGCCTCTGATGATTAAGAACTCCGTGATTGGTGTCTTCAACCTTTACACGTCACAGGAACGGCAATTCTCAAACGAGGAGATCCAGCTGATTTCAACTGTGGCCAATCAAGCAGCGGTTGCAATCGAAAACACGAAGTTGATGGCGGAAACACTCTCGATGCAGGAAGCGCTGCAGACTCGAAAGCTCGTGGAGCGGGCGAAGGGGCTTTTGATCAAAGAGGAAAAGATTACCGAGGACGAAGCCTATCGGCGCATTCAGCAGAAGAGCATGAAACTGCGCAAGTCCATGCGGGAGATTGCCGAAGCCATCGTGCTGGCCGCAGAGATCAAGATGTAGAAGCATCCAGAGTCGCAGAGGTCAAGACTGGACCCCGGCTTTCGCCGGGGTGACGAACTCATAGGCCGACAAACCCATCCAGGCCCCTTTTCCCCTCACACGCCACCACCAACAGCCGACTTGACTGGCGCACTTTGCGCAGCTCGCCAGGGCGCGAATGGATTGGCAATGCCTTCGAGCGACTCTGACAGATCCGGGTAGTGGCGTTTCAGGATCGAACCCATGCCGTTGTTGCGTATGTGGTCAAGGCCCAACTGCGTGTAGATTTCCGGCCGGTAGTCGTCGGTGAAGAAGCGGTCGCTCTTCAGCCGTCTGGAAGCCATCAGTATAAAAATCCGGAAAGCCGTTTCACTAAAACCAAAACCCTGCGGTAAGGGCTCCGCATAGAGTCCTGTCATGAGATCGACTTTCTCCAGGTCATTGTCATAAACCCGACGAAGTTCTTCCCGCCAAGCAGGATTGCTGGTGAGCTCTTCGAACGAATTTACCGGTTCCTTGCGCAGCAGGCGGCAAAACTGGTTGTAACGAGGCACGCCACGCTCGCGATCTCGCAGAATGTCGATGGCAGCCAGGTCCATCTGTTCACCGTTGTCTCGCACAAGATGTTGAAGATGACGCGGATAGTTGTGCAGGGTCAGGGCCCCGGGGTGCGACACCCCAAACGAATAGAACAAGTCGGTCATCGAAATTCTCTCGGCAATCGAGCGGGCTTTTCGGCCAGAGGTCTCTGGCAGTTCCAACGTTTCCAACATCTCCCCTGTCTTTGCCGAACGCATGACAAATTCGTCGGGCATGAGCGGATGCATCCGATAGACAGCCACGAATTCTTCCGTCAGCGAGTAGGGCGCGGCGTGGTGGTCGGCAGAAGAGCCAACGATGCCTCCTAACACCTCGCTTTCGTCCAGAAATTCCAAAACATCCTGCAGACCTTCACCGCCCAAACCTGACCAGTTGGCGCGCAAACCCGCAGACACGATGGGATGTGGCAGGATCGCGGGAGTCCACTCAACGGTGTGGATTTTGGCCATCAGCGCGGCATTAATCAGACGCGCCTTTCCATAAAGTTGATCGTCGCTCAATGCCGGATACTTGGCTTTCAACTGGCCGCAAATATGGTTGTGCTCCAAGACAAACACGGTGTGGAGCATCGCCAGACCGATCCACCAATTGTCGATAAAACCAGTCTGGTCGATCTGAGTCTCCGAATTGAGAGGGAGCAATCCATCTGATCCGATCTTGAGTTTGCCATCCACGTTGCTGCGAAGGCTGGCGACGGTGGCGGCGTCGCAACCGTAAACCTGCGAGGCATCCCACCAGTGGCTGTTCAGGTTTTCATAGGAGGGCGGCCGCTTGGAACCGGCTGGCGCTGGAGCCGGCACAGTTTTCGGCACCCGCATCGGTCTGGAAGGAAAAGGATCGTCCGCGGCCAGAGGAATTTCAATGCTGTCCTCCGGTTCCGCGCGCCGGTGCACAAACCAGTCGTGCACCATGAACTGAATCCAGGAAGCCGCCATTAAGTTGAGGATCGTGGCCGGCTGAAACTCGCGCCGTGTCATCAACTCCCGGCTCACCACTCGCGGGTTTGGATCCAGCAAGTGTTCCTTGTCAGGAAACGTGTGTTCGAGCGGAACATTTCTTCCGAACCGCGCTCCAGCACAGCCCATCTTAGGGTAATGAAGGTCATTGTGGCTGCCATCGATGGTGCGTTCCTCGCGCAGCTTGGGATTCGGATCTGGCGTCGCCTGTTTCTGGAGTGGCGGCTCTTCAGTATCGTGGAGGTTTTTTTGTCGCAAGTCGTTGCGCATTTCAACCAGCTTCGGGACAGCGAGAATGCCTGGCAATTGGTACCAGGGACGGCGTCGGTGAAGAAAATCCCCGATGCGGCCAAAGAGCGTTTCGGACATGGTTGCACCTCACCGTTAGTATGTTGATCGTAACCAAAGTGTAGCGAAGTATTCTGCACATCGGCAATCACGAATCCATCCACGAAGGACACGAAGAAGCACGAAAACATCAGGGCGCGCAGCGATCCCCGGAAGCCTGACAGGGCCGCATTTTGGTGGACTACATTTCGACGCACATCACAGATGCGATGATGTGTCAAAGGCTGGCTGTGAGTTTCTGGCAACACGGACAGGAACGACCGATCACGAACTAGTGTTCGTCATTCACACTTCGTCATTCGTCACTTGAAGGTTATTCCGTGAGTGGCGGGTAGGAACCCTCGTGTCCCTTCGTGCGCTTCGTGGATGGTCTATTTCTTCCCTTCGAGGTGAATCGTGACATCGACCAGCGCTTTCGGCTTGTCGTAGGCAAAGGTCACATCATTGGCGGTAAGTATCGGCGTGGTGCCCAGCTCGTTCAATGTTTCCAGGCAAGCTTCGAAAGCCTTCCTCCCGAAGAGATCACCCGGTTGCAGAGGCAACAACTGCTGCAACAACTTCACATCGATGGGTGAGGTTCCAGCCAACTCAATGCGGCCGAGGTGATAGGGTTCGCCTTCCACAATATCCACACTGAGGCTGGCCACTCTCTTGCCTTCCGGAGCGTCAAGGGCTGTCTTGATTTGCACGTCGAGATACCCTAGCGCCAGATAAGCCTCACGGACCGCCAAAATTCCTGCATTGATTTTGGCCAGATTCGCCATGGCCTTGGGCTGCAAGCTCAGCATTGAAGCCACGACTGTTTCCCGCAACACTGTGGCTCCCGTCACTTTCACCGACCCTAGCTCATATGCGTTGTTCTCTGTGATTCTCAGCACCAAAGCCATTGTCGCGCTGCCGGAAGGTCCAAGATCGAACTCCGGCGGACTCACCATCGCCTTCACAAATCCACGATTGCGATAGAACGCCAGCAGCATGCTGCTGGCATGGACAATGCGGTCGTTGTTGTAGGTGTCCATAAACTGAGGAGGGAGTTGAGCGGTCACCGTCCCAGCACTGCGGAAAATCGTCTTCAATTCATCCGATGCAAATGACTTGTTTCCAATGAAACTGATGTTCTCTTTGGGAATCTTCAGTCCCGCCATTGGACCCTGTTGAGCACGGATTGGAAGAGCAACCAGAAGCAGCCCTAGCAGAGCCGAAGCCGGACCCCAGCGAAACGTTTGACGCCAGGCAAATCCGACCGCTTCAAATGAGAATTTGTGATCCATGGTGCGACCTCGTCCTATAGAGAATGTTTTCTCCCCCCTTGCGAAACGATTAAGGGGGAGATCGAGAGGGGGTCTCGACCCCCTGCTGCAAAAAAGCGCAGCGTCCCCCTTGGAAAAGGGGGACACATGTAGAGACCTTCTCGTCATTCCTGCGAAGGCGGGAATGACGAAGAAAACGACTTGGCGAATTCTATGGCAGGCAGCCTCCTGAGCTGCCTGAAGGCGGCTGCGGACGAGGTGTCGGCGCTCCCGGAGATGAATTTCTGAGAACCCGCGTGTGGCATAATGACGTCATGGCGCCCGTTGAACCGCTGGAGGAAAAACTTGCAAACATTCCGATTGAGCCTGGAGTCTACCTCTATAAAGACTCCAATAGTCGGATTATCTACGTCGGCAAGGCGAAATCGCTGCGCAACCGCGTCCGCACGTACTTTCAGGAGTCGCGCAACAACGATTTCAAGCTCGATCACCTGCTGGCGGAAATCGCGGATCTTGAGTTCATCGTCGTTGGCAACGAGATGGAAGCACTGGCCCTGGAAAATAATCTCATCAAGCGCCACAAGCCGAAGTTCAACATCCTGCTACGAGACGACAAAACCTATCCCGTATATCAAACTTACGTTGAACGAAGCCTATCCGAGAATCTATGTGACACGACGGGTGAAGAAGGACGGCGCCCTTTACTTTGGGCCTTACTTCCCTGCCAGTCTGGCTCATCGCACCTTCAAACTGATGAGCCGGTATTTCCAGATCCGCACCTGCACGATCGACATCGATGGAACGCGACCGCGTGTCTGTCTCGATTATCACATCAAGCGTTGTATGGGCCCATGCGTGGCGGCCGTCTGCAGCCGCGAGGAATACGCAAGCCGGGTGCAGGACCTGAAGCTCTTTATGGAAGGCAAGCGCACCGATCTGGTCAAACGCCTGACGCAGAAAATGGAGGCTGCCGCTTCGGAGGAGCGCTTCGAGTTGGCCGCTCATCTCCGAGACACTGTTCGAACTATCGGCCAGCTCGCCGAACCCCAACGGATCTCTTCGAGCCAGGTTTCAAACGCCGATGTTTTTGCGCTGCATCGGGAGGATGCCAAGGCCGCGGCACAGCTCTTTCACATGCGGGGCGGAAAGGTTGTGGATCGGCGCGAGTTCTTCTGGGAAGACTTGATGGAAAGCACTCGCGATGGAGAAATCGTTTCCTCGCTTCTGAAGCAATATTATTTCAATTCCGATTTCACGCCGGACGAGGTCTTCGTGCCCGTTGACTTCGAGGATCGCCAACTGCTCGAAGACTTCCTGTCCGAGCGGAAAGGAAAGCGCGTCGAGATCAAAATCCCACAGCGAGGCGTGAAGCGAACGTTTGTGGACCTGGTCAATCAGAATGCGAAGCTTTCGTTCGACCAGCGCTTTCGAGTTCTCAATCCGTCTGGCAACGCCATCGCCGAAGGGCTGGCCAACGCATTGGGCCTGGATTCTGCACCTCGACGCATCGAGTGCTTCGACATCTCCAACATCCAGGGAACAGATTCCGTGGCCTCCATGGTGGTCTGGGAAGACGGCAGGATGAAGAAGAGCGACTACCGGAAGTTCATCATCAAGACTGTCGAGGGCGCCGATGATTTTCAGAGCATTCGAGAAGTGGTTTTTCGGCGCTACAAACGGCTCCAGGAGGAAGGAACTCCGATGCCCGACCTGGTGCTGATCGACGGAGGACTGGGCCAGCTGCATGCCGCAGCATCTGCGTTGGAGGAACTGGACCTACCCACACAGCCATTGGCAAGCATCGCCAAGAAAGAGGAAATCCTCTACGTATTCGGCAGCGAAGACGAGCCCGTAGTCCTCGACAAACATTCGCCGGTCCTGCATCTAGTGCAAATGATTCGCGACGAAACCCACCGCTTTGCCGTGACATTTCACCGCCAACGTCGCTCAAAGCGAACGTTGGTTTCCGCCATGACCGCAATACCAGGTGTCGGGGACAAAACCAGCAAGCTGCTCCTGAGAAAGTTCGGCAGTGTCCAGTCCATCGAACAACAAACCTTGCAAGCACTCTCCCAGGAGATCGCCCCGCGCCTGGCCCGCCGTGTCTATGAGCATTTTCATCCGGTTGGTAATTGATGACCAGATGGCGGATTGGCACTAGCCTGGCAGCAGGGTCCTGGCCATGTGACGCCCGCCGCGGTAATCAAGTCGCAGAGTATGGCTGATGAGGAACCAGGTCATTGGGCAGGAAAGCTGAAACGAGGTTAACGCCATGATACGCAAGCTGCCGTCTGGCGAGTATCGGCTCTATTCGAGGAAGAAGTATCCCAAGACTGGCAAAAGGCGAAATCTGGGAACGTTCAAGACTCGGGCAGCCGCCGAGAAGCATGAACGAGCCGTCCAGTATTTCAAGCGACGTGGCTGATTTACGATCGCCCAAGGTTTGGCGCGATAAGGAAGACTTGATGAAAGCTCTCTTCAAAACTGCTGTCCCATACGCCAAAGATGCAATGAACCTACCTGTAAGGGAACTGGAAGCCGCCGTTCCTTTCTACGAAACGGTCATGGGCTTCCGCGTCATATCGCGGACGGACACTCCGCATAAGTCCGCGATCTCGGTAAGGGATAGCATTCAGATCGGTCTGGCGGAGAATGGTGGCGACCCCAGCCAGGAAGGATGTTTCTTTGAAGTTGATAGTGCCGACGCGGCCTTTGCAGAACTGAAGTCGAATGGCTTGCAAAAAGAGGACGCTGGGTTTCGAATTGACCAGTACGGCAAGACTTCGTACAAGGTATTCTTCGTCGTCGCGCCAGACGGCCTTTGTTACTGCCTTGGTGAACGGGGCTGAGAACCTTGAGGTTCTGCCCAGGTGAGCCGAAGACTAAGAATTCGCTAAGACAACCTGAACGTCTACGTGACAGCTTTCGCAAGCCGCTACCCCCTTCTAAGACGAAACTTCTCAAGCCTCCCTCACCCACACCACTCTCCTCCTGTTCAGGAAGAACTCGCCACGAACGCTCCGTCACCGCTGCGTTCGCCCGGTTGTCCGCCGTCGTTGATTACCGCATAAGCAATGAAGGGATTGTTTCCGCTGGTTCTCTTCACTTGGGCATAACCCTGGCTTACCCCCGGAGCATGAAGCGCCAGAACGCTGTTGATCTGCATCCAACGCCTGGCTCCCAATGAGATCCCCTCAACCGTGACTACCTTGGCTCCTGTAGCTCCGTTATAGATGTCGATGCTGAAGACATCCGTGCTGGCGTCCGTTTCACCGGTGTTCACCAACGCCAGGTTGCTGCGGCTTGCGCTGGTTTGTTGCAGGCCATAGAGCCACGCGCTGCTTGTGGAGGCCGCGCCAGAGGGGACGGCGTTGTAGAACAGGCCGTACTGCCCCCCACCGCCCGGCGCCAGAGTTCTCGCCCCGATGACTATGCCACTCATGTCGCCACTGCTCACCGTCGCGAATAAAGCTCCGGCATAGGTCGAGCCAGCGGCGCCAATCCCAGTTACGGCTTGCTGTCGAAGAGCGTTCACGATGTTTGGAATGATCCTCTGCTCGCGGGCTTGCAGCGTGATCTGAAAGCTTGCCGTGTTGTTGCTGGTCTGAACGGCATCCGCCACGAAGTTGAAGTTCAGCGTCTTGCTGGAGGAGGAAAAATTGGTGAGGGTTAGTTCGCTGGAGAAGATCGGAGTTTCGACGATGACCGGCAGCGACTGGCCGGTGCGGCCGGCCAATGACGTTTCAACAACCGGGAAGACAAACGAGCCATCGGAGTTTGCCTGGTCGTTGATGACCGCATAGGCATAGTAGGGAGCAGTCCCGCTGATTCGTTCCACTCGCACATAGCCGTTGGAAAACCCCGCCGTCTCCAGCACTCCTGAGTATTGGAAGAATCCACCTGGAGCCAGAGTAACGTCTGGCAAAACGAACGAAGAAGGTGCGGTTGTATCTCCCGAAAAGACCGTCGCGCGGATCACGATGTTGCCATCGGAAGCAACTCCCAGATTCTGAAACGCCACATTGGAGCGGTCGGCAGCATTGTGGCGCAACCCACAAAGATAGGCTGTCGTCGTCAGAGCATTCTGGGAAGCCACGGCCGGGTAGGCCAGGCCCGCACTACCTTCGGGCACAGCCGTCGTCGTGCGGGCAACGACAGAACTCTCGGCGATGGTTGAGATACCGGAGAAGCGAACTGCCAGCACTCCCACTCGCGAGCCGGAGCTGGGAATCGCTATGCCAGCAGTTCTCAGAGTGTCGATCGCGTTCGAGACGATCTGCTGCTGGCCAGCGGGTAGCACGAGCGCGCTCGAAACCGAGCCGCTGCCTCCGCCGGAGGATGCGATGTAGCTGAATCCGACGGTTGCCGCAGTAGCCGCACGATTGGTGATTGCCAGCTCCGAGGTGTACACAGAACCGGCTGCTCCCGTCGAGGAAAGAATCACCGGTACCCAGGAAACAAACTCGGTGGCTGCATTGGCTGCGATGCTCAACGTAACCGTTCCCACATAGCCGCTGCCATCCTGCTGGACCTGAACCAGAAGTTGGTCACCTCCGCTGCGATAAATGCCGTCCCCGGCGTTGGAGGTGTCTTTGATGCCTCTCGAACTATAAGGCGACACGGTGGTGTATATGCTGCTGCTGACTGACTCGGAAAAATAGAGCTGGGCCGTCACCAGGGTTTGATTTCCAAAATGAACCTTGAAATGGATGTGTGTCGTTCGGCCACGATACCAGCCAGGATAGATTGTCTGGAATTCGACAACGCCATCAGCATCGCTCGTCTGGATACCGCGCAGGAACGTTTGACCGGCGGTACCTTGCTCAGAGTATCCGGAGTAAATTCCGGTAGCATCGCAGTGCCAGATCTCAGCGAGCGCATTGGGAATGGGAAGACAGGTGCTGGCGCTCACCACTCGCAGGAGGAGACGCAAGGGAACACCAGGCTTACCCTCGGTGATGTCGCGCCTCACTTGGCGGGCGTCGAACCAATACGGGCCCTCGGTTTGTTGAGGGGTGAGCGTGCAAGTGGCCTGCGCGAACACGGGGCGCGTTCTCCCTCCGTATGAACCTGCCAAAGCTAGAATTCCCGAGGACCCCAAACTCACGAGCAAATCCCGCCGATTCAGTTTCATCATCGATGCCTTACCTCCTTGGGTGTCATGTGTATTCTGTCGAGAGCCGAGGTTTATGAATCCGATCATTCTAGAATCAGTGCAGCAAATAGAGTCCCTGCGGCTCCATGTTCAGGCATCTGATGCAAGTTTTTGCAAAGAGCTTCACCGAAAGGAGCGGAGTTTTGTTAACTTTTGTTAACGAACTTTGGTTGCCGGTCATAGGGATGGTCAACATTGTAAAGATTTGTGAACGGCTGGGGTTTTACGGACGGTTTCGTCGGCGGATGCTCTAACATCGCGCAGGGAAGAAAGAGCGCTTGAGCTTACGTAGTTGTTTGGGCAGAGCAGCAGCCGACCACTTTGAATGAGAATGTGAGAGGCGCGCTCCGCGCGGCGATTCCGCGCTTAGAGTACAAGCTTCAGCTTGCTTCTTCGCGTGCTTCATCAGCCGCAAGCTAAAGCTTGAACTCTAAACTCGATGAAAACAGTGCCCCCTTTGGACAAGGCGGGACTTCAAATGGGGTTTAGTTGAATGAAAGCCAAGTCTGACGATCCTTCAATGGAATCCGGGCATACTCTTTTGCTCGTCGATGACGATGCCGAGCTTTGCGGGTTGATGGGTGATTTTTTCTCTCAGCATGGCTTTAGCATCGAATCGGCCCATGATGGGCGAAGAGGCCTGGCGCGAGCGTTGGAGGGTGTTTTTGATCTGGTTTTGCTCGACGTGATGCTGCCGGGGCTCGATGGGTTCGAGGTGTTGCATCAACTTCGTCGGCAGAGCAGCGTGCCCGTGATCATGCTTACGGCCCGAACTGGGCAAGATGATCGAGTCAGCGGACTGAATGCGGGTGCTGATGACTACTTGCCCAAGCCGTTTGGCCCCGAGGAGTTGCTGGCCCGCATCCGAGCCGTTCTAAGGCGCTCGTCGCAAACGAGGCTGCAGCCAGCAACCGTGCTGGAAGCAGGCAGTCTGCGGTTGGACACTCATAGCCGGCAGGTGTGGCGTGACACGACGCGACTGGACCTCACGTCGATCGAGTTTGAGATTCTGAGTCTGTTGATGCGTTCGGCCGGCCGCTCAGTGTCCCGCGATGAGATTGCTGGAATTCTTTATCACCGCGAAGCGATGCCTTATGAACGGGCCATCGATGTCCACGTGAGTCACTTGAGAAAGAAGCTCGAACATGGCGGACACTCGATGATCCGGACAGTACGTGGCGTTGGGTACTTGTTTTGCGCGGAGCCGTCTCTGGAATCATGAGATCGATATTCGCGAAGATTCTCCTATGGTCATTCGGGACCCTGGTGGTTTCTCTGATTGCCTTCGTGGGGATCTCCCGGTTTCTCTCAGACCGCGCTTTCCGGCGAGGCGAGCCCTTGCGCAACCCACTGTCAATGCAGGCGGAACATGCTCGGCAAGCATTCGAGAGCGGAGGCCGCGAGCAGCTTGTTCTCTACCTGGAACAGCTCTACAAGTTTTTTCCTGATGACCATCATCTTACCGACGCCAGCGGAAAGGACGTGTTGACCGGCGAAGATCGATCGAGCTTGCTCTCACAGGCACGAACGAGACCAGGCATGCCTGGCTTTGGCCGCGGCCCACTGGTAATGGCCACACCAACGGCTGACGGGCGCTACCGTTTCATTGCCGTGGTCCGGCGCCCTCCGCTGGACCTCTGGAGCTTCGTTCCCTACTACCTGCTGGTCCTCTTGGCCGTGGCACTTCTTTGTTACCTGCTGGCGACCAATCTTGCCACGCCCTTGCGGGTGCTTGGACAGACCGTCGAACGATTCGGCAGAGGAAACCTCTCGGCCCGTGTGAATTCCCGCCGTCAGGATGAAATCGGCGAGCTTTCACGAGCCTTCGACCAGATGGCCGATCGAATTCAAACCCTGCTCACAGCCGAGCGTCGTTTGCTGCAGGATATTTCTCACGAGCTGCGGTCGCCGCTCGCGCGGCTGAGCTTCGGTGTCGAACTCGTTCGCACGGCAGACGACCGGGAAGCTGCTGTGGCCCGTTTGAAAAAAGAGATCGACCGGTTGACCCATCTCGTCGGCGGCTTGCTGCAGGTAACGCGAGTGGAAGGCGACCCGGCTTCTTTGAACCAGGAAGTGTTCTCACTGAACGAGCTCTTGGACGAGCTGGCCAGCGACTGTGCCATCGAAGCCGATGTTCGAGGCTGCCGCCTGGTCTTGGGGAGTGGCGATGCAACAACAGTACGCGCAGATCAGGAACTCCTGCGAAGGGCGGTTGAGAACATCATTAGAAATGCCATCCGCCACGCTCCGGCGGGCACGGCCGTTGAGATCACGCTCGATTGTCAGCCTTCGAAGGTTGCAGTCTCCATTCGCGACTACGGCCCGGGCGTGCCCGAGGAAATGCTGTCGAGTATCTTCAAACCGTTCTTTCGCGTCGACAGCGCCAGAGACAGCGCCAGCGGGGGAGCAGGACTGGGGCTGGCCATTGCGCAGAGCGCGATTGCTCTGCACCATGGCACCTTGTCTGCTACCAACATGCATCCTGGTCTGATGGTACGCATCGAGCTGCCTGGCGACTTGAGGGTTCCAGCCGACGACAACGTCGTCGTTAACATTTCTTAACAATCCGCGCCACAACTCTCCCATCCCGTCTTTCATCTCAAAGCCTCACGAGACAGAGCGGCTGTCTTGTCAATCCAAGCAACAATCTCCTTCGGTGTAGAGCCTACACCGCCACAACGAGGTGAAATAATGAGAAAAGCAACGGCAAAACTAGTCACACTCGCGCTGCTGTTCAGCGCAACCGCGGCACTGGCTCAACGAGGCGGGCATGGTCCGGGGCCGGGTGGTCCAAGAGGAAATCGGATCGATTTTCTGGCCACGGTGTTGAGCTTGACAGATGCTCAGAAAACGCAGGCCACAGCAATCTTTGAGGCGGCAGAGACGGCAAGTGCTCCTTTGCGCGAGACCCAGGCAACGCAGCGTCAGGCATTGAACGATGCCGCGAAGTCAAACGCTGCGGACGCAGCCATCGACCAGTTGGCAGCAACGCTCGGAGCAACCTCTGGACAACTCTCAGCCATTCAGACCAAAGCGTTCGCGAAGTTCTATGCCATTCTCACCGCCGAACAGCGGACCAAGCTCGATGAACTTCATACAAATGGAAGGGGAATGAAAGGCTTGGGCGCCGAGCTGTCCGGCCCTAGTCTTCCGTAACCTCGATCCTGACTGGTCCCAATTTGTGAACAATCGGGTCTTTGGTCGTTACGGATCCTGGAGTTCAGTAACCCATAAGATGTGGGAGCCGCTCGTGCGTCCGCTGACGCCCGAGCGGCGATGAGGGCATGCGGAGTGAAGTCGCCGCTGAGGACATCGGCTCCCCTTTCACGATACGTTCATCGGAGATCTTTGAACGCGAAGGTTGTTTCAACGTCGTCGTAGGGCTTGCCATCCACTTCCGCATACGCGTGAATAAAGAAATTGAGGGGTTCGCCTTTCTGCGGTGGGTTTAAACGAAGGTCGCGTCCGACGGTAAAGAGCAGGCGATTCTCGTCGTGCCCTCCGAAGAAATAGTCGCGCTTCAGAGGATTCTTGCTTGCTTCTGAGGCATCCACTGGCACCCATCCGTATCCCTCCAAGTAAAACTGCGCCCAGCAGTGATAACCACTGATCGTTCCTCCGTCACGCACCTCCGGAAGCGACACCCCCATTTCAAACCGGGCCGGAATCCCAATGGCGCGGCAGAGGCCGATGAAGAGTGAATGGAAGTCCGTACAGTTCCCTCGCCTCACATCACATACGTAGTAAATGTCTCCGCGCCCCCAGCCCGTGCCGGTCTTGTCGTATTTAAGGTTCTGAACGGCAAAGTTGTAAATCGCGCGGGCTTTCTCCAGTTCCGTGGGCTTGCCCTGTGTAATGCTTAAAGACAGCTCTCGAATCCGTCCATCGATGGGCGCCAATCGGTCCGGTTTGAGCCAGCGGTCTGTGGGCACGGTGGGGTTCATCTGCAACCCCTCCTGAAGGTCTTGCTGGACATCGCGACGAAGCTCGCGTCGCCGAGCCTGAAACTTCATGACCACTCTGAGGTATCGTTGTTCAGGCTGGCTGACATGGACGTAGAAATTCTGGTTGCCATATTCCGGGTCACTGCGTGCGACCGGCCGCATAGCAGAGGACGAGCTGACACTCAAGCCGGAGATTTCCTGGTTTGCATCAGCCTTGGGCACCGGGATCCACATCGATATCTCACGACTGCCCGGGGGCAGGTTTTTGATTTCAGCGGTGTATGTAAAGTCGAACGTTCGAGTCTTCGGTGGGATCCGAGCAGACCGGGTGAGCAGAGTGGTTGCGCAGACACCCAGTGTTAAAGTCAACACCGCAATACACCCCTTCTTTGTTTTCATTGCTAAGTACTGCCATTGGTAATTACGGTGAAGCATTTTGATGGACAGAAGTCAGGCGTTCCATCTGACATGCCCGCGCAGCCGGGCATCCAGTCGCGGTGTTTCCATTGTCAGGATCCGATCAATCTGGATTCCCGCTTTCGTCTGAATGACGGGATTAGGAACTGGCCGCTGTGAAATAGGCTCTGGATTTTGCAAACGGCGGCACCAGATAACGATGTCCTTATGAAATTCTTCAAAATTTGTAACCTGCCAAACTCACCTTCGTATCGGGCGGGTCGGAGAACCAGACTAGCGCTTCTTCAACTGAGGCTCCAACTGGAAGCTCCTTGGCCAGCGGATGAGTTTCCTTGAATCGCCTGAGCAAGGCTTGCTGCAGTTCCTGAAGCTTGGCTCGGTGTTTGGGTTCCTTCGCCAAGTTCCTGGTCTCTTCCGGGTCGTTCTTCAGATCATAGAGTGAATGCGTGATTCCCGGTGGAGGATTTCCGGTCGCGTAGCCAAGCCCCAAATCAGTCTTGCCGCTCGTGAAGACGTACTTCCACTCGGCGCTGCGCAGCATCACCCGGTTGTCCACTAGATACTCACTGAAAACGGAATCACGATGCTTGTGGCTTTTGCCATTGATGACGGGAGTAAAACTCATTCCCTGGAGGCCGGTCATGCCGCTGACCTTTAGCTCTTCGAGGATCGTTGGCACAAGATCGACGAATTCGACCAAAGCCTCATTGCTCGCTACTTGCCCTTTCCCTGCTCCCCGCCGAACGATCAAGGGCGCCCGCACGGCCGACTCCCACATGGAGTGCTTTTCGAAGCGCCCGTGATGTCCGAGCAGGTATCCATGATCGCCCACGTAAACCACCAAAGTAGACTCTTCGAGTCCCAAGCGCTTGAGCTCGTCCAAAACCATGCCTACGTTCTTGTCGTGATACTCGACAGCGCTGTAGTAGGAAGCCACAATGCCGCGCTTATCCGCATCGGTGAGGTCTCTGAAAATGGCAGGAATCCACGGAGCATCCTCTGGCGAGGTTTGCGGCAGCGGCATCTTCGCAGGATCGTATTTGCCGGCGTATTCAACGGGAAAGTCAAAGGGTGAGTGGGGCTGGTTATAGCTCACCCAAAGGCAGAACCGCTTGTCTTTGTTATTGCGCAGGAACTCGATCGCCTTGTTGGAGAAATAGCTGCCTTCACTGTCTGCATCCATGATTCCGACAGGCAGACCATCGGCGTTGAGCCAAACGCGCGCCGGATCCTTGAACGGTCTCCAAACTGGCTTGACCTTGGTCCCTGCAGGGAGAGGTTGCGCAGGATGCTCTTTGAGGTACTTCTGATGGTCCGGCCTGTCAAAGCGGTAGTCAAAGCCATGCTTGAGATCACTGTTGAAGTGCATCTTGCCAACGGCACCGGTGGCAAATCCCTGGCCCTTCAAATGTTCGGCAATCGTCACCTGCTGCTCGGCTAGAGGTGTCTGCAAAAGAGTGACGCCTACGGCGTGCGGCAGCTTGCCGGTGATCAGCGATTGTCGCGACGGGGTGCACATCGGACAGTTGACGTAGGCACGATCAAAGCGGGTGCCGTGCGAAGCCAACCGATCGAGGTTGGGCGTGCGAACGATCTTGTTCCCGTAGCAGCCAAGCACATCGGCGGAGTGATCGTCTCCCATGATGAAGAGCACGTTGCGAATTGGTTGGTCCTGCGTTGCACGGCCCTGTGAATGGACTTTGGAGCCTACCGAGACAAAACAAAAAAACAGTGCCGACAAGAGGCAAATTCTGCGTTTCATTCTTAGTTCCTCGTCAACTGTTTGTTTAAGCTGTGATACCGGCAAAAGCGAGTGTCTCCCAGCCCTTCTGGATTCCGGCTTCCGCCGGAATGACGGACGGTAGCAACTCGTCACACCGGCGAAAGCCGGTGTCCAGGTCGGTCTTGGATTTTCCTCCTCCTTGCCAAGGAACGCAGGCGGTCGGAGCAACGACCCCCTCTCAATCTCCCCCTTATGCGCTTCGCAAGGGAGCCGTGCATGCCGCGCTGCGGCGCCCCGTTCGATGAAAATAAACGTCCCCCCTTGGACAAGGGGGACTTCAGGGGGGTTTTGGAAACGGAATCAACCCACCCCGGCGCTGCGCGCCACCCCTCCCACGGAGGGGATTCTCAGGAGACACACTACCACAGTAGCTTTAGCCCGAACTGGATCTCACGCGCAGCTCGCGCACTGGAAATCTGGCCAAAGAACGCGCTCTGCACACCCAGATCAGGCTGTCCGAACTGAGTGTGGTTAAAGGCATTGTAGAACTCAGCTCGAAATTGCAGTTTGACACTTTCGGTAAGCTGTGTGTCTTTGAACAACGACAAGTCCCAGTTGTTGAGCCCTGGGATTTCGACCACGTTTCTGCCGGCATTCCCGAAGGTGCCTAGCGGCGTGACTGTAAAGCACGAGGTCTCGAAATAGCGAAGGAAGGTTCTGTCTCCGCGCGGGAGATTGCCATCGCAGCTTCGGTTGGCTCGCTGGAAGGGGAAACCCCCGACGTTGGCACGGTCACCGGAAACCGTGACGGAAAAAGTGTTCCCGGTGTTGAAACTGGCAATCCCATGGACTTGCCAGCCTTCGACAAGTTTGCCCGTCACCCCGCCCGCGTTCGACAGCCAGGAACGACCTTTTCCAAAGGGCAATTGATAGCTGAAGCTGCTGGCAAACCGTTGGCGTACGTCGAAGTCTGAACTGCCGCGGTCGTCCCTCAGATTCCCAATGTTCTGATGCCATGAACCACCCGACCCGCGGGAAGCTGTGTCGATCGAATGTGACCAGGTGTAGGACTGCAGGAACGCCAGGCCGTTCGAGAAGCGCCGCTCCAGCCGCGCTTGCAGCGAATTGTAGTTGGAGTTCTCCTGGAACAAGGCCGAGAGAATATCGCCAAACCCCTGATACGGTCTGCGTTCGGCAATCGGGGTCGGACTTGCTGGGTTCGCGGGCAACACGGCCTGATTGATATTGGTCCTCTCAGCCAGCTTGTGGCCCACACTCCCGACGTACGCGACTTCGCCGAGGAGTTGACCCGGCAGTTCCTGCTGCCAACTCAAGTTCCACTGCTGGAGATAGGGAGTACGGTCGCTCGGGTCCACAGAAAACGGAGACAGCGTGCTCACCGGAAAAGTCGGGCTGGCGGGATTGGGGAACAGATCCCGATCTACGAGCAGATTCGGTGTGGTCAGCGATCCAACCAGGCTTGCCACAACGACTGTGGGTGGTGTGTTGATCTTAAACTGCAGTTCGTTGCCCTGCGTCTTGGCGTAGAACACACCGTAGCCCGCGCGAATCGCCGCTGTGTTTGTCAGACGGTAAGCCAGACCGATACGCGGCGCAAAGTTGTTCGTGTCTTTAAACCAGACGCCAGGACGCAGGTTGGGATCCAAAACGACATTCGGGAGACGCAAAGGCGTTTGGTCCTCACTGAGTCCAACAATCATTTGCTTTTTGGTGGTGTCGAAATACCCCTCTTTCCCGTCGATTTCGCTGAATGGTGTGTCGTACTCATATCGCAATCCCAGGTTCAAAGTCAGGCGCGAGTTGAGCTTGATGTCATCTGCCAGAAATACATTGGTTGACTTTGAGCGCCAGTTTGCCAATCCCAGACCAACCTGAGCCGTGGCTGAAGCAGCGTAACCAAGCAGGAAATCGGCTACTGAACTGCCACTGTAGCGTCCGTCAAACGCCACGGCACCGTTATTGTTGAGACCGAGACGGAGCTGAAACTGAACGGCGCGGAAATCCACTCCGAAGCTGAAATTGTGGCGGCCACGATTGAGGGAAACGGTGTCGCTAATCTGGTACAGGTTATCGATGCCTCCCTGGTTGATGCCACCACCGCCTCCCAGTGTATAGCCTTGAGTCGCGCTGAAGCTGGGCAGCCCGTACTCAGCGGGTACCTGATTCATGTTCTTGAAACCAATCTCGGTTGCCAGGCTGCTATCAGCCGGGTACCAGGAGTTGAAAACCTTGGCGCGATTGTAGCCAAGCTTGATTACATTCAACGTGCGCGGGCTGAAAACATGCGTTTCCTGAAAGATGAAGTTCTTGCCGGCGTAAGGGAAGATGCTTCCCGAAAACACTGGCAGCCCGGGGCTTCCAGGCTTGAATCAAAATCTGTGTAGCGGCCGAAGAAGGAGTCTTTCTCCGACAGTGTGTAGTCCAAGCGTGCCGTGTATTGATCGTCGTTGCGATCGCGGCTGCGAGTGGCAACTGTGTTGCGACCCGCGACGTTGAACCCTGGGGTGGGTTCTGGAATGTACTGAATGAAGTTTCGCGCTACTTGCGACATGCGATCGGCAGGAATGATGTTCCCTGCAAAAGGCTGCCCTGTGAGTGGGTCCACAACGGTGGCAACGCCCGCTACGCTCTTCGTGGACGGCAGACCCGCAAGGTTGCCGTTGAGCTGGGCTCGCGTCGGAACCAATGCGGTGAGCGTGCTGGAACGACGATTCCTGAATCCCTCATAGTTACCAAAAAAGAACAGGCGGTTCTTGACAATGGCTCCGCCTGCGGAGGCCCCAAACTGGTTGTATCGCAACGGCGATTTGGGTCGGTTGTTGAAGTTGTCAAAGAAGTTGGCGGCGTCGAGTTTATCGTTGCGAAAGAACTCGTACACAGATCCGTGAAAGTCATTGCCGCCGGACCGAGTTACCATGCTGACGATTCCTGAACCCTGGCCATAGTCTCCACTGAACAGGTTTTTCTGAATTTTGAACTCCTGAGCGGCATCCACCGAAATAAGAATGCTGGGAGAATTGAACCAGGAACTCCGCATCTCCACGCCATCCAGCAGATAGCTGTTGGTATCGCCGCGTCCTCCGGAGACATGGACGGCGAGGTCTTCGCGTCCCGATTGATTCGTAATCGTCGCACTGCGCGCGTTGTAAGCTGGAACAACCCCGGAAGAAATATTAGCCAGTTGCATGAAATTGCGACCGTTCAGCGGCAAGTCTACAATTCGCTCGCGTTCAATGACCTGGCCTACCGATGACGTTTCCCCTTCGACAGCCACCACACTGGCCTGAACCACAACCTCCTCGGTCACCTCGCCCACCTGAAAACGCAAATCGACGCGCACGGTCTGATTCACCAGCAGCGTAACGTTCTCCACCTCCTGTCGTTTGAAGGAGGGTGCTGTCCCGCTGATCTTGTACACACCGACCGGCAACTGAGCGGCCGTAAAGTTGCCAGCGGAATCGGTAACAACGGTTCGCCGAAGCTGCGTCTGGATGTTGCTAACGGTGATTTCTGCCCCAGCAACGATAGCGTCAGACGGGTCGAACGCCGTACCAACAATGGTTCCTGAGGCAATCTGAGCAAGGAGAACAGGCGCCGTCACAACCAGTAAGAGACCTGTGAGCACCGCGATGTGGCCTTTCTTGGTTTTCATGGTTTTCCTTACCTCTAAGGGTGGCACTTCTGCAAGATTCGTAGAGAGGGAACTCGAAAGTCAGGAGTGATCGTCCTGAAACGACGTTGGTAAAAGTGATCTAAACTGAATTGTATATGAGTCGTTTTGATCCGTGAATATTTCGTTGGGGCACCAGCGTTCCGAGCCCAAGGATGATGACGCTGCGGTATCTTGATGCTGGCGCGACAGTTCGTTTTTTCGAAAGAGTTTGCTATCGTTAGTCGCGCTTCACGATCAGTCGAGTCTGTCAACTGGCTGCACCCGCCGTCCACGGAGTCTTCTCCATCGAGGCTGCGGTAAGCTGCAGGGCTATACCAATGAAAAACCTCTCACCCTTGTGCAAGTCTTTTCTGCTGCTGCTATTTCAGATTCAGCTGTCTCTTCTGGTCGTGCCGACTGTCGAAGGAGCTGAACCGTCCAGCCGTCCAAATATCATTCTCCTGATCGCAGACGACATGGCATGGGACGACAGCGGGGCTTACGGCCACAAAACGGTTCGAACACCTAATCTCGGCAACCTCGCCCGTCAAGGCATGCGGTTTGACCGGGCTTTCCTGACGGCCAGTTCTTGCAGTCCCAGCCGTTCCAGCATGATCACCGGGCGTTACCCGCACAGTACCGGGGCGCAGCAGCTGCATTGGCCTCTGCCAACGAATCAAGTCACCTTCGTCGAGTTGCTCAAGAAAGCTGGATACTGGACTGCAGCCGCAGGTAAGTGGCACTTAGGAGATGCGGTGAAAGACCGCTTCGATCTTGTAAAGGAGGCCGACTCGGCCGGTTTCAGGCTCAGCAATCCTGCCGGCCCTGCCCCTAAAGCTGATGCTAGCGGAAAGAGTGGCGCAGGCGAATGGCTTCCCACGCTCCAAGCCCGTCCCAAAGGCAAGCCGTTCTTTCTGTGGCTCGCGGCGTTCGATCCGCACCGCAACTACGAAGAAGGTATTCTCCCGAATCCGCATCGTCCCGAAGATGTGGTGGTACCGCCCTACCTGCCTGATGTGCCGGAAACCCGCAAGGACCTGGCTTTGTACTACGACGAAATTACGCGACTCGATCACCACGTCGGGGAAATTCTGGCAGAACTCGACCGACAAGGAGAACGCGATAACACCCTGGTGTTGTTCATCAGTGATAATGGCCGGCCGTTTCCGCGCGCCAAGACAACTCTGTACGACAGTGGAATCAAAGCCCCGTGGATTGCGCGCTGGCCAAAGCAGATCAAGCCAGGCAGCGCGAGTGGTAGTCTGGTGAGCTCTGTCGATATTGCTCCTACAGTCTTGGAACTGGCAGGAGTCAAAATCGGAAGTTCCTTCCAAGGAAAGAGCTTCGTCCCCATATTGAAGAATCCCAAAGCGACGACCCGAGAGATGGTTTTTGCCGAGCGCCACTGGCACGACTTCGACGATCATGTGCGAGCCGTTCGGTCTGATCGCTATAAATACATTCGTAACTATTATCCAGATCTACCTGCGACGCCGCCTGCTGATGCCGTGCGTAGCCCTACCTTTCAGGCCATGCGCCGACTGCGGGACGCGGGTAAGCTTTCGCCACCTCAGCTCGCTTGCTTCGTCAAACCGCGGCCCGAAGAGGAACTCTACGATACGGAAGGCGATCCTCATGAGCTGCACAACCTGGCAGGCGATACTCGACATGCGTCCACACTCAATAAAATGCGCAAGGCATTGGCGGAATGGCAACGGACAACCGACGATCACTTGCCAGGGGCCCGCACGCCGGATGAGTTCGATCGAGAAACGGGCAGTCCGCTTCCAACGCGCTCGTTCGAGCGGAGGCCGCCAGCCAGCCGATAGATGCACCATTTGGGCGTGATCTCTTCTGAAAATCCCGTCCGTCGGAGAGGGTGAAGGTTTGAGAAGCCTTCACCGAAGCGACGCCTGTCCCGGAGCGCCAGGAAGGGTTCCCCGATCGACAACCCACACCAGGTTGTGAGTCACGGCCAAACCCCCCTGAAGTCCCCCCTTGTCCAAGGGGGGACGCTGTTTTCATCAAACGTGGCGCCGCCTAGACGGCATGAAAAACTTCTTCGAGACTGACAGCATGAAACCTCAACCACATCAAGAGAAGTCGCTGCCTAACAGGATTCTTGTTCCTCTCCAAACTCAGCAAGGTTCAAGAGCCTGCCGTACCGGATTTAACCGAAGCTGCCTGAAGGTGGCACTAAGCCTTGATTCCGAAGTTGAATACCTGGGATTCGCCGCCAGAACAAAGTGGGGCAAGCTTTCGCCTCAACTGGCAGACAAGAATGTCTGCCCCACTCAAGGAGCCTTGCAGCATCGGGCCAACTTCGGAATTCAGGCTAAGAGCAAAGACTCAATTGCTGTGGCTTGCTTTTGCTCTTGCGAGCATCTTGGGCTGGGAATCTTCGGTTCTGGCTCAGACTGCACCGTCAAATCAACGAACCAATGTCGTTGTCATCCTCGCAGACGATTTGGGATGGGGAGACCTTGGTATCTATGGTCATCCCAAGTTCAAAACACCCAACCTTGACCGCATGGCGCGAGAAGGCGCGCGGCTAACGAACTTCTACAGTCCTACACCTTACTGTGCGCCTTCTCGTGCGTCGCTGCTAACGGGCCGCTATCCGTTCCGCAACGGCATCACCGGCAATCCCGCGCCGGATGCGGGAATCAACGACATCGGTATTCGTGCCTCCGAAGTCACCCTGGGCGAAGCCTTCCAATCAGCCGGGTATGAAACCGCCATCATCGGCAAGTGGCATCTCGGTCACAAGCCGGAGTTCTATCCGACACGCCACGGCTTTCGGGAGTACCTCGGGATTCTCTACAGCAACGACATGCGCCCGGTACAGTTGATCGACGGCGAGAAAGTCGTGGAGTATCCCCTTGTGCAAGCCACGCTCACGAAGCGATACACGCAGCGGGCACTCTCGTTCATCGAACGCAACAAGGACAAGCCTTTCTTCCTCTACTTCCCACAGGCAATGCCCCATAAGCCACTGGCAGCTTCCGAAGAGTTTTATAAGAAAAGTGGCGCGGGGCTCTACGGAGATGCTCTGTTAGAACTGGACTGGAGCGTGGGGCAGGTTCTGGAGAAGCTCAAACAGCTAAGACTCGATGAGAAGACATTGGTCATTTTCACCAGCGATAACGGCCCGTGGTACGGCGGAAGCACGGGCGGATTGCGTGGCATGAAGAGCAACAATTGGGAGGGTGGTCTCAGAGTTCCACTGATTGCGCGCTGGCCCGGCAAGATTCCGGCTGGCCATGTCAATGACGCTCCAGCGATCATGATGGATCTCTTTCCAACCGCGCTGAAGGCAGCTGGCATAGCCCTGCCCACGGATCGGACGATCGATGGGAAAGATCTTCTCCCGCTCCTGACCTCGAACGCCGGAAGCCAACACGAAGCGATCTTCAGCATGTTGGCCGACCGCATCGTCAGCGTGCGCAGCGGAAAATGGAAACTCCACGTCGTTCCACCGAAAGAGCAAAAACGATCAAAGCCCGAGGAGAAATGGATCGATCCCCGCGGGCCCGAAGGCGTTACGATCCTTGCGCCCTACGAACAGGCGCACCCCAGCGAGTATCCCGGGTTGTTCGGTCCGGAACCAGCTCAACCGCTGTCGCTATTCAACCTCAGTCAGGATCCTTCCGAACAGAACAACGTCGCTGACTTGCATCGAGATATCGTTCAGAAACTCAAAGCCCTCTGCGACTCTGCAACCTTAGATCGGCCGTAGCTTCGTCAGGTCCTCGTTCGGACCACGTGACTCAAGTGTTCTTGGACTGATTTGCTTTATGGCCAGATATTGACGCTGACTTCGGGATCTTTCGACCGGGTCAGGCGGGCCTTCGAGAACTGCACCTTCACCTGGACAACCTTTGAGTCTTGAACAATGACCTCAACAGATCCGTTGCCAAGAGTCCTGATGGCACGCAGGATTGCCTCTTCAGCTCGTTCATGCTTTTCCTGATCCTTGAACATTGTTTAGGCCCTCTCTTTTAAAACTTGATTTCAGCCGATTGGCAGACTAGGACTAGCGAGAGACTTCAGACCGCCGAGGGACGCGTCTCCGTTGGTTCTTGCCCCTCACCCGGCCTTTGGCCACCCTCTCCCCACAAACGGGAGAGGGAGTTTCGCGTATTTGCGGACCTCTAGAAGCTAAGGCGCAGGGCGATTTGTGCCGTGCGACCCGGACGCGCGCTTGACACAACGCCAAAGTCGGCCGCCCCGAAGGTAAAGCCCGGAATATTGAAGTTGGCGTGATTGAACAGATTGTAAAACTCACCGCGAAGATCGAACTTCCAACGCTCGGTAATCTTGAAAGTCTTTTCCAGAGTCGCGTCGGTTGTCACGAGTGGCGCACCACGGAGACCTGAGCGGGGCGAGTTGCCGAAAGTGAATGGCGCTGGCGCGGCAAAGGCCGTGGTGTCGAACCAGCGCGTAATTGTCCGTTCGGAGTTGGACAGTGAGGCATCGCGTAAGATATTTGGCCGCAGCGGTCCCGCCGGAAATGCATTGGTGGTGTTGGCTGCTGCGATCACCGTGAAAGGTGCGCCAGACTGGGCTGTCTGCAGAATGCCGACTTTCCAGCCTCCCAAGACAGCACTCGCAAGCCGATGTCCTCGGATTGACGGAATTTCGTACAACACCGTAAGCAGCAAACGGTGCGGAACGTCGCTACCGCTCGGTCCTTTATCCAGTCTGCGATTGTAAGCGTCCATATAGTTGCCAGTGATTCCATACTCATTGGCCGATTCCACGTCGTCCAGAAACTTTGAAAGGGTGTAGTGAGCCAGGAAAGAGAAGCCACTCCCAAACCGCTTTTCTGCCCGGACGAAACCAGCGTGGTAGGTCGAGTTGCCAATCGATGGATTGATCCAGCTGACATTGCTGAACTGTGGGAAGGGTCGCCGCAACTGCGCATCCCCCGGCCCCATGAGTTCAGCGGGCACCTGGTTGAGGCTGAAATCGTTTGCGGTCAAGTGATGGCTGACGTTGGCCATGT
This sequence comes from uncultured Acidimicrobiia bacterium, assembly GCA_963791795.1. GTDB lineage: Bacteria > Acidobacteriota > Terriglobia > Versatilivoradales > Versatilivoraceae > VFZK01. The sequence continues at coordinate 104,036 of CAWBTP010000009.1, forward strand.
AACCGACTTCGAAGAGCAGGTCGCGCGCGAGTTCGTGTTGAACACCCAGATTGTACTGGTAGGAAAGAGGAGCAACTTGTTTGGGATTGAAGAACGAGATCGCTGTATTGGGTCTTTGCCCAAGCGGCACAGCACCGAACGCGGTCGTGAGCGGTTGGCGCGAAAATGCAGGAAATCCATCTCGAAGTCGCAGCGCGCTCTGAAATTCCGCTTGCGCAACGACGTAGCTGGCCGCATCTGAGAATCCCAAAGCCGCACGTATCGCCGATCGTGTTGCTGACGGTCTGCCCATAGAAAACGCCGCCGCCGCCGCGAATAACCGTCTCGCGGTTGCCAGGAATGCGGTAGGCGAAGCCCAGGCGCGGCCCGAAGTTGTTCTTGTCCGTCGCGAAGGCTCGCTGCGGAGTGCCATCGACCCCGGCGAACGTAACCACCCCGGGCGTACCGGAAACAGGATTGATGGCCGACGGATCAAACGAGTTCATCTTGTTGTTAATCTCTCGGCGCGGGAACTCCGCTTCCCATCGCAACCCGGCATTGATGGTGAGGCGATCGGTAATACGCCAGTCATCCTGCGCATAGAATGCCAGATAGGAAGCCCGGGTCTGGATCTTGTCAGATGCCTGGATGCTTGCCGCGTTCACTTCTCCCAGGAGGAAGCTGGCCAATGCGTTTCCAGTACCTGCCACTCCAGGCAACCGCGTGATGAGAGGACTGAGCGTGAAATTGCCTGCCGAGCCTCGGTCGCGGATCTCGTCATTGGCGCCGGCGCGAAACTCGCCGCCGAACTTCCAAGCATGCTTGCCTTTGTACCAGGAGAGCGCGTTCAGAATCTGACGGTCGAGAATTGGTGTCTGAAACCGGGCGACCGCGGCAGGATTGCCAAGCGTGGCGTAACCTGGAATGGTGAAAGCCGGGAAGGCAGCATCGCTCACGCCCTGCAGGCCAATCTGGCCGGCCAGGTTTTCTCCAGCGCCAGGGCGGGAATCGTTGAACTTTCGGCGCAGATAAGTGAAACGAATGTCGTTGGACAACGAAGGACTGAAGATGTGCGTGTAGGCAGCGAGAATACTCTGCACGCGAACATCGGTGATGTCGCCCAACGGGTCGGCTTCCGGAATGCCATACGTGCCGCTGTTGAAGGTGTCACTGTTGTTGATGTAGTAGCGTGCCGTCAACAAATCGGAGGGTGTTACCCGATGATCCAGCCGCCCCACAAAAATGTCCCGGTTGAGTCGGTTGGCGGAATTCCCGACAAAGTTGTTTGAGTTGGTAGTGGTTCCTGGACTGTTTGGCAAGCGGATAGAACTGAAGTGCCGCAAGCGCGACCGGGTCGAGACGGTCCTGCGGGATCCGATTGCCCGGAAACGACTGCCGACTGTTGCCCGACGTTGTTGCTGGATCGTAGATGAGCACCGGCTCCCCAGAGCTGGTGCGAAGATCTGAGAAATCGCCGACGCGGTTCAACAGCGTTGGAACCGTGGAGGCGATGCTGTCGCTTGTCAATTGGCGCGTCTGTTCCCAAGTGGCAAAGAAGAAGGTCTTGTCTCTGCGGATAGGGCCTCCAAAGGATGCGCCGAATTGATTCAACCGGATCGGTTGACGCTTCGCCGCGAAGAAGTTCCGCGCATTGAGCACATCGTTCTGTAGCGATTCAAACAGGCTGCCGTGGTACTCACTGGTTCCAGCGCGCGTCGACATGAGGACGATGCCGCCCGTCGAATGCCCGTGTTCGGCCGAGTAATTGTTGGCGACGACCTGAAACTCCTGCATCGCATCGACAGGAAGACTTGTGAGTTGTTGATTGCGGGTCAGACCTACGGCGTTCGATACATTTCCTCCGTCGAGAACGAAGGTCTGATTGCGAGTGCGCCCACCGGCCACCGTAAATACTGGGTAGTTCTCAGCCGTCCCCGTTCCGGGATCTACCATGATGACTCCCGGAGCCAGGGAAGCTAGCGAGGAAGCAGCCCGGTTCGGAAGGGGCAAGCCGGCCAGCATCTGCCGGTTTACAGTCTGTGCAACATTGGAAGACTGCGACTCCGTGAGCGGCGCGGCCTCAGTTACCATCACCGCTTCGCTCTGCTTTCCGATTTCGACCGTCAGGTCGATGGCGACGGTCTGACCGACCTGAAGGGTAATCGGCCCGCGCGATATTCGGTCAAAACCCACGGCATCGACTTCCACGCGGTAGTGGCCGGGCACCAGGGCACCAACGCGGTAGAGACCCGACTCGTTCGTCACCGTGTCGAGCTGGACGCCTGAATCCAGGTTGACAATCTTGATTTTTGCGTCAGGCACCGCAGCGCTCGTCGCATCCTTCACTGTGCCCGAAATCGTGCTATTGCCGCTTTGGGCCCACAACATTCCAGAAAAACCAAAAAGGATAATAATGACAGCTGCAATCTTTGACATGCATACTCTCCTTCGGTTTGCATCCATCGGATAAATTCGTTTCTCTTGAGCCCTAAATATGATGAGGAGAGACCAAACTCGCTTGCCAGAGATGACTACATATGGCGCGGCAGTTTCAGTCTCATTTGATACCGATTCTGAGTGGGTTCCCCGAATCCTCTGGGATGCTTGAACTGAGAACTCAGGCCCCGGCCCTAGACGAAGCTTGTGATCAGAGTTGAGTGGAGCAGGAAGTTCAACAACAGGGGAAAGAGGACGAGTTGGCGGGAAAAAGGAGATGGGTCATCACACCTCTCCTCCAACTCTGTTGAGCTGGTAATTGCGTCTTGAATCGAGCGTTTCAATTGCGATCGAAGGATAGCGGAACCCAAGTAACGCTGGAAAGATTTCCACAGTGATCTCGAGGTTCGTCTTGGTCAGTTTCAGTTTCGCCTTCCGTTGACTTTGGGTGTCATCATCGCGACACTAACATTTAATCTATGGTTTAAATAGACTATATATGCCAAAAAAATCAGATATGGTATATCAGCGCTTCCAACTGACGCGAAGACGCTGTGTGCACCTTTCCCAGCACATCTACCAAACTAGTGTTGTCAAGAATGTTGGCCATGGCATCGCGTACCTCTTTCATCACCAATCGAATCCCGCAGGTCTTCTCATCTTCGCATTCATCACAAGGGATATAGGCTGTCTGGCTGACACATGGAACTGGAGCCAACGGCCCATCCAAGACCCGAAGCACCCGTCCGAGCTTAATGGCCTCTGGCTTTCTCCTGAGAAAATACCCACCACCCTTACCCTTCTTGCTCTGTAGAACTCCGTGATTCTTGAGTTCGAGAAGTATGAGTTCCAGAAACTTCTTGGGAATGCCTTCCTTCTCAGCGAGCTCAGAAATCAATACAGGAACCTGGTCGGGCTGCCGCGCTAGGTAGAGCAATGCTCTTAGTCCGTACTTCGCCTTCATCGAAAGCATCCGAATAAACCCTAGTAACACTATAAAGTCACTCTACTAATATCGAAACAGAGAGCCTGTGTCAATCGCTTTTTTGAATCGGAACGAGTTAAAAAGGAAAGGCAATCTGCGAAGGCGAGACAAACTGGGGAGGGAGGAAGCGAGGAAGGCAGCTATCTCAAATGCCGCCAACCTCGCTTCCTGCTTGGCAACGCGCTAAGGCCTACCTGCCTTCCAGAGCACGAACTTCTCGAAGGTCTCATAGGAGACATTGCGAGGGGTTTGTCGGTAGAGGTGGACATCGATGCCCAAGCGTTGAATCTGCGAATTGAGTGTCGTGGGTCTCAATCCCAGTAGCCGTGCAGCTCGGGCCTGGTTACCATTGCACTCAGCCAGGGCTTCGCCAATCAGTTTACGTTCGTAGTCTTCAACCACTTCAAAAAAGTTCTTCGATTCTGATGTCGTTATCATCCATCGCCTCCAACAGCACTCGCGTCGAGCGCCGATCCAATGCCGCAACCACTGCGGAGTCCGGGCGGGCCGTTACTTCCCTTTTTGGCTCACCTGGGTTCCGTCGCCGAGTTTGTACGATTGCGAATCGCCCGACAACCGAAGTTCGATGATCTTCGGCGCCTTGTCTCCTTCCAATGCAAATCGGACTGAATTGCGGTCGGCCTTCTTTTCAAGCTTCTCGGGCTGGGCTGCTGCTTTGGCGACCAATTGCTTACCTTTGTAGATCATCACGTCGGCTGCGTTGCCGTTCTCCGCAACTTCTACTTTGTAGTCTCCGGGCTCCAGTACAACATCATTCACCCGAGCCTTCTCATAGATTGTCAGGGTCTTCCTGCCTTTGGCCAGCGTGTCACTGCTAACCGCCAGCGCCAGGACAAAAGCAAGAACGGCGACCTTCGAGATGCATTGCTTCATAACCTTATCCTCCAGAGATGAAATTGGAATGACCGACCATCCCAGCTTGCATGACCGCATACAAGCTGGGGCTCCAGGTTCCAAAACCTCAGGCCTTGAGGTGCTCGCGAGCAACCTCATGCTGTGTGCTTGGCTAGCCACCAAGCGGGCTTAGACTTCCTTTGGGCGACTGGCGTGACTATAGCCGTCGACAAGAGTCATGGAAAACGTGAATGGGACGGAATGGCTGAAATTTGGGACGAACGACGGCAGCGCGTGATGGGCAGCTTTGGGGATGTCTCAACCCTCTCCGAATCCCCGTGTGCCACGGAATTTCGCATGGTATGAGAGGGCTTGATCTGGTGGCGCTCTAACGCGGAAGATGAACGACCCGAGATAACGTTGCGATCAAGTGGTATGGACGGCCCACGAGAGTGGGCTCTTGGGAGGCTTTGCTACGTGTCTTTTCCCAGCAGGTCGCGAAGTTTTTCGCGGTACTTTCGGCTGAGCAGCACCTGCGTGCCGTCTTGCAGCAAGACGCGGTACTCACCATGAAACCACGGTTGCAGCTCTTTGATGCGGTCGAGGTTGACGATCGTTGAGCGATGAATGCGCAGGAACTGATTCGAGTCGAGCCGATCTTCCATCTGATTCAGCGTCTCGCGCAGCAGGTGTGTCTCCTTGCCAACGTGGAGGCGGACATAGTTCCCTTCCGATTCGATCCAATCGATCTCTGCAGTCTTAAGGAACGAGACGCGGCCGGCGGTCTTGATGACCAGCCGCTCAGGAATCTTTGTTTTGGGTTTTTCCTTGAGGTCGGCCAGCAGGTCGAGCAACCCCTGGTTCAGCGCACTGCCGCGTACCTGGCGAATCTGAGCCTTGGCGTGGTGCAGCGTCCGATTGAAGCGCTCCGCATCAAACGGCTTGAGGATGTAGTCGAGCGCGTACACTTCAAATGCCCGGAGGGCATACTGATCAAAAGCAGTGACGAAGACCACCGTCGGAAGCCGTTCTCGGGGAAGGGCCTCAAGCATTGTGAACCCGTCCATTTCGGGCATTTGAACGTCCAGGAAAAGGAGATGCGGTGCGTGCTCCCGGATTGCCTCCAGCGCCTCCCGGCCGTTGGCGCATTCACCGACAAGTTGGATTTCTGAATCCTTCCTTAAAATCTCGCTAATACGATTTCTGGCCAGCGCCTCATCATCAACAATGAGCACCTTGATGAGAGAGGAATCCGTTACTTCCATTGGACCTCTCCCACACTTGCATCAACGTGGCTCGCAGAAGGTTTGAATGGGATTTCCAACGTAACGACCAGTCCCCGGTCGGAGCCGTTAGCAAGCTCCAAGCGGTGATTGTTGCCGTAGAGCTGCCGCAAACGTTCACGCGTATTAGCCAGCCCGACTCCTTTGCTGGACGAGCCGTTGGAATTTTGGTGGGAAGGAAGTCCGGGACCGTCGTCTTTGACCTGCAACTGAAGTGTTTCGCCGGTCCGATGCGCCCGCATCTCGATATGGCCGCGGCCCGCGCGCGGCGCAATGGCGTGGCGTATGGCATTTTCGACGATGGGTTGCCAGGCGAGATTGGGAACCATTGCGTCCAGAGTCTCCGGCGCAACGTCGTAGGAAACAGTCAGGCGGTCCTGAAAGCGGACCCGCTCAATCTCCAAATAGCATTTGAGGAACTCCAATTCTTTTTGAAGCGTCACTTCCTGGGCGCCAGAGTTGTCGAGCGTGAGGCGGAGAAAATCACCGAGCCGGGCGATCATTCGGTCGGCCAATCCAGGATCGTGGTGCAACAATGCAGAAATGGAATTCAGAGTGTTGAACAGGAAGTGTGGATGCAACTGCATTTTCAAGGCTTGCAACTGCGCCTGAACCAACTGAGCTTCCAACTGGACCGCCCGTTTCTCGCGTTCGCGAAATCTACGATGATAGTCAAAGCCTTGATTGGCGCCCAGGATGGCCCAGTACACAAGGACCCACCAATGATAGCTCATGGCGACGTTGCGCCTCATCACCGGCCACCACTGGAAATGCTCATCATCTGGAGCGATGACGAATATGAAGAGTGCCGACACCGCCAGAGCAAGGCTGACCCACGCAATGACAAGGCTGGCTGGGATATGGATCATCAGACTGGCTGCCAGCCGTCCTTTCTCCAATGGAAAGCGCTGGAACAACCAGCCGATCAAGAGGCTGAACGCGGCCCAGATGTACCAGTCGGGCAGATTTGAAAGCAACGCATGCCGCCAGGTCATCGGCCGCTCATACATCTGGGCGTGAAAGTAGGACTGGGTGCTGAAGAACAGTCCAAACAGAGTCCAAACGCCCAGGAAAAGTCCCCACTTCGTCCTTTGTTCTTTGGTCATGACCCACGTCTCGCGCGAGGGTTTCGCGCCGCTCATCATAACTCTACGAACAAGAAAACCCCACACTGAACTGTCCGGGAAAACCCAGCAGCCCAGTGAAGGGTTCAAGGCTCAAATTGGAAGCCTTCAGCTGTTTCGCTAGTCTGTTATTCGTAATTGTGGTGACGTGTTTTGACAGGCACTAGTCAGGCGTTCCATACGTCATGCCCGCGTAGGCGGGCATCCAGCCCATCGGCGTTGCCACCGCGGGCATCCAAACAATCTGGATTCCCGCTTTCGCGGGAATGACGGGATTAGGAGACGTCCCGCAACCGCCGTAACCTCATCTCAAGACTGTTATCGTCTTACGAGTACAAGGCTTGCCAACCCGCCTCAGGCCTCGGATGGCGCCTTTTTTAGGATCCCGATTATCCTTGAGTTCGGAATCATTTGAAGCCGCTTGCACTTGCGACACTTCAGCTCAACGCCCTGCGGAGTAATCCGCGCCAGCAGGCTTCCGCACAGACAGCGGTGTTCTTGGGACTCGCTCTCTTCCTTGAATACAGCAACCACGGCTTTCTGCATTTTTTAGTACTCTTTCCCGAAGGTTCGTCCCGGTGAAAATCCCCTCCGTCGGAGGGGTGGCGCGAAGGTGGAGTCTTGAGAAGACTCCACGCGGTCGCGAAGCGCCGGGGGTGGGTTTCCGGATCGACAACCCACACCAGCTTGTGAGTTACGCCCAAAACCCCCCTGAAGTCCCCCTTTGTCCAACGGGGGACGCTGTTTTCATCAAACGTGGCGCCGCCTAGGCGGCAAGAAAAACTCCTTCGATTCAGTGCAGAGCGACCAGAGCGGAGTCTAAGGTGAGGCGAGAGCGCCTCAAATCGCGTTGTGACGAACAGGTATAAACCAGGGACGGAATGAGTAAAAGCTCGGACGATCAGGCCGGGCAAGAGGTCCCGTCAAACTTCCTCGACACTGTCGCGCAGGACTTCAACATCTCCCAGCCTTCAACAGGATGAAGCTTTTGTGATATGAAACACGCGGATCCTATGGACGCCCTCAACACCCTAAAGGATCTCATCGCGATTCCAAGCGTCAACCCCATGCGCGCGGACTCTGGCGAAGCTGCGGAGCGCGCCGCGATTGATTGTCTCGAATCCCTGTTGCGCGCTGAACAGATCGATTGCGAGCGACAAGCAGTCGTTGACGGACGAGAAAACCTGATTGCAGTCGTACACGCCAGCGGGGGGTCAACTTCGGGCGGTCTCCTCTTGAACTCCCACATCGATACGGTCCCAGTGGCCAACATGGCCATCTCTCCCTTTGATCCTGTCTTAAAGGATGGCAGGATTTTCGGAAGAGGCTCCTGCGATGCCAAAGCGTCGATTGCCGCGATGCTGGCGGCTTTGCTGGAACATGCGCAGCGGCCAAAGCGGCCGCGACCCGTCCTGTTTCTGGCAACCGTGGACGAGGAGTTTTCCTTTCGCGGCTCGCGTCGATTCATCGAGCGGAGCTGGCCGGTGTCGGCCGCGGTAGTTGGAGAGCCGACGGAACTGACCAACGTTATTGCCCACAAGGGGGTTGTGCGCTGGCGCCTGCAAGTTCGAGGGGTCAGCGCCCATGGGGCGACGCCAGAACTTGGACGCAGCGCAATCTACGACGGTGCTAGAGTGGCGGTGCTATTAGAACAATATGCTTCCGAACTTGGCCGGCGGGCGGCACACCCGTTGCTGAAGCAGCCAACGTTGAACGTGGGGCGTGTCACAGGAGGACAAGCGGTAAATATGGTCCCGGACCGATGTGAGTTCGAAATCGATCGACGCGTACTCCCTGGCGAAAGCGCTACGGAAGCCCTGAAGGACTGCGAAGAATGGCTGAGAAAACGGGCCGAAGGACTCGACTTCAGTTTGGAAGACCCCTTCCTGGATGATCCGGCCTTAGAGACTTCTCCCGACGCTACAGTTGTGCGGTCTTTGCAGAACGCTCAGCAATGCGTTCTGGGCAGCGCCAGTCCCTGCGTGGGTGCGCACTACGGCACGGACGGCAGCAAGCTGGCAGCTGCCGGTATCGAAACTGTTGTCTGTGGTCCTGGCAATATTGCGCAGGCGCACACGAAGGCCGAATTCGTCGAAGTTGAGCAAGTGCATTTGGCGGTGAGGCTCTATGACCAGTTGATTCAGGATTGGGCTGGTTGAACCAGGCCGCGGATCAAGTTTCGTGAGGGGAAAGCTCACTCGCTTGTCACCCACCACTGCCTCTATAGGAGAGAAAATCGGATGAACCGCACCGCTTGTCTTGCGCTGTTGCTTCTTTTGCCCACGCCGGTCGCGGTCGCGCAACAAACGTTGGCCAAGCCTACAATCCGCGAGTTCTTGGTACTGAAAGAGAAGCGACCATCGGCGATGGTCGCGATTACCGGCGTGAGATTGATTGACGGCACTGGGCGTACCCCAGTGAGTGACATGACCGTGCTGGTGCAGAATGGTCTGATCCATGCCGTTGGATTCAGCAAGACTGCGGTTGTTCCAAAGAATGCAGAGGTCACCGACGCGAGAGGATTGACGCTCGTGCCGGGGTTAATGGACTCCCACTTCCATCTGGACTCCGATGGAACCTTGCCAGCTCTCTTTCTCTCTCACGGCGTCACTTCGGTTCGCGACCCGGGCGCGTGGATCGAAGCCTATGAGGGCGTGCGTCAATCGAAGGAGACTCAACCCCGGCTTTTTCTAGCGGGTCCCCACATTGATGGCACGCAGCCTGCCTATCCAGCGGATTCCACAGTAGTGCGTGACGCAATGGAAACGCGACTTGCGGTCACACGCAATCTCGATGATGGAGCTTCCGTGATCAAGGCCTACTTTCGCCTGCCTCTGGCTCTCATTGAGGAAGTGACACGAGTAGCGCACGCACGAGGCATTCCTGTGACTGCCCATCTGGAAATCGTGGATGCCGGCGATGCGATCCGTGCAGGCATCGACGGCCTCGAGCATGCGACCTCCGTAGGCGTGGCCCTGCTGCCACCCAGGGAGGGAGAAGCCTACCGACAAGCGGTACTGGCAGACAACGCGGCTCGCAGCGTTGGTCGCTATCGAGTATGGAGCCAGTTGGACTTGAAATCGGAACGCGCCAGCCGTCTGCTGAAGCTCATGGTGAGCCGGAATGTAACGCTCTCACCCACACTGGCCGTCTTCGAACGCCGCAACGGCGACAAGGACGTCACCGCGATGCACGTTCAAGGTTTTGGCAAGATGGTCGCGTTCACAGGGCAGGCTCAACGTGCCGGTGTCAGAGTCGTGGTGGGCTCGCATTCTTCGGTTCCCCATGCGGATCGTGGCTGGGCCTATCAGCGTGAGATGGAATTGCTTGTGGAGGCGGGCTTGACTCCGTTGCAGGCCATCCAGGCTGGAACTCTGGAGAACGCCAAATTCTTTCGAGTGGCAGACCGGCTGGGCAGCATTGAACCAGGGAAGCAGGCTGATTTGGTTTTGGTCGAAGGCGATCCGTCGCAGGACATCGCTCACATGCGGCGCATCAAGAGGGTAATGATTGACGGTGCGTGGCTGGGACCTACAAGCCAATGACGGCGCTTTGTTCTCCCCCTTGCGAAGCGCATAAGGGGGAGATTAAGAGGGGGTCGTATTCCCTCGACCAACTGCAGCCGCCGGGATTTCCGCCCCGGCTTACTATCCGTCGGGGTGACGTTCTTTCGCGGGAATGACTAAGAGCCAGGCCAGCCAAGGGAACCGCGAAGGAATTTGGCGAATCTAATCGTTCTCGTTCTCGTCGTCGTCCTCGGCTTTCACCACCGACAAAACCATGACCCTTCAGATTCCCTCCTTCTCAGATGTACTTCAAGCCCGGAAACAAATCGCGCCCTATCTGCGCCCGACGCTTCTTTACAACTATCCAGCGCTCTCCAAGCTGGTGGGCTGTGATCTGTGGGTGAAACATGAAAACCATTTGCCAACGTGCGCATTTAAGGTTCGAGGAGGAATCAACCTGTGCAGCCAGCTTTCGGAAGACGAGCGCCGCCGTGGAGTGATTGCAGCCTCGACCGGCAACCATGGACAGTCTGTTGCCTACGGAGCTCAGCTTTTTGGCGTGAAGGCTCGTATCTGCGTTCCCGAGGGAGCCAACCCGGCCAAGGTGGAATCGATGCGGAATCTGGGCGCCGAAATCATTGTTCATGGCCGCGACTTTGACGAAGCCCGGGAGCATTGCGAGGCACTGGCTGCGCAGAACAACTATCGCTACGTCCATTCAGGCGACGAGCCATTGCTCATTGCCGGCGTCGCCACTGCGTCTCTGGAAGTACTGGAGATGCAGCCCGACATTGAAGTGTTTGTGGTGCCGGTGGGAGGCGGCAGCGGTGCCGCAGGGGCGTGTATCGTGGCGAAGACGGTGAATCCCAAAATCCAAATCATCGGCGTGCAATCAGAGGCAGCACCCGCTGCCTACCGGTCCTGGAAAGCGCGTCAGTTGCTGGAAGACCAGATGAACACCTGGGCCGAAGGTTTGCAGACGCGCACCGCTTTCGCATTGCCGCAGCGAATTCTGTGGGACCATCTCGACGAATTTCTCCTGGTTTCCGACGATGAGATCCGGGTTGCGACCCGCCTGCTGATTGAAAAGACCCGCAATCTGGTTGAAGGCGCCAGCGCGGCAGCCATGGCTGCGGCACTGAAGATCAAAGATCGACTGGCAGGGAAACGCGTGGCTCTCATGTGCACAGGTGGAAATCTGAGTTTGAAGCAACTGCGAGAGATTCTCTAATTCAACGCAATCGATACGAACGCCACAAGACCACGAAGTCATGGCTGAACTACACTCTCCTTGATCTTCAAGAGCACGTCGCCATTCGAAGTGTTCAACACAATCCCCGAGCTTTCGCGCGTTCCAGAAATGCTTTCAAAACGCAGCTTAACCCGTGCGGACGCCGACTCTGCTTCCAAGCTCATCAGTTCCTCAGAGAGTCCGCTGTTTGAACCCTGAACCGTCTGCTGCTCAAGCCGTTTGAGAAATGGCCCCAAGTCGAGAGCGACGAGTGTCTGGCGCCCGTCTCTCAGTTCGATGCGATTCTCATCCCGACTCCAGACCAGTTCGTAGCTGCGCTGGCCAATGAGGATCGCACTCGAACTCGCGCTGCCATTCGTCTTATAGAGGTTGAAACGGGCGAGATAGTCGTAGCCAGCAACCGACCGAACCTCATTCCAAAGTGGCGCTGAATTCGCGTAAAAGTATTTCGGATCGGCCGAATGCTGCCACTGCTCAACATAACTGACGCCCATCAATTCCGTGATGATCTTGGGGTGACCGTAGGTGCTGCGCGAAAAGATGTTGGTGTTGGGATGTGCGGCCTCCTTTCCGAGTCGGCCCCTGAGGTCTTCGTTGAACCAGGGCTGCAGGCTGCTAGCACCATGCATTTCTATTAGGTATCTGACCAGGGCACTGATTTCCTTTCGATCGTTCAAGGCGAGTGAATCAGTCGATTTCTCGATCCGGCCGTTCTGGAGAATGTTCAGCCGTTCCAAGCGATCACGCAACCGGGTCAGTTGGTTTCGCAGTGAAAGTTGATATGGCCCCCACGGGCCGGCAATCGTCAGCATTGCAATCACCGCCAACGAAGCGGGGATGACTTTGATGCTGGGTTGTCGCTGGAACGAAAAGCAGGCGGCAACTCCTGTCATCCACAGCGTGAGAACCAGCAACAGGTACCTATCCTCTGTCAGCCCATATTCCGAGAGACGCCTCCAAATAGCCATCAGGAGCAGGACGATGAGTGGGAACAGCCCCACATAGAAGGAGCGCGAGTAGAGCTGTATCCAGCGGTGTCCCGGACGATGACGCAGAGGATGCACCAACAGCAGTGCCAACATGCCGAACACCGAGACGATGCTTACAAGCCAACCAATGGTGCCCCGCGGCCATTCCCGGAGGATAAGAATCTTCACCAAGATATCCGTAGAGTATGACCACGTAAAGCGTGACCAGCGGAAGCAGGATGAACTGAACGAACATCTTGAGCCCGGCTGGATATTCGTAGTCGCTCTCCAATTCCTGCCAATCTGAGGGAACCCCCGCCAGGAAGAACCAGGTGTTGAACAGGAAGGCGACTGAAAGAAACAGGAAGTAATACGCCCTCCAATCGACCTTGACTCCGAGAAGCGACTGCACCGCCCACAAAGCGATTGCAAGGCCGGCAAAGAGGATGGTCGAGAACAAGACCGACTGCAGAATGCGCTGGAAAAGAATCCGGTTGAATTCCCAGAATGCTGCAACGTTGCCGCGGCGAAAAAATGGCGCCACCGCAACCAGCAAGTGAGAAACAACTGCCAGTTGGAAGAAGCGATAGATATAGATTGTTGGGGAATCCGTGGAGTAGGACAAGCCGAACAAGAGCAGGACTGTCAGCCCAATTGCAAGGCCCACCCAGTGACGACGTTCTGCGAGTCGTGAGCGTTCAAAGCAAAGTGCCAAGGCGAAGAAAAGCGATATTCCCAGCATGGCGGGTAACAGCAGGCGGCTGAGAAGATGCTCGTACGGCCTCCAAGTCTCCGACTGACGAATCAACAGCCAGGAGATGCCGGCGCTAATGAAGGCGGAAAGAAGAGTCCAGGGAAAGCGGCGTGCCGTTTCCTGCGCCGAACGAAGGACGTGCACAAGCGAGGGCAGGCGCACCATAGTCAGGCAGGAAAGAGGGAGCGTGTTCAGGGCACCCGTTTGGAGAAGAATTCGGACGGCGACTCTTTGGTTCAGTCGCCGTCCGGAGGACGACTACTGCTCTTCAATCACTCGAAGCAAGACGGGTCTAGTTCTTCGACACCATCCCGTGCGGGTCGAGGACGAATTTCTTCGCGGCGCCTTTGTCGAAGTCTTTGTAGCCTTGAGGCGCCTCATCGAGCTTGATGACGGTGACATTGACCGCTTTCGCGATCTTGATCTTGCCAAAGAGAATGGCGTTCATCAGCTGGCGATTGTATTTCATTACCGGGCACTGGCCCGTGGTGAAGACGTGCGATTTCGCCCAGCCCAGACCGATGCGAATGCCAAGGTTCCCGACTTTGGCATTGGCGTCAATTCCGCCGGGATCACCCGTCACATAAAGACCGGGGATACCGAGAGCACCACCGGCGCGCGTGATCTCCATCAGGGAGTTCAGCACGGTAGCCGGCGCCTCATGAGAGGCGTCCTTGCCGTGCCCGCGAGCTTCAAAGCCGACGCAGTCCACGGCGCAATCCACTTCGGGCACTCCAACGATTTGCGTGATCTGTTCCGCGACAGTGGCGCTCTTTGATACATCGACCACTTCGCAGCCAAAGCTCTTGGCCTGGGCCAAGCGCTCCGGAATCAGATCGCCGACGATCACACAGGCCGCGCCCAGCAACTGGGCGCCGGCGGCACTGGCGAGACCCACCGGCCCGCCGCCGGCGATGTAAACGATCGAGCCGGGGCCAACTCCCGCAGAGACGGCGCCGTGATATCCGGTGGGCAGAATGTCTGACAGGCAGGTGAGGTCACGGATCTTTTCCATGGCTTGCGCCTTGTCCGGAAACTTCAACAAGTTGAAGTCGGCGTAAGGCACCATCACATACTCGGCCTGTCCACCTACCCAACCGCCCATGTCAACGTACCCGTATGCTGCACCAGGTCGCGCCGGGTTGACGCTCAGGCAGACGCCGGTTGCCCGTTCTTTGCAATTGCGACAGCGACCGCAGGCAATGTTGAAGGGCACCGACACCAAGTCGCCCACCTTGAGGAATTCAACGTCTCGACCCGCTTCGATCACTTCACCGGTGATCTCATGGCCGAGAATGATGCCCTGCGGGGCCGTGGTACGGCCTCGCACCATGTGTTGGTCACTGCCACAGATGTTCGTGGATACGATCTTTAGAATCACGCCGTGCTCGCACTTCCGGCTTCCCAGAGCAAGCTTCGGAAAATCAATACTCTGGATTTCGACTTCACCAGGTTTCATGTAGGCAACGCCCCGATTACTGGCCATGGATGATTCCTCCTCGGATTGGATGTAATTTGAACGGATGGACTACAAGCAAATGCCCGCGGAACGCTTCAGCTACCACGGTTGCGGCAGCGCCCCGTCCTCAGGCGAGGGAAGGGGCGTTGAACCCTAGACCGCAATGGATGTGAACGCTGCGTTGCGGAGGCTACGCAAACAACTTCAACAACGGATTCCCCTTCACCAACTCCCTGGGCTGATTCAAATCGTTCAGTATCTCCATTGCCGGATCAATTCCAAGCGCATAGTAAATCGTCGCCACCAGATCTGTCGGATGTACCGGGTCTTCAAGCGGAGAGGACCCCGTGTCGTCCGATTTACCATACAGCGTTCCTCGCTTCACGCCCGCACCAGCAATGACCCCCGTGTAACAATACGGCCAGTGGTCGCGGCCATCCGGAGCGTTTGAATTTCCCGAGGTGCTGACACCCAGCCGGGGGGAGCGACCGAACTCACCGACGACGACCAGAAGCGTATCCTCGAACAGGCCACGCTGGTCCATGTCTTCGATCAACGCAGACAAAGTTTTGTCCAGAATGGGGCAGTGAAGATTCTTCAACGGGCCGAAATTGGCGGCGTGCGTGTCCCATGCGTCTACCTCGGGGTTTCCGTTGGCCACGGCTGGCCAGTTCAACTGCACAAACCGGGTGCCAGCTTCGATGAGCCGCCGCGCCAGCAGCGCCCCCTGACCGAAGGTCGTGTGTCCATAGCGGTCGCGCATCGCAGCCGGCTCTTTCTCCAGATTGAATGCATCGCGAGCTTTACCAGACAACACCAAGTCGTAGGCCTTCTCATAGTATTCATTCAACGCAAACGAACTGACCGATTTTTCCAGATCAGGCATGGAACCATTGACGCCCTTCAAGAGATTGAACCGGTCCTTCAACCGCTCTGGAGAAACATCAGCGCGCAAGGTGAGATCTTCCGTCTTGACGGTCTTCTTGGGATCCTGGTAGAGGCGGTAGGGGTCATAGGCTTTGCCAAGGAATCCTGCTGCGCCCCCTTTCCCGATGACGCTGCTCTCCTGCAACGGCCGCGGCATCTCAACAAACGGCAGCATCGCCTCCTTGGGCGGTTTCATCTTGGCGATGTGGCTGCCCATGTGGGGAAAATCGCGAGGTGACGGCGGTTCCAGCTGGCCGGAGGGGGATACCTTGTCGGGTGGGTAACCCGTCATCATTTGATAAATCGCCGCCGTGTGATTGAACAACCCCACAGGGGTATAGCTCAACGAGCGGATCAGCGTAATCTTGTCCATCTGATTCGCAAGCAGAGGCATGGTCTCACTCACCTGAATGCCATCTACCTTGGTCTTGATGGGCTTGAATTCGCCGCGAATGTTGGAGGGAGCGTCGGGCTTTGGATCCCAGATATCAAGGTGGCTGGGGCCGCCCTGCAGGAAAAGCAGGATGACCGATTTGGCGCTGCCAAACGGCTTCCCACGCTGAACGCCGTTGGCTGCGTTCGCCGAGGCCAGCGCCTTCCAGGAGAGGAAATGTGGGAGGCTCAAGCCAAACAATGTGGCACCACCCACCCGCAGGAATTCCCGTCGGGTTGGTCCATCACAGCAGCGAACATTTGCTCCAGGAATCGAAAGCATGAAAACCTCCTTCTGGATTCTATTCTCGTCATTCCGGCGAACGCCGGAATCCAGCGGTTCCCGATGAGATTTCTGGATTCCCGCTTTCGCGGGAATGACGGCCCTTCAAGACCAACTACCGATTAAACAAGAACGCGTTGCTGTTAATCAAAGCCCACATCAGGTCCTGAACCTTCTCGGCGCGATTCGGGCTCTGAGCCAGATAGCCGAGACCCAGCTCAAATTCCTTGGAATCTGGCGGCCGACTTAGCGTCGCGAGGTACAACTCTTCCACAAGCTTCCGGTCGGCCAGTTTGCCAATCACCCACTGCGCAATGCGTCCTTCGGGATCGGCAATGGCGTCCGATACCGTCGCGCCGTTAATCAGGTTGAGCGCTTGCGATAAGCTGACATCGCCGCGCCGCTCGCATTCGCAAGCCGAATCGCGTTGAGGCCGGCCGAACAAATCGAGGAAGCCACCCATCCCGACTGTGGGATCGGGAAACTGCTGGGCCCGAAAATTCTGTGGCACATCCTTGAACTTTAGAGTGCTGCCGGTGGCCACGCTGATGGCATCGAAGAGAGTTTCCGCCGGCAAACGTCGCGGCATTGCATGTGAGAAATTGACCTCGTCGCCCTGGTTCCACTCGTTCGTTCTATACGTGAGCTGGTAGGTCCGGGAGTTAACGATGGTACGGATGAGATGGCGCAAATCGAAATTGTGATCGGTCAAATCCCTGGTCAGCGCTGCGAGCAACGGCTCGTTGCTCGGCGGATTTCCAGCCCGAATATCGTCCACGGGGTCGATGATGCCACGCCCGAAGAAGTAGCTCCAGATTCGGTTTGCCACCGCTTTGGCAAAATAGGGATTGTCCTTTGAGGTGAGCCAGCGCACCAGGTCGTCACGCCGGTCGCCCTCCTGCGAGACGCCTTTCGGATCTCCAAAGAGATATTTTGCCGGAACTACATTCCCAGTCTTCGGGTGGTTGATATCGCGTTCCTTTTCGCTTCGCTTGACGTAAACGATTTCTTCCTGGCTATCGATCCCTTCCTTGACACCGATAGTGGAAAAGAAGGCTGCCATCTGGTAATACTGATTTTGCGTCCACTGCTCAAACGGATGATCATGGCATTGAGCACATACCATCCGAATACCAAGGAAAACCTGCGTGGTGGTCTCCATGGCCACTTTCGGGTTTTTCGCAATCCGGAAGAAATTGGCTGCAGGATTTTCAAACGTGCTGCCCTGCGCCGTGAGTACTTCACGTACCCACTGGTCGTAGGGTTTGTTCTCGGCCAGCGATCGTCGAATCCAGTCACGATACTGCCAGACACCTTTGTCGCCCACAAACTTCCGGGTGTTCTGAAAGAGGTCGCCCCACTTCACGGCCCAGTGATCCACGAATTCCGGGCGGGCCATGAGCCTATCGATCAAACGACTGCGCTTCAGGCGTTGCTCACCCGGCTGGGCTAGGAACGCCCGAGTTTCTTCGGGTGCTGGCGGAATGCCAATGAGATCTAGATAAACGCGGCGCAGAAACTCGGCATCGGAGGCAATCTCTGAAGGAAGAGTTTCAACCTTCTTCAGCTTCGCATCCACATGGCGGTCGATGTAGTTATGTTGAGGGAGTTGCGTCCACTGAAATCCTGGACGCCCCTCCAACACCGTCACCGGCAAAGGTACAAAGCGACCTTCGTAACGAATGAGCAGCGCGGCTTCCCCCCGGCGCAGTGTAGTCAAATGTCCGTCCTGGGTGACTTCGGCGACGGTTGGCACGCTGCTGGTGTAGGACGCCTCGCGTGTGACATCGCGGCTGGCACCGTCGGCGTAGTGCGCGATCACTTGGATTTGCTGGGCAAGTCCTGGACGCGGCAGCAGAATCTCGACAGGCAAGACCTCGATTTTTTTGACTTGCGAAGCGGCCGCATCCCCATAAAGCGTGCCTTGGGAAATCCATTGCAGCAAGGTCTGGTAGTAGCGGGAATCAAGATCAAAACGCATTCCGCCGCCATGCGCAACCTGCATGGTCGGCTTGGCCAGAGCCAGGCTGCGCGGGGGATCCACTCGATTGATTCGTCGACCGGAGATGTCGTGCACGAGCATTTCGTAGTCAAAATGCGGATCGTATCCGCGCAAAGACAGTTTGAACCCGTTCTTGCCCTTCGCCGCCCCGTGACACGGTCCTGACGTACAGCCCACCTTGTTGATGATTGGCATTACGTCACGCACGAAGCTGATCTTGGAAGATGCCATCGTCTGGACGGTGACTGGCACCTCGGCTTGCATCCCTCGATCTTCGACGCGAATGCGGGATTCGCCTTCCTTCATGCCAGAAACGAAACCATCCTTATCAATTCGGATGCGATCATCGAGCGCCGTCAGCTTCGCACTGCGTGAGAGATCGATTTGGCTCCCGTCGCCGAGCTGAGCTGAAATCAGAAGCCGTCGAGAGTCCGTTGGACCGATGAGGACCAGTTTTGAGGGTTGGACCTTCAACTCGAGAACCTTGCCAGGATCGGATGGCTTCGCTGCAGAAGCGCTACGCGGCGTTGCGACTTTGGCCACAACAGCCTCTCTCTTTGGCGCCGCTTGCCGCTCTTCAGCCGCCGCAGTCGCAGAAAGTGAAAATACAAACAGGGGAGCAATGATCGAAACAAAGCGAGGCATGAACTGACTCCTAAGAAGATTCCATCGTCTGTCTGTTGCAACCGCTGGGCTCTTCATCCTGGCTCGAACATCACCCGCAAGACGCCTGGGCGTCTCGGCAGCGATTCATTTCAGCGCCGCGGTTCCTGCCAGCACATCCAAGCGTGCCTTCAAATCGGGTATCTTAAATTCCTGTTTGTCCCTTCGATCCGCCATGGTTGCCGATGAAGACAACCGAACATCGAAGGTCCCAGGTTGGGCGTTTGGCCCGGCACTTAACACCAGACTGAAGCTAGTCTGATCCGCCGGAATGACCAACTCCTTAGAAGTCACCTGCTGCGGTAGATCCTCCACCTGCAGTTTGACGACAGCGTCAAAGCCAGGCTCGCGCTCGATCTTGCCTTGGACTTCAACGGACTCTCCGGGGCGGACTGCGAGCTTCTCTGACATCAATTTGAGTCCATAACCAGGAACAATTTCGACGGTAACCGCCGGTGCCGAAATCAGACGTTCAGACTTCATCCCCGTGATCCGGGAGGCATCCATGACGAGATCGAAGGTTACCGGTGGAGTCGCAAAGGTTGTGAGGATTTGAAACGTGCCTTCTTCCATGTAGTCCATGCCCTCGGGACGTCGGAGCACCCGCAGATCCTTGATGGAAGCGGTAGGTCGCGGATTCTCTACCTTGATGGATCCACTTGCTTGAGGCCCTTTGACCAATTTCCAAGCCAGAGCATAGTCACCGCCTTGAACGATGCGGACGTGCTGTTTGGCAACTTCAATTCGAACTGGGGCTGGATTTGCAACTGCCATCGGGAGCGTGCTTCCGAGCCAGGGGGCCTTGAAGGGTTTCTGTCGCACACCTCGAATAGCCTGCACCATGCCTGGGGCCACGGCTTGCTTTCGAATGGGAAAGGTTGGTTCCGTAGCCTTGGCCCAGACGGTAAGATCGAAGGGTTGACGCTTTGCACCGGGTTTTGCGGTTAGCGTCAGATATCCCAACGAAAAGGCCCGACGGTCTTCAGGAGGATTTAGCTCTGCCGGGATGTGGCCTCCCGCTTGAGTGAAGTCTTCCGGCAAATTGTCAATGCTGAGTTGGATTGGACCGTCATAACCGCGGCGGCTCACCAATACTTCAATCGCTGCCGTCCCGCTTTCCGGCAGATTGAGGTAAGGCGTCAACAGTTCTACGTTGAAATCCGGAGGCTGCGGGAACACCGTTAACCGGTAAGCAAAGCCTGCTCCACCACGTCCGAGCAAGTCTTCCAACGAAACCACGACCTCGTTGACGTCCTTCGGAATGCTGACGCTTAGCCGGGGATCGACGTCGTTGCGGCTGCTTTCAAAACTGAACGGATTCGTCCCGGCTTCTTGTCCAAGCTCGGTGAGCGCCAGTCGCTTGTTCGTGGCTGCATCGTAAACCGCCAGTACTCCGAGCAGCTTCGATACTCCCAGGGATGCAGCCTCTACTTCGAAAGCCCAGACTTGGCCCGGAGTGACCGCCACTCGATACCGATCCACTTCACCGGCTCGGCTAATTCGCGCATTCATCACCGTAGAAGCTGGGAGATCAACTGGCTTCCCAGGTTCGGAGCCTTTTTCGGGCACACCTTTCGCTGCGCGACTACCTCGCACGCCGGCTCCAGGCAAAGCCGACTGAGACTCATACAACTCAGGCAAGTCACCCACGCGGAAAAGGAAGGGCAAGCTGGAGCTTCCGGGCACATTGATCGGGAGGTAGCTCGCCTGTTTGTTGGATGGCAACGCAGTCTTCACGACGACGGGGGCTGTCAAGCTGCCGCCCGTCAGAGAAACGTCCACCGTCTTGCCACGCTGCCCTCCGAGTGGAAACATGGATTCGGCGTATGGATAGGAACCGATCTTGAGGCGATAGAAGTTCTGGTCTTGATCGCTGTACTTCGCATCATGAACCAGCACCAGATACTCGCCCGCCTGCGCAAAAGTCACTTCCGCGCGCGCATCCACGCTGGCACCGGGAGCATCGTTATTGACCGCGAGTTCCTTGCCGGCTGCATTCATGACACGCACCACCGGATCGATCGCTGAACCGGCCCTCCGCGCGTCTACTTCGAACACCCATCGTTCCCCAGCCTTGGCAGTGAACCGATAATAATCCTGGTCAGGCCCGACTAGCGTCCCGTTGACTGTTATTGGAACAGCCAGCTTCTCAGCCAACGCCGGAACGTCATTCGTCAGTTTTTCGCTCCGTTCCTTCTCCTTCAGGAGCGATTCGGCCTCCACCGTCTCTGGTAGCGTTCCCACAGCAAACAGCAGGATGTTCGACAGGCCACCCTCTGTCCTGACGCGCACTGGATAAAGTCCCGGTGCGGCGTCTTCCTTCAACTGAAGCAGCAGAGGCAGTTCGCTGTCGCCCTTTTCAGGGGAGGACGTCAACCTGGAAAAAACACCCGGCAGAGTTGTGGTGATCTCTGCCCCTGGTTGCAGAGCCTCTCCCACAAGTGTCACTTTCAACGCCTGTCCGCGCTGCGCACCCCTCGGCTCCAGTGCTTTCAGCACCGGCGCCGCCGCAACTTCAGCGGAAGCCAACGCGGTGCGAAACAAGCAACACAGAATGAGACCGCGAATGAACGCGAAGGGACGCAAATGAATAAAACACTTGAACAATTCGCCTCCACTCCACCTCTGGGATGTCATACGTTGATCAGCAACACGACTTGGTGCCCGGCTTTCATCCATACGGCAGATTGCAAGGATTCACTTCATCGACACCGCTGATTTCTCTAGAGGCACGGGAATGAACGACTTCACCAGCTTGCCTTGTTCGGTTTCAAAAACCCGCACATTACCATCGAATCCACCGGTTGCCACGAGTTCCCCGTTGGGATGGAACACAACGGTGTAAACGCCGCCTTCGTGCCCTGCCAAAGCCGACACTCGCTGTCCGGTCTCAGTGTCATAGATACGCACTTCAGGGGCTGCGCCAGCGACGGCCAATCGTCGGCCATCTGGCTGAAAGGCTAGCGCAATGATTGATCCTTCCTGCCGTTCCAACTGTCGGAGCAAAGTCGACTCCTCACCCACTCGCAGTGCTCTGGGGCGATCCATTGTGTAGAGATAAGGAAGCCGATCTTCTCCGCCTACCAAAACCCAGTCTTTGCGGGGATGGCGTGCAACACAATTGAGTTCGCCTTTCAACAAGTTGAGATTCTCCAGAAATGCACCTGTCGCGGCTTCCGTCAACTTCACGGCCCGGTCTCTACCCACGGATACCAGGCGCTTGCCATCCAAGGAAAAGGCTGTTCCAAAGACCCAATTGTCGTGATGAGCAAGCTTCAGCAGCTCCTTGCCGGTATCCACAGCAAAAACTCGAATCGTGTTATCAGCACAGCCGACAGCGAGTCTGGAACCATCCGGCGAGAAGGAAGCACCAAAGAGCGTGTCCGACGAAACGGTTACGGAGCGTTGCAGCTGATGTGAAACGGCATCCCAGATCTGGATCTCCCCGAAGCGCGCAGGGGTACCGCCGACTGCTGCCAGGAGCTTTCCGTCCGGTGAAAAAACAATCGACTGGACTCGATCTGAAACCCCCAGGAGCCGGGCGGTGAGGCCGCTTCCGTCGGTACGATGGAGTAGGACCTCGCGATAGCCGGAAACCGCCAGCTGCGTGCCATCTGGTGAGTAGGCCATGGCGGTGATCAGTGGAGCCACCTGATACGACGCTGCTTTTCCGGACACCAGTTTCTCGCGGGCTGCCTCGGGAGTATCATCAACTCCGCCTTCTGCAATCCAACGTCGGAACAGGTCGATCTGTTCGACCGAAAGGGGCTCTCCACCGACCGGCATGCGCGGCTGACGGTCGCCCTTGATATAGGCCAAAACCAGACTCTGGTCGGGCTTTCCCGCCAAGAAAGAAGGCCCGCTCTTTCCGCCGCTCCTGAAGCCTTCGTAGCTAGTCAGTATCAGCTCTGCTTGCTTTGAAGCAGGCTGGTGGCAGCCTTGGCACTGGCGCTGCAGAACTGGGCGGATTTGCCGAAAGTAACTGACCTTCGCGTCAGATTGCGCAAGTGGCGAATGATTAGATAAGGCGAACAAGCAGACGAAAGCAGATAACAGATTGCGCATTCCGAATAACGGACTCCATCCCGAATGTGTATTCCGAAAGACTATACGAACTGCCGGGATCATTGCAAGACTCCCTCGAATCTGGCAAACACAATGGCGAAGAAGTGATTGTAAATCAATTCAGACTGAAACCTTCAATGGAAACTTCGGCTTTCGCAACTCGCTTGACTTGCCAACGAGGGAGCGGACGTCGCGGAGTTGCAGAAGCGAGAACGAGGTAAGAGGTAATAGGAAGCGAGAGGCGAGAAACATCATCACATCGAACAACATCCGAAAGTCCGTCAGCGTGCTACTTTGTTTTCCCAGTTGCCGCTGGAGTCTTGTCTTGGTCGGAGGCAGCAGGCTGGCTGTCGGCGACCTTGGCCTGTTTGGTCAGCCCCTGTCCCTCCCGCAGAACCTGGTTGATCTTCTGTAAAGAACGCGCGATGTCGGTCTGTCTGGGTGTGTTCACTTCGGGCTGATCGGAAAGCAGATTGGCCAGCCGCTGAATTTCCTGCTCCAGAGCCCAGTCGTTTGCCTCGCGCAGCACCAATCCTTGACGCATCAGACGGGCACGGCGGTCCTGCTCGCGATACTGTGCCTTCAATTTACTGTTCTCTTCTTTCAGTCGCAAGTTTTCAGAATCGTTCGCCTTTGAGGCAGTCTCCAGTTTGAACCCTAAAGATGCTTTCTCATTCTTCAGAACGTCCAGTTGCGATTCCAGCTGTTCCACCTGTGCCTTCGCTGAGTTGGTCGATTGCACCAGCCGCTCATTGTCGCTGCGCAACGCGGTGAGCTCGTCGTTCGCTTTGGACAAGGATGACTGCAGCGAAGCGATTTCGCGCTGCCGCAAATTCAAACCAGCCCGAAGCTCGGCTGCGGCGTCGCCCGTATTGGCCAGACCAAGACCCTGACGAGATACGATCTGCTGGCAAGCTTCTTTCTCCCGATTCAAAGCCGCGATTTGGTTCTTGTAGTCCTCAATCTGCTGGTTTGCCTGGTTCAGTTGTTGCCTCTGGGATTCAAACTGCTCGTCACTGCCAGGTTGAGAGAGATCGAGCACCCGTTGAATCGAGCCGCGACGGAGCGCCGTGTAGCCAAGAAGCAGCAGTAACACGGCGACCACGAGTACCTTCCCTGCTCCCGCCCGGCTCCTGACTCCCATGCCAAATAGCCAAAACTCCGGATGCTCCGGCCGGAGGCGGACCAGACCTCCAATAGCCAGATACGCTGTGCCCATGCCCACGAGCAACAACAGATAAGGCGCGAGTCTCTCCATGGCACTACCCTCCTGACGTGGAGTATCTCAAATGCTCCCACTACCGTACATATTCTAGTGTTGTCAGCCAGATTGCCAAAGTACACGAATTCTCAGTGCCAATCAAACCCGGCACCTGAGGATCTCGCCCAGGTTCCTCCGCTCTGCAGGACAGTAGCAGCAGCCACTTCGGTCCTGTACACTACGCTGAAGAAGCTTACCCAGCCTTGGTTGTGACATCAGTCGGTCCAGGTTCGCGCTGTTGCGGAACTGAATCGTTTCTGTCATCTTTGGAATTCTTATTCCTTCGCCCTGGGGTTCGACAAATGAAGCGTGCGCCGCTCCTGCTGTGGACAGCAGTGATCGTGGGTGTCACTACACTTCCCTGGAGTGATTACACCGGTCACCCACATTGGGAGCATGTCCAGTGGATGCCATTTGGCGAACGACCCCTAGGGACGATCGACATTGTGCTGAACGTCGTTCTGTTTGCGCCCTTCGGCTTTCTACTGATGTTGGCTGGATCTGCGGCTCGATCGGCGGGGAAAGTGACTTCAACGCTCGTTTTGGTAGCTGCACTCTCCGTCTCTGCGGAGTATTTTCAGGTGTACTGTCACAATCGCATTCCTTCCGCGACTGATCTGTGCACCAATGTTTTGGGTGCCAGCCTCGGCATCTTGTTTCGGTGGTGGAGTGAACCCGCAGTGAAGGAAGTCTGGTAAGCCCTCCACGTGAGGGGAAGTCGTGGGTTTTGCCTTCACGAATGATGTTAACTTGGGAGGATCTATAGCAGCCGCTCGCCCAGTCCAAAGTCGAACACGGCAGCAACCCAGCGAGCGAGGCTACGTAGCCTTAACGACGGTGTCTGGGAGCGGCAACCCAAAGTAGTTGGTTGAAAGGTGAAACAGCAGCCATCCGTGGACCGTGGCTAGGCAGTTGCCGACGGCGCAGGTTGGCTGATCGTGATCTTGTAACCCGCCGCCTCTAGGGCCGTTTTGACTTCGGTGGCCACGTAATCCGGCATGCCCTCGTCGATCTCGAAGGTTCCGCGTAGAGCGAAGAGGCTTTTCTCGAGGTCGTACCAAAAGCTGGGGCCGCGAAACCGACCCCCTCCCCATTCGCCGGCGGTTGCGACTGCGGCATCAATTCCCTGCTCCGCTTTCTCTAAGGTCCTGTTCTTCAACTCGATATCAATCGCCGAGCCGTTGATTGTCAGTAATCCTTCCACGAGGGGTCTCCTTTGCGGTTAGGCCGCTTTCAGCACCCTGGGTCATATCGGCAACCATGCGCTTTTTCTTAATGGAGCCGAGATTAACAATCGATGAAGCAACTATCCGGAATAGACTTCCCAGCCCGAAGGAGTAACGACGATGGCCAGAACATGCGTGCTTGCTGCATTGACGATTCTGCTTGGAGCAACCAGCGGATGTGTGACCTCGGATACGCTTATCAAGCTCAACCCGGACGGTAGCGGAATGGTTGTCCAGAAAACGCTCATGAGCACAGAGGTGATTTCGCAAATGACTGCCATGATGCAGGGATTTGCCCAACAGATGACAGGCAACCAACAACCCCAGCAAGAACCGAAAATGCCCGAACTCTTCAACGAGAAGGACGCTCGTTCCCGAGCTTTAAAGATGGGAGGGGGTGTCAGCTTTGTTTCAAGTCGTAAGATCAAGCAGGAGGGAATGGAAGGTCAGGAGGTCACTTATGCTTTCAGCGACGTGACCAAGCTGAAACTCAGCGAAAAGCCTGAAACGCCCTCAGTGCCGGGGCTGAAAACTAACTCTTCAGGGAGTGGAGGAGAGACTACGTTTCGCTTCTCCAGACTGCCAAATGGGCATTCGGTATTGACTGCGGTTTTTGGCAAGCGGACATCAAAGAAAGCCTCATCCGAAGAGACCGAAGCCTCATCATCAGAGCCGAGCAAATCAACCAAGGTACCCACCGCTGAGCAGTTAGAACAAGCCAAGAAGTTTTTTGCTGGATTCCGAATTGGAATGGCAGTCGAAGTTCAGGGGACGCTGGTGAACACCAACAGCGTGCATCGGGAAGGGCAAAAGGTCACGCTGCTTGAAATGGACTTCTCCGAACTATTGTCGAACGAAACTTTGATGCAGCAGGCGGCTGCAATCAAGGGGCAAAACTTGGAAGAGGCGAAGGAACTGTTCAAGGCACTTAGGGGATTCAAGATCAACCTTGACCCTGAGGTGGTGATTGAGTTCTCGAAATGAATTTGGATGGATTGGGGTGTTGGCCAGCTGCCAGCGTTCCCGCGCCGAGGCTGATTCAAGGCACCAGGGCTTGCAACTCGGGAAATGGAAGTGGAGTGACCTGCCCGTCCCGGCGTTCGTCTCCGTGTTCAATGATCACAGCCGTGTCCGGTTCGAGAACTTCTTTGCGAAGATAGCCAAGGGCGATCGCGGTTCTCAACATAGGTGAATAGGCGCTGCTGGTAGTCCAACCCACCTCGTGATCATCCTTTGAGATCTTGTCTCCTTTCGAAGCCGGGTGGCTGCCTGACAGTCTGAGGCCGGCAAGCTTCCGGTTCACGTGCCCTCGATAAGTGATGCGTGCCACGGATTCCTGGCCAATGTAGCAGCCCTTATTGAAGCTAATAGCACTCTTCTCGAGTCCCGCTTCAATGGGAAGTGTGTTTTCATCCATATCAAGTCCGAACCAGGGAATACCTGCTTCAACGCGGTGTGCATCAAAACTTTCAAAGCCTACCGGCTGTAGTTCATTCTTTTTTCCATTTTCCAAAATCAGATCCCAGACCAAGGGAAGGGCTTGCCGCTCAACCATTAAGTCATAGCCTCCCGCACGGGTGCGGTTGACGCGGCAAATGCGGGTTCTCGCACCTGCGAGCACTGCATCGAAGTGGTCGTAGGGGTGCTCCAAAGTTCGTGGCTGCGAAAGTACGTTGCCCAACAATGAGCCTGCTTTCGGTCCTTGCAGCGACAACAACGCCATTTCCTCTGATCGATCCCGCAATAGAGGACGGTCACCGATGATGTATTTTCGGAGCGAAGGGCCAAGCTTCTCGCGTCCCGCAGGTTCGGTGGAAAGAATGAGAGACTCTTCACAACAGAAGACGCGCAAATCGGTGATCATTCGACCTTGAGGAGACAAGAAGGCTGCGTAACAGCCAGCTCCGGGCGCCAGGGCCTTGATATCGTTTGTGACCATACCATGCAGGAACCGGGTTCGATCATCGCCCGTGAGCTCGAAGGTCCCCGAGCATGAAAGGTCGATCAACCCAGCCGATTTCTGAAGGGCCCAATACTCGGACTCGACAGAAGAGAATCTCTCGACGATCTGCCAGCCCATGAAATCCATGAAGCTGGCACCGGCAGCCTTATGAATGTCGTGGAGCGGCAGTTTCATTTATTTAATTGAAAGAGTCTGTTTTTCGCTGGAGATTGAGGAAAAACGAGCGAACTCCGTGGAGCGCGGGTGAACCCAGTTTCTTGGCTAGTGAATTCTTTCGGAGTACTTCGACGGCGACCCTGAAAGATTCGTAATGGTGTCGATCCGTTCCAGGAGCTGGCTGGCAAGCTGGCTGAACTGTTCGAGCCGGCAGATGGTGTCCATGTCCTTGATGATCTTGTCGAGAGCCGTCTCGATGTCGCTGAGCGCCTTGTCCGAATGAAACTCCTTCTGGATCTCAAGCCGTGCTTTGTGTTTCAGAAACTCCTCTTTGTAAAAGGCGCTGATCTCTTGGTGAGAGTCCTCCCCATTACGTGACATGGTGCCTCCTCAGGCATCCAGAATTTTTCTTAGAAGATCATTAACCAGCTGCGGATTGGCTTGTCCCTGTGTCGCTTTCATCACTTGACCGACGAAAAACCCGAAGGCGGCTTTTTTGCCACTTCTATATTGTTCGTAGGTTTTCTGATTGGCTGCAATGATCTCCCGAACGATTTTTTCGATCGTTCCAGAATCGGTGATCTGCTTGAGTCCCTTCTCTGCGATCACCTCCTGAGGAGATTTCTTCTCACGAAACATCACTTCAAACACATCCTTCCCCATCTTACCCGAGATTTCTCCACTTTCAATCAGCCTGACGAGATCGGCGATGGCTTTGGGCCTCACGGGTGAGTCTTCAATGGTCTGATTGAATTCCTTGAGGTCTCGCAAAAGATCTCCCATGATCCAATTGGAAGCGGCCTTGGCACTTTGGCAAAGCGACACCGTTTCCTCAAAGTAGTCAGCCAACGCTCGAGACGTGGTCAAGACTCCTGCATCGTACTCCGGCAAACCATACTGCGTGACGAAACGGGACTTCTTCGCCTCCGGCAGTTCGGGCATCGAAGCTCGAATCTCCTTTTGCCAAGCCTCATCAATAACCAGCGGTGGCAGATCGGGCTCCGGGAAGTAGCGGTAATCGTGCGCTTCTTCCTTGCTTCGCATCGAAATGGTGCGATGCTCGGTGGTATTCCAAAGACGGGTCTCTTGCACAACGCTGCCACCTTCTTCGAGAACCTGGATCTGTCGGGCGATCTCGTACTCAAGAGCATTTTTCAAAAACCGAAAGCTGTTCAGATTCTTGAGCTCCGCTTTGGTGCCCAGCTTGGTTTCACCAACAGGGCGGACCGAAATATTCGCGTCGCAACGAAGGCTGCCCTCCTCCATATTTCCATCGCAGACTTCCAGATACTCAAGAATGACCTTCATCCGCGTCAGGTAATCGTGCGCTTCGTCCGGCGAATGAAGGTCAGGCTCGCTGACAATCTCGATGAGGGGCGTACCACTGCGGTTCAAGTCGATGTAGCTGTAGCGGCCAGAATCGACAAAGCCGTCATGGATCGATTTCCCCGCGTCCTCCTCCATATGAACGCGCTTGATACGAACTTGTTTCTTGGAGCCGTTAGTGCCGATAGTGACCAGGCCGTGTTCAGCAAGCGGGCGATCAAACTGAGAGATTTGGTAGCCCTTCGGCAAGTCGGGATAGAAATAGTTCTTTCTCGCAAAAATCGAAACAGGGTTCAGAGTGCATTCGAGCGCCAGAGCGGCCTTGGTCGCCATGACCGCTGCTTCCCTGTTCAGGACTGGCAACGCCCCTGGAAAGCCAAGGCAGACTGGGCAGGTATTCGTATTTGGCGGAGAGCCAAATGTCGTTGAGCAAGAGCAGAAGATTTTGGTCTTGGTCAATAGCTGTGCATGAACCTCAAGACCAATGACGGCTTCGTAGGGCATATTCTTGATTGTCGATTGCAGAATGCGTACTGCGGACTACAGATTCTCAATTGGAGTCGCTTCAATCAAAAATCGGCAATCGGCGATCCCAAATCACCTGAGCCATCCTGGCAAGGCCCCGTCTTTGCGGGCTTCCTCCTCCAGTGTGGTCATCGCCTTCTGCAACTTCTCTTTATGTTTTTCAAGCTCTTTGACCTGACTTTCAAAATCCGCATAGATGACCGAATTATAGGTTTCGAAACCAATCTTGATTCCCTCACTTTTTCCAGTTTGGGTTTTTTCGTTAAGAGCTTTTATCTGCTTCTCCACCTTTTCGATCTCATCTCGAATCTGTTTGGCACGACCGCGCCAATAGGCTTCGCCCTTCCTAGGCCCGGCGGCAGTGCTGGAATTTTTTGCGTCAGGTTTGGAACCTGTGGGACCGACCGTGTTGACTGGCGCTGCGCCGGTGGCCTTGCTGGCAGCGAGGTCCTCGTTCGTTAGCACTCGCGGAGAAGCTGATTTCGGCTGTTCCTTTGCGTTCAGAGACTGGGTGGCCGGGAGGTCGACGAGATGGATCGGAATGGATTGAAACTGGCTCTTGCTGTCGGTAAACCGGTAATGGCCCTCCATGGAAACGGGTTTGGTGCGCGCTTCGAGAACTTTTCCATCCTTAAGAACAACCCGGTAACCCGCCAAGCCGTCCGAAGACAAGAAAATCAGAATCAGCCCGGGAAATAGAAGCTGTGATGCCCGCAGTATTTTCTTGGCTCTTCTCACCGTAGACCTCAGCGCTGGGAAAGTCTAAACCAGCCGTTTTCTCAACTCAAACAGTTTCTGGTTCCAGTAAAGTAGTCAAAGCAGTCAAGGTCCCATCTTTACTGAGAGAGATCCCCATGATTAGGATTAGCGTATGAGGATGCCTTTAGTCTTTGAGAAGTTCGTTCGGGTTGTTCGAGTTCATTCCCTCCTCGATCGCGGAGATCGAGTCCTGGTTGCGGTTTCAGGCGGGGCCGACTCTGTAGCTCTTCTTAGCCTTTTGCTGGAAGTCCGGGCACAGTTTGAACTGGACTTGATCGTCGCACATCTCAACCACAACCTCCGCGGCAAGGCTTCGGACGAAGATGAAGAGTTCGTACGTATTCTGGCCCAGGACTTGGGCATCCGGTTCATTTCCGAAAGGATTCCAGCTGAAGATGTAAGGTCCCGAGAAAGTGGCCTGGAAAATTGGGCGAGGGAACGACGATATGCCTTCCTCTCCAAAGCCGCAGCGGCTGTGAATTCCCAAAGAGTGGCTTTTGGCCACACACTGAACGACCAAGCCGAGACCTTCTTGATGCGCCTGTTCAGAGGAAGCGGATCTGTTGGGTTGTCGGCCATGCCATATAAGAGAGATGTATTCATTCGACCACTCCTTTCCATTCAGCGAGCAGAGATTTTGGAGTACTTGAAGCGTCGCGGGATGAGCTGGCGAGAAGATGCTTCAAACCTGGACACCCAATATTTGCGGAACAGGTTGAGGCAAGAACTCATTCCCATTCTTAGGGACCGCTACAATCAGAGAATCGTTCCGCAACTCGCCACTACGGCAGACATCCTACGGGAGGAGAGTGAAGCCCTACAATGTTGGGCCACCGAGGTGTTTGAACGGGAGGCAGTTGTTGAGGGTAACAACGTGTCTTGGCACGTGGACACATTACACTCGCTCCCCTTCGGACTCCAGAAGAGACTCGTTCGGCTCTCGTTCGAAAAAACGGCACGGGGCGACCACAAACTTTCAGCCCAGAACGTAGCTTCCATCATGGCGCTTTTGAGCGCAGGCAAGAGCGGAATGTCTGTGCAAACAGGGTTTTTTCGGTGCTTCAGGGAATTTAGCCGTCTGCGATTCGAAGTTGCACCACCGTGTGTACCCGAAGACTTCTGCTATTCTCTCGCGATTCCTGGACGGATCGATTTGCCCCAAACCGGCACTTGTTTTGAGGCGAGCCTTGAGCCTTCGCAACGTGACTCGGTTGTGTTGAATCGTTGGGAGCTGCGTCTCAGCCCCGAAGAGCTGGAGGCAGGATTCTGCATTCGCAACTGGAAACCTGCCGATGTATACTTCGCACCGGGTGCAAGTTCTCCGAAAAGAGTTGCAGACATGTTCGCAGAAAAAAAAATCCCAAGACGATGCAGGGCGTCATCGCCGGTTGTAGTCTTGGCTGGCAGGGTGGTTTGCGTCAGGAATTTCCCTATTTGCTCCGACGGGTTGGAGCAAACCGAGCAACGGGCGCTCGTGGTTATCGAAGAGAGGAATCAGACTAAATGACCAAGGTCCTGCACACCGAGGAGCAGATCCAGAAGCGCGTGGCAGAGATCGCGCATGAAGTCGAGAAGGATTTTGTGGACGGCGAGCTTTGTGTTGTTGGCTTACTCGAAGACTCCTTTGTCTTTATGGCAGATTTGATTCGGAAAGTTAACAGGGAAGTGTTATGTTATTTTATGAAGGCGGATGTCGATGAAGGCGAGGATCGCGTCGCAAGCATCAAGCGGATTCTCTACTCGCCTGAACTCGATGCGCGAGATCGAAATATCCTGTTGGTTGGAGGAGTGCTCGACACTGGGATCACTCTTGACTACATTACAAAGCACATTTTGCAGGGTGGTCCCAACCGGCTCAGGATTTGCTATCTCATCGACAAACCTGACTCGAGACGGATCGCCATCAATGCGGACTATGCCGCGTTCGGGATGAAGGCTGCGGAGTCGGAGTATCTTGTCGGGTATGGACTTGGTTATCAGAATCGGTTTCGCAATTTGCCCAGTCTGGGAGTACTGAACAAAGAAGAGAGGCTTTAGGGGCTTGGAGGGTGAGTTTGAATTCAACAGTTAAAACGTTATTGTTGTGGGTTGTCCTTATCATCACGGGTGTCCTGCTGTGGCAAGTCGTTCAGCGCACGCAGAGCGGAACTGAAAAGGACAGAGACTTCTCATACATTCTCAACGAGATTGAAAAAGGCAGCGTTGAGAGTGTGGAAATTACGGGTAGCGAAGTGAAGGGCAAGTTTAAGGAGGGAACCTCCTTCAAGACCACGATGCCCAACTACCCTGAGTTCTTCAAAACACTGATAGCCAAAGGCGTTACATTCAAAGTCAAAGAGCCCACGCAGAGTCCGTGGCTAACGGCATTGATCTCATGGGCGCCCTTCGTGTTGCTGATTGGCTTCTGGATCTTCTTCATGAGACAGATGCAGAGCGGTGGCAACAAGGCTCTCTCGTTTGGAAAAAGTCGCGCGAAGCTTCTGTCGTCGCAACAGAAGAAAGTTACTTTCAAGGATGTTGCAGGCGCAGAGGAAGCCAAGGAAGAACTGCAGGAGATTATCGAATTCCTCAAGGAGCCGCAAAAGTTTCAGAAACTGGGCGGTAGAATTCCCAAAGGCGTGCTTCTGGTAGGACCTCCCGGAACAGGCAAGACGTTATTGGCTCGGGCCATTGCTGGAGAGGCGGGCGTTCCCTTCTTCTCGATCAGCGGATCAGACTTCGTTGAAATGTTTGTAGGAGTGGGCGCTTCGCGTGTGCGCGATCTGTTCGAACAGGGCAAGAAGAATGCTCCTTGCATTATTTTTATCGACGAGATCGACGCGGTGGGACGACATCGCGGCGCCGGGTTGGGCGGAGGTCACGACGAGCGGGAGCAGACGTTGAATCAGCTGCTCGTCGAAATGGATGGGTTTGAGTCTAATGAGGGCGTCATTTTGATCGCCGCTACCAACCGTCCTGACGTTCTTGATCCAGCCCTGCTTAGGCCGGGACGATTCGATCGTCGGGTCATCGTCGCCCGGCCCGACGTGAAAGGAAGAGAGGGGATTCTCCAGGTTCATACAAAACGAATTCCGCTCGCAGAAGACGTGGATATCACCGTTTTGGCACGGGGTACACCTGGTTTCTCGGGGGCGGATCTTGCGAATCTGGTGAACGAAGCAGCCCTGAATGCGGCCCGGTATAACCAGAAGTCGGTGACGATGGCCGACTTTGAAGGGGCAAAAGACAAGGTGCTGATGGGCGTGGAGCGCAAATCGCTGATCATCAGCGACGCAGAAAAGAAAAACACCGCCTACCACGAAGCTGGACATGCCTTGGTTGCCGCTTTGTTGCCTCATGCAGATCCTTTGCACAAAGTGACCATCATCCCACGCGGAATGGCGCTGGGCGTCACAATGCAGCTGCCTTCCGACGATAAGCATACCTATACCCGCGATTTTCTGGAGAGCCAGATCGCAATCATGATGGGAGGGCGCTTAGCTGAAGAACTGTTCCTTGGCCACATGACCACAGGGGCTGGCAACGATATTGAGCAGGCGACAGAAATGGCGCGGCGCATGGTTTGCGACTATGGGATGTCGTCCCTGGGTCCGCTCACGTTCGGCAAACGGGAAGAACAAATCTTTCTAGGAAGAGAAATTGCCCAGCACAGGGATTACAGCGAGGACACCGCGATCAAGATTGATCTCGAAGTCAAACGATTCATCTCAGAGGGATATGAAACGGCGAAGAAAATTCTGGAAGAGAATCGAGATACATTGGCTCGCATTGCAGAGGCCTTGCTCGAACGCGAGGTATTGGATGCCAACGAAGTACACATGATTATCCAAAACTTGCCTTTGGAAGAAAAGGTTGAGCCTGTTTCCAGTGCCAGGCCAGAAGGACACGACGGGCGAAGGACACAGGTGGTGCAGTCACTCACTCCCTCGGTGCCTTCCCTGGTCGACAAGCAGCGTGAAAAACCGGCGCCAGCCTAGCGTCTAGCGGAGCGCAACCGTTTCCGCACTGCGCTCCTGCTGCCCACTTCCGCGAGCAGTCATTTCATCATCGATCGATCGCCTCTCCTATCTCAACAACCGTCCGTCTCTTGACTCGAAAGCATGCCGGCGAGGACACAATACGAAGTTCAGCTCCCCTCGCGTCGGTTGGTTTTGGGTGTGCGAACTCTCGTAATGGGCGTTCTAAATACGACGCCCGATTCGTTCTTCAGAAACAGTCGGCGCGTTCGCCCCAGAGACGCGATCGCGAGAGGCATGGAACTGGAAGAGGAGGGAGCGGACATCCTGGATGTTGGGGGAGAATCAACTCGCCCGCCGTTTCGGAACGTTTTGCCCGTCGCCGAAGAGATTCGTCGAGTGGTCCCCGTGATCGAGGCTCTCCGAAAGCGGGTGGCGATTCCAATCTCAGTCGACACCTTCAAGGCCGAGGTGGCGAGGGCGGCAATCTCTGCAGGGGCCGAGCTTGTGAATGATATTGGAGGACTAAGGCTCGACAGGGAATTGCCGAAAGTAATTGCATCGGCACGGGTAGCGGTGGTGCTCATGCATTCGCGCGGTAAGCCACATCAAATGCACCATCTACCCCCAGTTCGCAATATCTTGAAAGCGGTTGTGGAAAGTTTGGATCGCTCTGTGAGCAGGGCAGCGTCTGCGGGAATTTCGAAAAAGCGGATCATTGTTGATCCAGGCCTCGGTTTCAGCAAGGCGCCAGAAGATAATCTGTTGCTGCTCAAGCGACTGGACATCCTAGGTGGCTTGGCACTGCCAATCTTGGTGGGAGCTTCGCGGAAGTCGTTCCTTGGCAAGGTTCTGTCGGTTCCAGTCGAGCAGCGACTAACCGGTAGCTTGGCGTGCTGTGCCATCGCTATCATGGCAGGTGCCCATATTGTCAGAGTCCATGATGTCAAGGAAACTCGTCAAGTGACTGTATTGTGCGACGCCGTGCGCGATGCCGGGACCCGGATCTAATGAACTTTACCGAATTGATTAACCTCGACAAACTCAATTGGAATGCCGCCATCGACATTCTGATTGTGAGTGCGCTGATCTACAACCTGTTGTTATTGATTCGAGGAACGCGGGCCGTGCAGATGGCTCTGGGGGTGGGCTTTCTCGCCATTTTTTTCTATCTGACGCGTTGGCTTCATTTAGAAATGATCCAATGGATTCTCACCAACATCCTTCCTTACTTCGTGTTCGGAATCATTGTCTTGTTTGCTGCCGAAATCCGGCGGGCACTGGCCAACATCGGGAAGAATCCGCTGATTCGGCAATTCTCCCAAAACCCTTTTGTGGAGACTTACGATGAAATCGTCTTGGCCGCGACTACGCTCGCTTCTCAGAGAATCGGTGGTTTGATCGTCATCGAGCGGAGTATTGGGTTGAAGAACTACATTGAGAGCGGCATCGCGATCGATGCTGCGCTGTCATATGATTTGCTCGTGGCGATCTTCTCTCCCGGAGCACCCTTGCACGACGGCGCAGTCATCATTCAGAAAGACCGCATTACAGCAGCTGCATGCTTCCTGCCTCTGACCGTGAATCCCAAACTCAGCAAAGACTTGGGGACGCGCCATCGCGCAGCAATCGGAGTTACGGAGGAGTCGGATGCTGTCGTGGTAGTGATTTCGGAAGAGACGGGGATTATCTCGATTGTTGCCGGCGGCCAGATCGAGCGCAGCCTGGATGGCGACTCTTTGCGCCACCGTTTGGAGTCAATTTTCGCAGGAAAAGAGTCCGATAGGGAAATGGGGTTGTCGGCAATGTTGGAGCGGCAA
>CAWBTP010000009.1:145000-215718 GCA_963791795.1 uncultured Acidimicrobiia bacterium
GCCGGCTAGTTATTTTCTGTGGCAAGGTTTAGCGTAAGCGAGCCGTAGCGAAAGCGAGTCTGAATAGGGCGATTCAGTCGCAGGAAATAGACGCGAAGCGGGATGATCTACCCTTGGCCAGGGTGAAACACGGGTAACACCGTGTGGAGGCCCGAACCAGTGTTGGTTGAAAACAGCTTGGATGAGCTGAGGGTAGGGGTGAAAGGCTAATCAAATTCCGTGATAGCCCGTTCTCCCCGAAATAGCTTTAGGGCTAGCCTCAAGTGATTTGTAGCGGTGGTAGAGAACTGAATGGACTAGGGGCCTTACCAGGTTACTGAATCCAATCAAACTTCGAATGCCGCTAACAACAGCTTGGGAGTCAGACAGTGGGGGCTAAGCTTCATTGTCGAGAGGGAAAGAGCCCAGATCATCAGCTAAGGTCCCAAAGTGCAGACTAAGTGGAAAAGGAAGTGGAGACGCACTGACAGCCAGGAGGTTGGCTTAGAAGCAGCCATCCTTTAAAGAAAGCGTAATAGCTCACTGGTCAAGCAGCTCCGTGCCGACAATTCAACGGGGCTCAAGTCTGCCACCGAAGCTATGAACTTGAACTGCTGCGGCAGTTCATTTGGTAGGGGAGCGTTCTGTACAGTTCGAAGCGGCACCGTAAGGAGCCGTTGACGGTACTGAAGAGACCCTGCCGGCATAAGTAGCGATAAACCAGGTGAGAACCCTGGTCGCCGAAAGTCTAAGGTTTCCTGAAAAAGGTTAATCCGTTCAGGGTTAGTCGGTCCCTAAGTCGAGGCCGAGAGGCGTAGACGATGGGTAACAGGTCAACATTCCTGTACTATGAAGTAGACGTTATCACGATGGGGTGACGCAGGAGGATAAGCGGGATCTCTGATGGATGGGATTTCACGATCGAGAGGGATTGGGTTGGTAAATCCGCCCGGTCATTAACCTCGAGAGTAGTGGCGAGCTCGCAAGGGCTGGATAAAGCCGCTGACTTCACACTGCCAAGAAAAACCTCTAAGGAGTCTGCTTTGTAACCGTACCGTAAACCGACACAGGTAGACGAGGAGAATATCCTAAGGCGCTTGAGAGAACACACGTTCAGGAACTCGGCAAAATAGCTCCGTAACTTCGGAATAAGGAGTGCCCCGGTAGGGTTTATAGCCCGAGGGGGTTGCAATGAAATGGCCCAAGCGACTGTTTAACAAAAACACAGGTCTCTGCAAAGTCGAAAACGACGTATAGGGGCTGACGCCTGCCCGGTGCTGGAAGGTTAAAAGGAGAGGTTAGCCGCAAGGCGAAGCTTTGAATTGAAGCCCCAGTGAACGGCGGCCGTAACTATAACGGTCCTAAGGTAGCGAAATTCCTTGTCGGGTAAGTTCCGACCTGCACGAATGGCGTAACGATTTGGGCGCTGTCTTAACGTGTGACTCAGCGAACTTGTAGTACCGGTGAAGATGCCGGTTACCCGCATCTAGACGGAAAGACCCCGTGCACCTTTACTATACCTTAGCCATGAATTATGGTGCGATCTGCGCAGGATAGGTGGGAGGCTTTGAACCATGCCCTTTGGGGTGTGGGGAGCCAACGGTGAGATACCACCCTGATTGTTCTGTGATTCTAACCTATTGCCCTTATCGGGCAAAGGGACATGGCTAGGCGGGTAGTTTGACTGGGGCGGTCGCCTCCTAAATTGTAACGGAGGCGCTCGAAGGTGTCCTCAGGCTGTTTGGAAATCAGCCATAGAGTGTAAAGGCATAAGGACGCTTGACTGCGAGACAGACAAGTCGAGCAGGTGCGAAAGCAGGACTTAGTGATCCGGTGGTTCTGTATGGAAGGGCCATCGCTCAACGGATAAAAGGTACGCCGGGGATAACAGGCTGATCTTGCCCAAGAGTTCATATCGACGGCAAGGTTTGGCACCTCGATGTCGGCTCATCGCATCCTGGAGCTGTAGAAGGTTCCAAGGGTTAGGCTGTTCGCCTATTAAAGCGGTACGTGAGCTGGGTTCAGAACGTCGCGAGACAGTTCGGTCCCTATCTGATGTGGGCGCAGGAGATTTGAGGAGGGCTGTCCTTAGTACGAGAGGACCGGGATGGACGAACCTCTAGTGTACCAGTTGTCCCGCCAGGGGCAGTCGCTGGGTAGCTAAGTTCGGTCGGGATAAACGCTGAATGCATATAAGTGTGAAGCCCACTCCAAGATGAGATCTCCCAACGCAAGTAAGAAGACCCGTAGTAGACCACTACGTTGATAGGCTGGGTGTGTAAGGCCAGTAATGGTTTTAGCTTACCAGTACTAATCGGTCGTTCGGCTTGACCATTAATTAATTCAGGAATGTGCGATCAGTGAGATTCAACCGAGTTTCACTGATCCCCTCCTGAAAACTTGAAATTCATTCGTGTCAATTGAGATGTTTTGGTAGCTGCATCAGGCCGGTGTCTTAGACGGCTTGGTGAAAGATGTTCCAAACTGTTTATCTCGGTGATTCTAGCGAGGGGGTCACACCCGTTCCCATCCCGAACACGGAAGTTAAGCCCCTCAGCGCCGATGGTACTGTCCGGGAAACTGGGTGGGAGAGTAGGCCATTGCCGGGATTTTCATCAAAGCCTCGAAGGTTAACCCCTTCGAGGCTTTTTTGCTTTTGGGGACCGAATTGTTATTCACGAAGCCCGCGATTGTCTGCTAAAGCGGCATCATGTTGGCCCGTCGCGACCACGGATTACAAAGTCCAGCTAGCTCTAGTGGTCTCAACTCCGCAACGGAGGTTGTTACTCACCGGCGCCCGAAACCCGACACCTGAAACCTACCCACACTATGGAAACTCCACGTCCAGGGCGTAGATCTCTTGCGTGCCAATATCACGGAGAACTAAAGGGGAATCATCGAGTGCCAGCCCAGTCCAAGGACCTCCAAGGTTTCCGATTCCCAACCTGCCGACTTCCTCCAAGGCAACTACTTTTTCGATTTTCCGGTCGCTAATTCGCAGCCGCTCTATGGATGGAGCGTTTCCAGACAAAAGGTTGTCGGAGAAGTAAATATAGTTTCCGTGGCGCGACCAATAATGCCAGTTAAGACGACGCCCAGCGCATAGCTCAACCCACTCCTGAGTGGTGAAATCGAAGAGCATCAACTTTTGCCAGTCAGTAGTGAATGCATCCACATAACGCCCGCTTGGCGACCACTGCGGAGACATCAATCCTTGAGAACCTGGCAGACTCGAGACCTCGTTCGTCCGCAAATCGATGCGATCAATCCTCATAGAGTCGTCCGGCATCTTGCCAAAAGCACCATCGGCAAAGACAAGCGACTGACCATCCGGCGACCAATTAGGATCTACATCGTTACGCGGTCCGGTAGTGACTTGCCGCGGACCGCCGCCATCAGCGGAGACGATGTAAATCTTGATCGGCTTGCCGGGCGCCTCGGCCTGAAACGCAATGCTCTTGCCATCCGGAGACCAGCGTGGATTGAAGGCAGCCATTGGCGAAAACGTAAGTTGACGCCGCTCGCTGCCGTCCATCCTGCTCCTCCACAGGGTGGCGTCTGGAAACGAAACATAGGCTGTCCACTGGCCATCGCTGGAAAAGCTCACCCCATCAGCTGAAATTCCTCCGAGGTAAGGCAAAAAATGGCCGGACTGCGCGTCGTACCGTACCAGTTCCGTGCGCTGCTGCGTGCCAAGGACAAACAGCTTCCTGCCGTCCTTACTGGAAACCGGAAAACTTAGACTCAAGGGCCCGGAGGTCAACTGCGTCGGTTCAGTTGAGGCTCTACGGAACAGTTCCGTTTTCTCCCGCACAGCCCAGAGGTCCATCCTTCCTCTTTTGCTGGGAGCAAAGACAAAGTATTTGCCGTCCGGTGTCCAATTCCCCGCGGAATAAGCCTGGGAAAGCGGACGAAGGTCGGTCCCGTTTGCGGAGACTTCCCAGAACGACCGGAGTGTGGCATGTGTTCTTCGATCTCTCATGCCAAAGCGCAATCGGCTTCCATCGGGTGACCACTCAAGCCAGAAGGCAAAAAAGTTGGGTTCGGTCGGCACGGTTGCGAGTTTTCGGGCTTCACTCCCGTCGCTCCGACACACATAGAGGTTGTTGCTGTTTTCGTACACAATCTGCTGCCCGTCTGCTAGCCACGCGGCGCCGAAGGCGGCGACATCGCCGACGCGGCGCGGGGTGCCTCCTGCGGCTGGCAAGACCCACAGAGGTGCAGGCTGCCAGGGTGAACCGGCTTCTCTGATCAGGAGGTCTGAGCCGCTCGGAGAGATATCCAAGAGGCCTCGAGTACGGACGGGACTAGAAATCTGTGAGACTTCACCGCCTGAAGTGGACACCTGGCAAATGGTATAGGGTGGTCCCTCGATGAAGTAGAGCCTGGCGCCATCGGTGAGGATTGGACCAAACTTCAGCCGACCGTCCATGGTGATCTGCGTGGAGCCCAATACCTTGGGAAGCGGCAATGGGCGAATGAGCCGGTACGTGAAAACCGCAGCGATGAGGATGGTGCTGCCTGCCAAGACGAGGTGCCACTTGCGCCATCGGCGTAGGGTGCGCATTGGGAGCGACCCATCCAGGCTGACCGGAGGCTCGACCACAGCAGCTGCCTCCAGTAAGACGCCTTGCCGCGGCACCGCTCCACTCAGTGCGTCTGACACTGTCTCGACTGGAATCATAAACCGATATCCGCGGCGGGCCAGGGTTTCTACAAATTTTGGCTCGTCCGCCGAATCGCCCAGCGCCAAGCGAAGCCTCCGGATAGCCGCATTGATACTATTTTCGAACTCTACGATGGTGTCATCGGGCCATAGCCCCTTCTGAATCTCCTCGCGCGTAACCAGTTGTCCCGGGCGCTGGAGCAGCATGGCCAGAATCTGGAACGACTGCTCGGGCAACTTGATCTTCACACCCTGCTTGAGCAGTTCTCCGGCTCGAAGATCAACTTCAAAGACGCTAAAGCGAACAAAATTGGAAGACCGTGCAATTGCCATCGGGATTCCGTTTTTCCAAGGAGCCTAAGGACGCCCAGTTTAGCAGAGTTGATGAGAAAGGGATCAGGATCGAAGGACGAGTACAAGTCTGCTACTTGTCACCCAGATACTTCTTCTTACTCAGAGAAAGTCCACAAAACGATCAAATCCTTTTAGGAACCGCCAAGAGCCAAGCAAGAACGGCTCAGGGTCAATAGCGGGACGAGACCGAATGTCCAGGCGTGTGCGTCGCGGGATGTCTTTAGGAGATCCTATGGTGAAACTGGCAAATATCAGCAATTTAGCCTGTCAGACGAATATCATCCAAATATCACGCCGCTTCCATTGAGCTACTTCCTCCCATCACTCAAAGTCGCCCTCAGGACAACAACACGTTGCGGAGGACGACATGGCTGCCAAAACCAACTACAGAACGATATGCCCGCCAGTTGAGATTCCTAGGACTCGCCGGCACCCAAGAACTGTCATATTCTGGCTGGCCACAATCACCTTGCTCGGGATTGTCCCGGTCAGCCAAGGGCAAACGCCACAGTTATCTGCTGCCTCTTATGTGGAACGAGGCAATGACTGGTACAAAAAAGGGGAATTCGACCGGGCTGTGGCGGACGTGGAGATTGCTCTGACCTTTGATTCACGCTGTGCCCAGGCTTATTTGCTTCGTGGACTTGTCCGACACACGAAAGGGGATGCCGAGGGAGCTCTGAATGACTTTAGCCGTGCTGTCGAGTCTCATCCCCGCCTGGTTGAGGCCTATCACAACCGAGCCGCAGTTCACATTCTGCAGAGGAATTGGAAAGCAGCCGTGGCGGACGCGAGTAAGGCCATTGAGATTAATCCCCGCTCGGCTGAAGCCTTTACCAAACGCGGTGAAGCCTACCATTACATGCGAGAGCTTGACGCCGCGCTTCGTGACTACAACAAGGCCATTGCTCTGAATTCTCATCTGGCTGAGGCGCTAAACAATCGTGGCTCTCTGCACCATGACAACGGGAATTTCAAAAGTGCTCTAGCGGATTTTGATCAGGCTATCAGGTTGGATCCGGCCTTCGCCAAAGCCTATGCAAACCGTGGTAATGCCAGGGTTGACCGCGGAGACGTTGCCGGAGCTTTGTCAGATCTGAACCAAGCTCTCGCTCTCGATCCCATCATGGCGTCGGCCTACTACGGCCGGGGCAACGCCTGGAAAGCCAAGGGAGACTCAAATCTCGCGATAGCGGACTATGACCGAGCTCTTGAATTGGATTCTCGACTGGTTATGGCGTACAACAATCGGGGCAGTAGTTATCTGACTCAAGGAAAATTTGACGAAGCAATCGAGGACTATAATCGGGCACTTCAGATCGACCGTGGAAACGCGATTCCTTTCCTGAACCGCGGGTTGGCCATGTTGCTCAGTGGCAAGAAGGCTGAGGCAGAAGACGACTTTGCGCAGTGTTTAAGGCTGGCAGCGCAGAACAGGGAAACACTCGAGAAGAAGATTCAAGAGATCAAGCAGAAGGTAGCCGTAAAGCCGAAGCAATGACGAGAGGAGAAAAATGGAAGCAACCTGTCGCTCTGGCTGATTTCTAGTTCTCAGGATTCCCCGGCTTGACTCCTTCAGCCCAGCACAATCCGTACCACAGGGCCGCATCTGGGCGGTTACTCCAGGTCCAAAGAGCCGCCATGATCTCATCGAAGCAGGATTGGGAGACTAAACCTGCCCCTATGATTCTTTCCTTGGCAGTGAGAATCACGGCAATCAAATTTTCGACAAATCCCTCGAAATTAGAATTTCCAGCGCAGGCCCCAAAAAAGATCCAGTTATTGCGCACCGGCTGAGCACCTGCCGCATGGATGAGCGAAACAAGTCGGCGTCCCACATGGGGATCAGTGCCATTCAGGCTGTAGGTCCGCATGTAAGCATCCCAAAGTTCTCGAAATCCCGGTGGTTCCGGCCAGATGCGCAGCAGATCGTGATCATCGTCAGCGAGAACGATACGTCCTCCAGGACGGAGCGCACGCACCATGCTTTGAACTGCTGCTACTGGGTCGTGCAGGTGCTCCAGCAGAAAACGCGCATAGGCCAGATCAAAAGTCTCCCATTCGTGTTCCGCTAAGGGGGGAGAATAGACATCTCCCTGCCTCAACTCTACCAGATCGTGTTCATCGGCTTGACGCGCCTGTCGCAGCGCTTCAGCCAATTGCTCGGAGTCCCGTTCGATCCCTACGACCCTTCCCTCTGAACGCACCTTCTGCGCCATCAACCGGGTGAATTGTCCCAAGCCGCACCCGAAATCGACAATTCTCTCAGTTCCTTGAAGATCGAGTTCTCGCACGCACGATTCATTTAGAAGTGAATTCAAAAGAGAAAGTCGTCCCTGTTCACTCGGTGAGGTGCCGTGGATGTACTCTACTGCTCTTCGGTCAGACATTGTGATTCGGTTCCAGCAATCGTCTAGCTAACGACGCTGACGCGGACTGCACAGTCATTCCCTTTCCGACCAATCCAAATCAGGGATGCTCTTGAAAGTCTCCTAGCTGATGGTTGGATAAACTTTCCGGATAGCAGCCACAATGTCATCCGTGTCTTGCCGGGTGAACTTCGGGTTCAGAGAAACGCCTGCAAAACGGGCAAGAATATCGATCGTTCTTGGACAACAGCTAGCTCCATAGAGAATGGACTTCCCTCTCTCCGTGTTGAAGGACGGCCAAGCGGGATGGATCGTAATTTTTTTCTCGATGTGCGGGACAATGGGCAGAACCACTGAGCCTGCGGGACGCTGCGCGGGTACATTCTCTTTTTTCATGAGGGCCATATATCGCTCGCACTGCTCTTTGCTACTGAACCCTAGGAACACCGCACTTCCGAGCTCACCCTCGGGGTCAGGCAAGTGGCGAAGATAAAGGCCGGGC
Organism: uncultured Acidimicrobiia bacterium; assembly: GCA_963791795.1. Lineage (GTDB taxonomy): Bacteria > Acidobacteriota > Terriglobia > Versatilivoradales > Versatilivoraceae > VFZK01. The sequence goes on from CAWBTP010000009.1 coordinate 152,871, forward strand.
AAATCGCGAATTCCTTCATAAACGCGACGAGCATGGCTGCGCACTGCCTCCACGATCGTATCGAGCTTTCGGGCCTGAGCCAGCAAGACCCCGCCACTAAACTCGTTCAAACGAAAATTCGGTGCGGAGAACCCGGCAAGCTTAGACTGGCCGAGCACTTTCTCGTGCCCGGGCCGCAACGCCCCTAAATCATGGAAGCGAGCGGCGCGTTCGAAAAGGATGGGATCATTGGTGACGACTGCGCCACCCTCGCCAGCCGTGATCGTTTTGTTTAGCTGGAGGCTGTAGATACCAACGTGACCGATCGATCCCAGTGGGCGGCCTTTGTAGCTCGCCCCGACGCTCTGCGCGCAGTCCTCCAGGACCTTGAGCTGATGCTTGTTGGCGATGCTCATAATGCGGTCCATATCGCAGGGATTCCCCTGAAGATGAACAGCCATGATCACTTTGGTTTGTGGAGTGATCTTCCTTTCAATATCCGCTGGGTCAATGTTAAACGATTCATCAATCTCAGCGAAAACAGGCAGCGCGCCGGCCAGCACAATCGAACTGAAACAGGAGTGCCAGGTCCAGGCTGGGAGAATGACCTCGTCGCCAGGACCAATCTGCAGAGCAGCCAAAGCCGTCTGCAACGCAGAGGTGCCCGAAGTTACAGCCAGAGCGAAGCGGGTCTGCATGCGACTCGCCCATTCTTGCTCAAACGTGGCCACCTTCTGAGGCGGCTGATTGCCTGGCCCGTACCAACGGAAGGGCTGACGGCTGCTGTGGACCTCCGTCAGTTGTTGAAGCTCTTTTTCGTCGTAGAACTGGGTGCCCCAATAGTCGCCTCTCAGAGGCCTATCTCGAACCGGTGTTTTGCCGTCCGCCAATAATTTTGAAACCGGCTGTGTGAGAGTCGCGCCAGCGCCTGCCACAGCAAGAAAATGCCTTCGACTTAGCATGATTGCCTCCGTCGTGAATCGCAACCGCTGGAAAGCTGGTCCGTCTGAAGAGTCATTATATTCAAGTGGTGATCGGTTGTGTAAAGTGATCTCAGAACTGGCGCATAGTAATTCGGAAACCCGACACTTTACTATTGTGGATCTGCGCTGCCGAGATTCGGCTCCGTACGTCCAGCAAGTCGGAGCAACTTCAGCCACGACTCGTTTCTTTTCAATCGAGCAGAAATTGAGGATAATGCCGCAAACTGTTACAGACGTAACGAATTCTGTCCGAAGTTTGGAGATTCAGGATGAAGCCGTGCTAAATCCGCTACCCTCAAGGAACTGTTTCTTTAGTTCTTCGTGTTCAGAACCAACCAGCCGCCACTCTTGAAAGTGCCGAGATCTGAAATACCTCAGCCGGAGGATTCCTCAGAAGATCCCATCTACGTTGGTGCCTTTAGAAAGCTTCCGTGGCCCCCGGGGATCCGGGGGCGCCTGTTGTTTCTGGTTTTCGTTTCCACACTACCTCTCCTTGTCGTCGCCTGGATCAACCTCGAGAGTCGCTACCGCGATCAGAGTCTGCAAGCCCGGCAGCATGCGTTAACCCTCGCAAGAATGGCGAGTAACCGAGTTGATGACCACATCCGCAGTGTTGATGCTCTGCTGCTTGCGATCAGCAAGATCATTTCGGTCAAAGACTCCGAGGCTGAGTTCAACGATCGCTTTCTCGGGACGATCCAGAAGGATCTGCCTCCGTTCTTCAGTTCTCTCGGAGTGTTTGCTCCGGATGGGCATGGCATAGGAACTTCGTTGGTCTCGCTAACAGATCGCAGCCGCCTGACCGCCGCTGGACGTGACTACTTCGTAAAAGCCCTGGCGGCTCGAAAGCTCAGCATTGGAGAACCTGTTATCAGCCGCACAACGCACGCGTGGACTTCCATCATTTCACGCCCGGTGATGAGTCCTGAGAATGAGGTACTCGCACTGGTTTATGCTGCGATGCGACTAGACCGACTGCAGGTACTCTTGGATCCGGGCGAGATGCCTCCAGGAACGATCGTTGCTTTGATCGATGAAAAGGGCACGATTCTTGCACGGACGGTCGACCCCGAAAAGTGGGTGGGACAGAGCATTGCACATTATGCTCAATTTCAGACCGCCATCAGGGATCGCGAGGGTACTGAAGAACTGATCGGTCTCGATGGCATTCAGCGTCTCATTGGATACACGTTCGGAAAACAAACAACCTGGATGGTCACGGTTGGCATTCCGAGCGAAGCGGCCTATGGCCCAATAAGGAGGGACTTTCGTCGCAATCTCTTACTTGGACTAACCACCCTGTCTGCGGCACTTTTGGTTGCGTGGTCCTTGGCCGGAAGAATCACGAGCCCGTTACTGCAGTTGTCTGCGGATAGTCGTGCGATCGGTGCCGGCAACCTCGCGCATCGAAGCCAGGTCCGATCAAGCGATGAAGTAGGCAAGCTTGCAACTGCCTTCAACCAGATGAGCGCTACGCTTGAAAGCCGGACGACGGCTCTCAGTGAAAGCGAAGCGGCCTTGAGGAAACAGACCGAGGTGCTGGAATCGATCCTCCACAGTATGGGCGATGGAGTTTTCGTGGTCGATCAAACCGGAGCATTTGTCGTGATCAATGAGGCCGCGCGAAGGCTGTATGGGTCAATCCCTCAACATGTTGACGTGAAGGAATGGGCCGCCAACAGCGGACTCTGTCAGCCAGACATGGTGACCCCCTTCCCCGCGGAAGAGATGCCCCTTTCGCGAGCGATGAAGGGTGAGTCTGTAGACAATGTCGAGATGTTCATCAGTCGGCAGGATGCCCCTCCGGGTGTACGAGTTAGCGCCACCGCGCGCCCACTCAAGGATCGCGAAGGAAGAGTCCTGGGAGCAGTGGCTGTGCTTCGCGACATCACTCGTCAGCACCAGCTTGAAGAGCACTTGCGTCAGTCTCAGCGAATGGAGTCAATAGGGAAGCTTGCCGGCGGTGTTGCGCACGACTTCAACAATCTGCTCACCGCCATTCTCGGCTACGCTTCTTTGCTCCTCGACAACCTCCCGGCCGGCAGTGACGCTCACCGCGATGCCGAACAAATTCAAAAGGCATCCGAAAGAGCTGCCGCGCTCACCCGACAGCTGCTCGCCTTTAGCCGCAAGCAGATCCTTCAAGCGCGGGTAGTAGACATCAATGCCGTTCTGCTGGGTATGGAGCCCATGCTGCACCGCTTGATTGGAGAAGATATCAAGCTCGATGCTCATCCTGCGGCTTCACTCGCGAAAGTGAAAGCAGACCCGACGCAGGTTGAGCAGATCATTCTCAACCTTGTCATCAACGCCAGAGATGCAATGCCGAGGGGTGGGAAGCTGACGATTGAAACAGCGAACATCGTTTTGGATCAGAGTCAAGTCGAAAGCCACCTGGATGTCAGTCCGGGCCCCTACGTGATGTTGTCAGTCAGCGACAGTGGCTGCGGTATGGACTCGGAGACGAAAGCCCGGATCTTCGAGCCCTTCTTCACAACCAAACCTCCCGGCCAGGGAACTGGAATGGGGCTCGCGACGGTCTACGGCATTGTGAAACAGAGCGGAGGTCATGTCTGGGTTCATAGCGAACTGGGACAGGGGACTTCGCTGAAGATCTACCTGCCGCAATCCGAGCCGGGTGATATGAAGCCAGTTGCGGCCCCCGCCTCTACATCCGCGCCGGCAACCGGATCTGAAACCATTCTGATCGTCGAAGACGAACAGAGCGTTCGAGACCTCGCGGGTGCGGTTCTGAAAAAGAAGGGGTACGCAGTCCTGGCTGCCTCAGATGGCGAGGAAGCTCTACACCTTTCCAAAGCCCATGCTGGAGACATCCAGCTCGTAATCACCGATGCCATCATGCCCGGCATGAGGGGCCATGAGCTCGCCGAGGTCATGCGAACGCTAAGACCCCAAATCAAAGTTCTCTTCATCTCTGGTTACACTGACGACGCCGCGATTCACCAGGGCGTGCTGGCGGAGGGAATTCAGTTTCTGCAAAAACCGTTCACGCCCGATGCGCTTGCTCGCAAGGTAAGGAGCGTGCTTGACGTATCCTGATGCTTGCTTGAATACCGTGAAACGCTGTAGGGGTCTCAGACCCTCTCAGCGGCCGGACGCTCCGAACGCGAGACGACCTGACGTCCGCTTTAGAAGATCTTCAATCGGTACCGTATAAAGCGAGGCTCGGCCGATTTCAGCGACCTGTTCCGAGGCCTGGCCGCCCATTCCTCGCAGCCGCTCATAGAAGGCTCTAGCCTGGGCTTCCTTTCCCTGCCGGGCATAGAGAACTGCCAGATTCTCGACTGCCAATCTGATTCGCGCCTCGCCCGCTGGCAAACTCTTCTCCCAAATTCTCAGCGCACGAAGATACAACGGCTCTGCACGATTGAGTTGTTGCTGCATTCCAAGAGTCGTGGCAAGGTTCGTCAGGCAAGCCGCGGTGTCTGGATGTTCCGGTCCCTTCGACTTTTCTGCGACTGCAAGGGCCTGCTGATAAAACTTCCCTGCCACCTTGTGATTGCTCTGCAAGTAATGAATCGAACCCAAAGCATTCAGTGGGTTCACCAACTCAGGATTCGTTTCACCAAGCGACACCCGCCTTTGCTCGAGAACCCGACTATACAGTTGACTGGCTTTGGTGTGGTTGCCGTTCCGGAAACTCAGTTCGGCCAGATTCTCCAGTAGTTGGTCGGGCCATTCATTGGTTCCACGTCCGGCCCCCTCAACCATCGCCAAGGCTCGGCTTAAGAGTCTCAAAGACTCATTCCTCTCTTTTTGGAGTGCATGAACCAATCCCAGATGTACCAAGCCTGATGCAATTTCTGTGCTGTCTGTACTGCCTGTGGCTTCGTAGATCCGCAAGGATCGCGAAAGAGCTTGCTTTGCCTCGTCTAGCTTCCCTTGCTCGGCATACAGCAATCCCAGCTGATGAAGGCTTTGGCCGACAGACAGGTGTCCCGCCCCAAACGCCTCTTGTCTGGCATTCAGGGCTTTCTTGTACAGCCCTTCGCTCTCTACAAGCTTGCCACCTGCCTGATAGACTTCTGCCAATTGAGTGTAGCTAGCGGCCAGGCTGGGATGAGTCGCTGGCAATTTTTTTTCTCGAATCTTAAGGGCATTGGCAACCAGCGGTTCAGCAAGATCCTGGCGTTTCTGGGCTTGATAGCAATCTGCCAGCTGGTCGAACGCACCTGACAACTCCAAACTCTCGGGACCGACTGTTTTCTCCAGGATCGCAATACCCCGTCTCCATAGATCCTCGGCTTCTTTGTGTTTGCCTTGGGCGCAATAAGCTGAAGCCAGATTGTTCAAGTTTTTGGCAGTCTCCGGATGACCAGGACCCAGTGTGGATTCGCTAATCTTCAGGGATCTTTCAAACAGGTCAGCTGCTTCAGCCAGCTTCTTCTGAGATAGATACAAGACTGCGAGGTTGTTCAGACTCGTTCCTGTGCTAATGTGATTGACTCCGAGAGTCGCTTCGCGAATGCGCAGCGCCCTCTGGTACATGAGCTCAGCTTCGGCCAGCTTGCCGCTTGAGTAAACAACCCCGGCCAGACTGTTCAGGCTTGTTGCCACGTCTGGATGACTCTCACCCAGGTGTTTCTCGTTGATCGCCAGCGCCCGCTGGCAGAGTTGCTCGGCTTCCAGGTACTTCCCCTTCATCCTGGACACACCGGCCATGTTTTCCATGGTCCGTGCAAGACTGAGGGGATCCGCATCCGGAGATCTCTCCAGAAGGGTCAAGGCCCGGCGAAACAGACTCTCGCTCTGATCCAGACGGCCTATCGTCCGGTAGAGCATCCCCAGGTTGCTGAGAGCTGGCGCCAGACCGATGTGATCCGATCCAACGGACTTTTCAGTAATCTCCAAACTCCGTTGATACAGGGCTTCAACCTCTCCGTAGTTTCCCTGCGCAAAGTGAACCGTCGCCAGGTTGTTCAAGCTGATGGCCACGCTGGGGTGGTCAGGCGGAAGTGACTTCTCTTTGATCGCCAAGGCCCGCTCAAAGAGCCGCCTGGCTTCAGCGTGATTTCCCAGTGCCTGGCACATCGCGGCCAGATTGTTCAGGCTGCCGGCCACCTCACGATGGTCCGGCCCCAGGATCTTTTCGTTCAACGCCAGAGCCTCGCGGTAAAGTGATTCCGCTTCGCTATAACGCCCTGCCAATTTGCGTTGCGATGCCAATGCATCGAGTTCCCTGACTCTTGCCAAGTCCCGCGGAGACGGAGCGGTACCAGCATCTGGCTGACGACCTGATCGCGAGCCGGAATTAGTGTCGGGTTGCTTTTCGACTGAACGCTCGGAGAAAACTTGCGCCAGGATAATACCGGGGCGCAGGGTAGAAAAGCTGAGAATGGGACACAACAAGGCAGACATGAGCCCGATGGACCGTAGAGTTTGCATGCTAAACCCCTTTCCTTCTGGCCGGTCCTCACGGGGGCTCCTGCTCTATGAGTTGGTTGATTGGATTACAAGTAAACCTTCCTCTGTCTTCGGATGACTTTCCTTCTCTGGAACCTACGGAGATCTTCCTTCTGATGTTCCTTTGGGCTCTTCCCCAAAGTTCTCAATACCGTGTTAGACGTAGGACCGATGGAAAAGTTACAACGGTTCGTGTCTAAGGGATAGCTTCTGGGGTCGCGAAACGGGTGATGGAAACACGCGGAGGCAATCCCCCACGGCACTATTCAGATGGGTATCCTTAAAGCAGGTGGTGCTGGGCCCAGACCCCGCGGGAGAGGCCAATCCGGAGTTAACCTGTCACGTTCCCAGGTAAACCATAGTCTGAACAGCCCTTTCCGATATTCCCGGCGCCAACCGAACCTCGTATATCTCGCCCTCGATGTATCCAAAGTGAGGATCGCTCGTGTTGTTGAGTGGGGTCACGCAAGCATTATTCAATTCCGTTTTGTTGACGAGCCGCTATTCGAATCGCTAGAAAGAGATCCACGGTGCCACAAGACTGACGACAGCACCGCTGAGGGTCCTCCGGCTGCGATTGCCAGGTAGAAAGAGGTCAAGTGATCCGGAGCTGGTTTCATACGCGCCAGTTCCCCATAAGAAACCATACAGCAGACAAGCAGTCGGATTTGTCGAGTGGGGGTTGAGCGCCCTGGCAAGCCAATGCGAATAGCTGTATCCGAGAACGAGAACCACCTGAAAGAAAAACATGCAGACTGCCCAAACAGAAGGAGTCCCTCCAAAACGGGGGAGAAGAAACTTGCCAACCAGAGGTTGCATCTGAAAGAGCAGAAATGCGGACAAGAAAATCGAGATCGCGAAGTTGGGCATATGTCGTCCCAAAATGATAATGACCGGTATGACCAAAGTAGAAATGTCCTCTTAGAAGCGTCTACTCTGTTCGCTTTTTGGAAAGGAGAACAGGGTGGGCGGAGAGGAGCTACTGAGGATGAAACCGCGCGAGATCAAGCGACTCCACCTGATTCGACAAGCCTTGGAGCAAAGGATCAGTCAGAAGCAAGGGGCCGAAGTGGCGGGTTTGAGCCCGCGGCAGATGCGGCGGCTGATGAAACGAGTTGAGGTAGAAGGAGATCGAGGCATTCTGCATCGCCGACGAGGACAGCCGTCGAACCGGCGGATTGCCGACCAGACCAAGCAGAGAATACTGGGGCTGTTTGCGAAGCATTACGCCGACGATGGGCCGACCTTGGCGAGTGAGAAGTTGCCGGAGCGTCATCGGATTGCGGTACATCCCGAAACCCTGCGGTTATGGCTGCGCCAAGCGCGATTGCCCTACAAACAGCGGAAAGCCAGACCGCATCGGCAGTGGCGGCCGCGGCGGCGCTGCTTTGGCGAGATGGTGCAGATGGACGGATCGCATCATGACTGGCTGGAAGGGCGAGGCCCGAAGCTGGTCTTGATGGGTTATATCGACGATGCCACCAGCACGGTCGAGGCGCGCTTCTACGATCCTGAGGGCACGGTGCCGGCTCTGGATAGCTTTCGGGGCTGGGTCCAGCGCTACGGGATTCCCTGCAGTGTGTATCTGGACAAACACACGACTTATCGGTCTCCCCAAACACCCACGGTGGAGGAACAACTGCAGGGGCATGAACAGTCGCAAAGCCAGTTTCAGCGGGCGATGAGCGAGCTGGGAGTGGAAGTGATTCATGCGCATTCGCCGGCGGCCAAGGGGCGCGTCGAGCGGTTGTTTCAGACCCTGCAGGACCGTCTGGTCAAGGAACTACGTCTGGCTGGGGCTTCGACGCTGGCGGAGGCCAACCAGGTTCTCCAACCCTATCTACCGCTCCACAATCAGCGTTTCCAGGTCGAGGCGGCTCAGCCCACGGACCTGCATCGTCGGGTGCCGGCACGATTGGATCTCCATACGGTGCTTTGCCTGAAAACCCAACGGCGGCTCAATGCCGATTCCACAGTCCAGCATGAAGGCCACGTCTACCTCGTCGAAGATCGCCTCAAAGCCCAAACGGTGATGGTCCACCAGCGTCTGGACGGATCGATCCATCTGCGCTGCCACAACCGTGCGCTGAGTTATCGTTTGCTACCGCAACGACCGCGCCAAGCGCAACCCAGGGTGAAGCCGGGGCTTGCCAAGACAACCCCTCGCCCGGGGTGCTCTGTCGCCCTTCCCAAATTCCGTCGAACCGCCTGAGGCTTCCTGCAAACCCTGATGATTGTTGATATCCACAAACCGGACACTTCTACTTTGGTAACAACCGGACATTTCTATTTTGGGTGGACACGCGAAGTTGGGCATATGGAGTCTGAAAGTCAGTTCTGTTATCCTCACGCAAGAACGGAAGCTTATGTTGCTGCGCGTCACGTCATCAAAGAGTTCTCAGTCCAGCGAAATTGAGGAGGTTACCGGTGAGCAATCAGCATTTAGTCAGGGTAATCATCGGCCGGCTTTGTCTGTTGTTCGTTCTTGCACTAACACCAAATACTCCTCTGGACCTGCACGTGATGGCCGCAGAACCAACCCTCGAAGAACTCAAGGTCAACCTTCGCAGCAGCGAAGCCAAGGTCAGGAGGAAAGCGGCGTCTGAACTCGGAAAAACAAAGAGCCGCGATGCCGTGCAACCTCTGCTGGCTGCGGCTTCGGACCGGGATGTGAGCGTGCGCGAAGAAGTGGTCAAGTCCCTGGGCATCCTGAAAGACCAGGAAGCTCTCACCATGCTTCTTACCACCATCAAGGACCCCGCTGAAAGCGTTCGCGAGGAGTCGATTATTGCGCTGGTAAATCTCTACGCCGACCGGGATACGGGCTGGGTGGTTACAAGGACCGCAAAGAAGGCTTACAAGACCATCAACCCGTTCAGCGATCAAGTGGGTGATGATGCAACCATCATTGAAGCTTACGTCCAGGTGGCTCCTATGGCCATCGATTCCATTGCCGACCGCTTGCTGGATTCCAGTCCGGCCGTTCGCCTGGACGCAGCCAAGGCGCTTGGCGTCTTGCGAGCGCGTCCGGCAGTGCCGAAGATGATCGATGCCATGAAGACGGGCGACGCCAATCTTCGCATCGCCCTCCTGCGTTCCCTTTATAAGATCCGTGACGCGAGCGTGGATGAGCAGATTCTGCCGTACCTGAATGACTCAGACAAGAACGTCCGCGATGAAACCATCGTGACGTTGGGACTCTTTCGCAGCAAGAAAGCTCTCCCGGAACTGAAACGAATCTATGACCAGAACCCTGACACCAAACTGCGTCTCAAGGCATTGCAAGCGCTTGCCTTGATCGGAGATGGCTCGACCCTCGATCTCTTTAAGCGCAATCTCAGGGATCCGGACAAGGCCTATCGCCAGGCAGCGGCCGAAGGTGTCGGCCGAGTTGGAGACGCATCGCAAGTGGAAGATGTTTCGCGCGCTTTCCTCAACGAAAAGGATTTGGGCGCGCAACTCGCCCAGAGCTTTGCCCTGTATCGGCTGGGGCGCAAAGAGTTTCTGGACAAACTCCTGGTTGGCTTGACAGAAAGAATGTACTACCAGCAGCCGACGGCCTATCTGGTGGAGATGGGTGCGACTGTCGTTCCCGATTTGACGCGCAACCTGAACCACGAAAATGCCGTGGTACGGGAGAGGCTCTGCGGTGTGCTGGGATTGATTGGTGACTCCTCTACCATTGAGCAGCTCAGGCCGCTCTTGCAGGATTCCAACTCGAGCGTCGCTTCCGAAGCTGCTCTGGCAATACGGCGGCTTGGAGCGCGCAGCTAGTCGCTGCAGGCTGCCCAAGATCGGGCTCATCACAAACGCAAGATCTAGCCCCTCTAACGGCAGGGGCCACGCCAGCAATCCCCCCTTCAAGGAGAATCCGATGCAAAAGAGGGTGTTAATCGTCTTCATGTTCTTGCTCACCGCTGTCACGTTGACGGCTCAAACCAAGAAGCTGAAACCGGGGTTCAATCTCTTCAGCAAAGAGCAAGACGTTCAACTTGGGAAGGAGAGCGCTGCAGAAGTGGAGAAGAAAATGAAGGTGGTCGACAATGCCGAGCTTCAGACCTACATTGCGAACGTTGGGAAGAAACTGACTTCGTCGGCAGACGCAGGAGAGTTCCCCTACAGCTTTAAAGTGGTGGTCGACAAATCCATTAATGCGTTTGCCCTGCCTGGTGGTCCCATGTACATCCACACTGGACTGATCGCGGCAGCAGACAATGAGAGTCAGATGGTAGGAGTGATGGCGCACGAGGTGTCACATGTCGCCCTCCGTCACGGCACCAACCAGGCGTCGAAGCAGCAAATGCTCCAGCTGCCCGCAATGCTGGCGAGTCAGGCGACTGGCAGTGGTGGCATGCTCGGGACCTTGGGTCAGCTGGGTATTAACCTGGGCGCAAATTCAGTGTTGCTTAAGTTCTCTCGGGGTGCTGAAACCGAGGCTGACCTGCTAGGCACACGCCTCATGCACTCCTCCGGCTACAACCCGACAGAACTAGCGGCCTTCTTCCGCAAACTGGAAGCCGAGAGTGGAAATCAGAACAAACTGGTTGAAATGTTCATGGCAAGCCATCCGAATCCCGGCAATCGGGTCCAGGCAGTTCAGAAAGAAGCGAAGAGCCTTCCTTCTCGATCCTACAACGGCGAGACGGGACAGTTCCGCAACATGCAAGCGCTGGTCGCCAAAGTTGCCGGAAAATAAGAAATCAACAGAGCGTCTTCTACAAAAGCGCCTCAGCACTTGACCATCCCCCAGCGGCTTTCTGGCCCTTTGCTAGCCGTGGACGCAGCAGAGATCAGCACATATCTTCCATCAGCTTATGACGTCCGCTCTAAAGCCAGAATTGCCTTGACTGGATTCGATCATGATCTCTATAATTCGGCCAATCTGATCGACGCGGGGTGGAGCAGCCTGGTAGCTCGTTGGGCTCATAACCCAAAGGTCGCGGGTTCAAATCCCGCCCCCGCAACCACAATCAACTCATAATAATAGACTTACATCGACGGCGTATTTTGCTCCGAGTAGCTCGTTGGGCTTTTTGCTAACAAACGCGCTGGTGCTTCCGCAATCTACTGTTGGTGACTCGTGTTCAACTCCTTTTTCCAAAAGTACTTGCTCTCCATTCTAGGCTAACTAGAATTGGTGACTCCAGATTCGGCTTCAACCCCTTGTTGCCTACATGTTTACGTCAATCCAACCAACAATTGATGACGGAAGCACCGGCTGGGCGGCATGCGCTGGCTAGCCATTGCCTTTCGTGAAGAGGGCAGCCGTTCCAGAAGCCTGTGCCCTGATGACCTGTCCCGTGATCGATGCTGCTTCGCCGCCTGCAAGGAGTCGCACTGAACGCCCTATTGTTTCGGGCGACGAAATCCCGTCCGGCGACTTAGTCTGGGAGCGTGCAGTGGTAGTGCATTTCATCAATACGGTCACATATTCGAAGAAGCCTTGAAGGTGGGAGCCCTCTCTGGGTGACGACTGGGATTCGAAGCGCACTGGTCGCCAGTCGGAGACAGCCTCCACATTTTGAGGTCATTGCAGCAACTCGCGACAGCTGTCAAAAAATGTGGGGCAGGCTCGAAAGCCTGCCTCACAAGCTAGGGCCCAATTTTTTCACAGCTCCAGGTACGGAGCGCAGAGACCCATGGTTCAGCCAACGTTCAAAAGATCTCTTCAGGCAGTATCCTCTCTGCTCGCCGTTTGCTGGCTGATCTACGGTTACTACGTGTACTTTTCTCGTCCCAGCAGGGCGACGCTAGAAGAGATTCTGGAGCACGGCGCATCGCTGCTGACCACAAGCGGCATCCTCGACGTGGCGATCGTCCTCGCCCTGTGGGCCGCTTCTGACTTCCTAGGCGACCGGGTCCTTCGAGCGCTGGGCATGGGATTCAACCGTGGGGCAGAGCGGGTCGCATTCGCATCCGCGGCAGGGCTGGCTGTCTTGTCATTGGCAACAACGGCTCTCACCGCAGCCAATCTGCTATATCGGGCCGCGGTTGGGATACTCGTGGCGGTGCCTGCTCTACTTTGGCTTTGGCAGCGGAAATCCACCTTCCTAAGAACTCTCCGGACTAACGAGTTGCAAGCGGGTTCGCCCCAGACCTCGTCAGCGACATGCCAGACTTCCGTAGGATTGGCGTCCAGAACAGAGCCCACGAGAGATGGAGGAACGGTAGAAACGCTTTGCCAAAGGATCGCTCACGGATTTCTGCTGGTTTTCGTTGGCACCGCGCTGGCCATCACGTTGGTTTCCGCCTTGGCGCCTCCTCTGGAGTTTGACGACCTTGCCTATCACCTCACCAGCGGAAAAACCTACATCCAAAAGCACCGATTTCAGGCGCTTCCCCAGAACCCCGTGACGTTCATGCCCAAGAACGTGGAAATGCTCTATACCTTGGGAATGCTGCTCCACAACGAGGTGACCGCAAAACTGATTCATTACCTGATGGGTGTGTTAGCCATGCTGGCCACCTATGCACTGGGAGTCAGGCTGTTTTCACGAAATGCTGGGCTGGCGGCCATGGCGATCCTCGCCTCCTCGCCGCTGTTCCTTTGGGAGATGAGAACTGTTCACATCGATGTAGGGCTGGCTCTCTATATCTTCCTGTCGGTTTATGCCACCGTCCTCTGGCTGAAGACCGAAGAGACAGGCTGGCCCAGACTGATCGTCTGCTTCCTCGGCTTCGGCTTAGGTATCAAGTACCACGCTCTTTTCGCTGTCGCATCACTGTCTTTGCTCGTGTTTTTGAATTGGGCGATCCTGCACAAACGGCCTCGAAAAGGGCTTAAGGCCGGCTTCACGATACTTCTGATTCCGGCGATTGGGTTGCTCATCCCCTGGGGTGCAATCAATCTCTACTTCACAGGAAACCCGGTCTTTCCAATGTTGCACGACTTCTTTGATAGCCGGTACTGGACTCCGGAACTGACTGAGGTCGTTCTCGGCCAGCAGCAAGAACCCGGCATTCCGTTGTCGCCGGAGAACTGGACTCGGCTGCTAACACTGCCCTGGCAGCTATTCGTGACCCCCACGTTGTTCAAAGGGAATCTGGGCCCCTTCTTCCTGTTGCTGGCGCCGTTCCTTTTCTTGCAGCGCAGAATTGGCCTTGAGTTAAAGTTGCTGCTGGGTTTTAGCCTCTTCTACTTTCTCTGCTGGATTGCAACGGCACAACATGCTCGCTACCTTCTGCCGGTGCTGCCGGGATTGGCGCTAGTGTTGGGATGGGGACTGACAGGATGGCTCACACTCCTGCGCGGGCGGCGTCTTTCCAGAATCTTTGCAGGCGCGGTTTCGATCCTACTCGCACTCATGGCCGTGTTGAACCTGCCACTTTTCAAAGGTGATTCAGAATATGGAACCTCTATCCGGCACACCTTTCCGCTCCAATACCTGCTGGGGCTGGAATCTAGAGAAGCTTATCTGACACGGCATATCGGGAATTACCCCATCATTCAGTTTCTCAACCAGCTTCCGGGACCCAAGCGTATGGTGTTCTGGTGGTCGTCTCCTGCCTTCTACTACCTAGACGGCGAAGCGTCTTACATTTTTTCCCCTGTTGGCCCAAAACTCGTGACGGATGATCCTAAGGAACTTTACAAGGCTCTGAAAGAAAACGGCATTACCCACGTTATTGCAGCCCAGGAGGGTCAAAACGTTCATCTCTTGACGCGTCCGGAAGGAGAGTTTGTTCGAAACCATCTCAAACGTATTTACCAAAAGGCGGCCACAGTCCTCTATGAGTTCTCAGAACGCCCGCTTCACCAGGAAACTGTACATTACGACTTCCTAGGACACATCCAGGAGGCGACGATTCGCATGCCTGCAGAGCCTGCGGGCAAACCCAACGCCGCCTACCGAATGGTGGCTGGCACGGAGGGAGATCCTCGTTATTCCTTAGTCGCCTTTCCACCTGCGGAGGTTGAATTCAACTTGACTCTTTGTGATCGTCCGGTGCTGCAGTTTGCGGTGGGGCAAGCCATTCCGAATTGCTCTGGCAAGGGCGTCTTCGAAGTCTGGCTGGTGAAGGCGAACGGAGCATCGCAGCAGATCTATTCCCGAGCGCTATACGCGGAGAAAAATCCAAGTGACGTGGGTTGGTTTGAGGAACGGCTGGACCTAAGTGATTTTGCCAGGCAAAAAGTCAAAATCCTTTTCAAAACCCAGCGTCTCGAAGGAGGCGCTTGCACCTGGTATTGCTGGGGAGATCCCGTGATGCTGTCCCGGCCGGCCGATTCACGGAGCATCCAGCAAGAGGCTGTCCGGCCGAGAGCGATTTCAACGCCTTCAATGTAGGATCACGATCGTTGCTCAACTCGATGTCGACTTCAAGTCCGGAAAAGGGACTGCCACGACCACTCATTTCGACCTTGTAGATGCCTGGCCGAACTCCGGATATTCGCTCCGCTTCGTGATTCCACAGGTAGATGCGAGAAACGTCGCTAACGATGAAGGAAGCCACTTGAACGAAACAAGATGGTTGGCTGCCGCTCAAGTCACCCCAAACTTCCCAAATCTCAAAATTGTCTGGTGTTTCCTTGCTGTCTATGGCGAATTGCTGGTAGCGCACAATTCCTGGGGGTTAGCGGTTCTTGCTAGGGTGGTGGGATGCGCGATCTCGTCATCCTTTTCGTTCATATCATCGCTACGCTCGCCCGACTCTTGTGTCCGGGCGGGATCCGTTCTGTCGTCGCCGAGTCCGTTCTCATCAAGCAACAACTCCTGATTCTCAATCGATCACGGCACCGGTCACCCAACCTGCGTTCTTCAGATCGTCTTGTTGCCGGTTTGTGTGCTCTCCTCATTCGCCCTGCCCGTCTGGTCCGGTCAGCCATCGTTCTGAAACCTTCGACTCTCTTAGGTCTTCACCAAGTTCTGAGGAATCGAAAGTATCAGCTACTCTTCTCACCCAAGGTAAGGCGTAAGCCCGGTTCAAAGGGACCGTCCCGAGAACTCATTAAAGCCGTTGTGCAAACAAAGCAACGCAATCCCACTTGGGGCAGTCCGCGAATTGCTCAGCAGATTGCCCTGGCTTTCGGTATCGCAATCAATAGAGACATGGTTCGAAGGATTCTTGCCGGTCACTATCGGCCGGAACAGGACTCAACTGGGCCCTCCTGGCTTACGTTCATTGGACATCTGAAGGACAACCTTTGGAGTATCGATCTATTCCGGTGCGAATCGGCCACGTTGCGGACCCACTGGGTCCTGGTCCTCATGGATCACTACACCCGCAGGATCATCGGGTTCGGCGTCCATGCCGGAGTGGTCGATGGTAAAGCGCTCTGCCGGATGTTCAATCAGGCCATTCGAGGCCACCGAGCGATGCCAAAGTACCTCAGCTCCGACCACGATCCGCTTTATCGGTTTAGGCAATGGCAAGCCAATCTGCGAATCCTGGAGGTAGCAGAAATCAAGACCGTGCCGTATGTTCCCCTGTCTCATCCGTTCGTGGGGCGACTGATCGGGACGATTCGAAGGGAGTATTTGGATCGCACATTATTCTGGACGACTGTCGATCTCGAAAACAAGCTGCTGGAGTTCCGGGATTACTTCAACAGTTATCGAACGCATCACTCATTGGAGGGGCAAACACCCGACAGGAGCGAAGCACAACCGGTCGTGAATCTGACGTCCTATCGATGGCAATCTCACTGTCGAAGCTTGTACCAGACACCGATCGCTGCGTGAGTCCCGAAGACTCTCCTCGGTTGTCAGGCATGAACTCCACAAGCCTACCCGTCCGGAAGCCGTTCACTGCTTCAGTTCATAAGCGGGAGATGATGGGCTGGGCTGATCGTTTTTCTGAGGGAGCCCTCAGCAAGTGCTCAGCGTACTTTCGAAGGGCAGTGAGCAGCAGAATCGGTCACCGTATCAATTCGCCAGCCACACCATCTCTTGTCTCGGTCAAGGCATCGGCTGAAGCCGACCTCCTTGTAGGCCACCGCTCACTGAGCGTATTCAGCTCCCGGAACGAAGGTGCCGTCGTTCGACAGATTGTCGACGACAACGGCGTAGCAGTATGCGAGTGCGTTAGTCCTCCACCGGATGTAGCCGTTCGTTACATTCGTTGGGACTGCGACCTGCGCCCAGCTTCGCGCGGGAAGCCTCAATGTCACCGTGCTGAGCAAGGTTCCAGCTGCACTGTAAACATCGGCATTGATCTCATTCGTGCCGTCTGAGTCGTTGAAAGCGCCTACGTTGGTGCGGGTGTTGGCGTCCACCGTAATACCCAGGCTGTATGCCTGGCTCAGGTTGGATACCGCGTCGAGCAAAGCGCCCGAAGTGACTACTGTCTTATATTTACCGCTGGGACTGTCCGTAAACACTTCCGCGGAAACGATGAAGTCATTTGCTGCGCTTCCACCCGGAACGCCAGCGCCGCTGTTGAAGACGACCGAACCCGCGCCGGAACGGGCAAAGATCTGTTCCAGAAAATTGTCGTAGTTGCGAACCTGACCAGGCGACATGTTGATGGTCGCTTGCCCCACCTGGCCCGTACCGTCATAGAGCGTCACCTGAATGGGATATCCCAGCTGCGTTGGATTGATAATGGCCACCTTGGTTTTGAAGAGCGTTCCCGGAATGACACCAGCAGTGTTGGCCATGACTGGAACCACTGCGGTGGGAAACGCAGAAAGCGCATTACGAGGCAGGTTGCGGTCGGCTGCTGAAGCGTTGAGCGCAAGCAGCAAGCTGCCGGCAGCTACAAGAAGTTTTTTCATGAGAGTGAGTTCCTTTCTTCAAGAGTTCAATAAGTAACGATTGTCGCGGTCAAGGGCGACACGATGCAGGCGGTCGTCTTTGTCGTCATCCCCCTCTCAACCGTAAGCAAGGTCCAAAAAAAGCTGCTACCTCTGGTGCCAAGAGAGAATCAAACCCGATGCAATCTACCTTCACGGGAACGGAGGTGTGGAGTCGTCAATCGACCTCAGAAACCGCACCAACTGTTTGCGCGCTGCCGCGTTGCTCAAGAACGGCGATGTGCCGACATGGGTGGGGTTGTTGAGAATGTCCTCCAGATCTACGACCGTGCCGTTATGCAAATAGGGTCCGAAGGCAAAGACTCCGATCAGTGACGGTGGATTGAAGCCTGCCTGTCCCAGGGCCTGCTTCCCCATATTTGCGCTGTTACCAAGCACTTCGAATGGATCTGCGGCATTGAAGGTGCCGACCTGCTTGAAATTCTTGAACAGTTGTTCAATCCCGAACTCCGCAAGTCTGTCCCCTGCCGCCGGAGGCGGCGTGAAATCAATCTTGCTACTGGTCCAGAGCGGCCCATTGTGGCATTGGACACACCCAGCAAGTTTGAAGACCCTGCGGCCAAGCTGAGCGCCTGTGTCGCTGTCATCGATGGGGGAGATGGGAGCACGAATCCCAAACTTCAAATATTCCGTGATGCTATCGCGGTCGGCGTTGCGCCCCGCCGAAGGAGGGTCGTAGCGTCTCACCGTAGGATCCGGCGTACCGTTGGCCAGAAGGATCAGACCACGTCCACCTGCGGTGTTCCGTGTATTCAGCTCAAAGTCTGCAACCTCGTCGAAAATCGCTGACCAATTGAGCGCACGCTGAATCGTGGGCCCCGGTCCCTTGCTGAATGTGCTATTGAGCGGCGTAGCAAAGCGCGGACCTGAGGCAAAAAACCAGACGTTGCCGTCGGTTAGTCCCTCCGGATGGCAGCTAGCACACGACATCCAGCCGTGGTCTGACATCAGTCCTTCGTTGACGCCATTCTTGGGAACAATCGGACCGATTGAAGTGTTGAACAGCTCTTTACCGCGCTGAACGGTGATCCCCTGTGCAGTCGTGGGTTGTGCCGCCGCGACGACGGTATTGATAACGGTGTCGTTGGTCAGGTTGACAATGGTGACATCGCGCGAGACGAAGTTCCAGATGTAGCCGCGTGTGTCGCTGGAATTGATAGCCATGGCCCGCGGGTTCTTCCCAGCCAGAATGCGTTTGACATTGGCCGGAGCATTGATCGTGGGAATGCCGGCTGCGTCGAGTTCTAGCTTGACGGCCATGTCTGACGCAGCAGAGATGATGTAACCTGAATTTGAATTGTGCCGGAACGCCAAATAGTAAGGATTGGTCACAAAACGCTTCAACGGCTGGCCGCTGGCATCGTTGCTATCGGTTTCGTTCTGGATGCCGTTGTTAAGATTCACCGTCTTGCCGGTATCTGTGTCGGTGAAGGTGTCGACGACAGAAACCAGACACTGCACGCTCACGTTAAAGATATCCGGACCGTTAGGGGAAGAGCCCGTCGCCGGTACATAAAGCCTGCTGTTCTTGATAGCCAGACTTGCCAGGATGTTCGGAAAAGCACCGGTAGTGAACAGAGTGGGTGGAGTGCTCGGTGGGACCTTTGCCAGTGCGCTGCCGTTCGACTTGAAACCGGTATCGGCCAGAGGCTGGAGCTCGATGGTGTCTTCCACTTGGTTGGTTTGAGTCGAGATTACCGAGACCAGACCCACTTTGCCGTCGTCAGCTCCGGGCTTGATCTCACCTGGGCGATATTGGGCCAGAAAACTTGTAACGTAGACCTTCTCGTCGTTGTCGTCGGTGTCGCCGTCATTCGTGATGGCGATGGCGCGTGGCCGGATGCCAACGTTATAGATTGTGCGAACCACCTCGTCATTGGTCGTGTTAATCACAGAGACCGTATTGGATGAAGAGTTTGCAACATAAGCAAAGCGACCGTTGGGTGTAATGGCGACAGCCCAAGGCTCGGTGCCGACGCGAACCGTTTTGACACTGCCATAGGCCCCGCCAGTGTGAACAGTCACTGTCCCGTCAACAGCGTTGGCGACATAAGCCTTGGTGTTGTCACTGCTGAGTGCTACCGATTGCGGTTCTTTCCCGGTGGGGACCTCGAAGAGCTTCTGAAAGTTGTCATTCCCAACCATGATGCCGGTCAGGGTGTTGTTGTCCGGATTGACAACCAGCAGAAACTGATCGTTTCGATCGAGCACGATGGGACTGGAACTGATGCCGCCAGCCGTAGACGACTGAGCTCGTGTGCCCTTCAGCCAGGGCAGAGCGGCGGCGATGGCGCCACACGCGACCACGGTGAGCAGTATTCGCCTCCATCGCGAGGGGACCTGTGTCATGAGGGTTCCTCCATAGTTAAGTTGAGAGACTGAGCCCGCGAGCATGCTGACGGGCCCTGCTGCAATGTCGGCCCACTCTGTGCAGGCCGGTCGCCATCTTTGTGAAACGCGAATGCAAATGACGCGCCAGTGCCAACCCTCATGCTCGATTAGGTTTGCCTAAGCGCGGGAAGCCCACTCGTACCGACTCTTTCGGCTCTAAAAATGAAGATCAGGAATGCGAGGAAGGAGGTCAGCTAGGATCGTCGCACAAGAAACGGCATGCTGAAATCTCAGCAGTCTGTTGATATCTCGTCATGTCACGACGTCATGATCTGCGGACTGCACCACTTCATTGTTTTGGCAGCCTGTTGGCTATTAGACGAATGAACCTCGTACCGTGCAAAAACTCGATGGAAGGGAGGAGGCACTGCCCTCTGCAGGAGGCCCTGCCTAAGGGTATTGTTCCGGAGGACGCTGGTCAAACGGTCTTGGACGGAGACTGATCTAGGTACCTCGCAGTGAGATCGGATGACAAGGAGCAAGTCTTCAAGTGGCCGAGATCACCTTCGGGCGGTCTCCACCCGATGAAGCTGAGCGTAAGAACAAACAAGTTCTTGGCTCCGCAACTGATGCAACGAAGAAACCATTCGCTGCATTCATACTCGGGAGCTGTCTGTAAGACTGAATCACAGCACTGGCAGCGATACTGCGATGTAGTTTCCAAAGTGAACATAAACGATCCACCTGCGAGTTTTGAGGGTTTGTCCTACGAACAGGCTGCACCTATTTTTTGCGATGGATACATTGTTTGGTCGGGTCTGCGAATCGCCGACCCAAAGTCACACGAAACGATCGCAGTAGTGGGCGTTGGAGGCCTCGGTCATCTGGCAGTGCAGTATGCGAAGGCTTCGGGTTTTCAGACCATAGCCGTCTCAGGTCGCCCGACAAAGACAAGTTCGTGCGGGAGATGGGTGCCGACGCTGTGGTGCGAGACGGCAAGGCGCTTTCTGCTGCGGGTGGAGCTGACGTCATCCTTAGGACTAGCAACTCAAATGATGCCATTGTGGATTGCATCCAGAGACTTCGGCCGGATGGTCGATTTGTATTGATGGGTGTTGAAAGCAAGCCTCTTCAACTCTCGCCAATCGACCTCATCCTCCGGCGTATCTGGATTCTTGGCAGTACCCAGAATCATCCAGAGTCTCTCTATGAAGCCTTAGACTTCGCCGCGAAGGGCCGGGTAAAAGTTATTGCTGAAACTTATCGATTGGACGATATCGGAAAAGCTTACGATCGCGTAGTCAGTGGACAGGTAGGTTTTGGTGCTCTGATTACGCCGAGCGCTGTGGAGTCGTTGCGCTCAAATGTTCAATAACCATGATGCTCATCGCGCCAGGAAGCGCTAACGAGTAGTGCTCGATCTGCACTGCCATATCCTCCCAGGGGTTGATGACGGCGCTGCCTCATTGGATGAGGCAATGGCGATGGCCCGGTTCTGCGTGCGGGACGGGATCACTCACGTCGTCGCAACACCGCACTGCCACCGCGTCACCCGGCTACTCCGGCCCGATATACTGCCGCGGGTTGTTCGGTTGAATGAGGAACTGACTCGAGCCGGCATCCCTCTGACCATCCTTCCTGGATCGGAGGTGCAGGTCGTAGATACCGCCGCTTACCGCAGCGACTTCGAGGCCGGGCTATACTGCCACTTGAGCGATGGCCGCACCTTCACGTTGCTCGAGTTCCCCTGGAAAAAGGAACAGTACCCGGCCGACGCACCGCAGCTGGTCTCTTGGCTCCACGGGCAAGGCATGACGCCCGTCATCGCCCACCCGGAGCGGCAAAGTTTCTTCGAGGAGAAGCCCAAACGCCTCCGGGCGCTCATCGAGGCAGGCGCATGGCTGCAAGTGACGGTAGATTCCCTTCTAGGCAATCACGGGCCGGCCCCTCAGTCATTTGGAGAGAAGCTGCTCCGGTCTTACTCTGAAGCCGTCCTCGCGACAGACGCTCACAATCTACGGCGCTGCTCTGGACTGTCAGCTGGGTACGCCTGGGTCCGAGAGCGGTTGGGTCAGCAACGAGCTCACCAGTTGCGGGAACGCGGGGATCTAGTACTATCGGCGCTGGTCGACCTCAAGTAAGCTGAACGATGTTGAGCCCCGAGAGGGAGTCAGACGGTCTTGTGGGAGTAATCACCATAGGAAGTAATTGGAGCGGTCACAGTCGTGCGGCCATTGCATGGTTGTCCAGTCCAGTCGCTGTTCCTGACAAAACACCTCACAGCGGGTCTACTAGAGCGACGATCACTGAGAAACGACGGAGCGTGCAGAGCGGCCAGCTAGTAGGACGTTTGAGAGCTCGATGGAGTCTTTAGTAGAGACAGCGATCAGGTTCTGACCGTTTCGGAGCCTGGTCCCGGGCTCCCCCTAACCGATAGACCAGGGAAGCGAGGCACGGCAACAGGATTCCGCGATCGCTCTAAGCGGACGAGATCACGGAGAACCTAGTTCCCGATGCTATCCGCGCGTTTCACTCGCAGTGCGAGGTCTTCCAGTGCATTTGTTTGAACCGCCAAGAACGACAAGACAGCAAAGGGAAATACGAGCTGTCACACGCAATCGGAGAATCTCAAATCACGGATCTTAGATCCAGATGGAGGAACCGAGTACTTCTAGGAAAGGCTCCATCACGCAAGCCCTTGGCGCCCTTTGCGTCCTTGGCGGTTCCCTGTTTTGGGTCTCGGATATGAGGTCCCCAGTAGCGAGCAACTTCATGGTACCGCCGAGAGGTGTGGCTCCGTTGGTTTTCGGCGCTGGCTCACCACCGAAGAGTATTGCTACGCTTTCCAGGAAGGCAGACCCTGAAACAAAAAGCTTTCCGGACTAAATTACGTTTTGCTGGACAGGCACAAGCGACCTTCACATTTCGATCATGACTTCCTTGGGCGTGCAGTCCGCTTCAAAGGATTTTGTGCTTGACTGGGCTCTTCTGTTTCCTTATAGGTAATACCAATCCTGAATTGGCATTACCAATACATGGTGGAGTGGAACTCGATGGGGACTCGTTCGCTTCGGAGCAAATCGCGAATCGCGAAAATGGGAGCGGGAAATGTGCTGGACCAGATGCGCGAGCTCATCAGGGGGAGACGTCTCCAGCCGGGGATGAGGCTCCCAGCCGAGCGCGTGCTCGCCGCTGAGCTGAAAGTTGGGCGGCCGGCGGTCCGGGAGGCCATAAAGGCTTTGGTGGTGCTCGATGTGATCGAAAGCCTGCGTGGCGACGGGACATACATCAAGTCGCTCGCTGGCCTGGATGGCGGATGGCCAGCCAAGGCACGGCTGGCAGAGGTGGACTTCGACATGATCGAGCTGCTGGAAATCCGCAAGATGTTTGAGCCAGCGGCTGCTTCTTTGGCTGCCGCCAGGGCTCGTGACAAGGAGTTGCGGGCGATTGAGAAGGCGCTTCTGCCGCAGGAGGCGACATCCGACGATTACAAGGTCTTGGAGCGGCATGACTATCTGTTTCATGAAGCAATTGTGAGGGCGGCAGGAAATAGCGTGCTGTGCGGCATTGCCTGCTCGCTGGCGCCGCTGCTGCTCAAGAGCCGCCGTATCACAGCGCGAACTACGCCGGACATTCCGAAGATCGTCAAGGAGCACCGAACCATCTTTGAGGCCATTCGGCTGGGCCAGTCAGGACTCGCCGAACTGGCCATGCGCAATCACCTGCAAACAGTCGGCCTGGATTTGATCTCTGAAGTCAAGCGTTAGGGGAGGTACTACCAAAACCTGTTTCAATGAGTGCTCAATGAGGAGGAACCATGAAAGCAAAAACGCAGAGAACCATGGGATCTCTAAGCTTCGGGTTGTTGGCGATCTTCTTACTGCTCGCCGTAAGTAGTCGCGAAACTGCCGCCCAGACAACGTACGGCACGATCTTGGGTACTGCCCGGGATCCGAGCAGCGCGGTCGTACCCAATGTGAAAGTCACGATCACTGACAAGAACTCGGGAAGAACCTACCTGGCGGAGACGGACGATCTGGGAACCTATCACTTCACGACTTTGTTTCCAGGCGTCTACGACATTAACGCGGTGGCTTCGGGGTTTCGTCCCATTGATATCCGGGGTGTTGTGCTTCAGGTGAACCAGACCGCTCGCTTTGACCTCGCACTGCAAGTGGGCGAGCTCACGGACAAGATCGATGTGGAGGCCGCGGCGCCTGTGCTGGCCACCGACAGGTCCGACGTTGGCCAGGTCATTGATAATCAGAAGATTGTGAATTTGCCCCTTAATGGGCGGAACTTCATGCAATTGGCTTCACTCACTAATGGAGTGATCCTCACAGGCAACACGGAAAGTGGCGGACCGAATTTTCTTAGCATGGGCGGCCGCCCAACCCAGAATAGCTTTCTGATTGAAGGCGTCGAGACTCGCATTCAGCGTGAAGGGGGCTATGGGCTCAACCTCTCCATCGATGCGATTCAGGAATTCAAAGTTATGCAGAACACCTTCTCGGCTGAGTACGGTCGCGCCACGACCATCATCAACGCCGCCATCAAATCGGGCGGCAATGCGATGCATGGCTCGGTGTTCGAGTTTCTGCGGAACGACAAGCTGGATGCACGGAATGCCTTTGATCTGACAGGACAGAAGCCGCCGCTGCGCTTCAATCAGTTTGGAGGCAGCGTTGGAGGACCGATTCGCAAAGACAAACTCTTCTACTTCGCCAACTACGAAGGCCAGCAGATCCGGCGCAGCACCACACGATTTACCAATGTGCCGACTCCTGCCATGCTCTCAGGGGATCTTTCCGGCCAGGGAGTGGTCCTCGACCCTCAGACTGGACAGCCCTTCCCGGACAATCGGATTCCCGACAATCGGATTTCCCAGTTCGCCAAAGCCGGAAAGCCTTACTACCCGGCACCGAACAGCACAGCACTGGCGAATAATAACTACGTGGCTGTGCTGCCAAACCCCACGAAGATGAACCAAGTGAGCGCCCGAATTGATGCCAACTTGGGCGCGAGCGACCGGCTCAATGGCAATTTCACACTCTTTAACTATGATCAGACCACTACCGGGACCCTTCCATTTTCCGGCACGAAATCCTTTTCCAAGGTGCGTCCCAATCTCGGCGTCCAGCATACCCATACCTTCAGCCCGGCTCTGCTGAATGATTTTCGCTTTGGCTACTCAAGAACGCGGACCTTTGTTGGCGCGGACCAGTTGTTGGACAAGCCGGTGCTCTCGGAGTTCGGCATCAGCAATCTAAGCCCTGAACCAGTCGCCTACGCGCCCCCGGGAATCGACATCATCGGGTTCGGCTATATCGGCCATCCTCAGTGGATCCCAAATGGCGCCACCGATACGGTGCTGCAATTCGCGGAAGGTCTGACTTATATCTCTGGCAAGCACACCTGGAAGTTTGGCTCTGATCTGCGTTGGCTGGGCTACAACGATCTGGGATATGCCATTCAAAATGGGGCCTACGGATTTAATGGCCAGTACAGCCGCTCACCGATTGCAGACTACCTGCTGGGTTTACCCAGTTACGCCTATTCGCATCAGTCCGGCGGAAGCGGCTTCACGGAGCGGCTGCGGAACGGCGAGTTTTCCTTTTACGCGCAGGACGACATCAAACTCACGCCGTCGCTCACTCTCAACGCGGGGTTGCGCTATGAGTACGTACAGTTTCCGCTGGAGGTAAACGATGAGCTTGCGTCCTGGAATTTTCAGAGAGGGACGCTCGATTTTGCAGGCCGCGAACTTCCTCGAAGAATCCTCCCTCAGGACACCAACAATTGGGGGCCAAGACTTGGACTGGCTTACACGCCCGGGTTCTCAAAGAAGACCGTGATTCGAGCTGGATCGGGCATCACTTATGGGAACTTCCGTCAGTGGGAGATTTCGCTGTTTCATTTCGTCCCGCCGTTTGTCTACGAAAACTTCTATTTCAACGACGTCGCCAGTCCTACTTTTACCACGGCCACCCTTTGGCCAGCCGTCTCGACAGATGTCTCAAAGGTGGACTTCCGCAGCGTCACCGCCAACTATCAGTCGCCCGACAAGGTGTTGCCGATTACGTACCAATGGAACTTCAATATCCAGCACGAGCTTTTCCCCAATTTCCTGGTTGAAGTGGGCTATGCCGGAAACCGTTCCGACCGGCAGCCGAATCGGTGGGATGCCAACGCAGCCCGTTTCGATGCCGACTTGTCGAATCGGACTTCGATTCAATCACGTCGCCCCTATCAGAACGTAGGGTTTGTGAGCGGCAACACCGCTCACGCTTGGTCAAACTACAACGCCCTGACGTTTCGCGTGGAGAAGCGCTACTCGCAAGGCCTCTCGCTTCTGGGAACCTACACGTGGTCCAAGGCGATGGCCATTCGGCCCCACGACAACTGGACTGTAATGGACATCAACGACATTCGGGCAAACTACGGGCCAATTAATGATTTCACTCACCGCGCGGTGATCAGTTACGTGTACGATCTGCCTTTTGGCCCCGGAAAACAATTTCTGACAGACAGCACGGGCGTGGTGAAGCATCTGTTGGGAGGATGGCAAGTCAACGGGATTACGACTTTTCGCACAGGAGCCGCACTGAGCTTGAGTTCACCGGTGTCGAGTGATCTCGGCAACCGAGCCGGCAACCGTCCTAATCGCATCAAAGACGGCAACCTTGAACCTGGCCAGCGCGCCGTGGAGCGCTGGTTTGATACCACGGCTTTCTTCAATCCGCCGGCTGGACGGTACGGGAATGCTGGTGACGGAATCATTCGTGGTCCAGGGGCCGTCAACTGGGACACATCTCTCTTCAAGAATATGGCTATCGCTGAAAGCAAGACACTGCAGTTCCGCTTCGAATTTTTCAATGCTTTCAACAACGTTAACTTGAACAATCCGTCGACCAACACTGGCGATGCCCGTTTTGGAAGAGTGACCGGAGCGGCAACCGCCAGAGAAATTCAGATTGGCCTGAAGTTTCTCTTCTAAAACTGATTAAGACACTGGCTGTCGAGGCAAAATTCTGCCACGCTTACAGGGCTGGTCGTGCGTGGGTTGGCTATCTGTTCTTCAATACCTATGCCGTGATCAACGACGGCGGCCAGCCCGGAGAGCGCACCGGCGACGGAGCATTCATTGCAAGTTCGCCGTGACGGTGTCTGATGCATCTCGGATTCAGTGGTTTACGTAATAGAACCAGAAAATTACATCTGGTGTTCGGAGTTTCGACTTGCTGTGACCTCGGCAGTCTGTATTCATATACTGCTTCCCTCCCATTCGAATATCGCACAGCACCACTCAGTGGACACGAGCGTAGTCTCGCTGGAAGTAATACTTGATTGCGACGACTAGGATCAGTGCGGAAGCCACGCAAATCAGTGATGCGTAGCTCATCATGCGGTGAATGCCAACGCTATCTTTCCACATGCCTCCCAACAGGGAGGCAAAACCTGAAACAAAAGTAACAAGATTCAAACAGCCGACAGCGGACGCTCGAGTGTCGGAGGGAACCACTTCGAACGAAGAAGCTATCAAGTTAGCAATCACCAATCCGCTGCCTAGTCCGGCACCAATTGCTGCCAGCCTGGTGAACAAGAACGAGTCGCTGTTCCCGACCAGATGCAGGCAGGGAGCCGTAAGAAACAGACCCGCACTAATGATCCAGAACCTGGCTGCCTTTGTACGCAAATAGAGCCAGTCGGCCAGTGCACCGCCCGTCAGCAGACCGACAGAGGTCGCACTCTGCAGGTACACGGTGGCAGTAAAGCCCGCCTCGGCGAGACTCAATGAAAACTTCTCGTAGAAGAAGGTGGGCAGCCAGGTATAGAGGAGATACAGAACAAAATTAAATGCTGCGAACACGACGCAAACGAACCGGTAGCTGGGAACCCTTGCCAGAACGGTCACCGCAAAACCGGCGCCTGATTTCTTCGTCTCAATCTGCGCCTCTTCGTTCGTGCCCTTTAAGAAAGTTAAGCATGGAATGCCATAGAGAATTCCAAACAGCCCTAAAGAGTAGAAAGCTGCTCGCCAGTGCACCCGCTCGGCCATCCAACCCCCGAACCACCCACCCATAACGATTCCAGCGAGCTGAGCCGTCGCCAGAACCGCTATAGCCCGCGAGCGGGTTTTGGGGCTATGGGTATTGGCAGTCAACGAGAGCGCTGCGGGTATGAACAGCGATTGGGCAATTGCCAGTAAGCCCCGGCAAGAGAGGAGCATCGCGGGAGAACTGGATAATCCCGTCAGCGCAGTCGCGCCGCTCCACGACACCAGGCTTGTGACTACTAGGATGCGCTTGGAGAAACGATCTCCTATCTGTCCGGCAACGGGCGAACAGAGGGAATATACCCAAAGAAAGATCGAACCCGTCAAACCGAGTTGAGTATCTGTGAAGTGCAGCTCGGATTTCAGGATGGGAAAAATGGAGAAGACGACCTGACGATCGCTGTAGTTGAAAAAATAGGCGACCCACATGAAGCCCACAAGGATCCAGGCGCGTCCGGGTGTCATGACACTTGCCGTAGATCCTGTCACTTCAGTCGGCACGAAACTCCTCAAACTGGGCTATGAAGCTGCGTTCAATCTCCAGCGCTTGAACCATCGCAGGTTGCGCTGCATCAGCGCGTTCCCTGAATATCCGCATCCCTTAGGACCCTTGGTCTCCCAAAAACCCGTTTGAAGAGAATTCTTATTTGCCTCACAATAGCGCTTCGAAAATCGTCGCGTCAATCGCTTCGAGGCAATGTCCATGATCCTGGACAAAAGCTTCTCGGGCTCGGACAGAAAAGTGGCACGACCCGATAGAGATCCGAGCCGGTGCTCGGCCCGCCATGCGGACGCTGAGCAGTTCGAGCAAAGTTAGGGATCCTCGTGCCATGAAGCGAATCGTCCGCCGAAGAACAGGTTGAGGAATCGTCCAAGATATTGGACAAACGATCTGAGGGAAGTTGCGAAGCTCATTCTGCTCCACAAGCTCGACCGGGACTTGGTCGGAAGAGCGAGTGAACGAGTGAGACTCGCTAGCCGGCCAACGGTTGAGCGACAATGGTAGAAGACGTGGGTTCGGATATGACCGACAGATCGGTTCAATGTTTCGTTTTGTTGATGCTCGGAGCGCTTCTCTGGCCGGCCTTCCCTCTCCACGCGCAGCAATCCAGATCTGCAGCGCCCTCAAAGGAGCAGGACCTTCGACAAACGGTCTCGCGCGCCCTCAACTCGCTCGGCATCTTCTACTATGAGAAGCAAGACTCCGCCAAGGCCACGGAGATTCTGGAAGAGGCGGTCAAATACAATCCAGAGGATGCCAGTATTCGAGTGAATCTGGCCATGGTCTACCTGGGACAAAAGCAATTCGAGAAAGTCATTACGGCGCTGGGTCCCGATGCAAAGTTTGGCGAACACGACCAGCGGTCCATCACAGCCATGGCGGTTTCCAACTTTGTGTTAGGGCAAGTACGATCAAGCGGTCTTCTATTACAAGAAATTGAGTCAGCTGTCTGCCCTCGGACCAAGAACTCCTCCTGACGCTGGCTGTTGCTCATCATTTCAACGGTGAGACGCAGGCAAGCGAGGAACTGCTGAAGAAGCTGCCCCAGGATGCGAGAACCCGGGCACAATACCATGTCGTTTTGGGTGACGCTTATCGTTACCGGTCCAAAGGTCTGGAGGCAGTGGGAGAATATGAAAAAGCACGCACGCTAGTACCCGACTTGCCGGGAGTCAACTATCAGCTGGGAGTTCTTCAAAGCGAACTGCACGACTACGACAAGGCACTCGAGGCCTTCCAGAGGGAATTGAGTCTCGATCCCAATAGCGCCGATACTCACTATTCTTTGGGCGCCTACTACCTGAGTTATGGGAACAACCCAGAGCAAGCGAGGCAATACTTCGAAAGAACTCTGAAACTAAAGCCAACTCATCTGGGAGGCTACCTGGGACTGATGAAAATTCACATCAGCCAGGGCCGAGCGCAGGAAGCCCTTCGATTGGCCGATCAGGCAACAGCGTTAGCGAGCGGGAACGAAGAGTTTCACTATTTGAAAGCGAGAGCGCTGGGCTTGCTTGGGAAGAAGGAAGAGGCAGAAAAGGAGATGAAAACTTTCGAGCGGCTGAGAGAAAAGAGCGACCTGCCTTGACCTGCCTTGAAAGGGCTAGCGTTGCCCTTTTCGAGAGAACGCTTCCTTCAGAAGCCCCTTTTCTTCATCCAGTAGATAGTGCGTGTCTGCGCCGACATTCTTGAATTCCTGGTCCTTGCCATTGGGCCAGTGGATCTTCAGGAGATCTACCCGATCATTGCGTCCGAGTCCGAAGTGAGCCCGAGGGTCACTGGCAGAATAAATTCCCACAGTCCTCTTGATCTCCCAGATCTGTTTCAATTCGCCCGTTACCGCTGTGATGCGAGCACCGATACCGTCACGATTGGACTTCGTTCCCAGTAGTCTTGAACATGACCCAATGATTTGAGGAAATCCCGTCGTTTCGAAAAAGCTGTGGGGCATCGTTCATGTTGGAAACCAAAAAATCGATGTCGCCGTCATTGTCGAAATCGGCAAAGGCAATGCCTCGGCTCGATCGTGGCGCTTGAATGCCAGCCCCCGCCATTGAAGAGGCATCCAGGAATGTTCCGTTCTTCTGGTTCAGGAAAAACGTTCCGGGCTGGGCATAAGTTTCTCGGAATTCCCCCTTCTTCAGGAAGGTATAGACATGTCCGTTGGAATGGTAGATGTCCTTCCAGCCGTCGTTGTTGAAGTCGGCGAAGCGTGTTCCCCATCCTACGAGCAAGCCATAAGTTTTGTGGAGCTGGGCCTTGAGCGTTACATCTTCCCACAGCAGATTCCCTTCGTTGTGATAGAGCGTGCTGTAGTCAGCAGCAAAATGGGTGGCAAAGACATCCAGCCGGCCGTCATTGTCGTAGTCCGCTACGTCCACTCCCATGCTGGCCTGGCCACGCCCATCGCCGCTAAGCGCCAATCCAGTGATTAAGCCCTTCTCTTCGAAGGTCCCATCGCCACGATTGAGATAAAGAAAGTTTGGCTCAGCGTCATTGGCGACGTAGAGATCGAGGTCTTGGTCGTTGTCGACATCAGCCCAAATGACGCCGAGTCCTGAGCCCCGGCTTTTCTCAACAATGCCCGCTTTGGCGGAGACATCCGAGAATGTCCCATCGCCATTGTTGCGGAAGAGCACATCCGGAGATGTGGGGACTCCTTTCGGACCACAAGGAATCGGGTTGCCGAGGTAGGAACAAAACGGCCCGGAGCCCGGCTGAGGCAACTGCTTGAAGTCCATCTCTAAATAGTTGCATACATAGAGATCTAGATAACCGTCTCGATCATAGTCTCCAAATGCCGCCGATGTGCTCCACCTCGAATCGTTCACACCGGCTTTCTGGGTTACGTCGGTAAACGTGCCCTCTCCGTTGTTGTGATAGAGCAGATTGGCCCCAAGACACGTCAGGTATATATCGGTGAACCCATCGTTGTCATAGTCTCCGGCTGCGACTCCCATACCCCAACCCGGTTGCCGTGCTTTCAGGCCCGATCGGGCCGTCACATCTTCAAAGGTGCCGTCCCGCTTGTTGCGATAAAGCACCGGGCCCGGGTTGTCAGCTTGCCTGAAGCGGTCAACAGTGGATCCTTGCACAAGCAAAATGTCCATCCAGCCATCATTGTCGAAGTCGAAGGCTGCCGCACCTGCCCCTTTGGCTTCGAATAGATACTTTTTATCGTCGGGGTCTCCGTTCACATGCCGGAAACGGATTCCCGATGAGCCAGTAACATCGATAAATTGAGGAATCTCCGTTTGAGAGGAAGAGCGAAAGGCGGTCAGCACTGACGTCAGACAAACTAGAAAAATGAGACAGGCTCGGTGCATAAAGTCGAGAATCAATCCATGTTCAACTGTATTTTTAAATCAATGGCGCTCCCAGTAGCTAAGGCTCAACAGGCTCTCGATGACCGACAGATCCTAACATTTATACCTGCGCAGGTTGCGAAGCACGGAGCTCTCCATTCAGTAGGAACCCGCCAGACCACATTCTTGCGTGCAAATAAACAAAAAAGGGTACGTGGTCAAGCCCACGTACCCTCTACTTTGGAGATTGCACGTTCCTTGAGCTCCCCTCTTGAGAGATCAGGAGAGGCAGAGCCGCGCAGCGACAGCGGTCGCGCAGCGGCTCCGGGGGGTGGTCTGCGGGAAGTGCCAGGAAGAATCATCAGGGCGCTTCGTGCCGAGTTTTAGAATTCTAATTCTGGCCACGAAACGCTTGGAGCTTTCCTCAATCAACGATCGGACCACCCCGGGCGCTGGCCAGGCCAGCGCCCGCCCCTCCTCAGCCGAGGAGGGGAGCAAAATGTCCGATCTTCCAGAGGGGTACGTGGGCAGGCCCACGTACCCCTGATAGAACGTCGGAGCAATCGGCGCTGCATCAAGTTCTCGAAACCTAAAAGATAAACTTCAGCCCAAACTGCATCGATCTTGCATCCTGCGCCGACAGAATTTTCCCGGCATTGACATTGCCCATCACGGTATTGGGATTGTTCAGGTTCACCTGGTTTGGCATGTTGAACATCTCCCAGCGGAACTGGACGTACTTGCGCTCCGTTATGAAGAAGTTTTTCGCGAGGCTCGTATCCAGAACGTGACTGGATGGACCCCGTATGGGACCCTGTCCAGAAACAGCGAACGTGTAGAGCGGCGGAGCGGACAGTGCATCCGGGTTGAACCACCGATCAGCCGTCGGATTGTCTACCTTGAGCGTAGCGAGATCGTAGTTCGCCCGAGTGTTGAAGCCGTTCCCGATCCTGGCTCCTGTGGTGTCAAAATTGAGTGGCACTCCGTTAACAAAACTGTAGATACCAGACACCTGCCATCCGCCCAGGATCGCGTTCACCACGGGATGGGCGTTGCTCAAGAATTTTCTTCCTTTGCCAAAGGGAAGTTCGTAGATGCCGTTAGCTGCCAGGATGTGGCCGGGACCGGTGACTCCACGGTTATAGTCCGCCGGAGCGTAGGGCGTGATGCCGTCCAAATCGTCGATCCGCTTCTCGAGAGAGTAGGAGAGCATGTAAGAGAGTCCTTGACCGAAGCGTTTCTCCCATCTCACCTGCATCGCGTTGTACCAGGACATTCCGCTGTTGGCAAACAGTTGAATTGGACCAAGCTTTGGGAAAGGCCTGTCTGTCTGGATGTTAGAGTGAGGGCCAGGAACAGCCTCGTTGGGCTGAGGATTCGCAAAAAGATCGTAAGACCGATTGCGAACATAGGAAACCGTGATGGCCGATTCTCCTGGCAACGATTTCTGAATGGAAAGATTCCACTGCTGAGATTTGTTCGGATCGATGTCTGGAGTAGGCACGTTCAACGCTGGAATCGTAAAAGACTGCGGATTGATCGGCCAAGCCGTCTCCCATGGCACTCGCTGAGCTGCGCTGAAGGTTTGAGTCTCTCGAGCGAAGAAAGGCAAGTTAACAGTGGAGGCGGTTCTGTTACCCGTGTATCCGCTGGTGAAAAGCCCAAACCCGGCTCGTACCACCAGATCTTGAGTACCTTTGGGACGCCAAGCAAAACCCACTCTAGGTGAGAAGTAACCATTGGGTTCGTAGATGTTGGGGCGGTAGCCGGCCTGCGAGGCAGGAACCCACAAGTCTGCAGTTGCAGGAGCCACGTAACGTCCTGATGGCTGCAAGGTGGTGTCTACGTTCCCGGAGGGATCCTCTCCGGCAATCACCTTTCCCAGTTTTGGGTCGAAAGTAGTCGTGCCACCGCGGACAGATCGCTTGACGCCCCAGTAGTCGAAGCGAGCACCCAGGTTCAGCGTCAAGTTCGGCGTGAGCTTCCAGAAATCCTGCACATAGACAGCGTGGTAAGGAGAATCCGACATACCGAAGGTTTGGATCGGTCCCCATCTGGACGTGGTTTGCACCAGCCCCAATAAGTAGTCGGCCACCGCGTCACCGGTGTACTGGCCGTTAAAAGTGAAGCCGCCCCTGGAGTTGTCCGACCCATGCCTGCCATAAGTCGTTCTCGTGTTGTACTCGTAGCCTACATTGAGCGAATGAACTCCACGAACCATATTCACGGCTGCTTTGCCTCCGTGAGCCTCAAACCACAGTCTGCCTGGGTCCCCAAAGGGCAGCCCAAAGCCGGTATAGTTCGTCATGAAAACATTGGGCAACCCAATGTGCTGTTCTCGACCCTCGGTTGGAAATCCCTGAATACCCGCTTGCTGCGTCAAATTTGCTTTCCCCGTTTGATTGTCATCGAAGATATTCAGCGAACGGAGATAGTTGCCTCCGATGGTGATCAGGGTTGTCGGCGAGATATTGTAGGTGTAGTTCAGCCCGGCACTCTGTTGTTTGGTTGAATTCGTCTGAGCCAAGAACTCGGGGTTGTACTGGGGAATGATCTGTTCCGCATTGTTAATGATGTAACGCCCGTAGATTCGCTGCCTGTCAGTCAGCTGATGGTCAGCTCGACCAATGAATTCATAGATGTTCGTCGGGTTCGAAGCGACCGCTCTGAAACGGTTGCCCGGCGAGTTGGGCAGCAGGATGTAAGGGAAGAAGAATTTGGCAGCGCTGCTGAATCGATCCTGGGGAATGATGTTGCCCGGAAAATTCTGTCCGGTTAGAGGGTCTCGAACCGGGCGGGAGGAAAAATCGCCCTGCAAGAAGGCCGGGTCAACCGTGGCGGAATTGTAGATAGTCTCCCGCCGGATCCGTGTGCCCTCGTAGCTGGTAAAGAAAAACGTCTTGTTCTTGAAAACAGGTCCACCCACTGTGTAGCCGAATTGATTTCGAATCAGTTTTGGCTTGGTCGGCGCGAATGTGTTCCTTGCATCGAATTTGTGGTTCCGATGGAACTCCCAGAGGCTGCCATGGAAGGCATTGGTCCCTGACTTAGTAACAGCCAAGACCTGTAAAGGATACCTGCCATACTCGGCGCTGAAGTCAACGGTTTGGACGTTGAATTCCGCAATGGTATCTACGTTAGGGACCGCGATTCCACCTTCATCCATACCGGCGTTAGAGTTGAGGCCATCTACTGAATACTCCGCCGCCCCACGATCGCCGCCAGAATTGCCTATTCCACTTACTGTGATTCCTCTCTCGGGCCCGCCCTGCCCCCCAAAACGCATCCCGGGCACAAGGCGTACCAACTCGACAGGATTGCGTCCATTGAGAGGCAGTTCCACGATTTGCTTTTGCTCCACAATGGTTTCCAGAGAGCCCTTCTCCGTTTGCAGGAGCTCCACGCGAGCTTCTACTGTGACTTTGTCCGACACCTCGCCAACCTGCAGGACCGGACCAATTCTCTTACGTTCTCCAATTGTCAATTCCGTTCTTTCGAGAGTCCATGTCTTGAAGCCCGCGAACGTGGCCGTTACCGAGTAAGGCCCTCTTGGCAAAGCTAGAATTTCAAAGTTTCCTGCTGCAT
This sequence comes from uncultured Acidimicrobiia bacterium, assembly GCA_963791795.1. GTDB lineage: Bacteria > Acidobacteriota > Terriglobia > Versatilivoradales > Versatilivoraceae > VFZK01. The sequence continues at coordinate 187,792 of CAWBTP010000009.1, forward strand.
CGCTCACGGCCTGTTTTCTGAGGTTCGTGTCCAGATTAGTGACCGTCACTTCGGCGCCAGCAACGACGGCGCCCGATGCATCCAGTACGACACCCAAGATGCCACCTTCAGTACCCACCTGTGCCAGTGCTGAACCGGTGAGCAACAGAATGAATCCCACAAACATGAGTGTCGTTTTTGTTCGCGATTTCATGGTGAAGCCCTCCTTCACTAACTTTGCTAATCCAACCCCTTTTGACAACTCATCTAACATGACTGGCGATTGCGATGCGATACACAGCATCGCTAATTCCGGTCGCCTTATTTAGCAGACGCTCGGTCTCTTTGCTCCGCCGAATGTGCTCAACCGAAGCCGACAAAGAAAGCACTGAAAGTCCTCTCACCTCAAGGCTTGCGGTCGCCTTCCCAGAACTGTCTTAGATATTTTTCTAAGTCCATATGAAGACCACAAAACCAACCCGTCAAGCACTATTTCCAATTTGTCCAAAATGCTGCAAATTTTCTTGTGACAGATTGACTTGGGAGCAATTCATCTTGCGAGGGATGTATGGAACACACACTCACGATCCATTTGGATTGTTGTGACGACCCTCGACATCTTTTTTCTACACAAGAAATTTTTTGTCCAGATCTTGGAACATTCATCGAGAAACGATTGACGAGATTGTTCCAGGCCTTTATTGTGAGGCCGAATAGAAGCGAGACCTCAATTCGGTTACCGCGAGAGAGTCATCTGAATTCAAGATGCGCTCATGAGTGATTGTCTAGCGAGGTCTGGAAGCCTATGATTTGGACCCGAGGGGCCCAGAAAAGCAATATACGCTTGCCAAGGATGGTCTGGGCGTTGGATCTCTCTTGTGGAGGGGGAACCTCATTGGACGCAAGCATAGATAGGAGGAAGAAATGATCCATCATTCCAGGACAGTCAGGCGCCTGATTTCTCTGAGTCTCTTCATCGGCAGCATCGCTCACGGTTGGCTGCTTGGAAAATCGCCGGCCAACGACGTTCAGGTGACCAAGCTCGCCAACGAGGTGCACAACAACGGTTGGATTGTGTATACGGGACCCAGTGAAAAAGGCGACTGGGACTTGTTCATCATGCGGCCGGATGGGTCAGACAAACGCAATCTTACCCAAACGACAACTTACCATGAAATCGGAGCGCGCTTTTCCCCGAATGGAAAACAGCTTCTTTACAGGCGCATTCCCAGAACCACGAAACTCGGTCTGGACAAGTGTGGCGATCACGGGGAACTCGTCATGGCGAGATCCGATGGCTCCGAGCCGCAGGTCTATGGAAAGCCGGGAGAATTCCCTTGGGCTACCTGGGGTCCCGATGGACGACAGATTGCCTGTTTGTCCAAGGCAGGAATCGAGATCTTCGACGTGGCATCCAAGAAATTGGTTCGCAGCATGGACCGCAAAGGAATTTATCAGCAGCTTGTTTGGTCACCGGACGGCAAATCGTTTTGCGGGCCGGCCAACTACTATGGAGAGATGTGGACCGTGGTGCGGCTGGATGCCGAGACGGGCGCGGTCAATCCAGTCAACAAATATCAAAACTGCACCGCAGACTGGTTTCCTGATTCCCACCATTTGATCTTTTCTTCCCGGCCGGCAAACCAGGAAGTGCTAGATGGCGGGAAGGGCGCTCAAGCCGTTGGACAGAAATTGGACTATGGATGGACTCAGCTCTGGATGGCAGATCGAGACGGCAAAACCAGAAAACTCGTGTACGGCGAAGATGGCCGTCACATTTATTCCGGAGAGATCTCGCCAGATGGGAAGTACGTCCTCTTTACCAGATCGAAGCCTGATTTGGGCGCGGTGAACGACTCGGTAGCCATGTCGCTTATCCGTCTTCAAGATGCTCCCGTTATTGGCGGAGAGAGCAAAGCTCTGCGCAAATTGAATCCTCATGCCAAAGGACGGCCCGGTGCTGTCACTCCCGGCTGGGTGCTGCGCTCATTGGACGGCTGCGACGGTCAGCGGGAAGAAATGATCGACAACTATCACGTCGTCGAAACGGTCGAGCACTAACAAGACCGTACGCAATCACTTACCGAGCCAATGCATAGGCCTCTACACGGGGATCTGCCCCTGCATGCAGCACACCCGTGTTCAGGTCGACCACGATGCCCGCGTTCGAACCGATTGACCACGCGCCCACGATCTTTAGTTTGTGTCCCTTTTTGCGCAGGGCCGCTTGAACCGAATTGGGGATCCTATCTTCCAAGCTAATGTCTCCTGGGTACATCGTGTGGGGAAATTGCGATGCGGGGAAACTACGAGTTGACCAGCGGGGAGCCTCAATAGCTTGCTGGACGTTCATGCCAAACTCAACAATATTGAGAAACGTTTGCATGGTCCGCTGGCACTGGTCATCGCCACCTGGGCTTCCCAGCACCATGTGGGGTTGCCCGTCTTTCAGCACTAGAGTACTTTGCAATGTGCTTCTCGGACGCTTTCCAGGCGCCAACGCGTTCGCGTGTCCCGGCTTCAAGGAAAAGTAATCACCTCTGCAATTCAAAGTGAATCCCAAATTCCCCATCACCACACCCGTTCCAAAACCACTATGCAGGCTTGGAGTGAAGCTGATCATGTTTCGAGCACTGTCAACAATCGCGATATAGCTGGTATCACCTTCATGGTCGGCTGTTCCCGTATTGTGACTTTCGACTGGTCGCTGTATGGGCCTGCTCCCCTTCTCATATGCTTCGGCGATACCGGGACGAAAGTCTAGGGAGGCCCTCAACGGATCGATCAGTTTTCGACGATCCCGACCGTAGTCCTTCGATAGCAAACCCTCAAATGGGATCTTGATGAAATCCATATCCCCAAGGTATTTTTCTCGGTCTGCAAAGGCGAGTTTCACAGCTTCAATACAAACATGAATGAGCTCGGGGCTGTTGTGCCCTAGTGCTTTGGGATCGTAACCTTCGAGTAGATTGAGGGCGAAAAGTTCTGCCGGGGCTTGAGTTGCAGAAGGGTTCTTAAAGACTTGGTATCCCCGGTAATCAATGGAGACAGGGATCTCGACTTTCGCCACATATTCCGCGAAATCTTCATATCTGAAGAGTCCCCCGTTTTCTTCAGAGAACTGCGCCATTTCGCGAGCTATGTCGCCTTTGTAGAAGCGGTCCCGAGCCGCACGGAGAGCCTCATGGCGACCTTTGTTGGCATTGGCTTTCTCTGCTTCAACCAGCTTTCTCAGTGTCTGTGCCAGAGCCGGATTCTTAAAGATCGACCCTGACTTTATGTCGCCCTGTTCAAAGTAGACCTTTGCGGTGGAAGGATACTTTCGAAGTTTCTTCGAGGAAGAAATACCCTTGGCGAGGTCTTCTCCTAAAGGAAATCCTGTTTCAGCAATCTCAATCGCGGGTGCTAGCACCTCACCAAAACTCAAAGTACCCCAGCGGTCCAATAATATGTACCACGCATCGACGACTCCCGGGACCGTTCCGGAGAGAAGTCCATCGTTGCTTGGGAGCTTGCCATCTTGATTCTCTTGATACCATTTAATCGTTGCGAGTCGTGGGGCTGTTCCTTCCGCATTAATTGAGAACACTTTCCGTGATTTTGAGTCGTACACCAGGAGTACTGCATCACTGCCGATGCCATTGTTAGATGCGTCCACAAGCGACAGGACCGCCTGACCCGCCACCGCAGCATCAAAGGCATTGCCACCGGAATGCAGAATGTGTTCCGTTACTAAACTTGCCAAAGGTTTCATCGATGAAACCGCGTACTGTTTTCCATGGATCACTGGGCGCCTGGTGATGACCTCAACCTCAGCCGCTCCATAGGTGGCCATTGAAGTCCAACACCAGAACAAGCAGGCAATGCGACAGCTGTGTATTCCCAGACCAAATCGATAGGTTGATATCAAAGGAGATCTCCTCGCAGGGAAAGAACTGGTAGAGTCTATGAGGTAAACCGCCGTGAGAGAAGGCGACTCCGCGAGACAGTGAACTGGTGCGTAAGGTGCGTAAGCGGTGGAAAGATAGCGCGTATCTCAGGCGAAAACCAAAAGAAGTCAGAAGCCAATTTCAAAAGACCAACTTTAGGCCGAACTGCATCTGTCTTGCGTCCTTGGCAGACAGTATCTTCGCAGTTGTGCCCTGACCAATGCTAGTGTTGGGATTGTTGAGATTGACGTGGTTTGGCATGTTGAACATCTCCCATCGAAACTGGAAGAATTTCCTTTCGCCAAAACTGAAGTTCTTCGAAAGAGCAGTGTCCCAACCATGAGTGCCGGGACCGTCCAAGATTCCCTTACCTGAATTCCCAAAGACTCTGGCTGGAGGACCATTCAAAGCTTGGGGATTGAACCACTGGTCAACGGTAGGATTAGAGACGTTGATATCACCGCTCAGATTGGGGCGAGTCCCAAATCCATTTCCTAGAGTCGCTCCCGGAACATTGAAACTGAGCGCATCACCCGACAGGAATGTGTAGATCGTAGAGAACTGCCACCCGCCCAGAATGGCGTTAGCGGCTGGGTGAAGGCCTGATAGATACCTCCTTCCTTTTCCAACAGGAATTTCGTAGACGCTATTGACCGCCAAAAGGTGTGTATGATCATTGAGAGACCGGCCTCGGTCATATCCATCTGGCGCGAAAGGGGTAACACCCTCTGTGTAGCTGCCACCACCGACATCAATGTCCTTCGAAAACGAATACGAGAATTGATACGAAAACCCTTTCGCAAATCGGCGCTCCCATTTCACTTGCAGCGAATTGTACCAAGATTCTCCTATGGAGTCATACAACCCCAAGTTTCCGAAGGCCGGCCAAGGTCGTGCAGCTTGCAGGTTGGTGTATTGTCCCGGAGGTGCCGTGTTGAATTGGAATATAGTGAGAAGATCGAGTCCACGGTTTCCAACGTAAGACAATGTGATAGCGGACGAAAGAGCTTCCACCGACTTTTGAACCGATACGTTCCACTGGTGGGATCTCATGTTGGGTACGTCGGGCAGCGATGCGTTCACTGAAGGTGCTACAAACGCCTGGGGGTTTTCCGGCCAAGCAGATTCCCAACGCTGCAATTGGCTTCGGCCCCAGGTCTGGGCCTCGGTAGTCCAGTACGGAATTCCAACAATGGATGAGCCCGTTACGTTGGTCCTGTAGCTGCTCGGGAAGATTCCATAACCAGCGCGGACTACCAGATCGAGTGCGCCCGAAGGACGCCATGCCACACCCAGCCTAGGCGAAACAGTCCCCTTCGCGACAACCAGTCCCGGTGGAAGGTTCGCTTCTGAGGCTGAAACCCACAACCCTTCAGTCGCCTTCGCAAGAAAAGGAGATACGAACTGTGAAGTCAGATCAATTTGGCCGTCCTTGTTCTCTCCAGCTATCGCCTTTCCGAGCTCAGGCAGAAAGGTTGAGCCCGCCCCTCGAACCAGAGCCCTTTCGTGCCAATAGTCGTACCGCAGGCCCAGATTGATCGTCAGCTTCGGGTTTACCTTCCAGAAATCTTGGATGTAAAGACCCGAATATGGAGCGTTGGCCGTTCCTCTCACGTCAAGCGGGTAGTTCCTCGAGCTACTCGAAACTAGGCCGAGCAGATAGTCCGCAAACCCATCACCGGTTGCCTGCCCATTAAACGTGAAATCACCTCTTGAACAGCATGAGGCATGAGGAGCTGAGGTATGACCATCTGAGAATTGATATCCTACGCTGATGGAGTGCTCTCGCCTGATGAGGCTGACGTTTGCCTTATAGTTTTCGGACCATATTTTAAAGACACCCGGAGTACCCCAAGGACTTGTGAATCCTGTATAGCCAGCAAAATTGACCGTAGGCAGTCCAATTGCATGCTCCCTGCCTTCGGTCGGAAATCCTTCAATGCCCGCATTTTTGGTCAAATTTTCCGAACCCACTACTGGGGACGTGAAATCGGTCCTCGATCTTAGATAGCTTGCACTCAAAGTGAACAGTGTCGTGGGAGAGGCGCTCCAGTTGTAGTTTACGGCGACGTTATGCTGCAAGACTGCTCGGTCCTCGGTGATATCGGGTCGATAATTCGGGAGGGAATAATCGTTGTCGTTGATCACCAGTCGAACAAATAGTTCTTGGTTATTAGTCAGGTGGTGGTCAACCCGGGCACTGTAGTTGTCGAGGTCGTCAGGTTGAGATCCAAGTGCGGTGAATCTCTGATTAGGTGCATTGGGTGCTAGGATGTAGGGGAAAAAGAACTTTGATGCGGAAGAGATTCTGTCCTCAGGGATAATGTTGCCAGGGAAAGCTTGCCCCGTGAGCGGATCGAGCACAGTCCTAGAAAGAGACGAAAAATTTCCCCGAAGCATTTCAGGAGCTACTGTGAAGGAATTGTAAACGCGCTCTTGACGAATTCGCGTCCCCTCGTAGCTTCCGAAGAAGAAGGTTTTGTCCCGGTAGATCGGTCCCCCTAGCATGCCTCCGAACTGATTTCGCCTCAGCTTGGGCTTGCTGGTAGCAAAAGTATTTCTGGCGTCCAACGTGTCATTGCGAATGAACTCCCACGCAGAGCCATGAAACGAGTTAGTGCCCGTTTTGGTTGCCATCAGCACTTGAAGAGGCTGCCCGCCGTGTTCTGCGGTAAAATTGCTGGTTTCGACGTTAAACTCCGCGATGGTCTCGACACTGGGAAACGCGATTCCCGACTTATCATTGTGTTCAAGTGAACTCACTCCGTCCATCTGGAATTCAACTTGGTCATCTCTTTGTCCAAGACCTTGAACCTTGTTCGAATTCCACAGACCTGTCTTGATGCCAGTAACTCGCATGCCCGGGACTAAGGCCACCAACTGAGTGGGGTTTCGACCGTTCAAAGGCAACTCACGAATGACTTTCTCTTCGAGAATAGTCTCAACAGATCCTTTTTCGGTTTGCAAAAGCTCTGCCTGGGCTTCGACTGTTACTTTCTCTGACATTTCTCCCACTTCCAATACCGGGGATACCCTTTTTCGTTCTCCAACGGTAAGCTCGCCTCTTTGTAGTTCCCACGTCTTGAAACCCGCAAATGATACAACGACTCTGTAGAAACCTCTCGGCAGCGCCAAGACCTCGAAGTTGCCGCTGGGGCCAGCAATCGTTTTCTTGCCGAGGCCGGTTTCCAAATTCGTTACTGTTACGTCAGCTCCGGCCACGACTGCTCCGGACGAATCTGTTACGACCCCCAAAATTGCTCCATCGGAGCCAACTTGAGCTAGGAGATGAACCGATGTAGAAGTTAAGGTCAGGACAAAAAGGAAGAAAAAGGAAGTTCGAGCCATGTTCCCCTCCCTTTGACATTCTGTCTTGGACGGTCTAGTTAATTGATTAGGTAAATTCTTGGGTGCTGAAATGGACAAGTCAAGAGCTTTCTCCACATCGTCCCCAATGCTGGACATATTCCCGCAGGTCGTCGGGACACCTCTAGAGATAGGTTGGCCGTGCGGTTCATCCAGATCAGGGTCGAGAGACACTAGCTGAGCGAATTGTGGGCACTAACCTCTGAATTAATATCCGCAACCTGCTTGAAGCGCATATCTTCATGGATCCGATGAAGGATTCTGGACACAGTGAAATGGCGTTGATTCAGGAGGTGAGCCAGTCTGGCCAAGGACAATTGCGCGCTGGGCTAGTGAGCGATGAAAGTGTGGGTGTGGAAGTATGACCCGACTGTTCGCTCGACACAGGCGCCTTCAGGGTGATTGGGAGCTCCGTCATGTGTTACACCCACATCTCAAGGCAGAGCAACCTGTTTCCAGCCCTCCATGCCGAATCGGATATCTCGCTCCACGAATTCCCAGATTACGAGCCGTTTGCCTTGGAGAAGTTCCGCCCGTCTTGCGAGCTCCTGGCGAACCAGTGTGGAAGCTCCTCCATCATTGACGATGGAAGCCAGGGGACGTCGAAGCTTCATGGCGAGATGCGAGATGAATCCGGCGGCTGTGGGCTCATCACGCTGATAGATTCTGAGAAAACTATCTCCAAGGACCAGCACAGGCGAATGCGGATCGTCCTGATAAGGCTTGCCATTATTTTTTTGAACGACCTGATGGCAGAGCACACCTTCCGGAGGGTACTTTTCCTCCACGCCAGGTGTCTTGACCATTTGGGCGACGTCGCTGCGTCGTTTGGCCACCACAGCCTTGAGATCGTAATCGGTTGAACCAGAATCGATCCAGCCCAAACGACGGACTTGTTCGGCCACCTCTTCCGCAGCAATGATGACCGCCTTGCCAGACCAATGCGTGTCTCGTACAAGGTAATAGGGCTCGCTTTCAGGCAGGGAATTCTTTTCTCGCAGTTTCCTAAAGGTATCAAACAGATTTGAAACTTCCACGCCGGCTGCTTTGAGCTTGGATATCAATTCCAGAGTATGTGAAGAAAATGATTGGTCACCCGATGCGACGCGGCGGGTGAGCTTGTCGGGATAGACGCTGGGCTTTACAGGCATGGGAACAACTAGCAGGCGAATTCCCTTGCGCGCTAACTGATCCCGAAATGCGATGATCGCCGACAGCGGATCGTCATCCTTTGCGCTAGTCGCGACGTGAGGGAAGGGTTCGACCAGATAGCGAACATCGGGAGCATAGAAAAGCCACCCGTCGCGTCCCAAGACGGCTTTTTCTCCAAGATCGCCCAAGAGCGCAAATCGCAGGCGTTGCCACCACGGCCGCAATGCCTGAGGAAACCAAGAGGAACTCTCCAGGTCACTTTCCAAGGATCTGAGGTTTTCTTCACTGGGCACGCGGGAAAACAGCGCGGCGATCGTGGGGCTTCGACCATCGCGGAGTATTTCGATCGCAGCATCTGCGAGTGGCACAATAGAGACTATGGCCAGGAAACAAGCACTTAGGAATGTCAGATAACCACGTTGGCGCATCTGGGATAAGAGCCGCAGCGTGCTTTCCGTTTGCCGGAGCACGCCCGTGTCAAAACTGAAAGTATAAGAACGGGTTGAATGCTTGCGTGAACATGGCAAGGATGGCCACAACAAATAGAGGCACCAACACCAGCGTTCGGGGCCAGGAAAGATTATCTACCCAATCGTAAACTTCCGTAGATCCGAAAGAATAAAAGGCGCACAAGCCCAGGATCGTCAGATGATGAGGCGTGTAAATTTGCGCAGCCAAGAGTGCAGCTGCCCCTCCAGGCTGTGAAATCCCCAACATGCAGCCCATGTAAGCAAGTGCATGGCCCAACGTAGGTGAGCGAAAGAGCACCCAGGAAAACAGAACCAGCACAAAGGTAATGCCCACCCGTCCCCAACGAGGCAGCCCGGCATACAATGTCTCTTTCCCTTTCCATCTCTCGAACGCAAGAAGAACGCCGTGATAGGTTCCCCAGATAACGAAGGTCCAGTTAGCTCCATGCCAAAGTCCACCCAGAAGCATGACAATCGTTAGATTGATGTAGGTTCGTTGCGGCCCCTTCCGATTGCCCCCCAAAGGAACATACAAGTAGTCGCGCAACCAAGTAGAAAGCGAGATGTGCCAGCGGCGCCAGAAATCAGTGATGCTCTCGGCGAGATAGGGTGATGAGAAGTTCTTTGGAATCACGAAACCGAACAGCCGGCTGAGCCCAACCGCCATGTCTGAGTAGCCGGAAAAGTCGAAATAAATTTGGAAGGCGTAGGCGATGACGCCGACCCAAGCATCCAGCAGCATCGGAGATTGAGCCGAAAACAGCTGGTCAGCGACATTGCCCATCGGATTGGCAAGCAAAATTTTCTTTGCGAATCCGAGAATGAAAATTGCCACTCCCTGCGAAAACTTGTCCCAGGTGTGCACTCGAGTGACGAGTTGTTCGGCGATGACGTTGTAGCGAACGATGGGACCTGCAACGAGATGCGGAAAGAGGCTGACGAAGCAGGAGAAATCCGCTAACGACCTAGCTGGGGGCACGACGCCTCGATACACGTCGATGGTGTAGCTCATGGTCTCAAATGTGTAGAACGAGATCCCGATGGGCAGCACGATCTGAAATACGGGGAACGCGTCGTGGCCAACAACGGCCAGCAACCGGTTGAGATTCTCTATTGTGAAGGTGGCATATTTGAAGAAGGCAAGAAGCCCCAAGTCGCCGATGATCGCGGCTAGCAGCCCTGCCAGCCGCCATTTCTCGCTCACTCCGGGTTTGGAAATAATCTTGCCGCAGTAGTAATCCAAAACCGTGGAAAACAGCATCAGGAGTACGAACCAGGGTTCCCACCATCCATAGAAGACGTAGCTTGCCAGGGTCAGGAACAGATTTCGCCACCCAAACGGCAGCAGGTAGTAAAGCAGTAGGACCAGAGGGAGGAAGTAAAAGAGGAAGATGTGGGTGGTGAAAACCAAGATGATGTTCGATCAGCTGGCAACGTGAATTGCTGGCAACACCTCAGCGAGGTTGGTACGGGTTCGGCGTCAGTTTCCCTTCGGCTCCGCGTAGGTCCAGTGCGGTTCCCAGCCAAAAGAGAGATCCAGCACCGGTCCCTCTTTGCTTCCGGGATGGAGTTTCCGAAGTTCCGGACTCTTTCCACCGATGGTCGGAGCATCTTTCAAGCGCATCAGCGCCATCGTCGTCAGGGAGTTGTCGACCTTCCCCAAATCCTTTTGCGATTTCGTAAAAAGGACATACCGAGCGTCCGGCGAAACCATGCCACCGTAAATGTGGCGGCCGGTCTCGGCGTAGATGAGGTTTCTTCCACTCCCATCGCCATTCGCCGTCCACAACTGGGCGTAGTCCAGCGTGCAAGGAATTCCTTTCGAGAAGATGATGCGGGTTGAGTCAGGAAACCAGTCTGGTGTGCAGTTATAGCAGCTACCGTCACTCACGGGATTCAGTTCGCCGCTCGTCGATTCCATGCGGGCAATCGTCCAATGCTCACCCAGGCCGTTAGCGGTCCCACAGAGCCATTTTCCATCGGGCGACGCGAAGAGCTGCTCGAAAATTCCTTTGCGGTCAAGTGTGCGAACGATTTTCTTTGTGGAGATGTCGACAATCTGAATTCCAGTTTTGGAGAGACAGGAAAGCGTTTCGCCTTTTGGCCCCCACGATGCCCATGGATAGTCCTTCCCGAAAACCTTGGGATTGCTGCCATCGGCACTCGCAATGACGAGATCAAAAGTTCCGTATGTGTTGTTGTCCACTTTGGAAGCTTTCGGAATTCGATAGTAAAGCATCTTCTGTCCGTCGGGAGAAAAGCGAGCTGCAGCCTCGTGGAAGTCAGCGGTGTTGGTGATACTTCTTCGCGCAGACCCGTCCGGACGCATTAGAAACAAATCCCAGTCTCCCTGGGCGCTTGTCGCACTGAACACAATCCAACCCTTGGTTCGAACCTCCTTGGCAAGTCCTGCCAGTGCGGCGGCATTGTGCTTTTCCCCAGCTGCCTGGAAGCTTGTACGGGCGACGGGTCCGCTGATCAGTGAGGCAGCAACAATGGCGAGCACAAGCCGTCGATGCATGATGTCTTCAGGTTCTGCGTCTCAACTTAGAATCCCCCTTAGAAAAGGGGCAGCGCCAAAGCGACGGCGGTCGCTTTGGCGCGGGGGTTGTCTTCAAGGTCGAAAAGCCAAGGAAAGAACATTGCCATTTGAGCCAAGTGGCGACGAGGTGAAGGTTTCCCAATTCGCAAGACAACCCCCGGGCCCCTTTGACTAAGGGGGAATTTTTTCACAGCTCCAGCGGAACGGGGCAAGGGGCGCTGATTGAGTCCCGTCGTGTGCTACTTCTGCACCGGTGAATAATTAACGGAACCTCTTGCGATCGAGACGGTTTGTCTCCGTTATGGACGGACCCCTCGCCCGGCCGTCGGCCACCCTCTCCCCGTGGCAGCGGGGCTGGGGGGTAAGGGGTCACCAAGTTAACAAACTTCACCCAGCTTGAACCTCACCACCACCAAGCGACACTGCCTATAGGCGACAGAACTACCAAGCCAAACTATAGGCTTCCACCCGAGGGTCGGCTCCTGCATGCAACACACCGGTTGTCAGATCCACGACGATTCCTGCGTTAGACCCTTGCGACCACGGACCTGAAACCTTCAAGCGATGACCCTTTCCTTTGAGAGTGGCTCGAACCGACTCAGGAATTCTCTCCTCCACCGTCATTTCCCCGGGATACATGGTGTGCGGAAACTGCGAAGCAGGGAAACTACGGGTTGACCAGCGAGGTGCTTCGATGGCTTGCTGAACGTTCATACCGAACTCAGCGATGTTTAGAAACGTCTGTATTGTTCGCAGGCACTGGTCGTCTCCACCTGGACTGCCCAAAACCATGTGCGGCTGTCCGTCCTTCATGACCAGCGTACCCTGCAGCGTGCTGCGCGGGCGCTTTCGCGGCGCCAGAGCGTTAGCATGACCTCCTACTAGAGAGTAGACATCGCCTCGGCAGTTCAGCGAGAAGCCCAGGTCTCCCATCACCACACCGACGCCGAAACCATCGTGCAGGCTGGGCGTGAAAGTAAGCATGTTGCGTTCTCTATCGACAATAGCAATGTAGCTCGTGTCGCCTTCGTGGTCTGCCTTTCCAGGGAAATCGATGTCGATCGGCCGCTCGATAGGTTTTAGCCCTTGCATGAACTTTTCAGGCTGGCCAGGGCGGAACTCCAGCGAGGCCTTGTTTGGATCGATCAACTTTCCTCGCTCGCGAGCATAATCTTTAGACAACAAGCCCTCAAAGGGAATGCGTATGAAGTCCGTATCACCCAGATAAGTGTCCCGGTCGGCAAACGCGAGCTTCACGGCTTCCACATTGGCATGAATGTACTCAGCGCTATTGTGACCCATGGTTTTCAAGTCGGCGCTTTCCAGCAGGTTCAAGGCGAACAGCTCGGCTGGACCTTGCGAGGCCGAGGGGTTCTTGTAGACCCGGTAACCTCGATAGTCCGTCCACACGGGAGTTTCTACCTTGGCGGTGTATTCGGCAAAGTCCTCATAGCGGAAAAGTCCGCCATTCTCTTCAGAAAACTTTGCCATCTCACGGGCAATATCCCCCTTGTAGAATCGGTCTCGCGCAGCCCGCAAGGCTTCGCGGCGTCCCTTGTGGGCGTTCTCGCGCTCCGCTTCGACCAGTCTCTTCAAAGTGCGTGCCTGATCCGGGTTTCGGAAGATCTCTCCGGCCTTTAACGTCTTGCCCTCCGGGTAGTAGACCTTGGCACTGGATGGGAATTTGCGAAGTTTCTTACTGCCGGCGATAGCGGAGGCCAAACTGTCGCCGAGCGGAAACCCCTGTTCCGCTACCTCAATCGCGGGCGCCAGAACCTCGGCGAAGTTCATCGTTCCCCAGCGGTCCAAAAGGATGTACCAGGCGTCAACGACTCCTGGGACCGTTGCTGCCAGTAATCCCTCAGAGACCGGGATCTTGCCGTTCTGGTTCTTTTTGTACCACTCAATGGTGGCGAGCCGCGGCGCTGTTCCTTCCGCATTCAGCGAGAAGACTTTCTTGGAACGGGCATCATAGACCAGCAGAACAGCGTCACTGCCTGGACCATTTCCGGCAGCGTCGACGAGCCCCAGGACTGCCTGTCCGGCAACCGCCGCGTCGAAAGCATTGCCGCCCTTCTGGAGAATTCGTTCTGCGGTGAGCGTTGCAGCCGCTTTCATGGAGGATACCGCGTAGTGCTTCCCTCGCACGACTGGCCGCATGGTTCGTCTTTGGGCTCTGCTCTCTGTTGAACCCACGACCAAGCTGAAGAGCAGGCAGAAACAAAAACATCTTCGATCTGAGTTTGAGATTGTCATGTTCAAACCTCGAAAAGACCTATTTCTGGACGCCGTTGGTCCAGAGGGCCCAATAACGGACACCTTGCTGGCCAAAGTACTTGTCGATGATTCCACCCATCCAGTGCTGGTCCAGTGGCCACTCCAGCGCCATGCGATGAGTGTCTCCCGCCTTGAACGCACTGACGGTGCCGCCGACTTTGCCCGAGCCTTCGTCCTGCGCTCCCGATCGAGGCTTGAGAGGGTTGTAGTGAGCCACAAAGATCTCCTTGGCATCGACGTTGCCTCGATGCACCTCCAACACCTGGTACTTCAAGACGTAGGCATAGTTATATAGATCATTGGCAGGAAATTCGCCCGGGATCTCAAGCAGTCGCGCGGTCACTTCAACTCGACCGAGCGTGGTGAGCTGGTTGTCTATCTTGGTGCTTGATTCTTTGGCACATGATGTGACCAGCACTGCAACCGCAAGGAAAGCCAGCGTCAAGTGACAACGACATCCACGAATCACTCGCCTGGCGATGCGGTAGTAGGTCGGCGAAGTCGGATTCATAGGTCAAGTTCGGAGGCTGAGGAGGAGAATCTACCTGTCTGTTATCAGGACACAGGCTTCTGCGGTGGCGGCCGTTGAGTATTTACTGGCGTCGAGCATTCCGAGAACCCCGAACGACCCGGCAGCCTTAAATTCCACAACACCAACGGCTACGATCTTTGCTGGTCAAGCAAGAGCTGATATCGGGCTCACGTATAAATCTGTCAATTTCGCCAGTCAAGGCCCATCTCAAGGTTGTCCATGATACTGGATTCTTTCTTAGTTCTCGCGGTTTTGTGACGTCCTGGTATCAGCCGAACGCGAAGGTTGCGCACTCAGGAGTAGATGCTCCAGAGGTATCGACCTCGCCGACGCGGCTTCCTGGAAGCCTCCTAGGAGTTCCGTTGATTCCAACCGCCTGCAAGCCCCGCTGCCCACGCAGCGTGCAGGGATCTCGAGGCCGATGTTGTAGCGAGAGCGGAAGAAAGCGTTGAGGCACGTGAGGAAGCCGTTGAAAAATGAGACCATGGGACCAGATTTATAGCATAGGGTCCGTTCCGGTGCGCGCACCTGATTGCTTGAATTTACTGCCTGACGAAGTTTTGACGACACGCAACATCCGTCGCCCGGCACAGGCGGTAACCTTCCGTGACCAGGACTGCGACAAGAAGTCCCGCCAGCACATCTAATAAATAGTGGAACCTTCCGTATACGGTCGCTCCAACCAACCCTGCGATCACGGGTGCCAAGACCCAAGCCATGAGCCGCTGTCGCTGCCACGCAACGATCCAGATGACAAGCGAGACTGAAACGTGCGCACTCGGGAAAGCGCCACCTCGGGCGCCGCCGCGATCCGAGAAGAAGTGGACGAGCCGATAGAAGAATCCATCGGTCAAAGGCGCCTCCAGCGGCCTGAAGAGGTAGAAAGGACTGTCCACCGGATAGGACATGAAGAAAACATAGCTGCTGAGCAGTGTTGTGCTCACTAGCAGCATAAGCTCGTGAAAGTTATGGCGCCGACCGGTAAAGTACCACCAACCGCCGACGATTGGCAGAAGCAGCAGATACGCAAAGTAACAAAAGTGCAGATACTCCGACAACGGTAACCACGGGTATAGCGAGCTGGCGTACAGGCTGGGATGGCCTCCAAAGAGCGCCACTTCTAGCTGTTGGATGGATTTCGTCAGCCTCCAATCGCCAAAGGCCAAGGCGAACCGTTCGACTTCTTTGTAGAGCACCGGAAACAAGAGGACAGGATACCAGTCCCGGAAAAAACCGGTGACGCCGGTCAGGCGCCTCAAAGGGAGCCTGCGGAGCATGCAAATGCCCGTGGCGGCCAGCAGGTGAACGGATAAGTAAATTCTCCAGCTAGGGAGTTGAGCGTGATGAAACGATACGATCGCACCAGTGATCAACAAGTACAGAGCCGCAACGGTATCGGTACGCTGTTGTAGTCTTGTAAGCAAAGTGGACGTTGGAAGCTGTTTGAAGGGAGACAACACTTGCCTTGGACGAATTGAGCGCTTGCCTAACGAGGTGAAGGCTGAGCCAGGACTATGACCGGGCAACCAGGCTTCTCAGTAGCAGACAAGCTCCAACCATGGATTGGCGGGCTGCGATGCCACCAAGCTTTGTAGAAACCTGAGCAATCCTTCAGCTGCTGGTAAAGCCAGGCGAAACCTCCACGGTTCCGCACGCAACCAAGAGCAAGTGGTATCACCTCCGTGGCCTTCTGTCCATAACCGAACGCTGAGGTCTATTGAAGTATAGAGAGGAGCCTCCTTTCAGTCACGGGAGCGAACCAAACCCGTCGGAACTGGGGACAACTTGGGAACAAACTGGGGAACCATAGAACACCTTGGATAACCGTGATGCAAGGACGAGCAGTCAATGGGAGGCAAAGACGGTAGTTTGTTTTAGTCGGCTCATAACCCAAAGCTCCGGGTTCAAATCCCGCACCCGCAACCAACCTCGCCCAGTTCCCTCTCCCAATCATCAAAAACGCTACCGATTAGTTCACGGGTCTGTTGTTTCTAGCCATTCGCCCTCATCTTGCTTAAGCCCACCAGGTTTGCCAAACTCGACGACTACGGAGGGCGATCAAGTTGCAGGGAATTCACGACAAGATCACGGAGGTCCGCGACCAGGGCTATTGCATACTGAGAGAACACGTCGCGCGGCCGTTGATCGATGCTTGCCGAGAGGCGTTTTGGCCGGTTCTAGTCACGTATCTTCAGAACCACCGCCACAAGCCTAACCGCGGCGCGCATCGCCATTTTCTGGCGATGCCTTTCGCACCACCCTGCTTTGCTCCAGAATTCTTCTTTGACACTCAGGTGCTCAGCATTGTGCACAGCGTGATGGACGACACAGCAGTCGCCGATCAGTGGGGCTGTGATGTGTCGCTTCACGGATCAGATTACCAAGGCATTCATGTCGACTATCAGCGGCCGCTGTTCACCGAAATTCCAGACCTCTCGCTGCCCGCCTACGTGTTGGCAGTCAGCTTTGGCTTGGTTCGGATTGTGCCAGAAAATGGTCCTATCGAAATCGCGCCCGGGACCCACCGGATGCCGAGGAAGGAAGCGCTCCGGGCGGTGGAAGCCGGTGAAATTGAGATGCAGCCGGTTCCGCTGGAGATCGGTGACGTGCTCATCCGGCATCCCTGGGCGTTGCACCGAGGCACACCGAATACCACCGATGTTCCTCGCGCCCTTGTTAGTATGCGTTATGTACGTCGCTGGTATTCGGACAACAGTCGTGAAGTCGCTTCACTGCCACGTTCCGTTTGGGACTCCTTGACACCCGAGCAAAGGAACATGATGCGATTCCCCGTCGCAGACTGATCGTTCCCTTGTAGTCGGTAGTCGCCTGGAGTTCCAAACTAGGTCAAGATGAGGTATGACGAGCGGTGAAGCTCCACTCGAAAATTGTCCTCGTTGTAATCCGATGCCGAAGCACGACGGCAAACTACTAGTTGGCATGCTTTCAACCGGACCGGACCGAACTTCCAGTGCCAGACGGCGATCTAGGCGATTCCTTCTTTGCGTCCTGGAAGTCTGTGCAGTGGCCTTTCTGGCTGCCATTTCTTGGCAGATCCAAGGACAAGAGTTCGACACCGTCGTATCCAGTCAGAACCGGAAAGCCTACACCATCGCTGATCAAGTCGAGAGCGAGCTGGAACGGCGCGCATTAACAGGGTTGTTCGCTCCGAATCTCGCGCCGGAGAAAGCACGTCTGGCCGAAATATTCCTGGCAAGTTTTCCGACCTCATGGCTCTTGCCCCAGGCACTCGAGATTGCCTCGAAAGCGTTCATCGAACTTGGCGACTATTCTCAAGCACTCCGCTATGGTCGTGAATCTCTCGACCTTCTTCCCGAAAATCCTTTGTTGCTCGTGCCCTTGGCCAACGTCTACATTCAACAGTCGCAGCTCGCGGACGCACGGGTGAGCGCAAAACTTGCGCTGCGTTACCTCGATGAATTCGCGCCTCCGCTCTCCGTTGGAGCTGCCGAGTGGCCAGCGATTTCCCGTCAACTGAAAGCATCGGCCTATTTTGCACTCGGCAGAGCAGAAATTACCGAAGGGCTGTCGCTAGCTCCGGGTAAGCCACGGACACAACTTCTCAAGGAGTCGCTGAGATTGCTGACTACTGCCCGGCAGTTGAATCCGGCAGATGGCGAGATTGCCTACCTGCTGGGACTCGGCCTGCTCACGGACGGGCAGGCCCAGGAAGCGGCGTTGAACTTTGCGACTGCTCAGGCGTTGAACACTACGCTACAAGGCAAAGCTGTGGAGCAACTGAGGCGAATTCATCAGAGCAGGAGTATAGGCGGCGCCGAGGAGTTCCAAAGATTCCTCGAAGAACTCTCCGCCAGGGCTCGCAAGCACCAGGACCAACTCAAAGCTTCAGCGTCTAACGCGGCTACCGATGACGACGCCCGTGGTGCACCGAACTATGCCGGCAGTGAAAGCTGTCGCTCCTGTCATTCAGAGCAGCACCATAACTGGCAGCAGACGGGCATGGCACGCATGTTCCGTGCCTATGATCCGGCTAACGTCATTGGCGACTTTGGTCCTGGGGAAACCTTTGATGGTGGAGACGTGTTAACGTGGAGCGGAGCTCAGTTGGATGTCGTAGAAGGAGGCAGCCGCTTTCCGTATGCGCGGATGTTGAAGGAGAAAGGAAAGCATTTCTTCGAAATCAAGACCTCCGCGGGTGCGTGGGTTCGCTATCCCGTGGACTACACAATCGGATCCAAGTGGCAGCAGGCCTACGCTACGCGGCTGCCCAACGGGCAGATTCACGTCTTTCCCCTCCAGTACAATGTTCTCCACAAGCGATGGCTGAACTTCTGGAAGATTATCGATCCGGAGGGTTCTGCCCGCGCCGATGTCACGACCTTTGAGAAATTCACTTCCGTCACCAGCTACGAGGCGAATTGCGCCGTCTGCCACACTAGCCAGCTGCGAAATACGAAGGACGGTGGTTTCGAAGCGGATCATCTCCAATTCCGCGAGCCCGGCATCAATTGCGAGATGTGTCATGGACCGTCCGGTCGCCATGTCAACGCCATGCGTGCCGGACGACGTTACGACAAGCAGGCAGCGGAGCCACCTGTTGGCTTCACGAAAATCACAAGCCGCGAATACCTAGCGATTTGCGGCCAATGCCACCGCCAGTCGGCCGTGCGCGATCCAGGGCCACACGGGGAACTCAACTACTGGCCTTCTAGTCCCACGTTCTATCCTCCGAACAAGAGCCGGCCCTTTGGAGAATTTTCTCGCAAGGCTTTCTACAAAGATGGGCGCTTTAGAGAAACGACCTTTATTGTTGAATCTCTCCAGCGTTCAGCCTGCTTCCAGAAGGGTCAAGTCAATTGCGGACACTGCCACGATGTGCATGGGAAGGATGCCGCAGACAATCCCAAGTCCTTGCGATTTGCGGCAGATTCCGATCGCATGTGTATCCAGTGCCACTCGACTCGATCGCTGAAAACGCCCACGCATACGCGACACGCCCCCGAATCGGATGGAAGTCGCTGCGTTTCTTGCCACATGCCCGCTATCATGAACAGTATGCTCTTTCGGGCGAGAACGCACCAAATCGACGACAAGCCCAATGTTGCGAGGCTCGAGCGTTTTGGGAAGGAGGAGAGTCCAAACGCTTGCTTGCTATGCCATCGAGAGAAGGGTGTTGACTGGTTGAGAGCCGCGCTGGGGAAGCGCTGAACCCCCTGAAGTCGCCCGTTTTCCAAGGGGACGCGGTTTCATCGAATGTGGCGCCTCCGCAGTCTGTCGCCGCAAGAAGCGTGCGCAGGGGGAAGCTCCACCCTGATGGAACGCGCGCTCCGCACGCGTTTTTGGCTGTGGGTTAGAAACCAATATGGTTCAGGGTTCCCGATGCAATTTTTTCAAAGCTCCAAGCCTCCTGCGACAATCGCGAGAACTGCGATACTGTCGCAGTAGGCAAAGGACTGGATTATTGGCTATTGGTCCGTTTAGGAGTGAGGCTGGCAACTACCTGCAGGGCCTTTAGCACATCCGGGTCGTTGGGCTTGAGCTTCAAAGCCAGCCGTAATTGCTCTTCGCCGTTCCGCAAATCGCCTGAGCGACAATAGATGAGCCCAAGATTCTTGTGGATATCCCCGAGAGATTTGCACCGCCCGCAGACCTCAAGAGCTTCCTTGAGGCGAGCCACGGCCTGAGGCCAATCTCGGGCTTGTGCAGAGGCCAGACCGAAGTTACCTAACGTGTCCGCCTGATCGGTCATCTGGCGTTTCTGCTGCAGCGCAGCAAACCGCTCCTGGTACAGGCGGGCCTTGGCAGGATCTTCCTTTTGCAAACTGCGCGCCAGGTTGTAAAGCGCTTCGCCATGCTCCGGATCGAGCTCTACGGCTCTTTGCCATTGGTGGATGGCTTCTGAGTTCCGACCCAGCTGAGCCAGGTTTTGAGCGAGCAGATGGAACGCCACGGCATTGCGCGGCTCCAACGCGACCACGCGCTGCAGGAGTTCTGCTGCTCTCTGGCTGTTGTTTAGCTGGCGTTCCAGCAAAGCCAAACTATAGAGCGTGGGTGATTGATGGGGTGCCAATTCCGCCGCTCGGTTGAGTTCGGTGCGCGCTTCTTCGTAGCGATGCAGATCGAAAAGGACACGACCTTTGTTGTACCGGGCTGCCGCTGCGTTGGGTGCAAGACGCACGGCTTCGGAGAACGAACTCAACGCACCTTCCAGGTCGTAACTGTCCGCCAGTGCAATTCCCAGGTTGAGATGCCCCTCCACGAAGCCGGGCTGCAATGCCACGACTCTACGAAACAAGTGCACCGATTCGGAAGCCTTGCCACGCCGTGCTTGAACCATTCCCAAAGCTGTCAGGGTTCCGGCGTCTTTGGGGTCCAGGTTAAGAGCCGTCTGCAGTTCCTTCTCCGATTCCGCAAAGCGGCCGGTGGCTGCGAGCGTGAGTCCGAGGTTCAAATACGCCTGAAGATAGCGTGGGTTGTTTTCTACTGCCTCGCGGAAAAGCTTCTCAGCGAGGTCATGGCGGTTCTGTTGTCCGTAGAGAGTACCTAGATTGCTTTGGGCTTCGGCGAACTGTGGGTCGAGTTCAATAGCAGCCTTCAGTTGAGCCTCGGCATCCTGCATCTTGCCTGATGCGATGTACAGCAGACCGAGCTGATTCCGAGCCAGGGCAAACTTTGGGTCCAACTGAACTGCTCGCTCCAACGCTTGCTGTTCTGCCGGTTGATCGCCCAGCCGGTTTAGAGCCAAGGCCAGGTTATAGTGTGTCTTGGGATTATTCGGATCCAGCTTCAGAGCATCGCGATACAGCTCCACCGCGCGTTGGGGATTGCCTTCTTCCAGGAGCTTGTTGCCTTCGCTGCCCTTGGCCCCACCCGCGTTTTCTTCCTGACTCTGCCGCTTCTTCTGTTCGAAACTTTCAAATTCCTGCCGCGCCTGCGCCGATTCGTTGAGTTTGCGAAGCACAGAAGCAAGTTGGTAGCGGGCGTCTTCCGATTCCGGGTTCAGGCGTTTGGCTTTCTCGAGGTACTGCCTGGCCTCTTCCAACTTGCCCAACCGGGCAAAAACAAAACCGAGATTGTACGTGACGTCAGGATGGTCTGGGCCCAGCTTATCGGCCTGCCGAAGTTCCGATCTCAGCCTCGGTGTAATTCCCCACACCCCGCAGAGCCAGGCCACACATGTATCGCGCCTCGAAATCTCCGGGATGCTGCCGGGCATAGTCGCGGATCTCAGGGAGGGCAGCCTCGTACTGAAAGTCAGACACCAACGCCTTAACCAAAGAGAGCCGCGCCACGGAGTTCTGAGGATCCAGTTGCAACGCTTCTTTGTAGGCAGCTGCCGCCTCTTTGAAGCGCTTTTGCTGGGCATAGGCTGTCCCGAGGTTGAAGGGAACTTCCGGTGCCTTTGGGAATCTCTGGCGCATCTGAGTCAATGCGCCGATAGCCTCCTGAAGATTGCCGTTCTCAGAGTAAGCGACGCTAAGCGCCAGTTGTGGAGCGAACTGCTGTGGATCGATGGCGATTGATTGCTTCAAATAAGTGATCGCTGCGGAGAAGCGTCTTTGAGCTATCAGAACTTGACCCAGATAAAAGAGTGAATAGCCCGAGCGGCCGTCGAGCCTGATCGCTGCGCGGAATTGTTCTTCAGCCTGCTGCAGTTCGCCCATGTCATAGTAGAGAGTTCCCAAGGCGTTGCGGGCATTCAGCAAGTCAGGCTTCTGGGTCACCACCTGACGCAGTTCGCGCGCAGCCCGCTCTCGGTCGCCTTTTTGCAGCAGTGCCAGGCCCAGATTGTAGCGAGTCTCCCAGGACTTCGCGTCGAGTTGCAACGCTTTGTCAAACGCTGGGATGGCACAACCAAACTCGTTGCGCTGCGCGAAGTGTGCGCCAAGCGCGTTGTAGGCGCCGGCTGAGGGCTGGTTGGCGATGGCCTGTTCCAGCTCCTGTGGGCCCTTACAGGTTGAGGGGTTCTGAGCGGCATGAAGGCACAAGCTCAGAAGGGCAATGAGGACTGGTAGTCGGAGTTCCTTCAAGCCACGAGGCATGGGCTGAATTCCGGGCCCGGCTTGACATCTGCCGGGGTGGCGTTTCTTTTGATGCAATTGTGCCTCTTGAAGAGCTTGGTTACACACTCCTGTGCGTCTGTGGAATCTCTCAGACAACAGCATAACATATCATTGGATTCCTCTTAGCCCTTCGATGAGGTTCAAACAACTGAGCTTCACTGGCTCAAGCTCGTTGAAAATCCATCCTGATATTCTACCCCTCTCAATCGTGTATCAGGAAGACCACTAAAACAAAAAAGCCACGGCGATCTGAACAATCGCCGTGGCCTGACTGCAACAAGAGCAAAAACCCACGTTCAGAAAAGAAACTTCAGTGCCATCTGAATCTGTCGCGGCTGTTTAGCGACACCGAACACTCTTCCAAAGTCACCGCTAGTAATGTTGTTGTTCGGGGCTGCCGTAAACCACGTTGTTGAAGGCGTTAAACATTTCGGCCCGGAACTCCAGGCGTTTGCCCTCCGTAATTGGGAACTGGCGGAAGATGGAGACATCCAGATTCTCCCAACCGTCCGTCCTCAGCACGTGCCGGCCGAAGTTTCCAAAGGTGAAGTTCGCCGGAACCGAGAAGGCCGCGGTATTGAACCATTTTGCCGGCGATGGGTTGTCGACTGTGACTCCACTGCCATTGTAGTTGGGCCGGAGGTACCCGCTCGCATTCCCAGTATTTGCGCTGTCTCCGGGAACGGTGAGGTTATACGGCGTGCCGGAGCGTAGCAGAACAATGCCGTTCACTTGCCAGTTGCCGATGATGTGCGCGAGCACTTTGTTGCTGGGATTCCACTTCATGCCCGGACCGAACGGCAGCTGGTAGACCCAGTTGACGGTCAAAACCTGCGTCAGATCGAATCCCGAAATGCTCCGGTCGTTGTTGAAGTTGTAGGGATCTTGCACGGAGTGTCCTTCAACGCCATACCAACCAGAGCTTCCGATATCGATGGCCTTCCCATACGTGTAAGACACCATGTAGGCCAATCCGTTGCTGTACTTCTTGTCCAGCAGGAACTGGAATGAGTGGTAATTGCTTCGCCCCCAACTGCGATCGTAAAACGTTGGCAGAATATACGGGTAGGGGGACCGATCTCTCGGGTTACCGGGCCCGGGCGTAAGGGCGGTGTTGTAGTAACCGCCTAGCATCAACCGCCGGCTGCCGGATCCGACGTAGTTCGCCGTGACCACCGTCGTACTGTTGAGCTGATGCTGAACGCCCATGTTCCACTGCATCGAATAGGCGTTCTTGTGATTGGGATCCATGTACCATAACACCTGGTTGAACGGTGTTGGGGCTGGGAACAAGCCTTCCGGGAACGGGTTTTGCCCGATCCTGTTGGGCAGCGGTCCCTCTTCAGCCAACCGGTTGTTAATGTTGTTCCCCAGTTGCTGCGCTACATCGGGCCACC
Organism: uncultured Acidimicrobiia bacterium; assembly: GCA_963791795.1. GTDB lineage: Bacteria > Acidobacteriota > Terriglobia > Versatilivoradales > Versatilivoraceae > VFZK01. Next base: position 211,481 of record CAWBTP010000009.1, read on the forward strand.
CTCCTTCGTAGTTCTGAGCGGTCTGAGTAACTCCAGCCCAGTTCTCAAAAAACATTCCGAAAGAACCGCGCAATGCCGTTTCATTGCTAAGGCGATACGCCATACCAAAGCGCGGTTGCCAGTTGTCGGTGGTGTCCTTGTAGATCTTCCCTGTGGGTGAAATCTCCACGTTCGCCGGCAAGCCCGGGTCTGGAATGCAGGGCGCTTTTCCACGTTGCGAGCAAAGCGGCACCGGTACTTGAACAATATACTTGCCGCGCGACATATCGTAAGCACCGGTCTCAATGCCTCCGTTCTCGCCTACCGAATCCGTCGCGCCGTAAGGAGGTTGGTAAGTCCGGTCATACCGAAGTCCGAGATTGACAGTAAGCTTTGGAGTGACCTTCCACTGATCCTGGAAGAACAGCCCCAACACTCCGCCCCACCGGACGGTTTCGTGAACGTTGCGGCGGCCGGCGGAGTCGGGGACACTCAAGATCCAGGAGGCCAGTTCGTTTCCAGTGCCGGCCGGACTGGCAGGATTCTGGGTTTGAGGAACTGCAAAGCCGACGCTGGCGCTGTTGTAATAGGCCTGGAAGTTGCTGGAACTGAACTCTCCACCGAACTTGAAGTTGTGCGAGCCGACTATTTTCGAGAGGTTCCCCGTGAAATGGTGGATATCGGAAATGTCCGGGTTCAACGAGTTACTCTCACCACCGCCGAAGTAATTAGCTACGCCGATAGCGGGAAACAAAGTCGAATCTTCAGCGTTAAAGTTCCGCGAGAAGGTGTCCACGAAGCCCACCTGCTTATCGAAATCAGCGGGAGCATTGACGAAGCGCGTGTAGTCGTCGTAACGAACATGCACACGCCCGTACTGCGCCTGGAGCACCGTGGTGGGGCTGAACGTCCGATTCCAACTGGCCGCCCAGTTCTTGCCGGCTCGTTCCCCAATTGTTGAAAGCACAGGACGTGAGTTCGCAGACTGTGACTGATCGAGGTCGAAGGCCGTATAGCGGAACCAGACTTGATCGTTATCTCCAAGGGTTTGGTCAATCTTAAAGGTCCACTCGTTTTGATCCTGAACGAATGGGGTCGTGTCGCGAGCATTACGGTTGGGGACACCCGTATTGATGGGCGCCGGTAACATCGTTCTGGCATAGGTCAACATTCCCTGGTTGAGCAAGGTCGTGGGGATGATGTTGCCGGGGAAAGGATCGCGAATGAATCCCGTGCCGCTCGGATTGGGCCGGGTCGTAAACGGATTATAGATCTGTCGTGGATCGTCGCTGAAATCGCCGCGCAGATTGGCTTCCGTCGGCACGCGGTAAAGTCCTTCCGAGGCTCTGCGAAACTTGAATCCCTGCCAGCCCGCGTGGAAGAAGGTCTTGTTCTTGATAATCGGGCCACCGCCAGCGGCACCGTACTGGTTCTGCCGGAAAGGTGTCTTGGTAGTCAGAAAAGGATTTCTGGCGTCGAGTACATCGTTACGAAGGAATTCCCACAGAACGCCGTGATACTCATTCGTCCCAGACTTTGACACGACATTGATGATTCCACCCAGGGCAGCGCCAAACTCCGCCTGGTCATTGTGCGATTGCACCTTGAATTCCTGGATGGTGTCGATGATCGGCGCCACCGCATAGGTGCTGGTGAAAGCACCCTGGTTGTTCACGCCGTCCAGCAGGAAAAAATTGCTGCGGTTGTTCTGCCCATTGATCGACGGGAACACGAAGGCAGCTCCTGCGGTGGTCGTCCCGCCAAACCCGCCCGAGTTCTGGGAAACACTCACCGGCGCGACACCTGGAGTGAGTGAGAGCAATTGCGTAAAGTTCCTGCCATTGAGCGGCAGATCCACAACCTGTTGCTTGGCCACCACGGCCCCGAGCTCAGCCGTCGAACTTTGAATTTCAGCGCCCACCGCCTCAACCGTAACTTCCTGACTGATTTCGCCGATCTCCAACGTAAGGTCGAATGTCGCCGTCTGATTCACGACCAACGTAAACGCGGATTGTTTGCTCGTCTTAAAACCTGTCTTACTCGCCTGAAGCCGAAATTCTCCCGGAATGATATTGAGAAATGCGTAGTACCCAACATCGTTCGTCGTTACCTTGCGTTCGACGTTGGTCTGCGTGTTGGTGAGCAAGACTTCGGCGTTTGGAATAATGCTGCCTGATGCGTCTTTCACGGTGCCGTTGATTGACGCCGTTGAACTCTGGGCCAGGCTGACGGCAGGCAAAGCCAACAGCAGAACGAAAACCACCAGAATACTTGCTGCTTTGAGAGACACCCGGGAATCCACCTGGAAGGGATACATCGGAACCTCCTGGATGAAGGATCTAGACTCAATGGGCTTCGCGACGAGGGTTGCACAGGCGGGGAAGGCCCGGTTCCACCTGTGCTCTGGATTACCGTGGACCTTAATGACACAACTGTGACAAAAGGATTTTTTCGAGTCAAGACCAATATCGTAGCCGTGCAAGATGCTGGACAATCTCTGATTGCCTCGTTCGGGCGCGATGACGGACAAAAAATGTCTAAGAATATGGTGCCGGCTTTCTTGCAAATTGAAAAAACGTGGCTATTTGGGAGGGCGGGCGGCCTCGGCTTGCTTGATCAGGTTCCTCATGAACGCATCCTCCGGGAACAAGTCGAGATGTCGCTTCATGGTTTGCAGCGCTCTCGCATAGTCTTTCTGCTGGATGAGCTGCAGACTCAGAAGCTTGTAAAGCATCGGCGTGAACGGAAAGAGTTTGGTTGCTTTCTCCAGAACCAAAACGGCTTCAGCCGCCCTCCCGGCCTCCGCCAACAGCTGGGCTAAGTCCTGATAGTCAATCACCGACGCAGATCCGGCCGCAATCGCTTGTGACAGGAACTGCAATGCTCGAGCATTTCCGTCGGGCGTTGATTTCAGCTTCTCGCGCCGTGCCAGCGCGGAAAGCACCAATGGATGATGAGGCTGGGTGGTCGCGAGTTGGTCGAGAACTGAGAGATAGCGATCTCGATAAGAGGGATTCTGAGGTAGCAGCTCGCCATAAGCCTGAAGTTGCGTAAGGAGCGGTACTGCTGCAGGTTCCTTGCCTGGTGGCGCGTTCAGATGTAGAACGCCCGGTATACCGCTCGACACTGGCAAATCGGGCTCAGGAACCGGTTGCGCCGCTCGAGCGGGAATGCGGTGGTTGGTCAGGGCTGAATGGGCAATGGTTCCAATTTCGCGCTTGGGCATGTGGCAGCCGCTGCAATTGTTTGATGGAGTTTGGGCCAAGCGCTGGGGCAAGGGAGTGGCACAGCTCTGGTTTGTATGGCAGCTAAGGCATTTTTCGCGATAGTAGGCGGCAGCCTCAACGGGCGAAGGTTCGCTGTGAGGACTATGGCAACCAACACAGCTCAACTTCCGGTCACTTTTTTGATAGCAACGGCTCAGCACCATCGAGGAATAGTGCTCCAGCAAGTCGGCGCTCGACTTTTTCGCCCTGGCCCGAAAGATGCCCACGGTATCGTTGAGCGGCGTGCCCGGGCGGAAATCCAGATGATCCTTGCCGGGCTGCAGCACACGGGTGCTGCCGGTCTGATGGCAATTCATGCAGATGTTGTCTGCGAGCCACGGCGACAGTCGCGAGGGATTCACGATGCTGGTATCGCCACTTTTCGACACGGGCAAGCCTTTGGAGCGCTCGGTGACATGGAGTTGCCCGGGGCCGTGACAGTTTTCACACCCGATCGCCAGTTCATGAAACGCCGGTTCGCCATAAACTGCCAAGCGATCTCGAACCGCATTGGCTCTGCCGCTGTGGCAAGCGACACATCCTGCCGCGATTGGACGGTTGAAGGCGGCATCTTGCAATTCGAACCCCGGTGAAAGATCCCACTTGGCCGGCTTCGAATAGTAGGACAAGGGAGCTTGAAACAAAGATTCTCCACGCCGAACGACATAACTCTGACCGTTCGAGCCAGAGCCAATGACGTATTCCAGCTTGTGGGTGGCACGAAAAATCTCTTTGCCACTCTCCTCCAATTCATACTGGCTCTGGTAGAGATCCGACGCCTGCCGGAACGTCGTCGAATTGCGTTTGATGTTTTGCTGAAAGACTGTGACGGGATTTGGTAGGCGGTTCAGTTGGGAAGGAGTCAGAGGCGCAGCGACATCGATCGACCCATTCCGGTTTTTCGATATCGTTCGTAGAGAGAGGCGTGACAACCCGCGCAGGCCTCCGAACCGACATAGGCAACTCCGGGAGCCGCGTTTCGAGGAACAGCGC